>JBGAVP010000003.1:0-157445 GCA_044228065.1 Chitinophagales bacterium | reverse complement strand
ATTTAGGAATGGAGTTTGAAACCGGAGGACACGTATTTCACATCAACCTTACAAATAGCGAAGGTTTGGTAGAGAATGATTTTCTTCCATACACTACTAAAAATTGGGCACAAGGTCAGTTTCGTTTAGGGTTTACTATTTCTAGAATTTTCCAATTAGGAAAAAACGGAGGTCGTAGTAGCTGGGATGAGAAAGACACAAAAAGCAAAAAGAAGAAGTCGTAAACGGACAAGAAATTTTATCAATTAAACAAGTTCTTCTCTTCAAAATGTTGGTCGCTAGACCAACATTTTGTATTATAGACATTGATAAACTAATTAGAGTAAAAAATTTTTTAATTTGAAAAAGCTACTTTTTTATTATCCTTCTAATAAACGCTCTAACCCTATGGAGACCCTAATGGTTTCCTTAAAAGAGAAGGGTTTTGATGTTCTATTGCTAACAACATGTGAGAAAGGCGATTTGCATCTAGCATTAGAACAAAGAGGTGTAAAAATCTATGCTAATCCACTTGCTCCAAGCAATTCTAGTTTGAAATATTACTGGAAACAAATTCAATTTTTGATTCGCTTTTGTAAAGAGCAGCAGATAGATGTGGTTCATTCACATTTACAACATGTAAACTTTATAGCAGTTTTTGCGCAGTTTTTTCTGAAAGTAAAAGTTGTTCTCTTTCGCCATCATGGAAATTTTATTCCAAAAGAACTAGAACATACCATTATCATAAATAAGAAAGAAAAAGTATTTGATTGGTTTATTCAAACGTTGGGTAAACGAATAATAGTACCATCTAGCGGTGTTTTAGATATTGTAAAGTCAGAGAAAAAGTGGGATTTAAGTAAGTTTAGCATCATACCCTATATTTATGATTTTGATAGCTTTCCTAAGCCAGATAACGAAAAAGCAGCACAGATAAAGGAACAATATCCAGCAGCGTTTAGATTACTTTCTTGTTCACGGTTAATTCCTTTAAAAAGACCGTTGCTTACTATTCAACTAACGGAAGCCTTAATAGCAAAGGGCTTTAATGTAAAGTTATTTGTCTTAGATGCGGGCTATCTTGAAAAATCGTTAAAGGAATATGTATTGAATAAAAAGTTAGAGCAACACATTGTTTTTTTAGGATATAAAACAGACTTTATCAATTATTTTTCTGCAATAGATATATTGGTTCATCCTTCACTAACGGAAGCCAGCAGTAGTACTGTAAAGGAGCTGGGGTTGCTGAGAAAGGCAGTGGTAGTTTGTGAAGGTGTGGGTGATTTTGATGATTATATTAAAAGCGGGGTAAATGGTATAAAAGTACCTAAGTCGGATAGCGAAGCACACTTTTTGGTGGAGGTAGAAAAACTATTGACGGAAGAAAAATTAAGACAAAAATTAGGGAATAACCTTCACGATACGGTGATAAGCAATTTTGACAAATCAGAAAAAGTTATTCAACTGTACTTGAAGGAGTGCTAACTATAGAACCAAAGCTTTACAGAAAAAACAGCGAGTACTACTATCATTAGCCATTTGATTTTTTCTTCGCTAGCATCTACACTCCAGCGGCTTCCTATCCATCCACCTAAGGACATACCTACTGCCAAAAGCAAGCCCTCTGCCCAGTGTACATTTCCTTTCCAAAGAAAGATTCCTAATGCAGCAATGGTATAAATGAACATAATAAAGGCTTTATAATAATTCGTTTTTACGATATCAAATCGGTGAATCAAAAGGCCTGTTGCCATCATAAAAAACCCCGTTCCCGCTTGTATAAACCCACCGTATATACCAATAAAAAAATAGGAAACAAACCCAGCCACTTTGTGCCGTGTGTCTAATCTAGGAGTTACTTTTTCGGTAGGTTTTAAAGGATTAAGGAGCGTAATAAAAATAAAAACTACCATTAGGATGGCTAATAATTTGTTGAGCAGATAAGCGTCTATTTTTACTGCAAATAAGGCACCTAGTATAGCACCAGGTATAGCTGCTAGCGCTAACCACCACATATAGTTATCTCCTCGTACACCTTTAGAACGAAAGCCATAAACAGCAGCCATATTTTGAAACAAGACACCAATGCGATTAGTAGCATTAGCATCTGTAGCGGGTAGCCCTCCAAAAATTAGGGAAGGAACGGCTATGAGCGAACCAGCTGCCGAAACGGTATTTACAAAACCTGCTAAGACACCAAAAATTAAAAGAATAAGAATTGTAGAAAGTGTCATAATGCGTTTAATAAAAATTTGCAAAGATGAAAATGAAGCAAAGGTTTGTTTTGCGAAAGGTGTTTAAGTGTCTAAAGTATAAAAGTAGACTCTATTTCTTATTTTTACCAAGTTAGGGAAATGCCAAATACAAATTTATGCCAACAGCTTTACTTATAGGTTCTACCGGATTGGTAGGAAAACATTGTCTTACATTGCTTTTAGAATCGGGAGATTATGACAGTGTGACAACTCTGAGTAGGAGAAAATCAGGATTAGAACATCCAAAGTTAATAGAAGAAATAGTGGATTTCGAAAAGTTGGAGCTGTATGCTTCTAGAATAAAAGCAGACCATATTTTTTCAACTTTAGGAACTACCATTCGCAAAGCGGGTAGTCAAATTAATTTTCATAAAATAGATTTTGAATATCAATTAGAAACCGCTGCTATTGCTAAAAGAAACGGAGCATCTAAGCATATTTTAATTTCTTCTGCAGGAGCTAGCGCCACCTCCTCTATTTTTTATAGTAGAGAAAAAGGTTTGTTAGAAGAAGCAATAGGGAAGTTAAACTATAATACTCAAGTAGTATTACGTCCATCTATTTTATTGGGCGATAGAAGTGAAATGCGTGCTGGGGAGGCAATAGGACAGTGGGCTGCCAGAAACTTGGAATTTTTGTTTGCAGGCCCTTTGAAGAAATACAAAGGTGTAACTGCCGAAACCGTAGCCAAAGCAATGGTAACACTTGCTCGTACAGAAAAAGGCAAACGAAAGTTTGTAGAAAATTTAGAGATATTTGAAGTAGCCAATACAAATTAAAACAAACGAAGTACATGCGATTTCTTTTCCAAAATAAAATTTATCCTCTTTTTTTATCGTTACTATTTTGCTCACAACTCGTTGCTCAAAACAATATAAGAGTAAGAGCTGTGGAGTATGACGATGATAAATTAAATTCAGTAGATTCTTTCCGCTTATTGCATATTATGATAGCTGGAAACGTTTACCAAAGCGAGCAGCAGATTAAACAAGCTTTTTTGCCTGGCACGAAAAAATATGATTTCACTTCTGAATTGAGGTATATAAATCCTGTCTTAAATATTGGGGATGTAGTTATAGCTAATTTGAAAACATCTTTTACGGGCGATTTAACTTCGCCTTTTTCTTCGCCCGATGAATTTGCATTGGCAGTAAAATATTCAGGAATCAATGAATGTGTAATGGCAAATTTGAATACAGCCTACATTGATAAAAAGGGAATGTTGAGAACAAAAAAAGCGTTAGAAGTTTTTGACGTACGCACCACTGGCGCTTTTGCTGACAACCTAACTCGTATGGGAAATTTTCCCATCATTATTAATAAGAAAGGATTTAAGGTAGCTCTTTTAGATTATGCAAATATTCAAAACCGCCCTTCTATTTCTCGTGATTATTTAATCAACCAAATAGACCAAACACAAATAGAGCGCGATATGAAAATAGCGCGTTCGCAAGAGCCCGACTTCATAATTGTATATTTAGATTGGGGAGGAAATTTTCAAGAATATCCAGCCTACTCACAAGAAAATATGGCTCGATTTATTTTAGAGCAAGGGGCAGATATTGTGGTGGGTACTTTTCCAAACACTGTGCAGCGTATAGACTTGATGACCTACTATTACAAGCAAGTAGAGAAACAAGGGCTGGTGTGCTATTCCTTAGGTAATTTAATCTCCAGTTCTGATGAAGATCGCACAAAGGCAGGCATTGTGATGGATATAGAGTTAAAGAAGAATAATTTTACGGGAGAGTGTCATTTGGGAGATTATGGGTTTATACCCACTTGGAATTATTACGATACAGTCTCATCAAAAAAGAAATTGTATGTGCTTCCCATAGCAGCGGTAGAGCAAGGAGAAATTTTTGCAAATATACCAGCGGTTGAAAAAAAGAAAATGACCACGCAAGTATATGATATGCGTAAGATGCTTGGAAGAGCTTCTGATGAAATTCAGTACAATTTGAGTGAAATAGTGGTAAAAAATGTAGAAGAAACGGTTGAGTTAACCAACTCTCCTTTGAATAACAGATTCAATCCTTTTGATGAAAGAAATGTAAAAAAATCTGCTGCTCCTACTGCTAAGGCTTCGGTAGCCGTGGTACATGATACTGTATACCACATTCAATTTTATGAGTTGAAAAAGGTGATACCTATAGACACCAGCTATTATGACCATTTGAAGGGTTATGAGATAGTTCAAGAGGAGGGAAATTATCGCTACTTGATTGGCGCTTCAACCGATTTAGAAAAAGTAAAAGAACTTTTTTCAAGAGTAATAAAACCTAGATACAAAGAGTCTTTTATTGTGGCATATTTTGAGGGCAGGAGGGTGAGAAAAGTGAGCATTAAATAATCGTATGCAACTAGCCATAGATATTGGAAATACGGATTTAAAGTTCGCTTTGTTTGAAACGGTAAACAAGCAATTTTTTGGTAAGGGATTAGAGGAATTGAAAAAATCAATTGTAGCAAACAACGTATCCTCCGCTATCATTTCTGATGTAACGCAATCAAGTCAGGTCATAGAGTTGTTAAAGAATCAAAACATTCCAGTTCAAACTTTATCCTCTGCTACGCCTCTTCCCATTAAAAATGCGTATCAATCTCCTGAAACTTTAGGAACAGACAGAATAGCTGTAGCAGTAGCTGCTGCACAACATTTTCCTCACCAAGATGTGCTAATAATTTGTGCAGGTAGCTGTATTACTTATAATTTCGTAAGTAAAGAAAGTGAGTACTTAGGAGGTGGAATTTCCCCTGGAATTTCTATGCGCTTCAAGGCTTTGAAGGCATTTACTGCCAGACTTCCGTTAATTGAATACGAAGTTGAATTATCAAAAAATAAAACGTGCGAGTTAATAGGGAACAACACTGCATCTTCTATTTTGAGTGGCGTATTAAATGGGGTACAGTATGAAGTACAGGGCACAATAGAACAATACAAATCGCGTTATGGAAATCTTCCTGTACTCATAACAGGGGGGAATGCAAACTTTTTTGTTTCTAAGCTTAAAAATGAGATATTTGCCCACCCTGATTTAGTCTTGGAAGGATTAAACAGCATACTTTTGTACCATGCGTAAATTTTTTCTCCTTGTTTCGTTTTTGTTGTTGCTTGTTTCTAATCAACTTTCAGCGCAGGCTACTTCGCCCTACTCTCGTTTTGGTTTAGGGTCTATTCGTTCAGATGTTTTTTCTACCAATCAAGCTATGGGCGGCATTTCTGCGGGGTATAGCAGTACACTTGGAATTAATCACGCAAACCCAGCTTCGTATTCAGAGATTGCCTGGACTACTTTTGAAGTAGGTGCCAACCTGAATGGAAATACCTTGCGCTCAAAAGATTCTTCTTACAATGCTTTTAGTGGTGGGGTAAATCATTTAGCCATTGGAACACCTATTTTGCGTGGAAAAATGGGTTTAAGTTTTGGGTTGCTTCCTTTTAGTAATGTCAATTATAATTTTGTTCAAACCTTTACTGACACTACAAAATTTAATAGTGGCAAAGGCTCTCTGTATCAATTTTATATAGGCACTGCTTACAAATGGAAAGGCCTTTCTTTGGGAATAAATGCGGGTTATGTTTTTGGTAAACTAGATTATACTAAAGGTTTTGAGTTTACGGATTCTTTAGGCTTGTTGAATGTAAGAAATGCCTCTGCCATGCGTGTGAATGGGTTTATTTACAACATAGGCTTGCAATATAAAACCCGCATAAAGAAAAGAACGAATGAAAATGGACTAAGAAGTGACATCAATTTTACCGCAGGTGTTTATGGTGCCAGTGCGGTTAAATTAACCACCACTACAGATGCTTATTGGCAGCGATACTACTATCAAAATCAAAATGCAGTAACAGTTTTAGATGAACCAGATAGCTCAGTAAATAAAAAAGGTAAAATAAATTTACCCATGCATTTTGGTGCTGGGTTTACCATAGGAAATGAAACATGGTGGATAGCAGGAGTGGATTTTCGATATCAGAATTGGAAGAAATATACTACCCCTCTAAACAATGGCAGCTTAGGAGATAGTTGGAGAATATCCTTAGGTGCAGGTATTGTTCCAAACATTGAATCTAAAAGTTTTTTGAGCAGAGTGCAATATAAGCTGGGCGGGTATTACGGAAAGAGCGAAATTATTTATGCAGGAAATCATTTGAGTGAATTTGGTGGGACATTGGGTTTGTCAATACCAGTGAAGTTTAACCCTATTTATAGAGAAGCGGCTCGCTTCAATTTAACGGCAGAAATTGGCTCTCGTGCTCCTGCTGATAAAAATTTAATTCGCGAAAATTATTATCGAATCACATTTGGTTTTACGCTTAATAACCAATGGTTCATTCGCAGAAAATTTGATTGATGATGTCGAATTGCAAGGCAAACAGAAATAGGTTTGTCGCTTTCAAAAACAAAAAATGACAACACGAAATTTTCAAAAAAAGAATTCTCCTAAATCTCAGAATTTAAATTTTTCTCTCACGCTCTCAGTAGGGTTGTTGTTGCTTTCTTCTTCCTGTCAAAATGATATGGATGAAGCAAGAAAGATAACCTCCCGGGCAAACGTAAATATAGAAACAGGAAAAGAGGTAACCATCAAATATACGGACCACGGCAATATCAAAATTAAAGTGGTAGCTAAAAAAGTAAATCGTTTTAATACCGAAAAACCATACATGGAGTTTTCTGAAGGGATTAAACTTTTTTTCTACAATGGAAAGGAGGTAGAAACGATGCTCACTGCAGGTTACGCTACAGCAGTAGAAAGCTCTAACCAAATGACAGCTCGTAATAATGTAGAGGTAATAAATGTAAAAGGAGACAAGATGAATACGGAAGAATTAATCTGGGACTCTGATAAAAAAATAATTTACTCCAATACTTTTGTAAAAATCACTACTGCCGATGAAATTATTTTTGGTGATGGGATGGTGGCAAATGAAACCTTTTCTGATTATACTATAAAGCATATTACGGGCAAAGTAAAGGTGAAGGCGAGTGAAATGTAAACTGATTTTACAATTGCTTGGAAACAAAAATGCCTCGAAATTATTCGAGGCATTTTTGTAAGATTAAAGAGCTTATTTATTTAGTTGTTTTTGCTTTAGCAGCTTTTTGTCCTTTAGTTGCTTTTACTTTCGCAGAAGCAGGAGTTGAAGCTGGTGCAGGAGTTGCAGCAACTGCTTTAGCAGGAGTTACTACAGGTGTAGCAGCAGGAGTTACCACTCCAGTTGAAGGGGTTGCTTCATCTACTACTGTTCCTGAAATTTTCAAGGTTTCATTAGCGTTTTTAGCATTCGAAGAAACACTTACTGTTTTGGTAAAAGGTCCTGGACGATTGATGTCATAGTGAACTTCAATTTGTCCTCCTTTGCCTGGCAAAATAGGCTCAGTGGGGCAAGTAGGTACTGTACATCCACATGAACCATGACAAGAAGAAATGATTAGTGGAGTTTTTCCAGTGTTGGTGAATTTAAAGAAACGCTTAGAGTTTGTTTCGTCCCCTTTTTTTACATTACCATAATCTATAGACATAGCATCCCATTTAATTTCTGGAGCATTAGGATCTACAGGAGGAGTAGCAGGAGTAGCAGGTGCCTGAGCGAAAGTGCAAAAAGAAGCGCCAGCAAAAATGGTCATTAGCAATAGCTTTTTCATCGGTTTGATTTTTTAAATTGATTTAAATAAAGTTGTTCACGTTTGTGCTAATACAAATCTAATGCCTTTTTGGAATTCACCAATTGCCAAGAGTGTTAAGAATGGCTCTATTTAACATTTTTTGAGGAGACAAGCGACATTCACTAGCCAAATGCTTGCGTTCAAAGAAACTTTGGAAACTTTCTAAACAAAATTTGTTTCCTTGGTGTTCAACACTTACATTTGCACCCGCTTAAAAATAATGAATCCACAGTTACAACAAATTCTTTTGAAATCGCTCGAACTCTTTTTGCGTTTTGGGGTGAAAAATCTTACCATGGATGAGATTGCCAGAGAATTAGGTATGAGTAAAAAAACCATTTACCAGTATGTAGAGAATAAGTCGGATTTAGTTTTTAAAGCTACGCAAGCATATTTGCTTCATGAGGCGGAAGAGGTAGATAAAATAATAAAGACATCTAAAAATGCGGTAGAAGAAATTTTGCGCATGATAGGCTACATCAGCCACCATCTAAAAGAATTCAATCCCGCGGCCTTTCACGATTTACAAAAATATTATCCCGAATCATTCGTCCTATTTAACGATTATCGTCAAAAAAATCTATTAAAAATAATTCAAAACAACATTGCAAATGGAGTTTCAGAGGGACTTTACAGAGATAATTTAGATGCAGATATTATAGCCAAGATTTATATACAAGCAGCCGATATTTTAATAGATGAACAATGGTTCCCATCTAAGAAATACAGTTTTGTAACCATTTACAAAGAGTTTGCTAATTACCATCTAAGGGGCATCGTATCACCAAAAGGGTTAAAGTATTTAGAACAAAATAATTTGCTTAAAACATTGCAGTCATGAAAAAACAAGCGTTACTTTTTTTATTAATTGTTAGTGGATTTTGTGTGGAAGCACAAACGGCACCACTACAAACTTTTACGGTAGAACAGGCTGTAGAGTTTGCGCTTCAAAATAAAGCGGAAGCAAAAAACAGTCTTTTAGATATTCAAAAAGCGAAGGCAAGAAATTGGGAAATTATTTCTACAGGATTGCCTGTAGTAAGTGGTAGTGCGGATTACACCTATTATTTTAAAAGACCAGAATCTCCAGCTATTCAAAAAATTTTTGGAGGACAAACGGATGGAAACATAGCTTTATATAGTGGGCTTCAAAAAGTTTTAGGAAGCACTACCCCAGATGAACAGAGACTTCAATATATATTGGGTCAAACGGTTCAAGGTCTACAAGCATCCAAAGGTCAGCCTATTTATTTCCAACTTCCACATAATTTACAGGCAGGAGTACAAGTTACAGAGTTGCTTTTTGATGGACGATATGTGGTAGGACTCAAGGCTACTAAAGATTTCATGAAGCTTGCTAGGCAAACAAAAGAGGTTTCAGACCAAGAGATTCGATATAATATTCGCAAAGCATATTATCAAGCACAAGCTGGAAAACAAGCAATAGGCCTTCTGAACGAAACGGTGCAAATTGTGGAGAAATTAGTTACAGATACTCGAGCAACTTACAAAGAAGGATTAATAGAAGAGTTAGATGTAAACAGACTAGAATTAATTTTAGCCAACCTGCAAAGCCAAATTCAAACACAAGTACAGTTAGCAGAAATAGCACAAGCAAATTTAAAATTTCAAATGGGGCTTTCAGTTTCAGACCCAATCGTTTTAATCGATAAGTTAGAAACATTAAGAGAAACACTAAAGCCACAAACTCCTACTTTTAATCCAAATCAACGCCCTGAGTACGATTTATTACAAACAGCTATGAGAGTAAGAGGGCACGATACTAAACAGAGAGCAGCAGGTTATGCTCCTACATTGGCTGGGTTTTTAAACTATGGCGGAGGTTCTCAGGTAGATAAATTTGGTGATATATTTCGAAAAGATGCAACTACTGGTAAAAACAATTGGTTTCAACAAGGCTTGGTGGGCTTAAGTTTGAAGGTGCCAATTTTTGATTCTGGACAAAGACAAGCTCAGGTGAAACAAGGAAAAATAGATGAGCTAAAAGCCAAAAACGATTTTGAAAGTTTTATGAAAGGCTTAGAATTACAATTGATGGTTTCTCAAACCAACTACAACAGCTCTTTACAAGAGGAATTAAATACAAAGCGAACATTGGAGCTTAGTAAGAAGATATTTTCGACCAGTAAAATTAAATTTAAAGAGGGCGTAGGGTCAAGTTTTGAATTGGTTCAAGCAGAACGAGAATTTGTCTCAAACCAATTAAAATATATACAATCACTTCAAAGTGTTTTAGCTGCAAAAGCAGATCTAGACAAGGCAATGGGCATAAAATAAAAGACATAAAAATTAAAACGAATTCAAAAAACATAAAATGAAAAAACTATTTATTACAGCATTAGCAGGGTTAACATTGGCAGCTTGTGGAGGCGGAGGTAGCGATTTAGCTTCTAAGAAAAAGGAGTTGACAGATTTAAAAGCATCTCAAAAAGAAACAGCCGATAAAATTGCTTTGCTTGAAAAAGAAATAGCAAAATTAGATACAGCTTTTAAAGTAGATGTAAAAGCAAAATTGATAGGTATAGACACACTCGCTCCTACTACATTCAAACATTTTATAGAAGTGCAAGGTCAGGTAGATGCAGCAGACAATGTGCTGGCTATTCAGTCTATGCCAGGCGTGGTTACAGCTATTTATGTAAAAGAAGGTGACCGTGTTTCTGCAGGTCAAGTTTTGTATACAACGGATGCGAGCACCTATGAAAAACAGATTTCTATTGTAGAATCACAATTGGCTTTAGCGAAAACGGCTTATGAAAGACAAGAGAGATTATGGGCTCAAAATATAGGAAGTGAAATTCAAGTGCTCACTGCAAAAACAAATAAGGAGTCGGCAGAAAAGCAAATTGCTACTCTAAGAGCCACTGTAGAAATGAGCAAATGCAAATCTCCTATCAGTGGAACGGTAGATGAGGTGCGTGTAAAATTGGGTGATATGGCTGCTCCTTCTGCCATGATGCCAGGCGTAAGAGTTATCAATTCTTCCAAATTAGTTATCAAAGCAAAATTGAGTGATTCGCAAATTGGTAAATTAAAAGCCGGAGATAAAGTACAAGTAAATTTCCCTGACATTAATAAAACCATAGAGTCTACGGTGAGTTTTGTGGCACAGGTAGTAGATAAAGTGAGCCGTACTTTTAATGTGGAAGTACGACTAGATAATAAAGATGCCAACTACAAAGCCAATATGATAGCGAAATTGATGATGAATGATGAAAGTACCAATAATGCTTTAGTAGTACCATCTAATGTTATTCAAAAGGGAGAAGATGGAAGTGAGTATGTATTGGTAGCAGAAAATAAAAAGGCAGTTAAGAAAGTTATTAAGGCAGGTCTTTCTTATGATGGCAATACCTTAGTAGAAAGCGGATTGGTGGCTGGTGATAAGCTTATAACTTTTGGTTATAGCGAAGTAGTAGATGGACAAAAAATTGATTATTAAAACAGAAGTGTTTTGTTATCCAAGAGCATCGAAAGTGTTTTTATAAAACAAGATTTCTGGGGAATGAAAATAACGGACTAAAATAGAACCATGACAGCAGAACGATTAAAAGAACTCAAGTTTACGAGTTGGTGTATTGAAAACCGCACCAGTATTTATGTTTTTACGTTAATAATTTCTATAGCAGGATGGTTTATCTATCAAAATCTTCCTAAAGAATTGTTTCCTGATGTAGTGGTACCCACCATTTCGGTAGCTACTATTTACCCCGGAGCTACTCCAGAAGATATAGAAAACTTAGTCACTAAGCCATTAGAGAAACAACTAAAATCTATTTCTGGGGTAAAAAAAGTAACCAGTAATTCTCTTTCAGATTTTTGTTTGATAGTAGCGGAATTTAATACCGATCAGGACCCAAAGCTTTGTAAGCAAAAGGTTACAGATGCAGTAGCAAAAGGAAAGAAGGATTTGCCGAGTGATTTAAAAACTGATCCACAAATTCAGGAATTTGATATTGCAGAAATGCCTATCATGAATATTAACCTTGCGGGAGATGTTCCTTTGGAGCAATTGAAAAAGTACGCAGAGGATTTGAAAGACAAAATAGAATCACAAAAAGAAATTACAAGGGTTGATATAATAGGTGGCTACAAAAGAGAAATTCAGATTAATGTAGACCTGTATAAAATGACAGCATCTGGCATTACCTTAATGGATATTGAGAACGCGGTAGCCAGAGAGAATATGAATATATCTGGAGGGGAAATGAGAGTAGGTGATTTGCGCAGAAATATTCGGGTAACGGGAGAATTTAAAGACCCTAAAGAGATTGAAAATATAGTGGTACGCTCATTTATAGGCAATCCTGTTTTCATAAAAGATATAGCTACAGTAGTAGACGACCATGAAGAGAAACAAGATTTTGCACGCTTAGATCACAAATCGGTAGTTACTTTAAATGTGATTAAAAGAAGCGGAGAAAACCTTTTAAATGCCACCGACCAAATTTATGAAACCCTAGATGATTACAAAATCAATAAGTTCCCCCAAGGAGTAAAAGTACAAGTAACGGGTGATACTTCTGAAAACACTCGCATTCAATTACACGATTTGATAAACACGGTGATTATTGGATTCGTTTTGGTGGTATTTGTTTTGATGTTCTTCATGGGCTTCCAAAACGCCTTCTTTGTTGGATTAGCGGTGCCTCTTTCTTGTTTGATAGCATTCTTATTTATGCCTGGTTTGGGATTAACCATGAATGTAATGGTGTTGTTTTCACTCTTACTTGCTTTAGGAATTATAGTAGATGATGCCATTGTGGTAATAGAAAACACCCACCGTATTTTCCATCAATACCATGAACTGGGAATTGTAAAAGCCGCCAAATACGCTGCTGGAGAGGTTTTCATTCCTGTGTTAGCAGGAACACTTACAACCCTAGCGCCATTTTTTCCACTTTTATTTTGGCCAGGGATAGTGGGAAAGTTCATGCGAAATTTACCAATCACACTCATTATAACATTAGGCTCTTCATTGTTTGTAGCCTTTGTTATTAATCCTGTGTTTGCAGTTTCGTTTATGAAAAAAGATGACGATAATAAAAAGTCATCGCTGCTAGATTATAAGTTTGCATTTGGAATTTTGGGAGTAAGCGCTATTGTTGGTTATATCACCAAACATTTTGGTATCGCTAATTTTTCTGTCTTCGCTATCCTGATGGTGTTGTTGTATCATTTTGTATTGGCAGGAGCAGCTACAGCTTTTCAAACTAAGGTTTGGCCGCGTTTTACAAATGCGTATAGAAATGTATTAACTGCATTTATAAAAGGATATCGCCCTGTATTTATTCCATTGGCTGCGGTTGTGTTGTTGTTTTTGAGCGTAGGGGTTTTTGTAATTTCAAAACCCATTATTGAATTTTTTCCAAACTCAGAACCCAACTTTGTTTACATCTATACCCGTTTACCAATGGGAACAGATGCCAATGTCACAGATTCGATTACTCGCATCATAGAAAAGAGAGTTTATAAAGTTATAGGGGAACACAACCCTGATGTTACTTCTGTAATTACGAATGTAGGACTAGGTGCTGGTGACCCTCAAAATCCAGATAAGGTAGCCACTCCACAAAAAAGTAAGGTGACGGTAGCATTTAAAAAATATGCAGATAGGAAAGATGTACAAACCTCCAAAATTTTAAATGCAATTCGAGATGAGTTTAAAAATGGAGTGGCAGGAGCAGATGTATCTGTAGAGAAAGAAAGAAATGGACCACCAGTTGGAAAGCCCATTAACATTGAAATAAACGGAGATGACTTTAAAGTTTTAGCAGATTTGCAAGAGCAAATTAAAACCAAAATAGATAAAGCAGGCATTAAAGGAATAGATGGATTAAAGTCGGATTTGCAAATTTCAAAACCTGAAATAATCTTAGAATTAGATAAAGAGAAATTACAAAGAGAAGGGCTTTCATTAGCACAAGTTGCCAGTGAAATTCGCTCTGCACTTTTTGGAAAAGAAGTTTCTAAATTCAGAGATGCGAATGATGATGCGCCTATTCAACTTCGCTTAGATAAGCAGTATCGTACCAAAGTAGAAAACTTAATGAACTTGAATATTTCGTTCATGGATTTTGCTACACAGTCTTTCCGCCAAGTGCCGGTATCATCTATAGCTACTATGCGTTATGGAAATTCATACAGTATGATTAATCGTAAAAATCAAAAGCGATTGGTTACTCTGGGCTCTGATGTGGTAGAAGGATATTCTGCCAATGATATAGTGCCACAGATAAAAGATTTGATAGCACAAATGGAAATACCAGAAGGCTATGAAATTAAAATGACAGGTGAGCAAGAGCAGCAGCAAGAAACAGGAGCATTCTTAGGAGTGGCATTTGGCCTGGCTTTCGCGCTCATGTTTATGATTATGGTTACGCAGTTTAATTCGGTAGTAAAACCACTCATTATTGCTTCTACAGTATTGTTTAGCTTAATAGGAGTTTTCTTAGGTAATGCTCTTTTGGGAATGAAATTTTCAGTGGTAATGACTGGAGTGGGTTTCTTCTCTTTGGCAGGAATTGTAATTAGAAATGGAATTTTGTTAATTGAATTTACAGATGAATTACGCGAAAGAGGATTGAGCGTTTCGGAGGCAGTTATAGAAGGGGGCGCTACTCGTATCACACCCGTTATACTTACTGCTATGTCGGCCATTTTGGGATTAATACCTTTGGCAATAGGCTTAAACATTGACTTTGAGAGCTTGTTTGCAGAATTTAATCCACACTTTTACTTAGGAGGAGACAATGTCTCTTTCTGGGGACCTTTAGCATGGACCATGATTTTTGGATTAATAGCGGCTACGTTTTTGACATTATTAGTAGTTCCCGCCATGTATATGTTGGGCTATAAAGTGAGAGAAAGATTCAGAAGAAGATTTGCATAAAAAAGAGAAATTAAACTTTAGAAACCCTACAGAATTTTTTTTGTAGGGTTTTTTATTTATTCCTTTTTGCTAGGAAAGGCAATATCAATTTTTGAGCTGAATAGAATAATCCAATCAGCATCAAAGGCAACACGGGCAAGGTATAGCGCTCTTCAAAAAGCCGATGGATGGAAACCAAATAGAATAAGTAAATCAATACTATTCCAGAAAAGAGAAGTTTTCCATTCCAATCTTTAATCAAGAAAAGATTCAATACACAGAATACAAAGCATGCTACATGCAGCAGAAAAAAGAACCCTCTGCAAACTTCCAGCAATAAATTTCCACGATAAGTTTTTTGAAAAATGTGAAGGGATAAATTAGAGTGAAAGGCAAATTTTTTAAGGAGTAGAAGAGGAACAATTACTTGGTTTTCTAAAAAATATTTCTCTTGATAAAGTTTAGTAAAGTGCCTGAAATCATTCACCACTTTTTGCTCTTGAAATGGAATGGTATCAGGCATTGGAAGGGTTACATCATAATATTTTTTCTGCCAAAGTATTGCCGCCTGATGTTTTTTTAAAGAGCTAAAAGCAGAGTCTTTCCCAATCGTTTGAACCACATGCCTTGGCACTTTTGCTAGATAAGCCTCCACATATTTACTAGAGGTATCACCCTTAATAGCAGCATTCCAAATGGGCAACAGCAACGAATCAATTTCAGTAATGTTCATTCCAAATGCAAGACTAAAATCTAGAATAGCTTTATGGGAAGGGCGAAAAGGGGAGTTGTTTTCGATGTAAAACTGTGGCTGTAGTTCGATTGCTTTTCCTCCTATGGTATAGCTTCTGTATGCCCAAACCCCAATGCTACTAAGAGAAACCATCAGTACCAAAGAAGTAAGTAGGAGTGCAAATCGCTGTTCTCCTTTTTTAAGATAAATAGTATAAATAGAAAAGGGTAATGCCAAAAGAAATAAACCCAATACTGGGCGAACTAAAATCAAAAACGACATGACCACTGCTGAAAGAAAAAAGAAAATTAATTTTTGGTGGTTACTTTTTTCGGCTTGCATCAATAAAAAATAGAATAAAATCAACAAAGCAGGAGTAATGCTCTCTGTAATATTGTAGTACAAAAAACTACAGGTAAAAGGGGTACATCCATAAATAAAACTTAAGCAGAGAGAAAGTTTGGGGCTATCGAGGTATTGTACACTTATTTTGTAAAGCATAGCACACGAGCTAGCAAAAAGCAACAACTGCAAAAATTTGGCAAGCGCAAAAGAGGCATCGTAGCCCACAAAATACATAAGACAAAGTCGATACAAACCATAGCCTGGGGTTCTAAAAAAATAACTTTGTTTGCCTATTCCTCCGCTTTTCCAAATGTCAGTTTCGTAGAAAGTTTTGGCTGGAGAAAGATAGGAGGCATCGTCAGGTGTTCTAATCGTATTATGCGAATTGACTTTTTGAGGAGCCTCTGTTTTTAGTACAGAAAGATTCCATTCGTTATAAAACAACGCAAAGAAAAAAGAGAGAAATCCTATGAACAGGGCTATCTTATTTTCTTTTGAAAGGAATTTCATTTGTTGTTTTTTATTCCTGAAAATGATTCCAACCTTGGGCTTTCAGTGCAAATTTGTTTCCGCCCTTGGTGAGTAACAGCATTCCTTCTTCTTTTCGTGTAATTTGTCCAATGACAGAAATATTTGGGTTGTCGGTTATTTTGGTTTCATCAGCCGATTCTATCGTAAAGAGCAACTCATAATCTTCGCCTCCATTGAGTGCACAGTTTATGGGGTCCATGCTAAAATTCAATGCCATATTGTAAGTGTCTTCGGCAATAGGAATGCGGGATTCGTGCAGTTCGCAGCCCACGTCAGATTGTTTGCAAATGTGCATCATATCAGAAGAAAGACCATCGCTTACATCCATCATGGAAGTGGGTTTCAAACTCATTTCTTCAAAAAATTCTAGAATATCTTTTCGAGCTTCAGGTTTCAATTGTCGCTCTACCAAATAATCTCCTCCATCAAATTGTGGTTCTCCGTTTGGATTTTCTAAGAAGACTTGCTTTTCTCTTTCTAAAAGCTGTAGACCCAAATAAGCTGCTCCTAAATCTCCAGTTACACAAATTAAATCACCCTCTTTAGCACCATTGCGATACACAATATCATCCTCTTTTGCTTCCCCAATAGCGGTGACAGAAATAATCAGACCTTTTACAGAAGAGGTGGTATCGCCCCCAACTAAATCCACCCCATATTTTTCACAAGCGTGATAAATTCCTTCATATAATTCATCTAAAGCTTCCACACTAAATTTACTGGAAATAGCAATGGAAACAGTAATCTGTTTGGGAGTAGCATTCATGGCGTAAATGTCGGAAAGGTTCACTACCACAGCTTTATAGCCCAAATGTACTAAGGGCATATACATTAAATCGAAATGAACACCCTCCACCAAAAGATCGGTGCTTACAATGGTTTTTAAAGTGCCATGAGTGAGTACTGCTGCATCATCTCCTATCCCTTTTATGGTAGAACTATTTTTTGTTTCAAATTTTTTAGTCAGTCTTTCTATTAAACCAAATTCTCCCAACTTCTCTACGGAAGTTGTTTTTATTTCATCGCTCATGATTTGTTTTTTGTGAATCTCAAAATTCACTTTTTAATTGACTAAAAGAAAATCTCTTTGTATTTATTGCGTAATAATTTATTTTGCAACTTATGGTTTCAAAAGTAATCAATATCAAAGATGCATGGGTAAGCCTTTGGAATAGCTCCAATGGCAGGTCTCAGATTTTTCTAACAGGCACTCTTAGCATTTTTGTTTGTTATATAAACTTCCACTATCTCGCTATTTGGGAAGCTAGAAAAGGCGTTTTAATAGACGATAAACTGCTAGCAATGCTTACGCCTGTTGATTTTTCTGTTCCTATTTTTTTCATGATGTATTCGGTAGTAATTTTAGGAATTGTATTATTATTGAATGAACCTGAATATTTACTTAAAGCGTTGCAAGCATACATGCTGATGCTTTTTCTTAGAACCATTACTATTTTTTTTATTCCACTTGAACCACCCGTAGGTATGATTATGCTTATTGATCCTTTCGGGCAATTGTGTCTTGGTAAAGATGGATTAGTAGTCACTAAAGATTTGTTTTTTTCTGGACACACGGGTGCACTTTTTATTTATTATTTCGCTACCAAAAATAAGTGGCTAAAGCATTACATTACTTTGTGTTGTTTGGCGGTGCCATTGATGTTGGTATGGCAGCATGTACATTACACACTAGATGTAATAGCAGCGCCCTTTGCTAGCTTTTTCTGTATAAAACTAGTAGATAGGGTATACAAAAAAGCAGGTCATGAGGTCGTGCTTTTTGAGGAGTAGCCTAAGGTATAGCGAAATCAATAGAACAATTTAATGAAGTAGTTCCCTTTTCGGCTAAAGTGAATGCTTGGTTATTGGAGCTAAAATAATCGCCAGAGGTAAATGTGCCATCGCCATTTTTATCGTACAGGGCAAAGAGATAATAACTGCCTGGGTGCATAGAAACAAAATCAAATTTTATTTGATTGGCATTTAAAATTACATAGCGTGAGCGGAATTTTAAATTTCCTAAATTAGGAGTAAACCCTGTGAGCAATGGTTGTGTTGTAATAATCAAAATTACTTTGTTGGTAGCTACAGGAGTTAAGCCCCCACCAAAGGAAAAGTTAACGGTAGTCTTTCCCAAATAGGGTTGGTTAGGTTCTGAGTATGGGTCGGATGCTAGGTCATAAAAAACAGCATCTGCTCTGCCATCAAAGGTAGTGCTGAAATCCTTTACCAATTCTTTTTTAGGAAAACTAAATTTAGTAATGGCAGGTTGTGCAGCAGTTCTATCTTGTATGCCAGCTCTCCAACTCATGTGTATTACGGGAGCAGAAAGGTTGCCATATTTATTAGTATAAGAAGTTAACAGAAAGCTATCTCCTTTAAAAACAACCTCCGTAAAGGTACGCTTGTAGCCTGCTGCAAAATCTGAAAAGCGATAATAAGATTGGGTTCCAGTTTCATTTACACTATCTATTACGGCATACGATATTCGTTTCATCCCTGCAAATCCTCCTCCGTTTCTGAAAGCCATTTTGTATTGCTTATTGTGCTTTACAATAAAGAAGCTTAGTAATATATCATTCAAAGAATCGAGCTCGTTTTTAGAGCTAATTTGAGCAGCAGAAATGGGGCGCATGTCTACTACCCATTCTGGGTATGACCCAAGCATTGTAGAAGATGTAACAGGGCCATTCCAAATGCCTGGTAATTTGTTGAGTATAGTATAGCCCATTACATTGGTAGTGTCAGTAATTGGTGGCGTAGTGTCTGGCGGGCTTGTTTTTTTTTCTTTGCAGGATGCAATGAATAAAATAACAACAAGAAAGAATACGGAGCAAAATTGTTTTTTAGTATACATGGCGGAGTTGTTAAGCGGGCTTTAAATAGTAATTGAATTTAAATCTTTAAGGAACCATTTTTTGTCTTCTTCCTTTTCTATTTTTTCTGCGGCACTAAATGCTAAATCAAGAAATTTTTTAGTTTCTTGTTTGTTTTTTAGAACTGAGTATGCGCGAGCCATAGCCTCCAATCCATAGCCTAAATCAAAATCTTTAAAAGCGTGTCTCACAGTTAAATCGTAACATCTTTTAGCATGGTAAAGTGCCATATCGCCAAATCCAAAATGCGCATACACCCGCGAACAAATCCACTCGCCTCTTTGTTGATTCAACGAATCGCCACACTTGCTCCAATGCCATGTAGAGACATGTGCCAGTCTTATGCCTTCACAAATTTCATCATCAGTAGCGCTTTCTTTTTCTAAAATTTTCCAGGTATCGTTGAAACAATTAATGGCAAATTGTTTGTGCAAATCTGCAATGGAAGGAACTTTATTTTCCATGAAATGAATTTGAATTCAAAACTAGTTGTATTTTGAGAAATAAACCAAAAACATGAATACTATACTCTTTAACATTCTTGTCATATTTCTTTTTATGTGTGGAATGTTTGTAATCGCTTTAGTAAAAAAGAACAATAGTATTGTAGATATAGGCTGGGGTCTTGGTTTTGTAGTGGTAGCTTTGTTTTCTTTTTCCACAAGACCGCTACATGCAGGAGGTTCTGATACAAGCCAAATGATAATTACTTTATTGGTGGTACTTTGGGGGCTCCGATTGTCTGTTCATTTATTGGTAAGAAATTGGGGTCAACCAGAAGATTGGCGGTATGCAAAATGGCGAATAGAGTGGGGAAAGTATGTAGTGGTTCGATCGTTTTTTCAAGTGTTTATGTTACAAGGAGTTTTTATGTTTATTGTTTTGTTGCCTGTACTTTTGGCCAACAGTTCATTCGATTCTAGAAAGTCATTTTTGGGAATTCCTGTTTTGGTGTTGTATCTGGTTGGATTGTTGGTTTGGATAATTGGTTTTTTCTTTCAATCCATCAGTGATTATCAACTTTTAAAATTTAAAAGGAATCATCTCAACAAAGGAAAAGTAATGCGCTATGGCTTGTGGAAATATTCGCGCCATCCTAATTATTTTGGCGAGGCTACTATGTGGTGGGGTGTTTTTATGCTCTCTTTAATTTCTTGCTTCTCTCTAGGAGATGCAATGCTGCGATTATTAGGGCCTATTACCATTACCTTTTTACTGTTAAAGGTTTCGGGTGTGGTTATGTTAGAAAAAAAGTATTGTGGAAATCCCGAGTATGAAGATTATCAGAGAAAGACAAGTTCATTTTTACCTTGCCCCCTTAGAAAGGAAGATGAATCATAGACGTACAAACAAAAACTTATTTGGCGATTTGAATTTGTTCAACTTGTGCTTGTTTTATTTTTAATGACTCCGAAAGTTTAGAGCTAAAAAAAACAAAGCATAAAAGAATTGCACAAAACACTACAAGCATAAAATTCATGGATGTGTCTGTTTTCATTTTTTATATTTTAAAATAATATAACGTGAACCTAATCTTAATGTTGCATTTGATTGTCATAGCATTGTAAAATAATATTCACAGTTTAAACAACAAATTGTATATTAAAATATCCCATAATGTGTTTGGCAAGGTTTATGTTAAGCGATGGATTCTCTCTATTTGAGTATTAATCCAAACAGTTAACTATAAAAAAAGCCCAAAGTGGAAGACCTTGGGCTGGCTAACGTTTGTTAGTAACTCTTTAATTTAGTAATTCAAAACCTGTATAGGGTTGTAATAATTTAGGAATTTTTATGCCTTCTGGGGTTTGGTGGTTCTCTAAAATAGAAGCATAAATTCTAGGTAAAGCCAATGCACTACCATTTAAAGAGTGAAGTAATCTTGCTTTTTTGTTTTCATCTCGGTAGCGAATCTTCATTCTGTTGGTTTGAAAGGTTTCAAAATTAGAAACAGAACTTACCTCTAGCCATCTTTTTTGAGCAGCGCTCCATACTTCAAAATCATAAGTGAGTGCAGAAGAAAAACTCATATCACCTCCACACAATCGCAAAATACGATATGGCAATTCTAGTTTCTGCAACAGAGTTTCTACATAAGCTACCATTTCATCTAAGGTCTGATACGATTTATCGGGATGTTGTAGCTGAACAATCTCTACTTTTTCGAATTGATGAACTCTATTAAGCCCTCTTACATCTTTGCCGTAGCTACCCGCCTCCCTTCTGAAGCATGGTGAGTATGCCGTCATTTTTATAGGCAAATCTTTTTCTTCTAAGATTTCATCGCGGTGAATATTGGTAACAGGAACTTCGGCCGTAGGAATTAAAAAGAAATTGTCCTCTGTAGCATGGTACATTTGCCCTTCTTTATCGGGTAATTGTCCAGTACCAAAAGCACTCGCTTCATTTACCATATAAGGTGGAATTACTTCGTTGTAGCCGGCTTCAGTAGCATTATCTAAAAAGAAAGCCGCCAATGCGCGTTGTAGCTTTGCGCCTTTTCCTTTAAAAACTGGAAAGCCTGCACCTGTTAATTTTACACCTAATTCTAAATCAAAAAGATTGTATTTTTTAGCTAAATCCCAATGCGGAAGTGCCGTTTCGGGTAGTACAGGAATTTCGCCAACTTGTTTTACAGTTATATTTTCTTCTGGAGAATTTCCTTCCGGAACGATTGCTGTGGGAAGGTTTGGGAGAATAACGAGCAGATTTTTTTGTTCTTCTTCTAAACGATTTAGAACTTCTGTCAATTTAGCTGAATCAACTTTTAGCAGCCCTCCTTCTTCTTTCTTTTTATCTGCTTCTTCTTTTTTTCCTTGTTTAAATAGCTCACCTATTTCTTTAGCTAATAGGTTTTCTTTATTGCGAAGTTCATCTAAAGTAAGTTGCGTCTTTTTACGTTGTTCATCTACTTTCAGTATTTCATCTACTAATTCAATTTCTTTAAAATTCTTTTTTCTCAACCCGTCTTTTACCATCTCTGTTTGGGTTCTGATGGTGTTTATCTCTAACATATCGTATCTATTTTGAGTTGCAAATATAGGCTTTTGAATGGAGTTAAATAACGCTTTCCTATGCTAAAAAGGGTTTGAAATTTTATAGGGAATATTTTCTAAAATAAACAGACAACTCAATATTAATTTTATTTTTGACGCGAAATTAAAGTGTTGTGTTTTTTGTTGAATGACTCAATACTATTTTTAAACGCATCAACTCAAAAAAATGAAAGCAGCACCAGGAACCGTTCTCTCTATCTCTTATCAATTACGTACCGATCCGAATGGTCCCGTTATGGATGAGGCTACTAAAGATTCTCCATTTGACTTTTTGGTAGGTTATGGAAATGTACTCGATCTTTTCGAAAAAAACTTAGAGGGGAAAATAGCAGGAAATCAATTTAGTTTTGTATTGACTGCTGAAGAAGGTTATGGAGAAATAGACCCACAAGCAGTAGTTAAATTGCCTAAAGATGCTTTTCAAATGGACGGACAAGATGCTTCGCACATGATTGAAATTGGAAATATTATTCCACTACAAGATCAAAACGGCAACCCTTTTCAAGGGCGTATCACAATTATAGAAGAAGCAGAAGTGACTATAGATATGAACCACCCTTTTGCAGGAAAAACCTTATATTTTTCCGGTGAAGTTTTAAATGTGCGCGAAGCTCATGAAAATGAGAAGCAGCATGGTCATGTTCATGCTGGAGGCGACCACTCACATCATTAATTTTAGTAGCTAATAATTTTTAGCCCTTTGCTTTTTCGTAATTGAAGACGAATTAATTTTTGTATTTCAGTATCGTCTTCATCTGCTGCTATACAGTCTTTAAGCGATTCTATATTTACGGGAGTAAGTTCTGGGTATATGTATCCAAACCCTTTGTATACGCTGTTTTCAATCCATACTACCGAGTTTTCATCGGGTCTTCTTCCTTCGCCTACTATAAAGAAGTTAGAATTTTTGTATAAATATTTTCGCACTGCTTTTTCAATCTTTTCATTGAAAGAGGGTTTGAAATTTTGCAATTGTTCAGGGTCTGTAATTTTTCGTAAAAGAGAAAACTGAACATGTAAATAGCTTTCGGCAATAATTTTATTGAGCACTTTTAGAGCCGCGCTTTTGCTTGAAAATTTAAGGGTCATTTCCCCCTCCCCTTCCTCTATTCGCAGTGCTTTTAGATGGTAAAAACCCTCTGGGTCGGTAGTAATAAAAATAGCATGCGATAGTTTTGGGAGTCGCGGAATTTTATTCAAAGGAGGCGTTTTTGTCCTTATTTCTTTATAAGCCAAAAGCCTTGCGGTGAGCTCATTCCCAGAAGCTTGAAAATCTATTTGTCTAAAAACATGTGCTTTGTCAGCATATGCTGCTGTTTCATTTGCTTTATTAAAAAAGGAAATGACTTGCTTGCGAATGTTTTTAGCAGCATCAATAAAAATTACTTGGTCGTTTTCATCTTTGAAATAAAAAACGCCTGCCTCTTCGGGGAGCTTTTCTATTTCGCCCATAGAAAGATGCGGAGGTAAAATAGTTACATCTACTCCGTGATTTAGCTCGATCTCAATATATTTTTTAGAACTGCTTTGTTTTAAAATCAAATCTAAAAGTTTCACTGTGGCTTCTGCATCGCCATGAGCGCGGTGTCTATTTTCTACTTTTATTCCCAGAGAATCGCAGAGCACACCTAAGCTGTAAGAATTAAAACCTGGCAATACTTTTCGTGCAAGCGTTACGGTATCAATTTGTTTGCGAGTAAACTCCATTCCCATACGTTTAAATTCCATACGAACCATTCCGTAATCGAATTTTACATTGTGGGCTACAAAAATATTTTCGGGAGAAAGAAACTGTAAAACTTTTTTGTGTATATCTACAAAGGTAGGAGCGTCTTTTACCATATTGTCGCTAATACCCGTCAGCTTGGTTACATAGGGGTCAATTTTTTTATTCGGATTTACAAGCGATGAAAATTGGTCTACAATTTTTTCACCGTCAAAAACAAATACCGCTATTTCTATAATGCGGTCTTGGGCTGGACTGCCCCCGGTAGTTTCCACGTCTATAATGGCGTACATGCTGGGAGCAAACCTAAACAATTATAGGATAAGAAATAAAAATGGACTTAAAATATTAGGCAGTCATAGAAACATAATTTAATATTGCTGATAAATGATTCCGTAGCTCAGCTGGTAGAGCAATTGACTCTTAATCAATGGGTCGAGAGTTCGATCCTCTCCGGGATCACCGCCTATAACCCTTGTAAAATTTTGCAAGGGTTATTTTTTAACTATTTGAAAGACAATAGTGCTTTCTAAAATATTTGTATTTTCCCTTTTGTTATGAAGCACAAACTATTTTTGTTTTTCCTTTTCTTTCTTTCTTCTTCTTTGGTTTTTTCGCAAGCCGATACCAGTTCTGTAAAAGCAGGTTTAAAAAAGAAGGAAAAGGAATCTTTTCATGCCGAACCAGATACGAGTCGTCATGGTTTTTTTAATGCAAAAAAATTCCACAGTTCTGCCTATTTTCAGGCAGAGGGTAGTTTTTATTATGTACTTTCAAAACCAGCTATGCTTACTAGTTTTGGAGTAACATGGACCATGAATCACAAGCTCACCATAGGTGCTAAATACAGTATTCTTACAACAAAGCCTTCTGTTTCTAAATACATATTAATAGCTCAGCCAGATACGTTTCCTGTCTATCCATCACAAATGAGTGCCTTGCTTACCGTAGGTTATATTATTCGTTCCGATAAGAAATTTTCGATACATCCAGAATTGGGTTTGGGCTGGGCAAATATGAAATTTGAAGATTACACAGGAACACAAACGAGTCCTGCTATTAATCAAAAATCAAACACGTTAAATCTCAATTATTTTGTTTTTAATCCTTCAGTAAGTCTTTTGTGGAATGCTACCAAGTATTTTAGAATAGGGGCAGTGCTGGGTGCTAGAGGGAATTTTGGTCCCGATTATTTACGCCTAAAAAGTTACAGAACAGGAGGATTGTATGCCGGGCTGTTCTTTAGAATAGGAACTTTCTAAAAATAAAAAAGTGCCATTGCTTAAAACAATGGCACTTTTTGAAATTAAATTCCCAAAATTATTTTTTCAAAGAATCTCTGATTTCGGCAAGTAACGCTTCTGTCGCAGTAGGTCCTGCTGGTGCTGGCGCTGGTTCAGCTTTTTTCATAGCATTCATGCCTTTTACAACCATAAACATAATAAATGCAATAATCAAAAAGTTGATTAAAGCACCAATGAAGTTTCCGTACATAAATGCATTTTCGGCTACCAATACCTTCCCATCTGCTCCAAGTTCAGCTGCTTTTAGTACCAGTTTCATGCTGCTCATGTCGCCCACATTAAAAACCATACCTACCAATGGCATAAACATTCCATCAATAAAAGTAGAGGACACTTTTCCAAAAGCAACCCCCATAACAAATGCAACTGCAGTATCAATCAGATTACCCTTCATTGCAAAATCTTTAAATTCTTGTACCATTCCCATAATTATAAGTTTTAAGGTTAATTAATAGTTTCTGCAATATATAAAAACTGTGCCAAGATTTACATAAGTTAGTTTTGACGAAAAAATAGTATACATAAATTATATTCGTTCTGTGAAGCTAACTGAAAACATTTTGCATCTACTCAATATTCGAAAGAACGAAGGTTGGCTGGTTAAGCATCTTTTCTTTTTACAATTTTTTCAAGGAGCAGGTGTAGCACTTTTTTTTACAGCTGCCAATGCTATTTTTCTTCAACGCTTTCCTATTGAAGAATTGCCGAAAGTTTATTTAATGGCAGCAGTGTTGCTCTGGTTTACAGGGTTCTTATACAGTAAATTAGAACACCACTTAACTGTAAAAACACTCATAGCAACCGTTATCTTATTGATGGCGACTTCTGTACTCGTATTTAGAATTACCATCTCTTTTTGCCAAAACGATATGTTTTTGTACCTCATGCTGGCTTGGTTCTATGTGTTGTATTTGCTGGGAAACCTTGAGTTTTGGGGACTTTCAGCCTTGCTATTTGATATTCGTCAAAGTAAGCGCCTTTTTGGAATTATTAGCGCGGGCGATATTCCCGCAAAGTTAATAGGCTATCTTTCTGCTTCACTTATTGTTCCTTATATGGGAAGCGCCAATATGCTTTTTATAGCAATGGGAAGTATTTTAATGTCGTTATTCTTTTGGAATACACTGGCTAAAGCTGGCAAATTGGATTTACATATAGATCACCATGCTCCTGCCGAAAATGATTTTAGCAATCCTGGCTTATTTAAATTGGTGAAAGATTTTTTTGGAAGTAAATTAATTCTGGCAGTTGCTTTTTTATCTTTTATGGTAGTGACAGCAGCTACATTGATTAATTTTTCTTTTTATGCAGAGGTAAAAGAAAAAGTACATGGCGATGAGCAACTAGCGGCTTTTATAGGTTTGTTCTTAGCTTCAGGAAGGGTAGTAGCTATTTTTTTAAAACTTATTTTGACAGGAAAATTAGCGGAAGCCATCGGTATAAAAGGTTCACTTTTAATCACCCCTATTGCTCTTTTGTTTTTTTCATTAGCGGTTATTTTTTCGCCTATGATTATGCACAACCCCACAGCTATTTTATACACGTTTGGGTTGATGGCAATTTTGAGTGAAACGCTCAAAACATCTTTACAAGACCCCGTATTTATTGCAGTGATGCAGCCGCTTCGTTCGAGTCTTCGGTTAAAAGGACATACGATTGTAAAGGGAGTTATGGATCCATTTGCCATGGCTTTTTGTGGTGGGTTAATTTTATTGGTTTTGAAATTTTCAGGATACACCGATTTACGGGTGCTTACCTATATTTTATTGGTGATAATAATAGTATGGATTGGGTGGGTGTTTTTAGTAGATAAAAGTTACTTAGAGTCGCTGGTAGAGGGCCTTAAAAACCGCTATATATCTGGAAAAGAAGTAGATCTTACAAATGAAGCTACTGTTGCTTTGCTAGCCTCTAAAATGAAGAATGGAGAAATAGGAGAAACGGTTTATTTGCTACATCTTATAGAAAAACAACAACACCAAAAGTCGGAAAGTCTTATTCTGCAAGCATTAGAGCATCCGAGAGAAGAAGTTAAAATAGAGGCAGTGCGTATTGTGGAGCATCTAAAAATTCATACAGCGCTTCCTCGCCTTCACGAAATTTTAAAACAACAACCCTCCGAAAAATTATTAGCTGAAACCATTCAGTCGATTTGTATTTTACAGCCAGATGATACAGAAGATTTTTCTGGTTATTTAGAAAGTGGGGAATTAGCTGTGGTAAAAGCATCGGTAATTGGTTTGCTGAAAAACGGAAGTATTAATGCCGTAGTAATGGCAGGTCAAAAGTTATTGTTGTTGATAGAATCTACCAAGGAAAGTGAACGAAAAATAGCAGCTGAAATTATAGGTGTGCTAAGAGTGAAATCGTTTTATCGTTCATTGCAAAAGTTAATGAACGACCCACAAGAAGAAGTAGTAAAAGCAAGTATTTGTGCTACAGGCAAGGTGGGTAGCGAAAAGTTAATTCCAGCATTATTAGAAAAGCTGCAACAAAATAAATTTCAAAAGGATATAGTAAATGCCTTATATGAGTCGGGCTCTATGTCTTTATATCCAATTCATGCTTTTGTTTTAAAAGAAAAAATAAGTTACAATCTTAGATTAAAATTAATACAAACGGTAGCGCACATTGGAGGTAGTGATGCTATTTTAGTTTTAATTTCTTGGTTAAATTTATTTCCCGATAGCAGTGTCGATATTTACCACGCACTTCATCTATGCGAGTTTCGTGTAGATGCCAAGTCTAAAACGCTTATTGAAAAACGGATTACTACTAAAATAAATTTTGCTTTACAGTTAGTAGGGCAGCTTCATTTTGTAGAAACCCAACCCAATACAAAAGTGCTACAACGCGCATTAATTTTGGAAATAGAGGAAACACGCACCAAACTTATGTGGTTATTTTCTTTTGTTTTTGATAAAGAAAAAATGCTGCATGCTAAAAACGGTTTGCAAATTCAGAAAAAAGAAAGCGTAGCAAATGCCTTAGAAATTATAGACCTTACTTTACCCAAGGAAATTTCTTCTAAGTTTATTTTGTTGTATGAACAAACTCCACTACAAGAAAAATGGGTATCACTCAAAGCTTTTATAAAAGAGGTGCCAATAGATGTAGATATGCTCACAGCACAAGTTTTAGAATCAAAAAATTTTCATTATAACAATTGGACAAAAGCTGTGGTATTGTATGATATGTCCAAGAATTTTGTTAAAGCGAACCAGTCTATGCTATCTGTACTAAAAGACAATGACGATAAATTAATTCAAGAAACTTGCATTCATAGTATTCAAAAATTACAACAAGCCTAAATGAGTACACACTTTAAACAATCCAATCAGCTTTTAATTTTAGAAAAAGTATTGCTGCTGAAATCGCTCAGCATTTTTGAAGAAACCCCCGAAACTATTTTGGCAGAGGTGGCTAATATCTTAGAGGAAGAAGATGTAGAAAAAAACACTACCCTATTTAAATCGGGTGATATTGGAAATTGTATGTATGTAATTTACAAAGGGGAAGTAAAGATTCACAAAGATGACCACACATTGGTGATATTGAAAGAGAATGATTTTTTTGGGGAATTATCTTTGCTAGATACGGAAACTCGCTCTGCTTCCGCTACTACTATTACACAAGCGTATTTGCTTAAAATAGACCAAGAAGCGTTTTATGAATTAATGGAAAATAGAATAGAGGTAGCAAGAGGAATCATTCGCACTTTGTGTAAAAGGCTTCGTGTGCAAAATCAAAAATCGATAGAGAGTAAGTAATTACTTTTTCTTAACCACTGTTTTTTTAGCAACAGTCTTTTTAGTCGCTACCGTTTTTTTAGCGGCTATTTTTTTAGAAGTATCTTGAGTATCTTTATCGTAAGCCTCTACCACTTTTATAATTTCTTTTAAGTGTTTTTGTTTTTTGGCTTCGCGTTTTTTACGACTGTATTCTGTGTGGTACTTGTGGTTTTTAAGAAAGTTAAATTGAATGGTGTTCCATGTTTTTTCATCGCGCACGTTCATATAAACTCTCAATTCATCAAAGAGCGTTTTGCCTATATCTTTAAAATCATCTCTTCCCAAATAATCTAAATCGGCATCACAAATGATACGCTCTAGTTGAGTTTTAGGGCTTTGAGGAATTTTAGTGGCCATAATCATTCCACAGATAATGTCAATTTTTACTTTCGGAAAACCAAACTTTGGAAGGTTTTTTTGCGCCAATATACAACCAGCCTCTTCGTGGTTTTTATACTGTTTAATAAAGCCAGCATCATGAAATAGCGTAGCAATTTTAAGCAAATTAATCTCCTCATTACTCACCCCTTCGCTTTTGGCTACCAGCAATGCGGAGCCGTATACATCCCGAGTATGATGCAATCCATGATAGAACAAATCCTTAGGAAGTTCGTTGTCCAGTTTTTCTAAAATAAAAAGCTCTGCGCCTATGTAGTCAACCATGGTAGTGGTGTTTGTGATTTTAAATTTAATTTATAATTCTCTATCTACAAAATACATGTCAATTAAGCCCTTGTTTTTAATTTCTACAGGACCTCTGTAAATACAGAAAAATTTGTCTTTAATTATTTGATAGGTAACATCTGAAATGTTTAGTTGTAGGGGCTCTCCATGTTGTTGCATTCTAGCGGCCATGTTTACAGTATCGCCCCATATATCATAAGCGAATTTTTTAATGCCTACTACCCCAGCTACTAGAGGTCCAGAGTGAATTCCTATTCTTACATCAAAGAAAGGTTTGCCTGTTTTTTCGCGTTCTTCCTTTAGTTTTTGTACTACTTGGATAAATTCCAAACCTACTCGTACTACCTCCTCAGGGTTGCTTTTATTGGCTACTGGTACACCACCTACACACACATAAGCATCTCCGATAGTTTTTATTTTTTCTACATTGTATTTTTCTAAAATTTTATCAAACGATTCAAAGTAAATATCTAGGCTTGATACTAATTCTTCAGGAGAAAGACGTTCGCTTATTTTAGTAAAATCTTGAATATCGGCAAACAAAACGGTTGCCATCACGTAATTTTTAGGAACTGTTTTTCCTTCTTTTTTAAGTTCAGTAACTACATCTTCTGGTAGAATATTGAGCAATAAATCTTCGGAGCGTTTACGTTCCTCGTCCAATGCGATGTTTTTTTGCGCCAAAGCTTTATTAGTTCTTCTGTTAATGAAAAAAAGTAATGCAAGCGCTAAAACTATTGCACTCACTAGTCCAATTACAGCCCATAAAAATCTACTTTCTTGTTGTTGTTTTTCTATGAATAGTTTTTGGTTTTTTAAATCTAAATCTTTTACGGTTTTTTCTTGAGTTAGTAGTTTAATAGAGTCTTGCTGATGTTCTAATTCTTTTTTTGCCTCGTCAATTTCTTCTTGACTTAAAAGTAGTTGTTGTTTCGAAAGATCAGCTTCTTTGCTTTTGTTTTCTAAATCTTGTTGCGATTTTCGAATTGCTTCTTTGCTTTTATTTATCTCTTCTAAAGACTTGCGAAGTTCTTCCTCTTTCAGTTTTTTTTCTTTGCTTAATTGATCAAACTCTTTGCTTTTGGCATCATCATGTCTTTCCTGAAGCCATTTTAATTCTTCTTGTTGTTGTTTTAAGTCTTCTTTTATCTTTCGTAATTGATCTTCCTTTGTTTGTGAAAACAACGAAAGGGACAACAGCATTAGCAGTGTAAAAAGAAATTTACTTTTTTTCATACAACAGAATTTTGTTTATGATTTTTCATGGTCTACAAAATACATATCTATAAGCCCTTTGTTCTTGGCTTCCATTTTTCCGCGATAGGTACAGTTAAATTTATCTTTAACTAATTCATATGTGGCTGCTGTAATGTTTACACGACCCACTTCGCTACTTTGCTCCATACGTGCAGCTATGTTTACGGTATCTCCCCAAATATCATACGCAAATTTTTTCATCCCTACAATTCCCGCTACAAGTGGTCCTGTATGTACACCAATTCTGATTTCAAAATAAGTTTCACCAGTTTTTAGTTTGTTCTTTTTTAACTCTTCCATGAAACGTTGCATTTCCAAAGCAGCACTAATAATCTGATGTGGATTGCTTTTGTTTTCTTTAGGAAGCCCACCAGCACACAGATAGGCATCCCCAATGGTTTTTATTTTTTCTACATCGTGTTTGGTAACTATATCATCAAAAGCACGAAAAATAATATCTATTTCATCTACTAATTTTTGTGGCGAAAGCTGTTCGCCTGCTTGGGTAAAATTTCGAATATCAGCAAAAAGTACAGACACTAACTCATAACTTCTTGCTTTTGATTTCCCTATTTCTTTTAATTCCTCTGCCACATCAGCTGGCAAAATATTTAATAATAACTCGTCTGTTTTTTTCTTTTCTGCTTCTATTAAAATATTGTCTTTTTTCTTTTGCAAAAAAGCATAATATGCCAACCCAGCAATAATCAATAACAATAACAATGCAACTAACGAGGCATTTCGAATGATTTGCTGCGTTTTAATTTGAGCATTTAATTCAGCATCTTTTTTGCCTTGTTTTATTCTGTCTAATTCTTTTTCCTTTTCGAAATTATCTTGTAATTCCATTTTGGTAAGATTCTTCGTCAACTCGTTTGACTGTATTATTTCTGCGAGTTTTGCCAACTCTATATGGTAATCTAAAGCAGTTGATTTGTCTCCTTTTTTGAAATAGGCTTGATACAAAATAGTGGCAGCATCGCGTTGTAAAGTCAGTTCTTTCGTTGCTTTTCCTGTATTGTATGCTTTCTGAGCTAACTCAATGGCATAGGCAGTTTGGTTGTCTCTTAGTAAAATGGTACTCAATAAAAGTTGACTAAAACTATAGGAAGAAAGAGCCCCTGTACTTTGAAAAATCTCCATTGCTTGTTGGGTATAATCAATGGCTTTTTTCAAATCGTTTTTATTGAGATAAATAACTGCTAACTGTTGCATACAGCTTGCTTTGTTATTTAAATTATTCACTTCATCAGAAAGAGCTAAGGACTCGTTAAACAGCTGAATAGCCTCGTCATAGTTTCCTTTGTTCATGGCTAAATTGCCCAATGAAAAAACCTCTACAGGAATCCAAGATTTAAAATTTATCTCCTTTGCTACTGCTAAAGATTGTTCGTACAATTCTTTTGCTTTTGTTTGGTCATTAAGTGTTTCAAAAATGGAAGCTTTACCATCTAAACAGCGAGCCAGATTTTTTTTGTCGCCAATTTTTTGTGCGAGTTCTATTCCTGCTTGGTATCCCTCCAGCGCTTTATTAAATTGACCTTGGCTTTCATTAATTCTGCCATACCAATATTTACAAAACACAATGCGAGATTCATCTTTAATCTCGGCTGCTTTGGCAGAGGCTTTGTCTAAAAATTCTTTTGCATTACCGCTTTTATCAATTTTATAGTTTCCTACTCCTATTAAACTAAACGCCTCTGCCTCTCCTTTCTTGTAAGATAATTTTTGCGCAATCTGAAGAGCTGCTTGTGCTTCATTTATACTTTGGCTAGGGTCGCTATTCAAAAGTTCTTCTGCCAGTTGATTCATTAAATCTACTTTATCATTATTTTCAGAGCTGGAAGCAATTAGGGTGTTTAATTTTTCTGCTGGCGTGGCTTGAGCCATACTATTATTAATTCCAGCTAATAGCCACAAAAAGAATAGTACATAAATCCTCTGTATAGAAAATTTCATAGTATAAATTTATATAATTTGATTGCTGTTCAAAGCAAAATAGATATTTTTTTCCAACCAAAGAGTGGCTAGAAAGGAAGAAAGAGCCCAAACCAAAATTTAAAATAGAAAAGGTGGGGGTTAAATAACCTCAAAGAGGTTTCGTGGTAGCCAACCTACTTTACCATCTACTAATCGAATTTTACTCCACTCCTCTACCTGATCGAGCACTTCAAATTTTACTCCTTCGTGAATTAAGAAAAGATCAGTGCTTTGTGCATCAGGCGCGCTTTTTACATGGGAGTTATTAGTAAGTAAAATTCCATGGCCATTGTTCTGTTCTAAACTCTTTTTTGAAGAGGCAAGATATAGAAAGAAGAAGGCACACAGCAAAAGAAGTGCTCCAGAGAGAAAACTAATTCTCTTGACAGAGGGAACAAAAAGATAAAGAGCGAAAAGCACTAGTGCTAGCCATAAAAACACTAAAGAGATAACAGACCAAAGGTTAGAAGATTTAGAAGAAACAAATGTACTCCACCAAGAGATAATAGCAAGCTGAGGAACGGCATTTAGTCTATCTACAGTCTTTAAATTTGCAATTTTTAAATTGGTTAGAATGTCTTCATCTTCTGGTGAAAGCTTTAATGCTTTTTCATAATTTAAAATCGCAAAACCTATTTGATCGGTTTTGTAATAGGCGTTTCCGAGATTATAATACAATTCAGAATTGTTTATGTTTTGCTTTACGATAGCCTGGTATTGTTCAATAGCCTTTGGATAATCGGCTTGTTTATAGGATTGATTAGCGGCTTGAAAAAGTTGTTCGGTATTTTGAGAAAAGGCGTTACTAGAGAATAGAAAACAGAGAACAGAAAACAGAAATGCTGTTCGGATGTCCGAAAAATTTAAACTGTTTTTTGTGCTAAAAAAATAACTCATTTTCTGTTTCATTCTAAATCTAATTTCTGCCTTCTAACATCTAACTTCTGAACTAACATCTAGTTTTTAATTTCTCCTTCTAAATCTGCCATTAGTTCCATTGCTCCACTATAATTTTGTTTCATTTCATTGGCAGCTCCTAGCGGTGCATACAAGGCTAACTCGCAAGTGCTGATGAGTGAGATTAAGCTAGAAATTGTTTCAGTTTTCACACCTCTGCTCACTAGTTTGTCTTCCACATTTTCTTTTGAAAGCTTTGCTGGGTCTATGTTTAGTTTATCTCCTAAATAACCCCAAATGGCTCTTGACATTTCGTTGTAAAATCCTTCTTTGTCATTTTTTGTCAATAGTTTTTCTGCAATTGTTAATCGCTTCTTAACCAATTTCAATGCCCTTCTTCGTTTGGTTCCTATTATATCTGCAGCAGATTCTTCGTTCTTTTTTCGAGCAAAAATTAAAGCACTAAATAGTAAAAAGGGAGTAGCAAATAATGAAATATAACTCCATGAGCCAAAGAAGGAGGAAGGGGTTGTTTCAAACTCTTTATGTTTCGTTTTAATATATCGAATGTCAGAACCCAAGAGCGAAACTTCTTCTTTTGTACTAACTAAATTAGAATCTATTACATTATTTTTAGAGGGCTCGCCAGTTATTTTAAGTGCATATTCTGGCGATGAAATAGTAAAGTATTTTGCTGTTGAAGGGTCAAAATAAGAGAAGCTGGTTTTTGGGATTTTGTAATCACCAGGCATTCTCGGAATAATTAAATAATCGTATTGCTTAGAGCCGCTCATTCCTCCTGCATCGTTTTGTACATCGTCTTTTGTTTTAGGATCAAACACTTCAAAACCCTCTGGCATATTTGGTTTTACCGCTTCCACCATTTTTAGATTTCCATTGCCAGAAATTTTCATGGAAAAGGTAAGTGCATCATCTGTTTTACCTTCTTTAGAAGACAAAGTAGCAGAGTAGTTGAATTTTCCTACAGCACCATTAAAATCAGCAGGCTTGCCACTTTCAGGCAATTCTTTTACATTTATGTTAATGGCATTACTTGTTGTTTTGTATTGAAAATTTTGAACTCCACCTCCGCCAAAAAAAGCATCCCAAGCATTTCTACTTTTAGTTCTTACTTGTGCTTGAACAATCATGTTTAACTCGGCTGGCGTAATTTGCAAGGTTCCTGTTTTTTGAGGAAAGAGATTAAATTTTTGTACTTCTAAAACATAAAATTGTTGTCCATTGATATTTTCTACAGTAGGTTTTTGATTGGGGTTGCCAGCTATTTCTTGACTCCAAAAACCATTGAATGTAGGGGCTTTGCTGAGTTGTGTATTGCCAAAATTTAAACGGTAATACAACTTTAAAGTAGCTGTTAACTGCTCTCCTAAAAACACATTGTTTTTATTGACCACCAAGCGCGTAAACACATTTTCTTTGATTTGTTTTTCTACATCTCCTTTAGTGGCTTGCGGTTGTTGCGGTTCCTCTTCTTGCTCTTGCCCAAAAGGATTGTCGCCAAATGGGTCGTCCTCTCCAAATGGGTCAAAAGGATTGTATCCTCTACGTTGCTGCTGTGCTTGCTGCTGTGCAGGGCCCGTTACGTTTATGGTTACTTCATTCGATTCTAAAGTAGCACCACTTATTTTTACGGCTGCTTTTCCTATTTTAAAAGTTCCTTCTTTTTTAGGACGAAGGATAAAAGAATAAGATACAGATTGTGTTACATTGCCATTTATCCATTGCATGTTTTGAGAAGTATTGGGCCCGCTCAAAACCTGAAAATCGTTTAGATTAGGGAGTTTTAGCTGAGTGCCTTCTCCGTTTTCTACGGTAAAGTTGAGTTGAAAATTCTGATTTACTGGAACACTATTCGTGTTTAACGAAGCTGAAAAACGAACCTGAGCATGTGTAATTTGAAAAGCTAAAGCCAGCATAGCTAAAGCAAAAAAATGCTTTAACTTTTTGATAATTATATATGGATGTGCGCTTCTTTCCATTTGGACTTGCGAATTTCTATTATCTGTATGGATAACGCAAGTATAGAGCCATTTCTTAATGTTTTTTTAGAAATAGAAATTTTTTGATGGCAAGAAAACAAATTGTTTAGGCTAAAACTTGTTCTGTACTATTTTCTGTATCTACTTTTTCTATAATTTTTTCTACTATCCCTTTTTCGGTAATCACAAAAGTAGTGCGATTAATGCCCATATATTCACGACCCATAAATTTTTTTAAACCCCAAACCCCATAATCGTTTACCACTTTTTGTTCAGTATCTGCTATTAAAGAAAAAGGCAGTTCGTATTTTTTAATAAACTTTTGATGCTTTGCTTCATTGTCTACACTTACTCCTAGTATCACATAGCCTTTCTTTTTTAAGAGCGCATAATTATCTCTGAAATTACAGGCCTCTTTGGTACAACCTGGAGTGTCGTCTTTTGGGTAGAAATAGAGAATTATCCTTTTGCCTGTAAATTGTTCTAATGTAATCTCATTTCCATTTTGATCTTTAGCTTGTATGGCTGGAGCTTTATCTCCTATTTTTAATTTCATGTTAGGTATATTTATTTTTTCAAAAAGTCAGATTCGTAAATAGCTTTGTTTTTTCGTTCATCTGTAACAATCAATTTAAAACTATGTTTACCAGCGGCTATATTTTTATCTAATAAATTCATTTTTAGGAGAGCCGCTTTGCCATCGTATTCCATCAGTTGCCATTTCCCATCTACATAAGCGCGGTAGTCTTCTATACCTGAGAGATTGTCGGCTATTTTAATCAGTATGGTATTAACGGGCGGTAAAACTTTGAGATTGGAAATGTTTAAGGGAGTGATTTTAGGAGCGGTGGTGTCTAGTTTTACAAAGTAAGCTCCGAGTTCGCGCGTTTTTGCAGTTATAAATTTTCCCTCCATTTTTCCTCCTTTGGAAACTATCGCTCCATTCACATCTTTCCAGACGATTAATGCTTTGTCCGTCAAATTAGCTGCTATTCCAAAAGGCTGAATGCTGATGTTGAAAAAATCAAAAAGCTGATCGGTATTGCGATTGAAGGTATAAAGACGAGAAATAGCAGAAGGGTCTGATGAGGAAGTGGAACTGAAATTTAACCAAAGAGAATCGAACAAACAGCCAACAGGCATATGCAATTTAATATCGTTAGCCGTGAATGTGTTTTCTTTTTGCCAGTCCAATAGTTGTTTACTATTGTTTGTTTTATTTTTAAAAGCAGTAGCATTCGGATCGAACTGAACACTAAAATTTACGATGGAATTGTTTCCAGCAAAATCAGTCGCTGTAATTTTCAATTGGTGGATTTTTTCATCTGAAATATCTAACAAACCGTTGTCTACTATTTTTTCATAACAGCTCAAACGATTGGCTGGGTCTAGAAAACATTTGTGAAAACTCTTGTTTCCTTCTTTCAAAAAAACAGTATAATCTACTTGAGATAAAACATAACGCTTTTCAGGAAACGAAAATCTTTTGAGTGAAAAGCGATAGACTTCATTGCCTTTTTCTTCCATAGCCAAACTGTAGATTCCCAACGAACTGGTTGTGCCCTCCATCTTATCAAATGTGTTTATGGAAATCCCAACTTTTTTTGAGTTGAGAAGAATAGTAGGTTGAGAAGTCGTGTAAGTTCCTGCTTTCCCAATTACCGAAATTCTGTAATTCGAGGCACTCAATTTTTGTTCATCCATAGCATAGAATTGAACAGCACTCATGATTGGAGCAATGTTGTCTCTCAATTTATATCCGAATAGCAAAGGATTAATAGGTCGCTCCAATGAATCGCGAAATTCAAAATGCAAATGTGGACCACCACTACCACCCGTATTCCCACTCAGAGCTACTACGTCTCCTTTTTTTATAACGAGCACATTTGGTTTTAAATTTAGGTCTACAGCAAAACTTTCTTTTACATATTGTTCTTTGCGAATTAGTGCTGTAATCGTTTCATTAAATTTTTGAAGATGCCCATATACAGAAGTGTATCCATTTGGATGCGTGATGTAGAGTGCATTCCCATACCCACCAGCAGAAACGCCTATGCGAGAAACGTAGCCATCTGCTACGGCATATACTTTTAATCCCTCTCTGGCATCTGTTTTAAAATCAAGCCCTGTGTGAAAATGAGCTCTGCGAGGCTCCCCAAAATTTCCTGCCAATGAAAGAGGAATATCTAAAGGCGATTGAAAATAATTTTGAGGATAATTAGGTATCGTATCATCTTTTACAATAGCCGAGGTATGTAAAAAAGAAAGCACTAAAAGGGTGATAAAATTCATGTTAGATTTTAAACAGTATGCATTAAAAGTTTGGTTTCAATGCAGCTTTTTTATAGTGCTGTTTAATCACTTTTACCACCTCATCAGGATTGTCGGTTATGTGAAAAAGATTCAAATCGTTTGGATTAATGTTATGCTCTTTAGCCAGCATAGTGCTTTTAATCCAGTCAATAAGCCCACTCCAATAAGCCTTGCCTACCAACACAATAGGCACTCTTTCTATTTTGCCTGTTTGCACCAAAGTAAGCACTTCAAATAACTCATCGAGTGTTCCAAAGCCACCTGGCATGTAAACGAATGCCTGTGCGTATTTGATGAACATTACTTTTCGTGCAAAGAAATAGCGAAACATGAAAATTTTATTGTGGTCTACATATTTATTGGCGCCTTCTTCATGAGGTAGCACTATGTGTAAGCCTACTGATTTTCCTTTTTTATTCCACGCCCCTTTGTTGCCCGCTTCCATAATGCCTGGGCCGCCTCCTGTAATAATTCCATAGCCCTCTTTTACTAGTTTTTCGGCAATAGTAACGGTGAGTTGGTAATAGGGATTTTCTTCTTTTGTGCGTGCAGAGCCAAAGATAGAAATACAAGGTCCAAAGTTTTCCATTCTATCAAAACCATCGGCAAATTCCGAAATGATTTTAAACATTCTCCACGCAGAATTTCCTTGGTGATGGCTCCATTTTTTATCCTTCTTCATTTTGTATTTTTACGTAAAATTTTTGAAAAAAATTAATTTTTATAATTCAGATTGAATTTCATTTCGGTTTCCTTTTCTTGTCAAAATCAATGCCAATCCAATAAAGGTGAGCACCCCATTGATTAACAGAGTCTCAAATCCTATTTGATAACCACCGAACCAATCTTTTGAATTCGCTTTTAAAATGTAGGTAATAATAGGAGCAGAGATACAAACAACTGGTACCAGTTTTTCGTGTACTTTGTTTTTTAGAAAAATACCAAAAGCAAATAAACCCAAGAGGGGACCATAGGTATAGCCCGCAATATCTAGTACCAAATCTATAATGGCTTTTTCATTGATGGCTTTGCAAACAAGCATAATTAAAAAGAAAATAACAGCTACTGATAGGTGTACACTAATCCTCTTTTTTGTTTTAGTGTTTTCATCCCAATCGGCTCTATCATTCATGTTTAAGATGTCTATGCAGAAGGAAGAGGTAAGTGCGGTCATGGCACCATCGGCACTTGGAAAGAGTGCTGAAATAAGACCAATAATGAAAAGTATACCAGCAATAGGTGGAAGAAATTGAAGTGCGATTAATGGGAATGTGTCGTCTGTTTGAGGACTTAATGTAATTCCTTTTGTGCTGGCATAAACATAAAGAGCCGCTCCCAGAAAGAGAAACAATAAACTCACAAAAAGCAATACCACACTAAAGGCAAACATATTTTGTTGTGCTTTACCTAGGGTTTTAATACTGATGTTTTTTTGCATCATTTCTTGATCGAGCCCTGTCATAGTAATGGTAATAAACATTCCACTGATTATTTGTTTCAAAAAGAAGGTGGGTGATTTCCAATCGGTATCGAAAATTTGTGTGTAGCCTTTGTTTTGAATTTCTGTAAAAAGCCCACTCATACTAAGTCCTAGTTGGTCTTTAATGACCCAAAGCGTAACGATTAATGCCAGAATCATAAAGGTAGTTTGTAGGGTATCTGTCCAGACAATTGTTTTTACACCGCCTTTATAAGTGTACAGAACTATCATTAAAAGTATGACAAAGGCTGTAATAGCAAAGGGGACACCAATGCTATCTAAAACAAAAGTTTGCAGTACATATAGGACTAAGTAAATTCGTAAAGAAGCACCAAGTGTTCTAGAGAGTAAGAAAAAAGAAGCACCAGTTTTGTAGGTAATATTACCAAATCGGGTTTTCAAAAAGCTATAGATGGAAGTGAGCTGTAAACGATAATAGAGCGGTAAAAGCACTGCTGCTACTATAAAGTAGCCTATTAAATAGCCAATAATAATTTGAAAATAGAAGAAATGAATTTTGCTCACTTTACCAGGAACACTCATGAAGGTAACTCCAGAAAGCGAGGTGCCTATCATGCCATAAGCAACTAGATACCATTTGCTGTTTTTTTCGCCTATAAAGAAATGTTCGTTTTTAGCACCCTTAGAAGTAGCGTACGAAATAAGTAGCAATACAATAAAGTAAGCAGCTACTAAAGATAAAATAAGCCAATGATTCACAACTAGTATTTGGTACAAATCAATACTATCAGAGTGGGAGTGCCTAACTCATTTATTAACAGGATAAGTGTGGGTTGAAATTAGCTACACTTTAATACACAAATGGTCCAAGGTATGGTCATGAGGCCTGGAATAATGGTGCATTCTACGTTTTGGAATTGAGTTTTTGCGAGAGCGATGTATTCCTCTTTTCTGCGAATATTTTGTCCTCTATCTCGCGACATGAGTGCTTTTTCGAGCCAGCCTTGTTCATCTGTCCAAACAGGTTCTGATAGAATTAAGTAGCCACCCAGCTTTAAACTTCTTTTACCTAATTCAATTAGTTTTTCAGATTCGTGATTATCTAAATGATGCAGAATGGCTATGGCAGAAGCAATGTCAAAATTTTCTTCGTACAGAACAGTTTCGTTAATGCTAGAGCAATAAAAGCGACCTCTATCACCATATTTTTTTTTGGCAAAATCTATGTACTCTTGATTGATATCATAGCCTACATAATCTACTTCTAAATTTTTATCCATGTGATCGAGCATTACACCAGTACCACAGCCTATATCCAATACTTTAGCCTTTGAATAAGCGGCTACAAAGTCACGAATAACAGTGTTCTTGGCATTTTCTGCACCAGTAATTAGTTGCCAAAAATTATAGACAAAGGAGAGTTCTAAAATTTTACGAATTCCAGTAGTAACATGAGATGGTTTAATAGCAACGGCTTCCATAGATATGTAATTTATAAATTGATAGTCTGCTGAATTACAGCATGTGGTCTGTTTTTACTTTCGGCATAAATTTTAGAAATATATTCTCCTATTATGCCTAGACAAATTAAATTTAGTGAGCCAAAAAAAGCAATAAAAATGGTAATTGTCGCAAAGCCTTGTGATTCAATTCCCCAAAACAGGTATTTAGAGGTAATATAAACGGTGTATAGTAGAGCAATAAGAAAGCCAACTGCTCCAAGCATGGTAATTACTTTTATGGGTACATTTGAAAAGGAAAAAATACCATCAGAGGCGATTCCGAGTAATTTTTTAAGTGTATAGCCTGACTGGCCATCTTCTCTTCCATTTCGCTCATATTCTACTCCTATTTGATTAAACCCAACCCAAGAGCGGATGCCGCGGAGAAAAGGGTTTTTCTCATTTAAAACGAGCATGTTCTGTACTACGACTTTTTTCATAACACAAAAATCACCGCTATCCAACGGAATATAAGTATCACTTAAAAGCTGTATAATTTTGTAGAAAAGATTGTAACTCGTTACTTTCCAAAAACTTTCTTTTCGTTTTTTACGAACTCCATATACCACATCATAACCTTTATCTAAGTACAAAAAGAATCCAGGTAAAAGGCTGGGTGGGTCTTGTAAATCGTCATCAATAATTGCCACGTAATCTCCTTGACAAAATTGTAAACCAGTTCTTACAGCTGCCTGATGACCAAAATTTCTAGAAAGTTTAATGCCACGGATATAAGGATATATTTTAGCCAATTCTAAAATCTTATCAAAGCTGTTATCCTTGCTACCATCTTCTACTAATACTAATTCTAGATTCCAATTGTTTTTATTTTTTTCAATATCAATAGCCGCTAGCGTTTTGTGTAAAAAACTAGCGGAGTTATAGACTGGAACAATGATAGAAATAAGCATTTGCTAGCTTTTTGACGGTTTTAGTAATGAAAAGACATGTTGAACACAAACAGCAGAAACCATAAGCACTAACACTAAAACAGGCGTAAAATACCGCTGATCTACTTCACGATGGATAAATAAAATAAAAAACATATAAAAAAGTACAGACAAACCAATACTAAGAACAAGTTTGTTTCTTAGAAAGAGAAAAATAGAAGTAAAAAATATTAAGTATATGGATGTATGAAGAGCAAAGCACAAGAAACGTATTCCATTTAAATAACTTAAGTGTCTAAATTTTTGTTGAAATAGAAAATAGGTCCCAGTACAAGAATGGAAAACCATCCTTTTAAAATAAATAAACGGACTTCCTAAATAATATCTAAATGGATGATTAGAAATAAATTCCGATTTGAAAGATTTAAAGGTATCAATAACTGCCATTTCTTGAACTGGTATATCGTGGGGCATTGGGAGTTTTTGGTCATAAAATGTTTTTTGAAAAGTAGTAGATTTCTGATAGGCGAGAAGCCCATTTCTAATTCGTTGTTCTCCTATTTCTTTAACAATATCTTGTGGCATACCAGCTACTCCTTTATCTATCCAAGTATAGCTAGTGTCTCCTTTTATAGCAGCAAACCAAATTGTAAGTATATAGGTGTTTAAAACGGTAGCATCTTCGCCCCAGCATTTTGTGAAACCCCATATGTGTTTTAATGCAGGACGATAGACAATATTTGATTCGGAATAATAGAGTGGTTGAGGAGATTCAAATTTACCTGTGATAGAGGCGTTTCTAATTTCCCAGACGGTAATAAAACTAATAGCTATAGAATTAAATATAATTAGTTTTTTAAATAATGCAACCAACGAATTGTTTCTGGAATAGTCAAAATAAAGAACCAAAGGTAAAGTAAAGGCTAATAGTGCTAGTGCGGGACGTATAAAAATAGTATATCCTATGAATAAAGAAGCAAGCACGTAAAATAAATTTTTTCTTCGGTTAGAGTTTTCATAAAAGCCTCTGAGTAAAAAGTATATGAAAAAAATAACAAATGCTGGGGAAATGGATTCTGTAAGAGTGAGGTACAAAATTCCAGGTCCTATTGGGGTTAGTCCATAAATAGATGTAAAAAGAATGCTCCAAAGCCTACTGTTGGTAAGCATAAAAAGAACATAAAAAAGACAGTAAATAGAAAGAGAAAAAATTGTAAGTTGTATGTATTTAATTAAAGCGTGGCCAACAGGAATTCCAAATGGCTTTATGCAAGCAGCATATAAAAGCATATAGCCAGGACTTCTCCAAAAATAAGCAGACTTGCCATAAACATGACTATCATCCATCCACCCTTTGCCGCTCCAAAAGTTTTGAGGAGGGGTAAAGTAATCTGAATCATCTGGACCTGCAATTGTTTCATTGTACCGCAATTGTTCTATTCCAGTTTCATTTCTTTCGTCTTTAAGTAATTTTAAGTTTAGTTCGTTTATGGCAAATGCAAAAAGAAAGGAACTAATACAAAAGATAGTTGCAATGGTTTTGTTTGACATTGATGGATATAACTAATATGGTTTTAGAATGACACTAGATAAACAATTCAAAGAATCTTTGTTATAGACTAAAATGCTAAAATATGAAAATTTGTTGTTTTCTGTTTTAGATGGTTGTTAGTTGTTTCTAGAAAAGATAAAGAAAAATAAAGACGTGATATAGCGTAGATTTATATTTTTGTTCAAATTTTAAAAGTAAATATTTCGTGATGAAAACGTTTATACAATTAAAAAAAAATCTCAAGCTAGATTGCTCCACATTTAAAGTTATAAAAGTTGCTGTTTTGGGGGATTCAGCAACACAATTTTTAGTAGATGCCTTAAGAGGAACTGCAATAGATATTGGCTACAACCTTGATGTTTGGGAGGCAGATTTTAATCAAATAGAACGTCAACTTTTTGATCCAACTTCAGAATTTTATGAATTTAAACCTGAGGTGGTAATAGTATTTCAATCTACTCAAAAACTATTATCCAAATACAATAAGTTAGCTGTAAGTGAACAAAGTTTATTTTCGGAAACACAGTTAAAAAATGTAGAAAATATGGTGTCTACAGTATTATCACAACTACAAACCAAGCTAATTTATTACAATCATAGTGAAATAGACGATTCTGTTTTTGGAAATTTTGCTAATAAAACACCTGCCTCTTTTTTATTTCAGCTGCGGAAGATTAACTATGAATTGATGGTTTTAGGTTCTCAAATAAGTAATTTTCATTTGTGTGATCTTTCCAGCATTCAGAATCAGGTAGGCAAATCAGGTGTTTTTCAAACTTCAATATATATTAATACAGAAATGGTATTAAGTATAGATGTATTGCCGTTAATAGCTCAAAAAACAATAGATATAATAGCTGCATTTTATGGAAAATTTAAAAAATGCTTGATTCTAGATTTAGATAATACAATGTGGGGTGGCATTATAGGTGACGATGGAATCGAAAATATTCAATTGGGGGAATTAGGAATTGGAAAAGCATTTACCGAGTTTCAATATTGGATTAAAAAACTTAAAAACAGAGGGATAATACTAGCAGTTTGTAGTAAAAACACAGATTCAGTAGCAAAAGAACCTTTCCAGAAACACCCAGATATGGTTCTTAGATTGGAAGATATAGCCGTTTTTGTAGCAAATTGGGAGAACAAAGCTGATAACATACGTTATATACAAAGTGTTTTAAATATTGGATTTGATTCAATGGTTTTTTTGGACGATAATCCATTTGAAAGAAATTTAGTGAGGGAAAATATTGCGGATATTTGTGTTCCAGAACTTCCTATAGATCCAGCAGACTATTTAGAATTCTTGTATCCTTTGAATCTGTTTGAAACTGTATCACATTCAAAAGAGGATGGAGATCGAACAAAGCAATATCAAATAGAGGCAGAGCGGATTCAGCTTCAAAGTAAATTTACCAATGAAGAAGATTTTTTGCAAAGCTTAAATATGGTTTCTGATGTAAGTGCATTTAATGCATTTAACACGCCTCGTGTTGCACAACTCTCTCAGAGGTCTAATCAGTTTAATCTAAGAACGGTCAGATATGGAGAGGGGGAAATCGAAAAATTGTGCAATCAAGAAGGATATTCCACTTTCGCATTTACATTAGAAGATAAATTTGGAGACAATGGATTAATTTGCGTAGTAATACTAAAAAAGGAAACCAATAATACATTATTTATTGATACTTGGTTTATGAGTTGCAGAGTATTAAAACGCAGCATGGAAAATTTTGTTTTAAATACAATAGTAAGTTTTGCTAATGCAAATGGCTTTACTGTTTTAAAGGGAGAATATATACCTACAGCGAAGAACGAAATGGTAAAAGACCATTATCTTAATTTGGGCTTTGAAAAACAAAATGACAACTGGCTTTTATCAGTAGTAAATTATCAAAAAAGAGTTAACTACATAACAATTAAAAAATAAAAAAAATGGACAGAAAAGAATTATTAAAACAGATCAACACTATTTTTATTGATACACTTGATAATGAAGAGGTCATTATTGAAGAGGAAACAACAGCTAGTGATATTGAAGAATGGGATTCATTAACTCATATTCAGCTTGTTGTGGCTATCGAAAAACATTTCAAAATACGATTTAATTCAAAAGAAATCCAAAGTTGGAATAACGTAGGTGAAATGTTAAATTGTATTCAAGAAAAAGGAATATGATTTTTAATATAGGGGATTATTTTGAAGAAATTTTTATTGTTTCCGATGAAACATATGGTGGGTTTATTCAAATATTTAAAGATAAAAATCCTCTACATACAAGTGAAAATTTTGCCATTGACAAAGGTTTCAAAGGGATAGTAATGCACGGTAATATCTTAAATGGATTTCTTTCCTATTTTATAGGGGAATGTTTGCCTACAAAAAATGTTATTATCCATTCCCAAGAAATTCAATTTAAAAATGTAGTTTATCTAAATGATAAATTGAAATTCAAAGCGGAAATTACAGGGGTTTATGAATCTGTAAATGTTATTGAATTTAGATATGATTTTAAAAATGAATCAAAAAAAACTGTAGCTAAGGGTAAAATTCAAATAGGATTATTTATATGAATATATTGATTACAGGAGGTGCTTCTGGGTTAGGTGAAGCAATTACGAGAATTTTTGCAAAAAACGCAAAAAATAAAGTCTATTTTACTTTCTCAAATTCTGAAGTAAATGCAAGGAAAATAGAATCGGATTTTAGTAATACTTATTCCATTAAATGTGACTTTAAGGATTCAGAATCTGTAAAATCACTCACGAGTAAAATTCAACTGTTTGAGTTAGATGTTTTAATTAATAACGCTTTTTCAGGTGATTTTTTAAAGGATCATTTTCAAAAAATATTACCAAATGATTTTTTAACTGATTTTAAATATAATTTAATGCCAGTTATTGAAATTACACAGGAAACTTTAAAAAGTTTTAGAAAGAAAAAAAGTGGTAAGATAATTACAATTTTGTCATCTGCTTTAATCAATAGTCCACCTATAGGCTCGTCAATATATGTTGCCAACAAAGCTTATTTAGAAAAACTGACAAAAGTATGGGCGATAGAAAACGCAAAATTTAACATCACATCTAATTCAGTATCGCCTTCATTCATGCAAACAAAATTAACTTCAGAAGTTGACGAGAGGATTGTTGCACAAATGGTCGATAATCATCCTTTAAAGAAACTATTAACGGTAGAGGAGGTTGCAGAAACTGTTCTTTTTTTAACTAATGCGTCTTCACAAATTAATGGTGTAGACATAATTATTAATTCTGGAACTAATATTAAATGAGTAAAATATGATTTTTAATTCGCTCTTTTTTCTTGTTTTTTTTATAGCCTTTTTCTTATTGTATTGGTTTGTTTTTGATAAAAGTGTTAAGCATCAAAATATAATTTTGTTATTGGGAAATTATACTTTTTATGCATGGGCTGATTGGCGATTTTTGTTTTTATTAATTGGAGTTTCTGCTTTGAATTATGTTTTAGGCGTTTATATCGAGAAGGAAACGAAACACAAACAATTACTTCTTTATATCGGATTGCTCCAAGGAATTGGGTGTTTAGCTTTTTTCAAGTATTACAACTTTTTTATAGCTTCATTTAATGATGCCATTCATTCATTAAACGTAAACGTAAATTTACAAACGTTAAACATTATTATTCCCTTGGGAATTAGCTTCTTTACGTTCCGCACAATTAGTTATATTTTAGATGTTGATAAAGGGAAAATCGAAGCTACCAAAGATTGGGTAGTGTTTTTTAATTATGTTTCATTTTTCCCATCAGTATTGTCAGGTCCTATTGACAAAGCAAAATTATTTGTTCCTCAGTTAGAAAAGAAAAGAGATTTTGATTCCAGTCAAGCTGTTGATGGAATGCGTCAGATCTTATGGGGGCTATTTAAAAAAGTTTTAATAGCAGATAATTGTGCAAGTTTTTCAAATCAGATTTTTGAAAATTATCAAACCCTTCCAGCTAGTTCAATTATACTTGGTTCGTTTTTTTATACCATACAAGTGTATGCTGATTTTTCAGGATATTCTGACATGGCAATAGGTTTTTCCCGTCTTATTGGGTTTAATGTTACAAAAAATTTCGACTTCCCATTTTTTAGTCAAAATATAGCCGAGTATTGGAGAAAGTGGCATATCTCACTGACATCATGGTTAACAGAATATGTGTTTACGCCATTAAGCATCTCTTTTCGAGATTTAGGTAAGTTAGGTTTAATTTTAGCCATTGTAATAAACTTTACAATTATTGGAATTTGGCATGGCGCCAATTGGACTTATGTACTCTTTGGTTTTTTACATGGCTGTTATTTTATTCCACTGATAATTAAAGGTACAATGAATAAAAAGAAGAAAATTGCGAAAGAAAAGCCTTTGCCTTCAATAAATGAATTAACAAATATAATAGGTACATTTATTCTAGTAATGCTTACGCTAGTTTTGTTTAGATCTGATACCATATCACAAGCATTTCAATATTATTCATCCTTACTTTCTTTTTCGTTATTTTCTAAACCTATAATACCCGATCAAAATTATGCTATTCTAACTCTTTTTTTTATTGCTTTAATGTTCATCACAGAATGGATTCAAAGAGACAAAGAACATGGTTTAGATATTCGGCTTGTAAAGAGTGCTTTCATTCGATATAGTATTTATTACGCTTTGTTAATTTTGACTTTTACCTTAGGAGTTCCCAATGGCAATCAATTTATTTACTTTCAATTTTAGTTTGTTTTGAAAAAAATAATTTTTAAAACGGTACTTTTTATAATACCGTTAGTAGTTTTAGCGGTAGTTGTAGATATAAAGGTTACATCAGCTTTACGAACATCTAGAATTGGCGATTTTTCTGTATGGAACGATTTGTTTAATAAAAATATAAAGGCAGAAATTGTAATTTATGGTTCTTCAAGAGCGTGGGTTCATTTTAACCCTGAGATTATTCATGAAATAACAGGTAAAGAAGCTTATAACCTAGGCATAAATGGGCATAATTTTTTTATGGAATACCTTCGACATCAATTATTATTTTCAAAAAACCAAGCGCCCAAAATTATATTGATATCACTAGACTATGCAACATTAGACAAGAGAGAAGACTTGTATAATTTACAGCAATTTTTACCCTATCTAGACGATTCGCTTGTAAAGAGAAGCACTAAGTACTATAAAGGATTAAATGTTTTTGATTATGAATTTCCTTTTGTTAAATATGTTGGACAAAAGAATTTATTAATTCAAGCAGCAAAAATTTCACTAAAACCTGAAAGCAACAAAGCTGATTTTAATAAAGGGTTTCAGGGACAAAACCTGAGTTGGAATAATGATTTTGAAACAATTAAAAACATTAAGAAGCAACTAAGGCAGCACTTAGATTCTAATACTATTTCATTGTTCGAAAAATTTATCATTGAAACTAAAAGGAAAGGAGTTTGCCTTGTATTTGTTTATTCTCCAGAATATATAGAGGCTCAGAGTCTATTTTCGAACAGAAAGGATATATTCAATTTGTATCATCAACTTTCCGTCAAATACGGTATCCCTTTTCTTGATTATTCTTCTGATTCTATTTGCTATAGCAAGAAGTTTTTTTACAATTCACAGCATATGAATAATCTGGGAGCAACAGAGTTCAGCAAAAAACTTGCAACCCAAATAAAAGCGGAGATACAAGACTCAGTTGCCACTTCTAAGCAAAAAAACCTCTACTAAGTTTAAACATGTATTCTTAAGCAAGAATGCTATATTTGTCTTTATTGCTTTAAGACAAAAATTGTACAAACTTATACGTTAATGTGCGGTATTACTGGGTTTTTCTCTTCTTCTGGTTTTTTTTCTCCTGATAAGCTAATCTTAGCAAGCTCTTCTATAGATCATCGTGGCCCCGATGCAGATGGGTTTTACTATAACNNNNTTTAGCGCAAAGGCGATTGAGTGTGCTAGATTTATCGAATGCAGCGAACCAGCCTATGTACTCGCACGATGGTCGGTATGTTATGGTTTTTAACGGGGAAGTGTACAATTACCAAACTATTCAAAAAGAAAAATTAACAGGTCTTGAACTTAAAACTACTTCCGATTCGGAGGTTATTTTGGAATGCTTTGTAAAGTATGGGGTAAAGTGTTTTGAATGGTTTAATGGGATGTTTGCTATTGTTATTTGGGATACTCAAAAAGAGCAATTAACAATAGCTCGAGATGCAGTGGGAATTAAACCAATTTACTATTTTCTTGAAAATGGAAATTTTGCATTTGGCTCTGAATTAAAAACTATAAAATGTTTAGTTTCCAATTTAGGTATTCGCCATAATGCCATCCCTTATTTTTTGCATTTGGGGTATATACCACATCCCTTTTCTATGTACGAAAATGTATGGAAATTTCCTGCAGGAGCTTATGCACAACTAATTTTGGGTGAAAAACCAGCTACTCTTGATTTTGTACAATTTTGGAAAGTCGAAAACAAGATAAAGCGGCAAGTGATAAGCGATGAGCTTACTGCTAAAAAGCAATTGAACCAAATACTCTCTACAGCTGTAGAAAAACAGTTGATAAGCGATGTCCCTATAGGAACTTTTCTGAGTGGCGGAATTGACAGCAGTATAGTCACTGCTATTGCGAGCAAAGTTTCTAAAGAAAAAGTGAAGACCTTCAGCATTGCTGTGGTAGATGGTAAAGTAAATGAAGCTCCGTATGCGGCTGCTATAGCAAAACATTTAGGCACAGAGCATCATGAGATGCCTATCAAGGAAAAGGATATACTGGAGATGGTGCCAGGATTTATGGAAGTATATGATGAGCCTTTTGCCGACTCCTCTGCTTTTCCCACCATGCTGGTAAGTAAGTTGGCTCGCCAGCAGGTAACGGTAGCGCTCAGTGGAGATGGAGGTGATGAGCTTTTTATGGGTTATGGTTTTTATACTTGGGCTAAAAGGTTACATCACCCTATGGTTCAATTATTGCATAAATCCCTTTATCAGGCTTCAAAACTTGCACCAGCTTACTATCAAAGGGCTGGTAAAATATTCAACTATCCATTGCTTGAAAATTCAAAAAGTCATATTTTTTCGCAAGAGTATTTTGACGAAAACGATTTGAAACAACTTCTTACAAATAAGAATTTTGATTTTGGCACAATAAATGCAAATGTTCCCTCCGGTAGAATTTTAAGGGCAGAGGAGCAGCAAAGTTTTTGGGATATAGAAAACTATTTAAAAGATGATTTATTGGTAAAGGTAGATAGAGCCAGCATGCAGTTTAGCCTAGAAACAAGGGTGCCACTCTTAGATAACAATGTGGTGGAATTTTCGTTAAACCTAGATTCAAACTTAAAAGTGAAAAATGGCGAAGCAAAATATTTACTAAAAGAAGTATTGTATGATTATGTACCAAAATCATTTTTTGATAGACCGAAGTGGGGATTTGGAATTCCACTGGAAAAATGGTTCTTGACAGAGTTGTCTTTTCTATATAACGAGTATTTTTCTGCCGAAATGATAGATCGATTTAAAGTAATTGACCTTGCCTATTTTTTACAACTGAAAACTGCTTTTGAAAAAAGCCAAAGTGCCAGCTTCAAAGGAAAAGTATGGAGCATTATAGTGTTGAATTGGTGGTTAGACAAAAACTCATAAACTAAAAATTTGAATTTCTGATGAAGATAGTATTGCTGCTGTTATCCCTTTTGTTACTCAGTCTCAATTTTGTTCCTTATCATCCCATACCCAGAGTATACCAAAAACTTTCTGGGGAAGAGTACGATGAGGGGTTGGGTCATTTGGATGATATGCGAAAGTTAATTTATCATATAGATAGTGTCGCAGAGAATAAGAATATTTTAACTAACTCTTTAGATTATGCAGAGTTATCTGAAAAAATAATAAAGGAAAGATTTATGTGGGGCTACAGCTTTTATTCTCTCCGAGAAAACTGGGTAGCAGCGCTAGCAGGGAAACTAATTTGGAAAGATTTAGCAGGCATTGTAGAGCCCGACTATATTCTAAAGCATGGGTACGCCTTGTGCTCTCAACAGGGCTTGGTAATCGCGGAGGTTTTTAAGAGAAAACACATTATTTACCGAACCTGTGGTTTTGCTTTTTTAGATGAAAAGGGAAGAAGAGGACCTGGGCACTTTGCTATAGAGGCAAAGTTTGGGCATTCTTGGTATTACATAGACCCTACTCTAGAACCCCATGCTAGCAAAGAAGTAAGAAACCAAGATAATTGGATTTGTGATAAAAAGCATTTTAGCAGTTTTTTTGTGGACTCCAATTACATTTATTCTATTTCGGAAAATATACTTTTAGGGGAACCCAATGCCCCTGTAGCAAAGAATAACAAAGCGTTTCAACGCATAGCTTGGTATCTTTCTCGTACTCTATTTCTACTTCCTTTGTTTCTAGTTGGGTGGTTGTTTTTTAAAGAGCAAAAAAAACGTTGACCTATCTTTTAGAATAAATAGTTTTGATTTAATGGTTTTCTTAGCTTCTTTGTATAAGTATCATTTTTAGTTATTGATTTTCTAATCTTTTTTAATGAAAAATTTTGCAATAATGGGTGTGGCAGGATACATAGCACCACGCCACTTAAAAGCCATAAAGGATACAGGCAATAGGGTATTAGCTGCATTAGATAAATTTGATAATGTAGGAGTGATAGACAGTTATTTTCCTCAAGCAGATTTTTTCACAGAACTAGAAAGGTTTGATAGATATTTAGATAAAACAAATAGAAAAGGAGAGCCTATTGATTTTGTTTCTATCTGTACCCCTAATTATTTGCACGATGCACACATTCGTTTTGGATTAAAACATGGGGCGCATGTTATTTGCGAGAAGCCCTTGGTTTTAAATCCTTGGAACATAAATGGCCTAAAAGAATTAGAAAGGGAAACTGGTAAAAAAGTGTTCGCTATTTTACAATTGAGACTGCACCCTTCTATAGTAGCATTAAAGGAAAAAATAGAGAAAAGTCCGAAGGGAAGAGTTCACGAAATTGAATTAACTTATATTACTGCGAGAGGAAATTGGTACTACGCTAGTTGGAAAGGAGATATCACAAAATCAGGGGGAATAGCTACTAATATAGGTGTTCATTTTTTTGATATGTTGACTTGGATTTTTGGAAAAGAAATTACCAATACGGTTCACTTAAGCACGCACGATAGAGCTGCAGGGTATTTAGAATTTGAAAATGCTAAAGTCAGGTGGTTTCTTAGCATTAGTGAAGCTACTTTACCGAAAGAGATAAGAGAAGCAGGAAAAAGCACCTATCGCTCTATGAATATAGGAGGCGAAGAAATTAATTTCAGTGAAGGGTTTGGTGATTTACATACCCAAAGTTACGAGGCTATTTTAAATGGCAATGGTTTTGGGTTAGAAGAGGCAAAATCTTCTATAGAAATGGTAGCTACTATTAGGCGAGCCACTCCTGTAGGATTACAAGGAAAGTATCACCCCTTTGCCACGCTTCCATTAAGCAATCATCCGTTTGAAAGCGGAGCAAAAAGTTAAAAAGTGGAAACCAAAATACCCGTATTGTACCTTTCTTATGATGGCATGACAGACCCTTTGGGGCAGTCACAGGTTATTCCTTATTTGATAAAACTTTCAAAAGATGGCTTTGTTTTTTCACTCCTAAGTTTTGAAAAAAAAGAGCGGTTTGAAACAGGAGAGACCGCCATTCGAAGTTTACTAAACCAGCATCAAATAGAATGGTATCCACAAATTTATACTAAAAGACCACCCATTCTTTCTACACTTTGGGATGTTTATAAAATGAATCAACAAGCTAAGATTTTACATTTCCAGAAAAGATTTGCTATTCTACATTGCAGAAGCTATATAGCCGCATTAATAGGATTAAGATTCCAAAAAAAATTTGGAGTGAAATTTATTTTTGATATGCGCGGCTTTTATGCGGATGAGAGAGTAGACGGGAAAATTTGGAATCTACAAAATCCAATATTTAATCAGGTCTATAAATTTTTTAAAAGAAAAGAGAAAGCCTTTTTAGAAAACGCAGATTATACCATTAGCTTAACTGAAAATGGGAAAAAGGAAATAGAGTCATGGGAACTGTTTCTGGATAAGCAAAGTAAGATAGAGGTAATTCCTTGTTGTGCCGATTTAGATTTTTTTAATTATCACACAATATCTAAAGAGGCGAAGGAAAGTCTTAGAAACGAATTGGATATTGGTAAAAATCATTTTATCGTAAGTTATTTGGGCAGCATAGGTACTTGGTATATGCTAGAGGAGATGCTTGATTTTTTTAAAAAGTTGCTCGAGAAAATTCCGAATGCTACTTTCCTTTTTATAACTAATGAGAACCCTTCTTTAATTTTTGAGAGTGCAACCAAAAAGGGAATTGAAAAAAAACACTTTGTGGTAAAATCTGCCAAAAGAAACGAAGTTCCGTTATATTTGTCTCTTTCGGATGTTTCGTTGTTTTTTATAAAACCTGTGTTTTCAAAAAAAGCTTCCTCCCCCACCAAGCAGGGGGAAATTATGGGGATGGGTGTTCCTTTAATTTGCAATACAAATGTAGGTGATGTAGACTTTATAGTAAAAGATACTGGCTGTGGTGAAGTGCTAGATACACTGAATGATGCTGCCTATAGTGAGGTTTTAAATAGAATGGAAAATATAAAAAATATAAGGCCCGAAAAGATTAGAGCAGGAGCTCAAAAATATTATTCACTGGAAAGCGGTGCTCAAAAATACCTTTCCGTTTACAAAAAAATATTAGGTAAGAATGCTTGAATACAATCAAAGACCAGTAAAAGATTTAGCTATTGGGGAGAAAAAAATAGCATCGTTTATAAGTGGCAATGAAAACAATATTGACCCCAAAACAGTAGCATCTTTTGGGGAAGAGTGGACAAAGTTTGATGCTTTTTCTCCCGAAGAAATTAAAAATGCAGGGGATCAATATTTTGATATTGTTACTGATGAAATATTACACAAAAACTCACTGGTATTAGACTTAGGATGTGGAAGCGGCAGGTGGTCAAAATACATAGAAAACAGAGCGGGATTTATAGAAGCAGTAGACCCAAGTGAGGCTGTTTTTGCCGCAAGTCATCTCACAGCTAGTATGAGGAATATTCGTATTACTCAAGCGAGTAGCGATAATCTTCCATTTGCTGACGAAAGTTTTGATTTTTTAATGAGCCTAGGGGTGCTTCATCATATTCCAGACACGACACTGGCTTTAAAAAATGGTGTCCAGAAAGTAAAGAAAGGCGGGTATGTATTGTTGTACCTTTATTATGCACTTGATAATCGTTCTGCTCTTTTTAAAACTATCTTTTATTTATCAGCAGCGGTTCGTTTTGTGGTTTCTGCATTACCTGCTTTTGTTAAAAAAATAGTTTGTGATTTGTTAGCAATATTTGTTTACATGCCTTTTATTTTTCTTTCTAAAATTATGAAAGCAATTTTTCCTAAAAGTAATTTTTACAATAGCATTCCACTTAGTTACTATGGCGATAAATCATTCAATATTATTCGAAACGATGCTTTAGATAGATTTGGAACGCCACTAGAACAAAGGTTTTCCAAGCAAGAAATTACAAAGATGATGCACGATGCTGGTTTAGCTAATCTTGTTTTTTCAGAAAATATGCCTTATTGGCATGTGGTAGGGAAAAAGAGTTAATCAATATGGGCAAACGAATTTTATTTATCACGCCCTATCCTTTTGATACCGCACCGGGGCAGCGCTTTCGGTACGAACAGTATTTTGATATTTTAAAAGATAATGGCTTTGATTTTTTTAATCAATCATTTTTAGAAAATGACACATGGTTAATTTTGTATAAAAAAGGCTTTTTTGTACAAAAGATAAGGGGAATTATAAAGGGCTTTCTAAAAAGAATACATCTTCTTTTTTTTGTTTCTAAATACGATTTTGTTTTTATCTTCCGTGAAGCCACACCTATTGGTCCACCTATATTTGAATGGATAATAGCAAAAATTTTAAGGAAGAAAATCATTTATGATTTTGATGATGCGATATGGCTTTCTAACACTTCTGAAAACAATAAAGTAGCTAGCAAAATTAAGTGGCACTCAAAAGTGAAGTCTATTTGCAAATGGGCTTATAAAATATCTGCAGGCAACCAATATTTGGCAGATTTTGCAATGGTTTATAATAAGAATGTAATTGTAAATCCTACTACTATTGACATGGAAACGTGGCATAACCAAACCAAAAACCAGCAAGAAACACCAGTAGTAATAGGTTGGACGGGTACACATTCTACCATGCCTTATTTGAATGAAGTACTACCAGTTCTAAAGGCATTGGAGGAAAAAGTGAGTTTTGAATTTTGTGTTATTTCGAATATAGCTCCTGCTTTTGAATTGAAGTCACTGCGATTTGTACCTTGGAAAAAGGAAACAGAAGTGCAAGATTTATTACGATTTAATATTGGTATAATGCCGCTAACAGAAGATCCTTGGTCAAAGGGAAAGTGTGGGTTTAAAGCTTTGCAGTATATGTCATTGGGAATTCCTGCGTTAGTATCGCCAGTTGGCGTAAATAAGGTTATTGTAGACAATAATATAAATGGCTTTATTTGTTCAAACTATTCAGAATGGCTAGATGGGTTAGAGGTTTTAATTAACGATGTATCTAAAAGAGAAACAATGGGTAAGGCTGCAAAGGACAGGATAAAATTTAACTATTCTGTGAAATCTAATACAAAAAATTTTCTATCCCTCTTTGAATAAGAAAAGAATGATTAGCGCCTTCTTTTTTTTGCACTATTACCAAGCATACGAAGTTCCGATCTATAATTTATAATTACTAGTGCAATCATATAAAAAGGCAATGCTGGTATTTTATACCGGTCTAAGGCTCCGAAGTTATAACTTGTAAATCCTGCCATGAAAGCATAAAAGATACTAAACACCAATCCAAAAATTACAAAAGATTCTGACCCAATATAAGCTAATAGGTTTACTATTTTGGCTTTATAGATAGTATAGATAGTATAAATTAAAAAAAAGAGACTTTGAAATGCTGAGATCATTTGAAATAAGGTATGTGTTTCCCAAATGTAAGGTCTAAAAAATGTAACATTTACTCCTGCTGGAAATAGTTTTAGAATCGCATTGTTATCACTTAAATCTACATCCCCAAGTGTATATGCTGACCCGCCTAAAGAGGCATGCCACTGCTGTATTCCTTCTGTTTTCTCCTTTAAAGCGTCTTTGCTAAAATCTTTGGAATTTGCTACAACTTTTCCTAACCCTACAGTGATAATAGCGATAGATATGGTTAAAAGCAGAGGGAATGAGATTTGACGTAAAAGTCTGTTGCGAATTTTATCCCGGTAGTTGGCAAAAAACCAAAGAAAAATACAAGGTATAATTATTACCACAAAGAAGAACCTAATTTCAGATACTAAGTAAATAGATAAAAAAGCTTTAAAGCCATTTAACCAAATGTTCTCCCCTTTTATGAAAACAAAGTAAGAGTAATAAACAAACAACAGCAATCCACTTAGGGTTAAGGTATCTTTAAAAATCCCAGACCCCCAAAATAGAACTGATGGAATTAGAAAAACGCAATAAAATAGTTGCTTTTTAAGATTAGGATATAATATAATCATTAGAGAAAGAAACTTCCAACTCGCAAAAAAGGAAAATAAGGAAAAGAAAAGGGCTGTAACCAGATAGCTATCAAATGCGAATAAATTTAATATTCCAGCTATTCTAATTACAGTCCAAGATTTTGGGTCATTTAGGTAAAGAAAACAACTGGGGTAGTTGGCTAAATTGGGATAACTCTCTAATGGATTTGGAACTAAAAACTTGAAGAAGGAAAAAAAATCATTAAAAAAGATATCATAGAGAGAACTAGCAGAAGAAAAAAAGTACATGGTGTCACCTCCCTTATAATAATATTGATATATTAAACCAGAAGAAATGGCACCAATCATCTTAAACGTAAGGCCGGTTAAAAAGAAGGGAGCTAACGGATGTTTTGAGATTGATAGTTTAGTTTTAAATCGATTCGCAAAGAATAATATGATTAAAATATAAATCGCACAAAGAATATAATCCCACGGAGTGAGAATATGCATCAATAAGAAATGTTCGGTACACTTTTTTCCCAAGGGGAGATTTTAAAAAACTGACGATAAACTTAGATATTTTTCTAAATTTAGTAATTCCTTTTAATTATTAATTTCAAAATAGATGTGTGGCATAGCGGGTTATTTTTCTTTTCAAAACTCTTTGGATTATTCAGATGCTTTAAATTATGCGTTAATAAGCCTTTCCAAACGCGGTCCTGATAAACAAGCAAACATAAAGCTTTCTGACCAAGTTGGATTTGGTCACGCCAGACTTTCCATTATTGATACTAGTGAAGGTGGCACCCAACCTATGACTGATGAAAGTGGCAGATTTACTATCATCTTTAATGGTGAAATTTTCAACTACAGAGAATTAAGAAAAACGTTTTTGAGTGATAAGAACGATTTTACTTCTACTTCTGATACAGAAGTATTGTTGTATCTGTATATAAAATTGGGAAAAGAATGTTTGCAACACTTGAATGGATTTTTTGCTTTTGCTATTTATGATAAACACGAGAAAACCATTTTCCTAGCTAGAGATCGCATGGGTATTAAACCTTTGCATATTTATCAAGATGAAAGATTAATTGTATTTGCTTCAGAATTAAAGGCAATTTTCGCTTTTCCTGTAAAAAAGGAAATTGATTTTGATTCGCTTGCTCTCTATTTACAACTCAATTATATTCCTGGAAATAATTCTATTCTAAAAAATGTAAAACGATTACAGCCAGGCCATTTTTTAGAAATAGATAAAGAGGGAAACACAAAAACTGCTGCTTACTATACCATTCCACATGATGATACAAAGCTAGTTTCTGATGATGCTAATTCTTATGAAGCAGCAAAAAAGAAATTAGTAAATTTAATAGACGAATCTGTGGAGCGCAGGTTGGTTGCCGATGTGCCACTAGGTGCGTTTTTGAGCGGAGGTATAGATTCTTCTATTGTGGTTTCGTCTGCCTCTAAGCATGTTCCAGATTTAAATACGTTTTCAATCGGTTTTAAAGACGAACCTTTTTTTGATGAAACCTATTACGCCAATCTTGTAGCAAAAAAATTCAATACCAATCATACTGTTTTCTCGATTACTACTGATGACATGTATTCGCATCTTTTTGAGATACTAGACTATATAGATGAACCTTTTGCAGACTCCTCTGCCATTGCTGTTTTTATTTTAAGTCACGAAACCCGGAAACGTGTAACTGTGTCCCTTTCGGGTGATGGAGGTGATGAACTTTTTGGTGGATATAACAAACATTTAGCAGAGGTAAGAGCCAGAGAGAATAATTTAGTGAATAGAACTTTGAAAGCTGGGTTGCCATTATTGGAAATGCTACCTAAGTCAAGGCAATCAAAATTTTCGAATTTATTTCGTCAGCTACAACGCTATAGTGAAGGCTTGCAATTGAGTGCCAAAGAAAGGTACTGGAGATGGTGTGTTTTTGTGGAACAAAACGATGCGCTTGCATTATTAAACCCCCAAAACAAAGTAGACTTGCAGCAACTAGAAGAGCGCAAAAACTATGTGCTGCAACACATTCGTGAGGAAGGAACTATCAATGATATTCTAATGGCAGATACACAAATGGTATTGCCAAATGACATGCTCACCAAAGTAGATTTAATGAGCATGGCAAATAGTTTAGAAATAAGAGTGCCGCTCTTAGATTATACAGTGGTAAATTATGCCTTTACCATCCCTCAAAAATTTAAGATTCATCAATCACAAACCAAACGAATCTTAAAAGATGCTTTTAGAGATGTATTACCAGATGAATTGTATACTAGACCAAAGCGTGGCTTTGAAGTGCCTCTTTTGAAATGGTTTAAAACAGGTTTACGCTCTTTGATAGAGGACGATTTACTCAAAGATGATTTTGTAGAAGCACAAGGAATTTTTAGCGTAGAAGAAGTTCAAAAATTGAAGCAAAAATTGTTTTCCTCCAACCCAGAAGATATACACGCGCGTATTTGGGGCTTAATTGTTTTTCAGTATTGGTATAAAAAATATTTTGCTGTATAAGGTTTTCTAAATCTCTTTTCAAAAAAATTAAATGAAAATACTCATCATAGGAGCTGGCAATATGGGATTGACTTACACTAAAAGTTTTCTTTCCGCTCACATTATTCGACCATCTGACATTTATCTTTTCAACAGAACAAAAGCAAAATTAGAACAAGCGCAAAAAGAGTTTTTTGTTCAAAATATTTTTACTGACGCAGAAGATTATATATCACTTGCAGATATTATCATTATTGCTGTAAAACCTCAAGACTCCACAGCTTTGTATCCGTTAATTAAAAAATATTTAACACCAAATCAATTGGTGCTTTCTGTAATGGCTGGAGTTAAATTAGCGACTATAAGCGAAGCTCTTGGGATAAAGAAAATCTTACGTGCCATGCCTAATTTGCCTTCTCAAATAGGATTGGGTATGACTGCTTTTACTGCTTCTGAGGAAGTGAGTAAACAAGAGTTACTTACCATTCAAAATCTTTTAAGTACCACTGGGAGGGTAGTGTATTTTGAAGAGGAAAGTAGAATAGACGCCACTACTGCTGTTTCGGGCAGTGGGCCAGCCTATGTTTTTTTTCTGATGAATGTAATGATGAAAGCTGCGAAAGAAATTGGCTTCTCCGATTCAGAGGCAGAACTTTTGGTTTGGCAAACTTTTAATGGTGCTGTACAATTGCAAAACAAAAGCAACCTCAGTTGTAATGAATGGATAGAGAAAGTTTCTTCCAAAGGCGGTACTACCGAAGCTGCTTTTAAAGTGTTTCATCAAACCGCTATTGAGCAACATTTGACTGAAGGTATTAAGGCTGCATTTTCAAGAGCTGTTGAGTTAAGCGGGTCATGATTTTATCACTTTTAGAGTTTTGGAAAAACTTCCCATATTTATTTTGACCAAATAAATACCAGCAGCAAGTTCATTTCCGTTGTTATCTTTTCCATCCCAAATTAATGTTATTTCTTTGTCAGAAGTGTTATCAGTACCTAGTTTTGCAATCTCTTGTCCCAGTTGATTGTAAATGCTTACAAAGGTAGTATTTGCGGGTGTTTCGGTAGAAAGCGAAAACGCAATTGTAACCTTATCAGTGAATGGATTTGGACTTACTTTTATGCTTTCTTCGAGTTTGCTTATATCTTCCACAGAAAGAGTATTCGGGTTTTGATTTTGATTGGAGCATTTATCGCAAACAATAGTATCGGCATTTTCTAATGCTAAAAATGCTGTGTATTTAGAAAGTACAATATGTTCAAGACTAGTTTTTTGAATTTCAATAGTGTTTAAACTATTGGGTGTTGTTGCTTCTAATTCACGAATGTAATTCCCTGCCCAAAATTTTCGTGTAGAGGAATCTGTGTTTTCAAATTGAGTTACAGCAACGCTTTCAGAAAATGATACACTGTTATATACTCCTGATATATCAATATCTAAAGGCATTGTTCCAGAAAATCTTCCCGTCTGAACAAAATAGCTATTTGGGAAACTTACAAAACTTGTGTTGCTAATTCTACTATGGCAATATCCAGAAGAAAGGTGAGTATATACATCGAAGTTTGTTATAGTGTTTTCTAGCTTGGAAAAAACTTCATTCATGGTTTCAGATAAATTTCTAGTTGAATAATAGTTGCTTCCGTTATAAAGATTGCCAAAGGTGCCATTTGTAAGAATAGCTAAGTTTCTATAGCAGTATTCATTGCCATGATACGAGCTGTTTCCTATGGATGTAAACGGCACATTTAAATTGGCGTAATCAACAATATGTAATGGAATTTTTTGAGTTCCCATAGCAGTCATTACATCAGCAATTAACTGATTAGAGGAGTTTATGGTATTGAAGTTACAAGAGTTAGAGATTAAGGTTAATGAGCCTTGTCCTCCCAATGATTGTATAAAGTCTATACCAGTAGATAAAAGCGATGGCATGCTAGTGTAGGAAGAAAGATTGTGATTTTGTTGTAAATCATTTAGGGTGGCATCTATAGAGGCTGAATCGGCATGAATCCAGTTTCCAGAGGCTTTATAAATATTGAAAGAAGAAATAATCACACTAAAAGAATCTTGGTTTGAAAAATAGCTGTGTAGCATTTGCCTTGTTTTATTAAAGATATCTGCTTTAGAATAGGAGCTTTTATCTAAATCAAAATCTAATAGTATTGCTACTTTTTTGCCTGTATTGATAGTAAGAACTTCAGCGGGTTTAAAAGCTAGTTGGTAATATCCCTCATTGGCAGAAGTATAATTAACTCCTAAGTAGACACCATTTTTTATAGGAGTAGCAAATTGAACAGAACCGTCTGAAAGGGAAGAGAGGGAAGAGCTTGGTATGCTTGCTTTGTACAAATTTCCACTTACCATTCCAAAGGCAGCCAAACTACTAGATGCAAAATGGGGGATACCAAATGCACTGTTCGTATGAACAACTATGTTTAGTTCTGGACAGGGGTTAGAGGTTTTTAGTAAATCTAGGGGAAGGGTTGCGCTCACGGTATTCCCGCTCCATTCTACGGGAAGTAAATAGGTGATTTTTAATTTTCTACTATTCCCGTTGGGTATAGGATAAACTCTAAGCACATAGTTGGTAGAAGAATTTTTATACAAAATGGAAGGGTCTTTTCTTCGACTAACAATACCTTCATAAATTAAATTTGCACTTGCTCTGTCTATTAATTTTGCTTTGGAAATATAGTTGTCAATCCACAACCAAGAATCCGTAACAATAGCGCCTTCTGGCATATCAAACTGCAATACCCCCTCAAAATTTTGTGATGAATTATTGTAATAGCCTTGTGCAAAAATTTCAAGCGTTAAATCGTATTGTACAAAGACTCCTTTAGGTGTAATGTCGAGTGTGGCAGAAGAAAATCTAGCTTGCACGCTACCCCAGTTTTGAGGGTCACTAGCAGAAAGATAGTTGTACGCTTTTGCATTAAAAACAAAAGCTAATGATAAAAAGGAAAGTAAAAATAATTTGTGTAGAGTCGTTTTCATGATGTTTAGTTTAGTTAAAAAATATAAAACGAAACTACCTACAACTTTATCACACCCTCAAAAAATGGAAGTCATTTGATTGTCATTTAAGAGTCACAGAATTGTCATAAATTCAGAGTGCACGTTATAACAAAAAAGGAATTACTGCTTTCCTATCTTTCGGATAATTGATAAATTTTTCTTGATACCAGTGGTGATGGTCTAAGGAACGAGGCACTAAATTTACAAAAGTCCAAAGCGCAAAACTCACAGCAGGTAATGATCCTACCAAAATAGCAAGACCACACCATTCTATAATTTCTCCAAAATGATTAGGGCAAGAAATGAATTTAAACAAACCCCCTGTGGGAATTTTATAATCTGTTTCGCCAGGTTTACGAAGCGATAGTAAAATATCATCAGATTGATGATTGATAAAAACACCTACAAAAAAAACAGCAATACCAACAAAAAACTGAGCGGATGTAAAATAACTATTATCAAAATTCCCTCCTAAGTTTCCTAAGTAATACCCATTTACAAAACCATTACAAAAATTGAAAAAGATAGCAGAGCAAACAATGAGTAGTGGAATTTTTTTGCCATTTGTTTTAGTTCGAAAAGGGAAAATAAATGAGCGGTTGATATAATGCAAAGCCCATAACAACCAAAAGAAATAGCTACTATTTGTCTTTTCTAAATTTCCCAAAAAGAAAAATAGGGACATGAAAATAAGGGATGGTGCCTCTTGTAGCATCCAGCCCAAACGGTTATCTAACATAGGCCCCCAACCTTTGGTGGTGTGCCTTCCATAAGGTGCCGTTACTTTTAACAAAAATGGAAAGGAAACTAGAGCAACAGCTATCCATGCATAAGTGATATAGTTAAAGATCTCGGGAGGCATGTATTTAGATTTAGAAATCAAAAAAACAGAAACTTTTAACGAATCCTGGTTATTATTTCATGGTTTTAAAACTTTCCCATTATTTTAGACCTCTGTTTACTAGAAAGAAAAATATGTTTAAAAAAATTGCACTTACTTTTTTGTTGTTTGCTTTTATCGTTTTAGCAAAAGCAAACTATTTTTTAATTCCAATGGATGCCACGCAGGCTAATCATTTAAAAGCTTATGGTGTAGCCTTTCAATCTTTAAAAAATGAAACTACGGTTCAGTGGCTATTGAATTATAAAGGAGGGAGCTTTTTGATTTCTGAAAACAGCAATACGGAATCTCTTTTGAGAAGTACAGGGGTTTCTTTTGAAATGATAGACGATACTAAAACTCAAACCATACTCAGTGAAGTGCTGGATGCTAAAAACGGAATGAATTTAGTAACCATGGAGCGCATGCCTAACGTAGCAGTGTATTCTCCTCCCACACAAAAACCTTACGATGATGCGGTGACATTGGCTCTAACCTATGCTGGAATTGATTACACCGTTATTTACGATAAAGAAGTTTTGAAAAACGATTTGAGACAATTTGATTGGATTCATTTGCATCACGAAGATTTTACGGGTCAATATGGTAAATGGGAATACTACTATAAAAACCAAGCGTGGTATCAAAAGGAAAAAACGGAAGCGGAAGCTATGGCAAAAGAGTTGAGCTTTGCAAAAGTTTCTCAGTTAAAGTTAGCAGTGGCTAAAAAGCTGAAGGGCTACGTAGAAAATGGTGGGCAATTGTTTGCCATGTGTGCTGCCACCGATGCACTGGATGTGGCTTTAGCAGCTCAAAATACCGATATTTTAGCAGAACAATTTGATGAAGATGCTACTGATAAAAAGGCGCAATCTAAATTAGACTTTGCGCAAACTTTCGCTTTTCAAAATTTCACTGTAGAGCCGAATCCCTTTATTTATGAGTATGCGAATATTGATATAGATATTAAAAATAGAGATTTTGAAAAAGATAAAATTCTCTTAGCGACTATTGATGCAAAAAAGAATTTGACAGGTGCTATGCTTTCGCAAAATCACCTTACTGCCATCAAAAGCTTTGCTGGGCAAACCACGGCTTTCAATACCACTTTTATTAAACCAGAAGTAGAAGTATTGGCTACCAATTCTAATACCACAGAGGCGCGTTATATTCATGGAAAAAAGGGCAAGGGAACTTTTACTTTTTATGGTGGACACGACCCAGAAATTAGCAAGCACTTTGTAGGTGGAGCCGCTACTGATTTGAATAAATTTAAACAATCGGCTGGTTACCGCTTAATTTTAAACAATGTGCTTTTCCCTTCAGTAAGCAACAAAACGTTGGGAATAAGCGATCCTTCTAAAATTGCTGTAAAAGTATATCCCAATCCTTTTGTGAGTTACTTTACGGTAGATATTAAATCGGCAGAGGTGAAGCAAGCCAAGCTTACGGTTTACAATCTAGCAGGGCAGCTAATTTTATCAGATAACATTAATAGTGAAACTGGAAGTTTTTCAAAAAAATATACCACCGAAAATCTATCAGGTGGATTGTATTTGGTCGAAATCTCTAACGAGAAAGGAGTTTTATCAAAAACCTTGTTAGCAAAGGCAGATAACTAATTCAACAATTCTTTTCCTTCTGAGATATTTCTATTTCTCACATAAGGTAAAAAGATAAAACTCATAGCGCCATCTTCTGCTACAAACACGCAGAGAAACTCTTCTGGGTTTTTATAGTTTTTAATAAAGTCTTGCGTTTTTTCATGCGTAACAATTCCTTTAGAAACAAATTCTTCTAAGTGAGAGGCATTGAACGACCATTGCAAATCCAACTCTTGACGAATAACGATAGGCAGCCCTAAGTCTACATCTTGTTCGGTACGCAATGCCACAAAAATAGGGTAGTTGCTAATACTACCTTTTAGCATACCCAATGAAACTTGTCGAATATAATCGCGACAAATTTCTAAATCTGCTTGAAGGCTCAGGAGAATTTCTTCATCTAATTTCATGGTATAGCAATGCTACAAATTTTATTGAAAAGCGAAAAGATTTATTTCAGTTTTTCCAACAATACTTTCAGCTGTTGATTCACCAAAGCAAAATCGGGGATTTGTTTTGACTTGTAGATAAACATAATAGCCAGTTGCTCCTTGCGAGCTATTAGGTTTTCGTAAAAGGAAAATTTGTGGGTTCTATAAGCCTCTCGCATCAGGCGTTTAATACGATTGCGGTCGGTAGCATTTTTAAAACTTTTTTTAGATACCGAGAAAGTAGCTTGTGCTGGGTAAAAGGAGGGTAGGCTAGTCTTTAAATAAACAAGGGTAAATCCGTTTTGCGAAACAGACTTACCCTTTTCAAAAAGTAAAGTGATTAAATTTTCTAGTTTGAGTTTCTCTTCCGTGCAAAAAGTTTTTTTTCCTGCCAACTTGGTCAAGTCAAAATTTTCGTAGCACTTAGGCTCAGACAAATTTTTACTTAAGTTTTCTTTCGTCAGAAACTGTAAGTTTTTTGCGACCACGTGCTCTTCTGCGTGCAACGATTTTTTTTCCATTTACGGTACTCATTCTTTCTCTATAGCCGTGCTTATTAGTTCTTTTTCTACGGCTTGGTTGGAACGTCATTTTCATCTTAGTAGATATTTAAAGTTATTAATTTTCCTTTAAGGGAGGGCAAATATAAACAGTTTTTCAACAATTCAAAATAAAACCAAGATAAGCCTTAGCTATTCATGCTTATTAAGAACTCCTCATTTGTTTTGGTTCCCCTCATGTGTTGTAACAAGAAGTTCATAGATTCTTCTGGTTTCATATCCGCTATGTGATTGCGAAGTATATTCATTCTGGCTACCACATCTTTATCTAACAATAAGTCATCTCTTCGTGTACTAGAGCCCACTACATCTATGGCAGGGTATATACGTTTGTTTGATAATTTACGATCTAATTGCAACTCCATGTTACCTGTTCCTTTGAATTCCTCAAAGATGACCTCATCCATTTTAGAACCTGTGTCTATCAATGCAGTAGCAATAATCGTAAGCGAACCTCCGTTTTCAATTTTTCGAGCTGCCCCAAAGAATTGCTTTGGCTTTTGCATAGCGTTGGCTTCTACCCCACCGGACAAAACCTTACCAGAGGAAGGGGAAACGGTGTTGTAAGCACGAGCCAAACGGGTAATAGAGTCTAACAAAATAACTACATCATGGCCGCACTCTACCAAGCGTTTTGCTTTTTGAAGCACAACAGCAGCTACCTTTACGTGTTTATCGGCAGGCTCGTCAAAGGTAGATGCGATTACTTCTGCACGTACAGAGCGTTCCATATCCGTAACCTCTTCGGGTCTTTCATCTATCAACAACACAATTAAGTATACTTCTGGATGATTTTCAGCTATAGCATTGGCTATATCTTTTAAAATAGTGGTCTTACCAGTTTTAGGCTGCGACACAATCATAGCCCGTTGTCCTTTTCCAATTGGGGTGAACAAATCAATAATACGGGTGCTGATTTTTGAAGGACTAGTCATTAAAGTCAATCGTTCGTTAGGGAACAAAGGTGTTAAATAATCAAAGCCTACGCGATCTCTAATTTCTTCTGGCAAACGACCGTTGATGGTTTCCACTTTTAGTAAAGCGAAATATTTTTCTCCTACTTTCGGAGGGCGTACATAACCTTTTACGGTATCGCCCGTGCGCAGTCCAAACAATTTTATTTGAGAAGGAGAAACATAAATATCATCTGGGGAAGAAAGGTAACTGTAATCGGATGAACGCAAGAACCCATAGCCATCTTGCATCATTTCTAAAACACCTTCACCCGAAATAATAGCATCTGATTCTACACTAAAAATTTCTTGTCCTTGGCGATTACGTTGGTTATTTTGATAGTTGCGTTCAAAAACAGGAGCTTCTGTAACGGTTTCTATTTGAGAGTTTTCGGTTTGTGTTTCAGTTGTGGTTGTTTCAGCTGTAGAGGTATTAACTGTTTGTTCTGAATTTGCCGTTTCTTGTTTGGGTTGTTCTTGCTTAGGTTGCTCTTGTCTGGGTGGATATTGCTTGCGCTCCAATTGTGGTCTGGGTTGTTGCCGGGGCTGTTGTTTAGGAAGTTCTGTTTTGATTTCCTCCGTTACTATGGGCTCTTGAGTTGTTTCGGTCTTAACATCCTCTTCTTTAACAGGAGCAACTTCTTCTGCCAAAGGAAGTGTTGTTTGTTCTTCTGTCTTTGTTTCTCCGGCAGGAGTTGCTGTTTCAGCTCCTATTACTTTTCGCACGCGAGGTCTGCGTACTTTTTCGGAAACTGGTTTATCTTCTATCTCCGCAGCATCTGTAGTAATTGCTTGCGTATCTAGAATTTTATGAATGAGTTGTTCTTTTTCGAGTTTGGCTAGACCTTTAATTTTTAGCTTTTCAGCTATTTCCTTCAACTCGGGAAGGAGCAATTCATTCAATTGTAGAATGTCGTACATGGGTATAATTTTTATAGAAAAATAGTAAGAGGAGGTGCTGTAAATGCACGACCAATAGAGGTTTTGTGAAGTTGTAAGTAAAAAAACATTTGGGTTAAAGGACTCTCTTTCGCTTGGTTATTGTCCGAAAAATTTCTTTGGAAACGGTAGAGAGAGAATTGTTATTGCTTTTAATAACGATACAATGTTAGGGAAAGTTTTGGAATAAACAAATTGTGAGGAGGGAATTGTGAAATCGGCAGTTTTGCCAATTTCATATTACAGTCATCTTGCTATGTATGTTATGCTTACTATATCTCCACAAAAATATGCTTGGATTTCTTTCTTAGTGAAGACAATACTCTTGTCATGAGTTATTTCTAATTTTTGGCTATCAAGCCACCTAGCAGAAAGAAATTGCTCTTGCCCTGAAAAATATATTATTGAATGCCCTCCTCCATTAAAAAGCACTTTGTCTTTATCTGGTGCCCAATTTAATAATGAACCAGTTTGATCGTAAACTCCGTTTGTATAAAATTCATTTACCGTAAAAGTTTTTTTGTTATCAGGTGATACTAATTGTATGAGTTCTTTTTCAGAAAATATAAATTTCTCTTTTACCCTCCGTTTTGGTTTTTCTCGTTCATTAGAAATTTGAATCAGAAATTTGTCAAGTACTTTTTTTCTCTTTTTCAAGGTTTTTTCGTCTCCTCCTTCTGCTTTCCAAAATTCAAGGTCATTATCCGACTCAATAATTGTCGTTACTTGTTGCAATATTTTGGGGTCAAGAGATTTAGTTTCCCATTGTGCTAATGCAAGTCCGAAAAAAGAGTTGTTTCTGTCGTCTTGGTCGTTGAATAGCTCCTTGAAATCATCAAGAATTTGTTTTGATATTTCAGTAGGATTTTGCCCTTTGTTGTATAGTCTAAAAAAGTTTTGATAAATGTCTAAAAAAGTATCATTGCCATTTATTGCTGTGCTCCATGTTCCCATATTTTTTTCGAAGGTTCAGTGATGATGGAGAGTTATTCAAATAGCACACAACCTTTCGCTCTCTGCCCAAAGTTGTTTTTGCAAAGCCTTATCATTAGCTAATTTGGCAGGAGCTTTCTCTTTGCATTTATCAAAATATTTTCCCGATACATTTTTTACAGCATCTGAAGAAGCTAAATGGATAGAGGTTTTGGCGCCATCTTCTACACTTATTGCAGTAAGGTTAGAACTGATTGTCCAAAATAAATTAGCATACCACTGGGTACCCTTTTTTCCAATATCGGTTTTTACAAAGCCAGGGTGCAGCGCATTTACAGTAACATTCGTAGCTGCTAATCTCTCTGCTAACTCTTGTGTAAATAGTACATTAGCCAATTTGCTTTGCTCATAAGCTTTCAAAATAAAATAACCTTTGTTTTCGGTGAAGGAAGCAAAGTCTATTTTGCCCTTGTAGTGCGAGCCAGAAGATACATTCACAATGCGAGCATAGTCTGATTTTTTAATTAAATCGAGCAATAGATTAGTCAACAAAAAATAGGCAAAGTGATTAGTGGCTATGGTCATTTCAAAACCATCTTCACTCAATTTAAAATCAGGAAAAACTCCGCCAGCATTGTTGATGAGCACATCTAATACCGTTATTTCTTTTTTTACAGCCTCCGCTAAAGCGCGAATAGATTTTTGAGAAGAGAGGTCAGCTAAAAAATATTTCGCATTCTTATTTCCGCTTTCTGCATTGATTTTTTGAACAGCTTCTTTTGCTTTTTCTTCCGAGCGGGAAACAATAAAAATGTTTGCCCCTTTCTTCGCCAAATTGATAGCTGTAGCCAATCCTATTCCTGCATTTCCACCCGTAATGAGTACGTTTTTATTTTGCATAATGTTGTTTTAAAAAAGAAAATAAATTAAAATCTTTTTGCTGGATAGATTGAGTGAGAGCCACTTTCAACGCATCTCTGTCAAAGCCTTTCATGCGTTGTTTTTGTAAAATACGAAGCGCTTTTTCGGTGGTTAAAATGATTTTCCGCTCTAAATTTTTTTCAGAAAAGTTTTGTTTGAAAATCTCCTCTATCAATTCTTTCACACCTTTTGCTTCTACTGCCACTGTTTTTAAAACTGGAATTTCATCGCGGTTGCTTAGGTGCAATTGCAGCAAAAGAGAATTAACCAAAGTGTCTGCATCGTTTCTGTCGGCTTTATTAATCACAAAAATATCTGCAATCTCCATCAATCCCGCCTTCATAGCTTGTATAGAATCGCCTGCTTCTGGCACCAATACTACCACAGTGGTATCTGCAAGCCCAGCTATTTCTACCTCACTTTGTCCTACCCCCACTGTTTCTATAAAAACATAATCGAAGGGAAAGGACTTCATTACTTCAGCTACTTCCATTATTTTATCGCTGAGCCCACCCAAGGAACCACGGGTAGCCAAAGAGCGAATAAACAAATTAGAGTTTGTAAAATGCGAACTCATGCGTAATCGGTCTCCTAGTAAAGCTCCCAAATTGAAAGGAGAGGAAGGGTCTACTAGAATTAGTCCGATTTTTTTTTGCTCATCCAATAAATATCCAATGACAGCGTTTAAGAGTGTGCTTTTTCCAGCACCGGGGGGGCCCGTAAAGCCTATTACTGGTATGTTTTGAGGTGCAAGGGATTGTAAAATCTCTTCAAATCCTTCTGCTTCATTTTCTACCAAAGAAATAGTGCGAGCAAGCGATTTGAAATCTGAGATGTGGTGTGTTTGTGACAAAACAATAACTTTATGTTTTTATTGAATTCAAAAAGGAAAGTAAATAATAATTGGTTCGTTTGAAAGATTCTTTTGTTTCATTTTTTTTTTCGAAAGAGAAGCGGCAACAAAATTTATTGTTGTTATGCTGTAGCTTAATTTTTGTAGGCTTTGTAGGTGCGCGGGCACTTATAAGTATTGGTTTGGTGGGTATAGTTTTACTGGCTTTATTTTCTCAAAACATTGCTACCACCTTTAGAAATTACAGAAAGCAACCCCTACTTTGGCTACCCTCTATTTTCTTTTTTGTTTTGTTGTTTTCAGGAATTAACTCAGAAGACAAAAATTTGTGGTGGCTTTGGGTTAAAATTAAGATACCCTTTCTTTTGTTGCCTTTTGCTTTTGCAGCATTTACAAGGCTGAGTTTAGAGACTTTTTATAAACTACTCTATGTTTTTTCAAATATCGTTTTTTTTAGCGCCTGCTTCGTTTTAGCTAATTATCTATTTCATCTTGAGGTTATAAATGCACTTATTTTAAAAGGGGGTGCTGTGCCAGTTCCTTACTCTCATATTCGCTATAGTCTGCTTTTAGTTTTTGCTCTTTTTACTTTTCTGTGGTTGGCAGAAAAGCAATTTTATTTTGTAAGTATTCAAGAAATTTATTTTCAATATGGAGCAGCTGTTTTCCTTTTTATAGTACTTCATATTTTAGCTGTAAGGAGTGGCTTACTGGCTTTATATCTTTGTTTGTTGTTTTATGTGATAAGATTCTTGTGGTTGAAAAAATCATGGGTGGTTTTTATTGGCAGTATACTGGTTCTTGTGGTGAGTATATTTACAGCCAGTAAATGTGTGCCCAGTTTGAGCAATAAAATATCGTACACAAAATACGATTTAGCAGACTTCTCCAAAGGCAATATAGATGACCATTCTGATGGTATGCGATTAGCCTCTTTAAAGGTAGGAGTAGAGTTAATAAAGGAGAATTTTTGGATAGGAACGGGAGCAGGAGATATTCTAGCTGAATCAAAGAAGATGTGTGAAAGAAAGTTTCCGCAAATTCAGAATGACCTCAATAGAAAAATGCCACACAATGAATTTTTATGGACTTTTGCTGCCACAGGAATTTTTGGATTTGTGGCTTTTTGTATAGCGTTTTTAGTTCCATTTTTTGTTGGGCTCTCTCATAAAAATTGGTTGTTTGTAGTGTTGCACTTGATTTATCTAAGTTCATTTTTAAGTGAGTATTCATTGGAAGAGCAAATAGGCAGTACGTTTTATTTAATTTTTTTACTGTTGTTTTTACAGCATTTTCAACAATTAAAAAAGGCAGATGCGTAAACTTTCTGTAGTAATTATTGCATTTAATGAGGCTGCAAATATTGGTGCTTGTATAGATTCTGTGAAAGAAATAGCAGATGATATAGTGGTTGTGGATTCTGGCTCAAAAGATGGCACACAAGAATTAGCCGGAAACATAGGAGCACGTGTTGTTTATCATGCTTTTGAAGGCCATATAGAGCAGAAAAATTGGGCAATTACTCAGGCAAAATATTCCTTTGTGCTTTCGCTTGATGCTGATGAAAAACTTTCATCAGAACTTGCTACAAGTATTTTAAAAACGAAAGTTGAAAATGAAGAAGCCTACTCTATGAATCGTTTAAATTTTTATGGTGGCAAAGCAATTAAGACCTGTGGCTTATATCCTGATAAAAAATTAAGGCTTTGGGAAAGTTGCAAAGGCAAATGGACTGGTACAAATCCGCACGATAAATTTGAAGTAGAAAAAGGGGTTGGGATAAAGCATTTAGAAGGTGATATTTTACACAATACGTTTCCTACACATCAAGATTTTTTAAATCAAATAGAGAAGTTTTCTTCCATAAGCGCTATTCAGTTAAAACAAAAATCTGTACCAGTCTTGTTTGCTAAAATGTTGGTGAATCCTGTTTTAAGATTTATTAAAATTTATTTTTTGAAAGCAGGAATTATAGATGGTTACACAGGTTGGTTGATTTGTTATCATTTTAGCAGAGAGGTTTTTTTGAAATATTTTAAAGCGCTAAAACTGAAATTCGATTTATGAAAATTGCGTTTGATGCAAAGCGAGCTTTTTTGAATACTACTGGTTTAGGAAACTATTCCCGCATTTTACTCAATGCGCTTATGCGCGATTTTCCAGCGAACGATTATTTTCTTTTTTCGCCCAAAGTAGATGAGGAGTTAAGAAGTGAAATAATAGGAACGTATCAATTAAAACTTCCCGAAACCCAATTCAATCAAGCATTTCATTCTTATTGGAGAACTACTGGTTTGGTTAAAGAAATTGCAAAATCAAAAGCGGAAGTGTTTCATGGATTGAGTAATGAATTGCCTTATTTCGGAAATCATTTTTTTGCTAATTCTTGTAAAAAGATAGTCACTATTCATGATTTAATTTTTTTGAAACACAAAGAGCAGTATCCTTTTTTTGATAGAAGTGTCTACGAAATAAAAACCAAATATGCTGCTCAAAAGGCAGACTGTATAATAGTCCCTAGCATAGAAACCAAAAGGGATTTAATGCGATTTTACAATGTGCAAGAGAATAAAATAGAAGTGGTATATCAAAGTTGTTCGCCTAATTTTTATCAAGAAAAAAGCGAATTGGAAAAGCAACAAGTCATTGAAAAATTCCAATTGCCTAAGAAATTTATTCTAAATGTTTCTTCTTTTCATGCTAGGAAAAATCAACTGGAATTGATAAAGGCATTTGAAAAGATTAAAGGTAAAGTGGAAGAGAAGTTAGTAATGGTAGGCAATACAGGGGCCATGTTGCCGATGATACAGTCATATTTGGCAGAAAAGAAATTAGAAAACGATGTTTTTATTTTGGGGCAAGTTTCAAATAAAGAGTTGCCTGCTGTTTATCAACTATCTTCTGTATTTGTTTATCCATCTATGTTAGAGGGATTTGGCATTCCTATCTTGGAAGCTCTTTTTTCAAAGATTCCTGTTGTTACTTCTGCTGGAGGATGCTTTGAAGAGGTAGGAGGGGCCAATTCGAGTTACATAAATCCTAATTCTGCAGATGATATTGCGGATAAAGTTTTATTTATTTTAAATAATTCGAAGCAAAAAGAAGAAATGATTACAAAAGGAATTATTCATGCCCAAACTATGACTGACAAACATTTTGCGAAAGCAACCATGGAAATCTATCAACGATAAATGCAAAAATATTGCCATGTAACGGTGCTAAGAAATTTTAATTTTTACTTCTCTTTATAGCTTTATTCTTTAGTTTTAAAATTAATTTTTAAGACAACGTTGTCTTTTGAAAAAAGTAACAGATGCTTGTAAAAACATTTGGCAGTGCGGTGTATGGGGTAGATGCTGTAACTATTACGGCAGAAATAAGTGTAGAAAATGGACTTAACTATTTTTTAGTTGGTTTGCCCGATAGTGCCGTAAAAGAAAGTCAATTTCGAATAGAGACAGCCATTAAACATATTGGCTATCAAATGCCACGCAGAAAGATTGTAATTAATCTAGCCCCTGCTGATATTCGTAAAGAAGGCTCGTCATATGATCTAACAATTGCAGTTGGAATTTTAACGGCTACAGAGCAAATATCAAATCCCGAAGAAGTAGAGAAGTATATTATTATGGGTGAGCTTTCCTTAGATGGAAGTTTACAACCTGTGAAAGGAGCTTTGCCAATCGCCATTCAGGCACGAAAGGAAAAATTTAAAGGAATTATTTTACCCAAGCAAAATGCTCGAGAAGCAGCGATAGTAAGCAATCTGGAAGTATATGGAGTGGAGAATTTGAAAGAGGTAATTGATTTTTTAAATGGCGATTTAATGATTCCTCGAACGGAGGTAGATACCCGCGCTGAGTTTGCAGAAAATCAACAAAAATTGGAATTTGATTTTGCCGATGTAAAAGGGCAAGAGAATATAAAGCGTGCACTGGAAATAGCAGCAGCGGGCGGGCATAATTTAATTTTAATAGGTCCACCGGGTGCAGGTAAAACCATGTTGGCAAAGCGATTGCCAACTATCCTGCCTCCATTGTCTTTAAATGAAGCATTAGAAACAACCAAAATTCTTTCTGTGGCAGGTAAACTCGCTAAAAATATTTCATTGGTTTATCAGCGTCCTTTTCGTTCGCCACATCATACAGTTAGCGATGTAGCTTTGGTGGGAGGTGGCTCCAATCCTCAGCCTGGCGAGATTTCTTTAGCACACAATGGAGTACTGTTTTTAGATGAGTTGCCAGAATTTAAGCGCACCGTTTTAGAGGTGATGCGTCAACCCATGGAAGAGCGGAAAGTGACTATTTCTCGCTCTCGATTATCTGTAACTTACCCTGCCAGTTTTATGTTGGTAGCATCTATGAATCCATGTCCCTGTGGCTATTTCAATCATCCAGAAAAAGAATGTGTATGTGGACCAGGTGTGGTACAAAAGTATTTGAATAGAATATCGGGACCTTTGTTAGATAGAATTGATTTGCATGTTGAGGTTACTCCAGTTGCTTTCAAGGAATTAAGTGATAGTAGAAAAGCAGAGGCAAGTGAAATAATTCGGGAGCGAGTTATAAAAGCTAGAGCCATTCAAGCTAAACGGTTTGAACAGTCATCGGGTTTGTATGCCAATGCCCAAATGGAGGCACAGCGAGTTCAAGAAATTTGTCAAATATCAGAGGCTGGGAAAAATTTGTTAAGTAGGGCAATGCAAAAACTCCAACTCTCAGCACGGGCTTATGATCGTATTTTAAAAGTAGCTCGTACCATTGCGGATTTAGCAGAGAGCGAAGAAATAAAAACGGAGCATTTGGCAGAGGCAATTCAGTTCAGAAGTTTGGATAGAGAAAACTGGGCTGGGTAGACCTGGAAGGTCTTTCCTTTTTTAATCAATAACTTATAAACCCTTTATCCTACAACACATTAGAACAAAATCAAATTTGTATTTTGTCCACATTACTATTGTGTTAATTTATCTTAAAGCGTCTTTTTTTATTTATACTTTCGTCCGTACAAACGATTTATTGTTAACCAAAAAATGAAAGCATGAAACAAAAATTACTCGGATTAATGACGGGATTGCTTATCACCTTTGTATCTGCTGATGCACAGCGCATCATTACAGGAGTGGTAACTGGTTCTAAAGACAAACAACCGCTCATAGGGGCTACTGTGATTGTAGAAAAAACATCTATAGGCACTACCACCGATTTAGATGGCAAATACTCACTTGCAGTACCTGATGATGCCAAAAACCTTTTGGTTTCTTACACTGGTATGGTTACTAAAGTAGTGGCTATAGATGGGGTGGTTTTAAATGTTGTTCTTTCAGATAATGAAAAAGTATTGGGAGATGTAGTGGTTACGGCATTGGGTATCAAAAGAGAAAAAAGAGCTATAGGATATTCTGCACAAGAGGTAAAAGGAGACGACCTTACCAAGGCTGGCAACCCTAGTGCTTTGAGCTCTTTAAGTGGAAAGGTAGCGGGTATGCAGGTGCGTACTTCTTCTGGATCACCAGGTGGTGCTATAGATATTAAATTAAGAGGGATAAACTCTATTACAGGAGAAAATCAACCTCTGATAGTTGTAGATGGAGTGCCTATAGATAATTCTCAAAATTCCACTTATAATAATGTGGTGAACCAAACTGTAAATGGAAATATTAATGGAGACATTAACCAAAACAGAGGAATAGATTTAAATTCGGATGATATAGAAAACATTTCTGTTTTGAAAGGACCAGCAGCAGCAGCTTTATATGGAAGTTTTGCTACAAATGGTGTAATTATGATTACAACTAAAAAAGGCTCTTCTACAGGGGGTAAGAAATTTAATGTAGACATTTCTTCTTCTATCACTTTTGATCAGGTAAATAAATTACCAAAGCTTCAAAATCAATACACACAAGGTTCTTCTAATGAGTACACCCCGTATGCAACACGCTCTTGGGGTGCAAAAGGGGATACCATGGCTTGGGATGGAATTACTACAGATGCCTTGGATAAAAACGGAAACTTAGTAAGCAAGAATGATCCTACTGCTAAGACAGCTTTTAAACCTTATGATAATATGAATTCCTTTTTCAAAACAGGAATTACTACCTCCAATAATATATCTATTTCAGGAGGTACGGATCAAGGAAATTTTAGAATCGCATTTACTAATTTACATCAAGATGGAATTATTCCATTAAGTAAATTAGATAAAAACACCTTCACCCTAGCAGGTGAGCACAAGATTGGTAAGATAGCTTCTATTAGTGGAAATGCTTCTTATACCAATTCTGCTACAAGTGGAAATCTTCAGGGAAATAACACCTCTGGTGTAATGTATGGGGTTTATAGAACTCCAAATTCATTCGACAATAGAAATGGACTGACAGGGACAGTAAAAGATCCATCTATGTTTATAGCTCCAGATGGGCATCAACGTTCATATACTTATTATTTAGGAAGAGATGCTTATGGCGACAACCTCTCCATTTTCGACAATCCATATTGGTCTGTAAATAAAAATCCTTACAATAGTTCATTGAATCGCGTAATTGGAAATGTTTCCCTTTCAGTAGACCCATTGAAATGGCTTGGGTTTATGGGTCGTATAGGAACAGATATTTACAGCGAAAGAAATAAACAAGTATTTGATAAAGAATCTGCTTCTACTCCAGAAGGCCAAGTGATAGAAGACCACTATTTTTCAAGTGTGGTGAATTCAGATTTCATGGCAAATCTTCACAAAGAATTATTCAAAGACTTTAATGGTAGTTTAATGTTAGGGGGAAATGTGTACGCTAGCACTTCACAAAATCTAAACACATTGGGAGATGGACTGAGTTTCGGAGGATTTTATAATGTTTCTAATGCTGGTACCATTATTTCTTCAGAATCGAAAGGAAAAACCTTAAAGTATGGAGCCTATGGCTCTTTAAACGTAGATTATAAAAGTCAAATCTACTTTAACTTTACTGCAAGAAATGACTGGAGCTCTATTCATGCCAAGGGATATAGAAGTTTCTTTTATCCATCACTTAGTTTAAGTTGGGTATTTACAGAAACTGCAAAATTGTCTACCAATAAATATTTCCCTTACGGAAAACTTCGTTTATCATGGGCTCAGGTAGGTCGCGAATCGCCTTATAATTATACACAAGGCAGATACTATACACAACAAATTGTAGCAGATGGCTATACTACTGGTGTAAGTTTTCCATTTAATGGTTTGGGTGGTTTCTTAAATAACTTTAATCTTAATAACACAAAACTTAGACCAGAGCAAACTACTTCTTATGAGGCTGGTTTAGACTTACGCTTTTTGCAAAATGTAAAAACATTTGGTGGTTTTGGTGTAGACTTTACATATTACTACTCCTTGTCTAAGGATAATATTTTACAAGTTCCAGTTGCTAATTCTACGGGCTATTCGAGTGCATTTTTGAATAGTGGTAAAATTCAAAATATGGGATTTGAAATTATGGGAACTATTACTCCTGTTAAATTAAATGATTTTCGCTGGGATATAACGCTGAACTGGTCTAAGAATATCAGCAAAGTTTTAGCTCTTGCAGACGGAACCAACAATGTTTTAATTGGAGGGTTTGATGGAGGAAGTATACATGCAGTGGTAGGTCAGCAATATGGATTAATATGGGGAGGTGATTTTATGCGTGATAGTAAAGGAAATGCAATAGTAGATGACAGAGAAACTATTGGTGGAGATAAAAACCCAGGTTACGGCTTACCATTTAGTAGAAGTGACTTTGGGTTAGGAGACACTATAATAGGAAATCCAAATCCAAAATGGTTGATGGGAATCAGCAACAGTTTTACTTGGAAAGGACTTTCATTAAGTTTCTTGTTTGATATTAAACATGGTGGAGACATTTACAACGGAACTAGAGGTGCTTTGGTTACGTATGGTCGTGCAGAAGAAACAGTAGCAAATAGAGAAAATACAGCTTATAGTGCAGGTGGTGTGAAGGGGCATCCTGATGCAGATGGAAACGTAGTCGTTTCTGGAAACAATGATATTAAAGTAGATATGACTTCTATAGGAGACCCTTCTTCTGGAAAAACAGTAGCGCAACTTTGGTATAGTGATGGAAATGGTGGTGGATTTGGTAGTGCCAGCAAACAATTTGTGGAAGATGGATCTTTCTTTAGATTAAGAGAACTGAAATTGTCGTATGCGCTTCCGGCTTCTATCTTTAAGAAAAGTATTTTGAAAGGAATTGACATTGCATTTTTAGCCAGAAACTTATTCTTAGTTACAAAATACAAAGGCATAGACCCCGATCAAAGTTTAGCTGGAGCATCTAATGTGCAAGGTTTAGAATGGTTTAACCTTCCAAACACACGCAGTTACGGACTTTCACTAAAACTTCATTTCTAAACCAAAGCAAAAAACTAACAACATGAAAAATTCATTAAAATATATAAGTGCATTGCTGCTAATCGTTGTTTTTGCTGCAAGTTGTAGTAAGAAACTAGACGAAGCAGGTATTAGTCCAAACAATACATCCTCTGTTCCTCCTTCTGTTTTATTAACTGCCTCCGAAGTATACGTGGGTTATAGTGTAGGTGGGGACATGGCTCGCTATACTGGAATTTTTGATCAACATATTGCAGGGGCAGATAGGCAGTTTGCAGTTTATAACCGATACATTTTTTCTCCGTCAGAGTTTGATAATGTTTGGCAAAATATTTATTTGGGATTATACAATCTAAAGGATTTGAGTGACTCTGCTGTTGTAAGAAAGCAGTATGCTTATGCAGGAATAGCAAATATTCTCTCTGCTTATACACTTGGTATGTCTAGCGATGTGTGGGGTGATTTACCTTATTCTTCAGCGTTTAAAGGGCAAGATAATATTACCAATCCAGCCACTTTTGATAAGCAAGCTGATTTGTACATCACTGTACAAAACCTTTTGGATTCTGGAATTGCACGTTTAGCATTAGACCCTGGGCCAATAACACCAAGTGCTGATGATCTAGTATATGGTGGAGATGTGGTGAAATGGACAAAATTAGCGTATGCACTAAAAGCTCGTTTTTATTTACATCAGCGCAAATTAGATGCAGGAGCTATGACGAAGGCAACTGCTGCGCTAGCAAATGGTTTTACTTCTTCTTCTGAAGATGCCTACTTGTATTTTGGTAATAGTTCAAAAAGTGCCAATCCTTGGTATCAGTTTTTTCAACAAAGACCTGGATATATTACTTTACTGGGAGGTACGGCTACTACTCAGCTGATAGCTACAAGTGACCCTCGTTTAGCTGCTTATGTAGATACAGCTGCAGACCAGTTGGGCTCTTTTTATGGAAATACCAATTCTGGTATTCAATTAATGACTTATGCGGAGCAAAAATTTATAGAGGCCGAAATTGCTTTTATAGGAAGTGATAAACCCACAGCTGCCACAGCATTGAACGATGCAGCAAAAGAATCTGTAAGTGCTATTTCTGGCTCACCAGCTCCAGCAGGTTGGGAAGCCACCTATGCAAGTGAAACAGCAGCAACGATAACTTTGGAAAAAATAATGAATCAAAAGTATTTGGCATTGTTTTTAAATCCTGAATCCTTTACTGATTGGAGAAGGACAGGGTTCCCTGTTTTAACCCCCAATGCTGGTACTTCTATTGATATCCCTAGAAGATTTCTTTACCCACAAACTGAACAAGAAAGAAACAAAAACACCCCTATAGGTGTTCAGTTGACTGATAAAGTAGGCTGGGATTTGTGAAAAAAGTTATTCGAAATAATTTATCCCTGATAGCACGATTTGTTATCAGGGATTTTTTTACACAATAGGTTCTTGTTGACACAAAAAGTATTTCTAAAATAATAATCTAAAGTTACTTATAGACCCCTTCTTTTCCCTTAATTGAAAAGTAGTTGATGAACCTCTTTCATATTTCATTTCTTTTAAAGACTCACTTGTTGCGTCTTTGTGAAGGAAAACAACAAAAACAATATAATATCAAAATCCTTACTGCTTCGTGCCTTGCAGTGACGTACCCTCATCAGTTTAGCCTATTATCTTCTTTGAGTTATAAATGAGAGATATTAGTAGGATTTGATGGGTGTGCTTAGTAAAAACAAAAAGGCAACCAATTTGGTTGCCTTTTTGTTTAAAAAGAATTCGGTTTTAAATTATTCGGCTACCCAATTACCACCTCCGCTTTCGCATTTTGTTTGTTGAGTATAATAAGCATCGTTATTATTTCCAATGCTACTGCCACAAACTTGGTTGCTTTTTATTCCACCCTTTTCACAATGAGCACATTTTTTACAAGAAGAAAAAGTGGAAAGTACAAAGAAGCTACTTAAGAATAGGATTGCAATATTTTTCATAATTATAAGAGTTTAGAGTTCGAGCAATGTTTATTTGTTAGATCCTGCTTTTAATCCTGGATGTGGAGCTGGTGGGTTTCCATCACCTTTTTCACCATCAGCAGCGTATTGGAAAGCTACTTTTCTTGACTTCTTCCTTTCTTGTTCTGTTTTAGCGCCTGTAGCTTTTTTAGCACCTTGATATTTTACCACGAAACGGTCTCTAGAGATGCCATACTTCTCTACCAAGTAATCAACAACAGAATTAACGCGGTTATAAGCTAGTTGCTCATTGTATTTTTGATCGTTTTTAGACTCATCAAAGCCTGTAATAATCATCTTTACATCTGGGCACATTTGCAAACGCTCTGCTACAGAATGAAGACCACCATAGTATTCTGGAGAGACATAATATTTGTCATCGTCAAAGTAAACACCAGGCAATTCAATTTTAGAGCAATCGTAGGCCCCTTTTCCAGCTTTGTTTCCTCCAGCTGCTAACTCAGTACAACATGCTGGGGGTGGAACTTGAGCCACACCAAATTGATCGATAGGGTATCCTGGAGGAGAAAAAGGCTCTTTATCATCTAAATCAATTACTCCATCTTTATCGTTATCTAACGCTACCCCTTTAACATCAACAGGAGCTCCTTTTTTAGTATTCGGTTCTTTGTCTAATTTATTAGGAACTCCATCCTCGTCATCGTCTTTCAATATTTCATTCGCCAATTTATCTGGAGATACATCTCCCAATTTTTTGTAGGTATAATCCATAGGATTTAACCAATACAAAGGTTCTACAGCTTTTTTTCCTAAGTGAAATAGTAACTGTACTGAGGTATAAAAAATGTTATCATAATTTGGAGTAAATCCATTATGACTGTCTTCTTGCCATTGTGTTCCATCTAGCAAGTCATTATGATTGATAATAAAGCGCTCTTGTAAACCCACCGTCATCCATTTGGTTGCATGGAAATCTAAACCAAATCCCATACTTACAGAAGGTTCAAGATTGTATTTGCCAATTCTTGCTTGCCACCCACTTCTACCAGATTCGGCATCCGTTTCAAATTTTCCATCCTGAAGTGCTTTTAAATCGTTTGTTACTTGTTTTTTTACTTCGCCCTTGTTTACACCGCTTGCTTTTAGCGTGTTGTATTTTGCGTTTACTGCTGTGTAATTGTACATCTTTCCATTTCCATCTAGCATGTCCATTTGAACTCTAGAAAGGTGACCTCCTACACCAACGAAAACATTTAGGTTCACCTTATTTCTTTCTTTATGAAAAAGCAAGTTTCCAATATTGTAAATTAAATCTATATCAATGTTATGCGTAAGTGTTCTAAAGTTATGGAAAAGCAAATCTTTAGGTAATTGTTGAGCTGTTGGATCGGTAACATCTTTGCCCTGAAAATAATTAACTTTATTATCATTTGTTCCGTTTAATGCTTGATCAAATTGAGCATTTGACCTTGGCTGAAAATCTTGTCCTTGAGAATATCCGAAGGTATAACCTCCCCTAATGGAAAAACTGTATCCTAACGCTTTTCTTACCGAAAGACCAACTCCCCAACTTTTTAAAGGATTAGAAGCAATATCTCCAGAAATCATAAATGACCCAGCATTGATACCTAACTCCCATTGGTTTTTAGGCTTCGCGGGGTAGTTATATTTATTGGCTAAATAGGCTTTTTGTTGATCGTGTTTCTTTTTGGTATTGGATTGGTAAACCGCAGAATCTAAATCATATCTAGGTTGTAGAGGGGTGCTAATTTTCTTTCTATCGTAGAAGTTAAAATCTTTAGCCTCCATATCTTCTTTGAAATATTGAGTTTGATTTTGAGAGTCTTTCTTTTTAGACTTCGGGTTTTCAGGAGCCGTTTGAGCATAGATAGTCCCAGCAAACAAGAAGGATGTCAAAATAAAAGAGGAGATTATTTTTCTCATAAGTAATGTTTATATAAGATAAGGTAAGGTTTTTTATACTAATAATAGCTTCAAAAATAACAAATAAATCTAAAATTTCAAACTTTTCAACAATACGTCAACAATTTAATAATTGTATAAAGTAGCCAAATCAATAGTAGAAACACATAAACAACTATTATACCAAACTATTAAGCTACTCTGCTTTATTTTACGTATTTTCGCCCGCTCTTAAAAAACAATACATGAATATTAGAAACATTGCTATCATAGCACACGTTGACCACGGAAAGACAACTCTTATGGATAAGATACTGCACCAATGTGCACTTTTCCGAGACAATCAGCAAACCGGAGAATTAATTTTAGATAATAATGACTTGGAACGCGAGCGCGGTATTACCATTTTAGCAAAAAACGTTTCCGTAGATTACAAAGGGATTAAAATAAACTTAATTGATACTCCAGGTCACGCTGACTTTGGAGGAGAGGTAGAGCGTGTTTTGAATATGGCGGATGGTGTATTGCTTCTAGTAGATGCCTTTGAAGGGCCAATGCCTCAAACTCGCTACGTGTTAACCAAGGCAATCGCTTTAGGAAAAAAACCGATTGTAGTTATCAATAAAGTAGATAAAGAAAACTGTAAACCAGAAGAGGTACAAGAAGGTGTTTTTGATTTGATGTTTAACTTAGGTGCTACAGAAGATCAATTAAATTTCCCTACGGTTTATGGTGCTGCAAAACGTGGTTGGATGGGTCCAGATTGGAAAACTCCAACAGAAGATGTGGTGTACCTTTTAGATCAAATAGTAGAACATATTCCTGCGCCACCTTTCTTAGAGGGAACCGTGCAAATGCAAATTACTTCTTTAGATTATTCTAGTTTCATCGGTCGTATTGCTATCGGTCGCGTGGCTCGTGGTACTGTAGAAACAGGTAAAGCTATTTCTTTGGTAAAAAGAGATGGAAGTATTGTGAAATCTCGTATCAAGGAATTATATACTTTTTCTGGTTTAGGAAAAATAAAAGCAGAAAAAGTGGAGTGTGGTGATATTTGCGCTGTGGCAGGTATTGAAGGTTTTGAAATTGGCGATACTATTGCAGATTTTGAAAATCCAGAAGGGTTGCCACCTATCTCTATTGATGAGCCTACTATGAGTATGGTTTTCACCGTAAACAACTCCCCTTTCTTTGGTAAAGAAGGAAAATTTGTGACCTCACAAAAATTACGTGAGCGTTTATATAAAGAGTTGGAAAAGAATTTGGCTTTGCGTGTAGAAGACACCGCCTCTGCTGATACCTTTAATGTATTTGGTCGTGGTATTTTGCATTTATCGGTTTTGATAGAAACGATGAGACGCGAAGGTTTTGAATTACAAATTGGAAATCCTAGAGTAATAGTAAAAGAAATAGATGGTCAAAAATGTGAGCCGATAGAGGTGCTTACCATTGATGCTCCAGAAACTATAGCTGGTAAATGTATTGAGCTAATTACACAACGCAAAGGCTCTTTAACTATGATGCAACCGAAGGGAGATTTGATGCACGTAGAGTTTGAAATTCCATCGAGGGGAATTATTGGATTGCGTACACAAATTTTGAATATCTCTGCTGGAGAAGCTATTATGGGTCATCGTTTCAAGGGTTACGAACCTTGGAAAGGCGATATTCCAAGCCGTATTTCAGGTGTATTGATTTCTATGGAAACTGGGAAGGCAGTAACCTACGGAATGGATAAATTGCAAGATCGAGGTAAGTTTTTATTGGAACCAGGTGATGATATTTATGAAGGACAAATTGTGGGAGAACACATTCGTCCTACTGATTTAGTAATTAACATTACTAAAGCAAAACAATTAACCAACTTCCGTGCTTCTGGTACAGATGATAAATCAACCTTGCCACCGGCTATCAACATGAGTTTAGAAGAAAACATGGAGTACATCCAAGAAGATGAATATGTAGAGGTAACGCCAAAAAGCATTCGTTTACGTAAAATTCTATTAAGCGAAAACGATCGTAAGAGAGCAGGAAAATAAATTTTAGTTCTGCGGATAAAAAAAGCCTTCCAAATGTTTGGAAGGCTTTTTTATTTGGAAGGTTTAAGGAAAATCAATTCATTAAAAACGGAGCTTCTAGTTTGAATGCAGGAATTTTTACTTCAAAAATTTCTCGAGTAGCTTTGTTTTCAAAATAATAGTAGCCTTCCATTTTTCCTAGTGGCGTATTCATGTTAGAGCCCGATACATACTCATGCTCATCACCTGTATAAAGCACAGGCTGTCTGCCCACCACTCCATCACCTTCTATTATTTCTACTTCGCCCAGACTATTCGTAATAATCCATTTTCTGCGAAGCAACTGTACGGTAAAATTATTGTGATTGTAAATATGAATCTTATAAGCAAACACAAAACGGTTTTCCTGAGGATCAGAATGTCCTTCTTGGTAAAATGTTTCTACACCTACCTCTATGCCTAATGTAATTTCGGAAACCATAATTTTTGTTTGCTGCAAACTAAATTATACATGGAATCTGAATCAGCAAATTTTTAGCGATTTATTTTTTAAACAAATTTAATGTGCCGAAGAGGAACTTTGCTTTAAAAAGTTAGTAATCACATTCTTTACATTCATAAAGCAAACATCAAAATCGTGATTCACTACTACTTTATCAAATTTTGATTGGTAAGATAATTCTTCGCCTGCTTTAGCTATACGCTTTTTAAGGCTGTCTTTGCTTTCGGTATTCCTGTTCGTGAGTCTTCTTAATAGCGTTTCCTTGTCTGGGGGAGCTATAAAAATTACTAATGCATCCCTACCATATATTTCTTTTATGCGTGCCGCCCCTTTTACATCCACATCAAAAAGTGCGATTTTACGACCATTCCAAATTCGCTCTACCTCGCTTTTAAGGGTTCCGTAAAACTGCCCTGCATATACCTCTTCGTGTTCTATAAACTCCCCAGCATTTAGTTTTTTCTTGAAGTCCTCTATCGATAAAAAGTAATAATCTACTCCATTTAATTCACCTTTTCGTTTCTCACGGGTAGTGCAAGAAATGGAGAAGGTTAAATCATTGCGTTGGGTAATTAATTTCTTTACCACGGTTGATTTTCCAGCTCCGCTTGGTGCTGTGATTACTACAATTTTTCTTGGAGGAATGTGAATGTGACCAGATGAGCTCATTTTTTGAATTGGTTTGAGGTTGTTTGAATATGTTATGTCTGTTTTTAATTGATTTGATAAATATTACAGCACATTGTTTACTTGTTCTTTTATTTTTTCCAGTTCATCTTTCATGTTTACTACATGCTTCTGTATGCCAGCATCATTGGCTTTGGAGCCTATAGTATTAATTTCCCTCCCTATTTCTTGTGCTATAAAATTTAATTTTCTGCCAATCAAATCATCGGTGCTTTTTATAGTTTGAATAAAATGCAAACAATGAGAAGCTAGTCTCGAAAACTCTTCCGAAATATCTAATTTCTCTATGTAAAAAACAACTTCTTGTTCAAAACGATTTTGGTCAACCTTGTCTTTGGGTATAAAGGTTTCCAAATTGTTTTTCAGTCTTTCTCGAATATCTGTTACTCTCTTTTTATCTAACAGTTTTATTTCTTCCGAAAGGTTTTCAATCGCTTTTATTCTATCACACAAATCTTTTTCTAAGTCTTTGCCTTCGGTGGTTCGGAATGCATCTGCCTCCTGTATCGCTTTACCCACGGCTACTTCTAGCGATTTTAATTCTTCCTCTAATAAGTCCTCCGATTCTTCAAAAGAAGTCACATCAGGCATTTTTAAAATGGCTGGTAAAAGTCCATCAGTACTCGCTCCTGCTTCTTCTGCTATGGCTTTTAATTCTTTAAAATAGCTCAGTACTTTTTCTTTATTGAGCGAAGAGCCATTTTCTTCGGTCGATTTAAAAGAGATGCTTACATCAATTTTTCCGCGTTGTAGAGTTTCCGAAATTTTTGTGCGAAGGGTGTATTCTAACTCTCTGTAGCGAGAAGGTAATTTGAGAGAAAGGTCCAAACCTTTGTTGCTGTTCAGCGCACGTACCTCTACTAAAATTATTTTATTCTCCAATTGCGATTCGGCTTTCCCAAAGCCTGTCATAGATTTAAGCATGGCGCGAATGTAAGGGGAATTTAAGTGTCCTTGCTATTTTCCAATACAGAATTTTCCAAAAATTGTCCCCAAAATTTCATCGTTTGTAATCTCGCCTGTGATTTCACCCAAAGCATTGAGCGAGCGTTTTATATCCAAAGAAAGGAAGTCTCCAGTAATGTGTTGGCTCAATCCTTCCAGCACTGCTTCTAAAGATTCTTTGGCGGTTTTGAGCGATTCGAAATGTCGAGCATTGGTCACAATGGTGCTGCTTTGAGAAGTGAAATTTTTTGCAACCAATTGTAGTAGTTTTGTTTTTAGCTCTTCTATTCCATTTTTATTTTTAGCAGAAAGGACGTGTACTGTTTCTATTTTTGATAATTCATCTACTACTGCTTGCGAACACATATCTATTTTATTTCCAAGCAGAAGATAAGGAATACCAAAGGTTTCAGCGGTTTTAGATTCTTCGGCATATTCATTTAAACTGGCATCAAACAAATACAACAAAATAGCGGCTGATTTTATTTTTTCATACGATTTTTCTACTCCTATTTTTTCAATCACATCTTCTGTATGGCGCAAACCAGCGGTATCTATAAAGCGAAAGGTAATTCCCTCTATCACTATTTCATCTTCAATGCTATCGCGTGTAGTCCCTGCTATTTCTGATACAATGGCGCGTTCTTCTTTCAACAGCGCATTCAGCAAAGTAGATTTTCCTGCATTTGGTTTTCCTGCAATGGTAACAGGAATGCCATTTTTCACCGCATTACCGTATTTGAATGATTCTAAAATAGGACTGATATGCTCAATTATTTTTTGAATCAAACTTTCTAGTTGCAGCCTATCAGCAAACTCTACATCTTCTTCGGCAAAGTCTAATTCGAGTTCTATCAACGAAGCAAAATTCACCAACTCTTCCCTCAGTTTTTTTATTTCATCCGATAGTCCGCCTTTTATTTGTTTGAGCGCAATCTGTTGCTGCGCCTCCGATTCAGCCGCTATTAAATCAGCTACTGCCTCGGCTTGTGAGAGGTCAATTCTGCCATTCAAAAATGCACGTTTGGTGAACTCCCCTGCCTGCGCCATTCTTGCTCCCTTTGCTATCAGCAGTTGAATAATTTCTTTCAAAATAAAAGGAGAACCGTGACAAGTAATCTCTATCACATCTTCGGTGGTAAAACTCTTCGGTGCCTTGAAAAGGCTCACCATCACTTCATCTAAAATCTTTTCGCCCTCTACAATATGACCGTAGTGAATGGTGTGCGATGCTTGCGCTGAAAGTTTTTTCCCTGTAAAAACGCTTTCAGCAATCGCAATGGCTTTTGCTCCTGAAAGCCTTATAATTCCTACTGCACCCACTCCCTGCGGAGTAGCAAGCGCCACTATGGTATCTTCTAAAATCATTGTTGCAAAATAGCGTATCTTTTATAGAAAATCATAAAGCTGTTTTGTATTCAATAATTTTATCTTAGCCACATGAAATGAGCATAGGTCTTATAACAAAACAGATGTATTCTTATGCGAATTACATCTGACCTTTAAAAAGCAAATTAGATACAGATGAATATTTTAATGGTGTGTGCTGGTAATATTTGCAGAAGCCCTCTGGCACATGGAATTTTAGAGAAAAAAGTAAAAGAGCAAAACCTAGATTGGAGTGTAGATTCCGCTGGTACACACGGTATGCATGCAGGTGACCTGCCCGATTCGCGCTCGGTAGAGATAGCACGCAGAAAAGGTTTGGATATAACACAGCAACGTTCGCGCAAGATTCGTTCTATAGATTTGCAGGAGTTTGATTTGGTGTTTTGCATGGATAATCACAATCTTCGCGATGTGTTGGGGATGTGCATTTCAGAAGAAGAAAAAGCCAAAGTCAAAATGATTATGAACGAGGTAGAGCCCGGTAGAAATGTGAGTGTGCCAGACCCGTATTATGGCGGAGCCAGTGGATTTGATAATGTATATGATATGCTGGAAGTAGCCTGCGAAAAGATAGTGGAGAAATATAAATAGTTTAGAGCCATGAAAGTAAAACCAAGCTTACCCAGCGGAACGCGTGATTTTTTGCCACAAGAGGTGGCAAAGCGCAACTATATTTTTGCTGTAATAAAAAGTGTTTTTGAGAAATATGGTTTTCAGCAAATTGAAACGCCTGTGCTCGAAAACCTTACTACGCTTACAGGAAAGTATGGAGAAGAGGGCGATCAGTTATTATTTAAAGTGCTGAACAGTGGCGACTTTTTGAAAGATGCCAATCCAGAAACACTTCAGAATAAAGATTCAAAAAAACTAATTCCACAAATAGCAGATAGAGGTTTGCGCTATGATTTAACAGTGCCATTGGCGCGTTATGTGGTGCAGCATCAGGGAGATTTAGTGTTTCCTTTTAAGCGCTATCACATAGCACCTGTGTGGCGTGCAGACCGCCCACAAAAAGGACGTTACAGAGAGTTTTATCAATGTGATGCAGATGTGATTGGGAGTAACTCGCTTTTGAATGAAGTGGAGTTGACTTACATCTTAGCGGAAGTATTTAAGAGATTAAATATTAATGTAACAATCAAGATAAATAGTAGATTAATACTTGACTTTATTTCAAAAGTTTTATACTCAAATATAGAGTTAGCAGGAGAACTTGACGGCATTGATCAAAATTCTTTCTACACAAATTTCATTGGCACTTTAGACAAGTTGGATAAAATTGGATTAGTTGGAGTAAAAGAGGAATTTCTACGAAAAGGATTTGCTTCGAAACATTTGGATTTTTTATGGGAATTAATAGAGAAGTGTAAGGAAACTTTATCTCTTGACGAAAAGCTAAAGTTGGTTTGGAAATTAGTGGATAGTTCAAGTCTTTCAGATAAATCAATTTTTGACGCACAGCACTCTTTTATTTCATATTTATTCCAAAAAATTGAATCGATAGATAATGTCGAGTTTGATATAACATTAGCCAGAGGATTGAATTATTATGATGGTACCATTTGGGAAGTTGTTTCAAATGATATAAAGATAGGCTCAATAGCAGCAGGAGGTCGTTACAATAATCTCACCGAAATGTTTGGCGGTATCAATATGAGTGGAGTGGGCATCAGCTTTGGCATAGAGCGTATTTATGATGTGATGGAAGAGTTGAATTTGTTTCCCACTACTATTACACAAGGTGTGAAAGTTTTGCTGGTGCCACGAGAAGAATCGCTGGAAGATTTTACTTTTTCACAAGTTCAAAAATTACGTGAGCAAGGAATTTCTGCCGAAATATTTTTGGGCAATGTAAAAAAGCAAAAGCAATTTACGTATGCAGAGCAAAAGCACATTGCCTACTTAATAGAGGTGGGTGAAAACGAGCAACAGTCAGGACTTTTTAGACTTCGAAACGCTGTAACTCGTGAAATGGAAAACGATTTAAGTATTGAAAAAATTATAGAAAAATTGAAATGAGTACTTTTCAAATAAACAGTCAACCGATTTCTTTAGATGACTTGCGTTGTTTTTTGGTAGCAGATTGTAAAATAGAATTACAAGCAGATGCTGTTGAGAAAATAAAAGCCAACAGACGCTTTTTAGAAAAGAAAATTGCAGAACCTAATGCTAAGTATTATGGCATTAATACTGGCTTTGGGGCTTTGTGTGATGTAGAAATTCCTGCCGACCAACTGGAACAGTTGCAAGAAAATCTGGTAATGAGTCACGCTTGTGGCATGGGCGATGAAGTGAAACAAGAGGTAGTGCGATTAATGATGTTTTTGAAAGTGAAAGGGCTTTCACAGGGTTATTCTGGAGTGAGTATTGAGACCGTAGAAAAATTAATAGAGTTGTTTAACAGAGGCATTCTTCCTGTGATTTGGGAAGTGGGTTCACTGGGTGCATCGGGAGATTTAGCACCTTTGGCACATCTCACGCTTCCCTTGATAGGAAAGGGTTCTGTTCGCTACAAGGGAGAAAAACGCGAGGCACTTTCTGTATTGCAAGAGACGAAGATTGCTCCTATAAAATTAAAATCGAAAGAAGGTTTAGCACTCTTGAACGGTACTCAATTTATGAGTGCGTGGGGCTGTTATTCTCTTATAGAAGCGGAGCGCGTTTCTAAACTGGCAGACTTGACAGCAGCTATTTCGGTAGATGCTTTTGATGCACAAACCAGTCCGTTTCACCCTGCTATTCAAAAGGTGCGAAATCACCAGGGGCAAATAGAAAGTGCAGCAAATGTGTTGACTTTTTTAGAAGGAAGCGCCATTGCAAAACAGCCGAAAAACAATGTGCAAGACCCTTATTCTTTCCGATGTGTGCCACAAGTGCATGGTGCTGTAAAGTACGCTATTGGTCAGGTTCGTGATGTTTTTGAAAGAGAAATTAATGCAGTGACGGATAATCCGCTGATTTTTGAAGACGAAGATTTGATTGTAAGCGGAGGAAATTTTCATGGTGAGCCTTTGGCTATATCGTTGGATTATCTAGGCATCGCCATGAGTGAGTTGGCGAGTATTTCAGAGCGCAGAACGTTTCAATTGATTTCTGGAAAAAGAAATTTACCAAAGTTTTTGGTAGCAGACTCTGGTTTAAATTCAGGCTTAATGATTCCGCAATATACTGCGGCCTCTATTGTTTCTATGAATAAGCAATTGGCAACGCCAGCATCAGTTGATACCATTACTTCTTCCGATGGACAAGAGGACCATGTGAGTATGGGTGCCAATGCTGCTGTAAAAACCTACAAGATAGTGTACAACATAGAAAAAGTTTTGGCGATAGAATTTATGACAGCCATGCAGGCACTGGATTTCAGAAAGCCATTGAGCAGCTCACCGTTGATAGAAAAGATAAAAACTGAGTATAGAAAAGTTGTTCCTTTCTTAGATAAAGACCGGGTGTTGTATGACGATATCCAGGTGACAGTAGATTTTATGCGAACCATAAAATTCTAATTTCTTAAACTTTTCTGAGTTTAAAGCGTATATCTCTTTTCATTAGTTTGAAGAGAGATGAAATATTTATTACTCACTTTATTTATAATATCATCTGCTTTTGCAAAAGCAGGCACACCGAGTGTAGCAGCGGATTTAGATTCAGTAAAAATCTTTAATTTTTATTTAAGTCAAACCATAGATTTAAGAAAGGTAGAGAATCCAAATCTTTATTTTGAAATCTATAGATGGTTGGGAAAGCCTTATCTGCTGGGCGGTTCGTCAACAAGCGGAATTGATTGTGCAAATTTTATTAAGGTGATTTATGCCAAAATTTATCAAAGAAATATAGATGGAAATGCTACTACTTTTTTTCCGAAATGTAGCGCGCTAGAATTTTCTGATATGTCAGCAGAAGGAGACTTGGTGTTTTTTAAAATAGGGAAGAGCGATATATCGCATGTGGGTATTTATTTACAGCATGGAAAATTTGCTCATGCTACGGTACATGGCGGTGTTACTATAAGTGATGTGGAAGATCCGTATTGGTCAAAATATTTTTTCAAATCTGCAAGACCAGAAGAAGTGCTCAGTTATGTGCGCTGATTCATCACCTTTTCACAACTTTCCCAAAGTAAACTAGCAGTGTTTTCCCAAGTAAATTTTTGAGCTTGAAGGATTCCTTTTTCTATTAGAGATGTGCGGAGGTTGTCATCTGAAGACAGTTTTGTGATGGCTTCTGTGATTTGATTTACAGAAGCTGGGTTAACTAACAAAGCCGCATCAAGACATATTTCTGGCATGGAAGAAGTAGTAGAAGTAATAACGGGGACGCCACATTTCATAGCTTCCAAAGGCGGTACTCCAAAACCTTCAAAAAGCGAAACATATAACACAGCAAAGGCGCTACCAATAATTCGTGTCAACTCATCCAGCGGTTGGCGACCCGTGAAAAGCACATCTGTCTTGTGTTTCATGTTTTCATAAATCGTTTGCACCTCTTCGTTTTGCCAACCCAAGGCACCAGCCAGCAAGAATTTCATATTGCTATTTGTTTGCGATTTGAATTGGTCAAACGCTAACAACATATTGCCGACATTCTTTCGGGGATGAATAGCGCCTACATACAAAAGGTAATCTTTGCCTTGAGTATATTTTTCTTTTATAACTTTTTGAATCGAAATTTCAGTAGGGGCAAAATTTTCTTTGGCAGCACTGTACACCACATCTATCTTGCTTTGTTCTATGGTGTATTTTTCAGAAATATCTTGTTTGGAATATTCTGAAACAGTAGCGATACGGGTGGCGTGCTTCGCAAATTTAGGAACAAAATATTGGTAATATTTTCGTACCAAAAACGGAACATGCTCTGGAAAATGTTCAAATGCTAAGTCGTGAATAACAGTGACAGTAGGAGTTTCAGCGCGTAAGCTGCAATACCCATCAAGGGATAGAAACAAATCGGGCTTTGTTTTTTCTAAATAGTTCGCCACCGAAAATTCAAACCACCAATACCATAAAAATGGGTGGCGTGCAGGAGGAAACAAAACTACTGGTTTAATGTTTTCACTGAAAATGAATTCAGGAGCATAGGGTCTATCGAAAAGAAAAATAAAATCTACTTCTGGATGAGAAGGAGTAATGTGTTTAAGCGTTTCTAGAGTGAAATAGCCAATCCCTTCCAGTTTATCTTTGATAAGGAATCGGGTATTGACTACAATTTTTCTTTTCGTATTCATTATTAGTAGCCACGAATTACACTATTTTCACGAAAATAATCGCAGTTAATTTCAAACGGAACACGATTTGAAACAATTGATTTGAACTATTCTATGCGGAAAAAATTTGCAGGTAATTTAATTTTTCTAATTGCGATTAATCTTTTGGTGAAACCGTTTTGGATATTCGGTATTGATCGAGTGGTACAGAATCAAGCTGGTGCAGCCCTTTATGGCACTTACTTTGCGGTTTTTAACTACACCTATATTTTTAGCATTCTATTAGATTTTGGAATTAATAATTTCAACAACAGAGCCGTGTCGCGCCATCAAAAGCGTGCTGGAGAATATCTCTTTAATCTTCTTTTGCTCAAAGTAGGTTTGGCCATAGCATATTTTGCGCTCACTTTTGTTTCTGCTTTCATGACAGGGTTTTCTTCTTTGCAGATTCAGATGTTGCTGCTGCTAGCAATGAATCAGATTTTACTTTCTTATATTTTGTATTTGCGCTCCAATCTTGCTGCCTTACAGCATTTCAAGATAGATGCAGCCATTTCAGTATTGGACAAATTGCTCGCTATTATTTTGTGTAGTGTAGTGCTGTACACCCATTTCTTCCCAACATTTGATTTGATGAATTTTGTTTACGCCCAAACCATTTCTCTTTTCATCACAGCATTTGTGGCGTATCTGGCTTTGAGTGGAAAGACAACGTTTGTAATGCAATTTTGGAGAGCAAAATATTTTAAACTCATATTGTTTAAGTCTGCGCCCTTTGCAATGCTTGCTTTGCTGATGGGTATTTATTACCGCATAGATGCTGTGATGCTGGAACGGATGCTGGAAAATGGTGCACAGGAGACGGGGATTTATGCTGCGTCTTTTCGTTTATTAGATGCAGTCAATCAATTTGGTTTTCTTTTTGCGACACCGCTTTTCCCGCTTTTTGCCAATATGCTGCGCAAGCGCGAAAACACCGAACAATTATTGAAGTTTAGCGCTGTATTGATGTTTGTTTTTTCTGTTTCTGTTTCGGTGCTTTGTTGGGTGTATAGCAAACCATTGATGCAACTGCAATACACCGAAGCGAACGATTACTATGCTGTTATTTTTGGTTGGCTGATGTTGACGTTTATCCCCATGTCGAGCATTTATATTTTTGGCACACTACTTACCGCCAACGGCAGCTTGATGTTGCTTAATAAAATCGCCATAGCAGGAATTGTTTGCAATGTTGGTCTCAATTTATTTTTGATTCCAGCTTACGGTGCATTTGGAACTACCATTGCCACTTTGATTACACAAGTATTGGTAGCGGGTATTCATATTTTGGCTTGCAATAGAAAGTTTCAAACCAACTGGGAGTGGAATTTACTAATTCGCTTAGGGTTGTTTACAGCAGCGGCTTTTGGATTTGTTTTTTTACTTTCTAGAGTAGTAGATACTATTTTTGTTAGTCTTCCGTTATCAGCCGTTGTATTGTTGGGCTTGATTTTTATTTTCAGATTAATACCCATGGATATGATTTTACGTTTTGTTCGACAACCCAAAAGCAACTAACAATCCTTCACTTTAATTTCTATTTTTAGGCTCCAAATTTTTATATGAATAAAGAATTTAATCTCGTAGAAGCTATTCGCATTTTTCTAAAGTGGAAAAAGCATATTGTTATTGTGTGTGTATTGGCATTGGTGACATCAGCTATTGTTACTAAGTTTTTTATGCCAGATTATTATTTGTCTGCCTCTACTTTCTATACCGCTAACCAGGGTATCAGTGATAGAACTATCATGTTTAACACAGAAAAAGCTGCAGATGTAAATTATTATGGGGATAAAGAAGACATCAATCGTGCGTTGACGATTTCTAACTCAGGTCCTGTGATTGGCTATGCGATTGAAAAATTTAATTTGGTAACTCGATATGAAATTGATACCAATAAAAAAGGATGGCGTAGTAAGTTGCGCAAAAATTTCTTAGAAAATTATCGTGCTGTGAAAACAGAAAACAATGCGATAGAAGTATCGGTGCTGGATGTAGACCCAAAGATGGCAGCTGATATGGCGAATGATATAGTAGCTAAAATAGATGAGATTAACCGCAAGCACGTAAATGAAAACAAGGAACGTCAATTGACTTTGTTTTCGGAGCAAATTGTACAACAGCAACAACAGTTACAATATTATGGTGACACCTTGGCTACGCTTGGTCAACGCTACAACATCAAAGTAACATCATCAGGTTCAGAAAGTAAAAATTTAGTGCAGGGAGCCGATTTGAAAATTGTAGAGATTTATAAAGCCTTGCTAAGCGAACAAGAGAACCTTATGAAGGAAATGAATAAACGCATTTCCATCAAAGATCAATTGGAAATAGCTACTAAAAACAATGCTAGTTCATTGGTGATTTTAGAAAAGGCGATGCCAGCCGATAAGAAGGAAAAACCAATGCGCATGCTCATCTGTGCTACCGTTTTATTTATCACATTTTTCCTTTCTCTATTAGGCGTTTTATTGATAGAACAAGTAGCTGACATTCGCAGACAATTGTGAAACAACTTACTGCCATATCCAACAAAATAAGCCTAAGCCTCTTTTATGGTTTTGGAGTGTTTACCGTTTTGGCTTTGCTTTTAGCATTCAAAACAGAACAAATGGTTTTGGCTGCTTTGCCCTTAGTAGTTCTCTTGGGAGCTGTTACTATTCTTGATTTTAAGAGCGTTTATTTTTTTTTATTAGCCATGCTTCCGCTCTCTATAGAGTATTATTTTCCCAGCGGATTAGGTACTGATTTACCCACCGAGCCATTGATGGTAGGAATGATGTTGGTAGCTTTTGTTTTTATCTTTTTTAAAAGAGAGGCACTGCCCGATTCTTTCTTTATTAATCCACTTGTTATCGCACTGTTGTTTCATTATTTATGGATATTTATTTGTGCACTCAATTCGGAGAATGTAGTAGTGTCCATGAAAATATTTTTAGCTAAAACCTGGTACATCACTACGTTTACAGTGCTTACTGCTGTTGTGATTCGCACCAAAGGAGATTTAAAAAAAATCTTTTGGTGTATTTACATTCCGCTTACTATTTTGATTACCATTACCATGCTTCGTCATGGAATCTTATACCATTTTTATTTTCAAGACATCAATAAATGTGTGACTCCCTACTTTCGAAATCACGTGAACTATGCAGCCATGGTGAGTGTATTTTTTCCTTTCCTTTTTTTGGCAATAGGCTGGTATGAAAAGGGGAGTAAGATTAGAAAGCTGCTTGTCTTTTCTGTACTCTATTATGTAGTAGCTATTTATTTTTCTTTTACCCGTACCTGTATGCTAGCAGTGCTTGCTATGATACCATTTTATTTTATGGTGAAGTGGCGATTCACTAAGTTGGGACTTATTGCAATTGCGGGTTTTGTAGTTTTTACTTTAAATACATTAATCTCGGATAATAAGTACATGCACATGTCTCCCGATTTTGAAAAGACTGTTTATCATGATGATTTTAGTTCGCATTTAACTTCCACTTTTGAAGGAGCAGATGTATCAAGTATGGAGCGGATCTATCGTTGGATAGCAGCAGCTCGCATGTCAGTAGCGCATCCATACATGGGTGTAGGTTCAGGCAATTTTTATGATAACTATAAACACTTTACGGTTACTTCTTTTGAGACTTATATTAGCGATAATGAGGAGCACTCTACGGTGCACAATTATTTTCTTTTGATGCTCGTAGAGCAGGGCTATATTGGGTTGTTTATTTTTATTGTTCTCACAGCTACTGTTTTTATCTATGGTGAAAGAGTTTATTTCAAGATGAAAACCAGTGAGTCGCGCAGAACGGTAATGATACTACTATTAGTAATGCTTTCGGTTTATGTCAATTTGCTTTTGAGCGATATGCTCGAAACAGACAAGGTGGGACCTTTCTTTTTTATGACACTCGCTTTATTGGTATTATTTGATACTGAAAAAATATCAGTGGAGGCGGAAAGTGAGTAAGGTTATGTCATCGTCAAAGGGCTTGTCTCCTTTGAAGAGATAGATTTGTTCTAATAAAGTTGTGTTGAATTCACTCATAGGTTTGAAGTGATTTTTTTCAACAAATGAAATGAGTCCATCTAAGTCAAAAAGCTCTTCTTTTACATTAGAAGCCTCTGTGAGACCATCGGTATAGTTAACAATCACTGCATTTTTGCTAAGCGTAATTTCTCCCACATTGATGAATGGAAGCACATCGAACATTCCTAAAATAGTGCTTCCTTTTTCTAGAATTTCCACCTTTCCATCCATATACAAAATAGAAGGATTGTGTCCAGCATTTACAAATGAGAGAAGCCGAGTTTCAAAATTGTATTTAGCAATGAATAGTGTGATGAATTTTTCTCCACGAGTAATTTCTGCCACTTTTTTATTGAGTATTTCTACAACTTTTTCTAAAGAATAATCTCTTCCAACTATAGCATGAAGATTGGCTTGAAAATTAGCCATTAAAAGCGCAGCAGCTACTCCTTTTCCAGATATATCGCTAATACAAAAAACAACCTCTGATTCATTTATTTTGATGAAATCATAATAGTCTCCCCCTATGTCTTTGTGAGGTTTATAAAACGCAGCCGCTTCTATTTTTTCGTTGTTCATTAGAGAAGATGGAACCAGCATGTTTTGCATATCAGCAGCTAGTTTCAGCTCTTTTTCCATTAATTTTTGTTCTACAAAATTTTTGAACAATCGCTTGTTTTCATTAGCTACCAAAATGATATTGGTGATGGTTTGTGTGAATTTTAATTTCTCTTCTTTTGAATCGCCATCTTCATTGGCAAAGCCACCAATAAATGCAAAACCAATAGGTGTCTTTTTGTGTAAAACTGGAATTACAAAATCAAATTCAGAAAGCTCATAGCTACTTACCACATTTACACCTTGTACATCAAAATAGGGTTTAAGAAATTCCTCAAAATTCTTTTGTAAAAAACTTTTATCACTACCTGTGTAAGAGGTGCAAGTCCACTTTTCTTCTGCATCTTTTATAAGAAGTGCAATTTTTTGAATGCCGAGTTGTGCAATTAAAATAGTTTCATAAACCCTTACCAATGCTTGAATAGGGAAATTATTATTGACAGCTTCTGTAATTTCTAACAGCGAATTAATCTGCTGTTGTTTGAGGGATAGCAATGGCTCTATCTTACCCAATCGAGATTTGTAAAAATCTATTTCTGAAAATTCGGCCACTGTATTGAGTTGTGTTTAAGAAGTTATTCTACTTTTCCTTTTACATCTAGTGCATCTCTTAATCCATTTCCTACCAGATTAAAAGCTAAAACTAAAATCATAATAGCAATGCCAGGAGCTAATGCCAGAAAGGCTTTGTTCGAATCTATAAAGTCTCTGTATTCGCTCAACATACCTCCCCAAGATGGTGCTGGTGGTTGAATACCCAATCCAATATAACTTAAACCTGATTCCACTAAAATAGCATTGGCAAAGTTTGCACATGCTACTACGATAATGGGCCCTAAAAGATTCGGTAGTATATGTCGAAAGATGGTGCGCATGTTGCTAAAACCAAGACTTTGTGCGGCTGTTACATATTCGAGTTCCCGTATTCCCATAAACTGGCCACGCACAATTCTCGCTACTTCCACCCACATGGTAAGCCCTACAGCCACAAATATGAGTAGTAGTTTTGATTGAATTAAGTTGCCTGCACCCACATATAATCCCATAGCTAAAAGCAATGTGGGAATAGCCCAAAAAACATTGATAACCCATAGAATAACTTCATCTACCCAGCCCCTGAAATACCCAGCAAAAGCGCCTAAGGAAACTCCTATAATTAATGAAATGATTACCGAGATTAAACCAACAAAAAGAGAAACCCGAACTCCAATAATTAAGCGACTTAAAATATCTCTGCCGAAACGATCGGTGCCGAGCCAGTAAGTTTTTCTAACTATCCTAGTTTTGTAAATTATATCATGTAAACCTTGTTGATATTGGTTGTACAGTGCTGTATCACTATATATCTTACTAATTGGATATAGATTGAATTTAGATTTTACTTGTGTAGCTTTTATTATATCGGTGTATTGAAATTTCTTTTCCTCTATAGGAAAATTCATGCCTTTGTAAACAGTAGCCCACATAAAATCTTTTTTCATCCGATACTTTAAGATGGGAACAGATTCGTAAAGGGAAGGCTTTCCAAAGAAAAAATTTTCGAAAAAACCTCTGTGGTCATCAAAGTCAGCAGACTTCATCACCTTTAAAATATAAACCGAAAATCCTGGTGGATGGGTTTCTAATTCTAGGATTTGTTCGTTGGCATCGGGGGTGCTATCGGGTGTAAGTTGGTAGGCGAAAATGGCAACAAAGAAAGCCAAGGCAATTACCCACAAACCAAACATTGCAGATTTATTGCGCTTAAGGCGCTTCCATGCTTTTTGATTTAAGGATACACTTTCTGACATTGCTGGTACTCGTTATTTTATTTTTCTTTCCTTCCATTGATACTTGCCACTCAATCCTAATACGCCTATGGCTACTACATATAGGATATGAAACAGTTCGAATATAGGTAAAAGCAACAATAAAATTTTTCTTTTGAAAAAGTGAGTGACAGGAATATTAAACACAAGATCCATCAGAAATTTTGTGCCGAAAGCAACCGCAAGAGGAAGCCATGCTAGCTCTGCTTTTTGTAATGCAATGGGAATAAAAATTAGAATCAATAGATTAAACAGATACGCAAAAAGCAAAATCAAGGTCACTGATTTTTTTTGAAACCCAGTAGATTTGCTTGTCCAGCGTACTCTTTGTGCCACGAAATCAGAAAATGTTTTTTCTGGTTTTGCATAGACACAAGCCTCCATGTCTTTTAAAAAACCAATAGCATTCGGGTAGTTGAGTTCTATTTTTTGCATCAAAAAAATATCATCTCCTGTAGGAATATCGGTATTGCCTTTGTACCCATCTATTTCTTGAAACGCTCTTTTCTCATACAGCAGATTAGCGCCATTGCACATAGTGGGATAGTTGTTGGCTATGGTGCCGCCCGTGATTCCCAACATGCTAATGACATCCATTTGCTGAAATAACCCCAAGATATTTTTAGCAGGTTTCAACATTACAGGAGCGGTGATGAATTTATAATCATTCGCCAAATAAAAATCTACTAAAGTCTGAAGCCAGTTTTCTCCACGAGTACAGTCGCCATCGGTGGTAATGATGATGTCGCCCTTTGCATTTTTTACTCCTATAGAAATGGCTTTTTTCTTATTGGGAATATACTCGCCAGGGTTTCCTAAGTACTTAGTCAGGTCTAGCACCAGTAGATTCGGTTGCTCCACTTCCCTTGCCAGTCGTAAGGTTGGGTCGGTGCTGTAGTCATCTACTACAATCACTTCAAATAGATGAGCAGGATATTTTTGAGCAAAAATAGATTGTAAACATTCTTGTATTCCCTCGCTCTCATTTCTCACAGGAATGATAATGGAAACAAAAGGCTGTTTGTCTGATGTCTGATTTCTAACTTCTGATTTCTGTTTAAGGCGCAACCAGCCAATGAAGAAATAGAGAATCAGCGCAAAGTAGCCTGTGCTGAAAACAATTGATATGAAAATGAATGACTCCATTATGAATTAAACCAAAGCGCGAATCTAAGAACTAAATTGAGCTTCTGCCTTGTATAGATTTTCACAGCATTAAATATTATCCACAGCACATACCTATTACTAGTTTTTCTCTTATTTTCGCCCAAACCTACCAAAGAATGCCACGCGACAATTCTATCAAATCTATCCTCATTATCGGGTCAGGACCCATCGTTATCGGACAAGCATGTGAATTTGATTACTCTGGCTCTCAGGCTGCGCGCTCTTTGCGCGAAGAGGGAATCGAAGTTACGTTGCTAAATTCTAATCCTGCTACCATCATGACAGACCCTGTGGTGGCAGACCATGTGTATCTGATGCCCATTAATATTGAATCGGTCGTCAAGATTTTAGAAGAACAAAAAATAGATGCGGTGTTGCCGACCATGGGTGGGCAAACGGCTCTGAACCTTTGCATGGAAGCCTATGAGTTGGGCGTTTGGGAGAAATATGGAGTGCGGGTTTTGGGGGCTGATTTCACCGCCATAGAGAAAACCGAAAACCGCGAATTGTTCCGCCAATGGATGGTAGATTTGGGCATAGGCACTTCGCCTTCTATTACTGCCAATTCGTTTTTGGAAGGAAAAGAAGCCGCACAAAAAATAGGGTTTCCTTTGGTGATAAGAGCTTCGTACACGCTGGGTGGCGCTGGTGGCGGTTTTGTACACACCAAAGAAGCTTTTGATGAAATGCTACAACGCGGTTTGAGTGCCTCGCCTACACACGAGGTGCTGATTGAAAAAGCTGTCTTAGGTTGGAAAGAATTTGAGCTGGAGGTGATGAAAGACAATGCCGATAATTTTGTAGTGATATGTACGGTAGAGAATTTTGACCCTATGGGAATTCATACAGGTGACTCTATAACAGTGGCTCCTGCTATGACTTTGAGTGATACGGTGTATCAAAGAATGCGCGAATATTCTAAGCGTATGATTTGTGATTTGGGAAATTTTGCAGGCGGTTGTAACATTCAGTTTTCGGTTGACCCAGTCACCGAAGACATCATTGCTATAGAAATGAATCCACGGGTGAGTCGCTCATCGGCATTGGCTTCTAAGGCTACGGGCTACCCGATAGCGAAGATAGCTGCAAAGCTCGCGATTGGTTACAATTTGGATGAATTGAAAAACCAAATCACTAAAACTACTTCGGCATTTTTTGAACCTGCGTTGGATTATACCATTGTAAAAATACCACGCTGGAACTTCGATAAATTTGCTGGCTGTGATGAGACACTGGGCCTACAAATGAAAGCAGTAGGTGAGGTGATGGGAATCGGAAGAAGTTTTCAAGAAGCACTCCAAAAGGCTTGTCAATCCTTAGAAAACAATCGTATTGGATTAGGGTCAGATGGTAAAACTTGGGTAAGTACCGATGATATGTTACAGGGAATAAAAGTGCCAAGCTGGGACAGAATTTTCCGTTTGTATGATGCGTTGAAATTAGGTGTGCCTTTAAAAACGATTCAAGATATTACTAGAATTGACCCTTGGTTCTTGAATCAAATCATGGAGTTGGTAGAGACCGAGAAGAAAGTGCGTAAGCTGAGTCTGAAAGACATAGACCACACGCTGATGCTGGATTTGAAACAAAAAGGATACTCAGATGTGCAGTTGTCTTATCTTACTTCTGCCTCAGAAGATGAGGTGTATGATTACCGTACGAGAGTGTTGAACATTCGCAGAACTTATAAGATAGTAGATACTTGTGCAGCTGAGTTTGAAGCACAGACTCCTTACTACTATTCTACTTTTGATGCTGTAAATGAAAGTAAAAAATCGGGTAAAAAATCGGTGATAGTCTTAGGTAGCGGGCCGAATAGAATTGGCCAGGGCATTGAGTTTGACTACTGCTGTGTGCATGGTGTGTTGGCGATAAAAGAAGCAGGCTATGAAGCTATCATGATGAACTGTAATCCTGAAACAGTTTCTACCGATTTTGATATTGCTGACAAATTGTACTTTGAGCCAGTGTTTTGGGAGCACTTGCGTGAACTCATTGACCACGAACAACCAGAAGGTGTGATTGTGCAGTTAGGCGGGCAAACGGCTTTGAAACTGGCTAAGAATCTACATGAAAAGGGAATTAAAATAATCGGCACATCCTACGATAGTATGGATATAGCCGAGGACCGTGAGCGTTTCAGTGATTTGCTGAAAGAGTTGGGTATTCCTTATCCAGAATATGGAGCAGCACAAAACGCAGAAGACGCCTTGGAGATAGCACATCGTATCGGATACCCAGTGCTGGTGCGCCCTTCGTATGTGCTCGGTGGACAGCGCATGCGGATTGTAATAGATGACGAAGAGTTGACGAAAGGGGTTTTGAGTATTTTAAAACATTTTCCGGATAACAATATTTTGATTGACCATTTCCTTGATCGTGCTGAGGAGGCTGAGATAGATGCTATCTATGATGGCGACCAAGTGGAGATTATGGGAATCATGGAACACATAGAGCCCGCGGGAATTCACAGTGGCGATAGCAATGCGGTATTGCCACCATACAATCTCACAGAAAATGTGCTCTCGCAAATGAAGGAATACACCGAAAAAATTGCGCGGGCGTTGAATATTCGTGGATTGATAAACATACAATTTGCTATTAAAAACGAAAAGGTGTATGTGATAGAAGCCAATCCTAGAGCCAGTCGTACCACACCATTTATCTGTAAGGCGTATGACATCCCCTACTTGAACTATGCTACCAAGGTGATGCTGGGAACCAATAAACTGAAAGATTTTAAATACTACAAACGCCTATTGGGCTATGCCATCAAGGAACCTGTTTTTAGTTTTGATAAATTCCCAGGAGTGAGTCGTGAGCTAGGCCCTGAAATGAAATCTACAGGCGAGTCTATCCGCTTTATTAAAGATTTATATGACACTACTTTTAGAGAGTTGTATAAGAAGAAGAGTATGATGTTGAGTAGGTAGGGGGTTACTTTAGCTTTTACTTTGATTGTAGTTTTTTGAAAGACTTAACCGTTTTCTTCATGAGACTTTGTAAAATTATGATAGTCATCGAAACAAAATTTATTATATGTTTCTACAGGTGCTGATATGTGTGTTTTTATAAATTCTTTTAATCTACTTGGGTAATTTTTAGGCATATTTTCCAATCTATCTAATACAGCAATAAATAGAGATATATGTAATTTAAATATGTCATTAAAAAAATTAATTTGATATAAACTATCCCCATCGGGAGATCCAGTTGTATCGAAGATTAAGTCAACATGGCGCTTGTTGTCTATAGACAGTGAGGCAACCCAAATATAAAGAGGATATGTTGTTGTAGTGGTGGCGTATTTTACACCTTCTGCAATTTCTGTTTGTGGAGTGCTGATTAAATCTTTTTTATAGTTAATAGATTTGATAAGGTATATATCCCACTCTTGCTTTTGAAATTTTTCTTGAATTCCCATTAATACCTCAAGGTACGTTCTATCATTTGCCGTCAATTGTGTTTGATCAAAAATCGCCAAATCAGTAGGCAAATTTTTTTCAAAAATAGAGCAAAACTTTTTTACAACACCCTCTACAATTTCATATCGAATTCTAATTCCTTCTGGTACTGGGACAATTATTGAGGTAACTGAAGCTGGAACAGGCTCTTTGTTGGAAAGTGTATCTAATCCCCATATACCATGTACTCCTATTGTTGCATTAGAATTATCCATGTCACCATCTACTTGGATTGATGCATAAGGTCCTAATTGATCGTCATGTACAACAATTTCAGTAATTTGATATGCTTTAAGTGGCACTTGCTCTTTAAGATTAATCTTTGCTGGTTTCATCTTAAAGCCACAAATAGTAACCAAGTGATCCTCGTTTTTCTCATTAGGTTTTTCACTATTGTTTGGAAATTTATAACCTAGCAAAAGTGGAAACCCTGACTTATTATAAGCATAAACAATTCTTTTTAAATCAATTAATTGATTTGTTTTACTAATATCGAATATCTCTGGTTGTAAATCAAATTCCTTTAGTGCGCCACAAACCTGACTTGTATTATAACCTTTTCTGTCTCCTATAGGATATAGTCTGCCGTTGTCAATTGAGAGACCAGATTTTTGCGATATTTTTGCAGGAGAAACCATAGGAACTTTAAAATTTTTCCAACCATAATGCAATACACACCAAATGGAGTTTACAGAACATATACTAACACTTGGATCTTGTGGCTGCATAGCCAATGCTCTCAAATGAATAGGAATTCCAAAAAAGTTAACAGTTTCATCTACCAAAGATTTTACGACTTCTGTTCCAGAAATATCTTTCTCATTCCATGGTTTAGCCAAAATAACGCCTATTGGAGTTTTTTCTATAGGTTTTACAACAACGTAACCCAAATAAGAATCGTCAAGTATATCATTCTTAATGCTTGTATTGCTTTTTAAAAAAGACTCAAGAGTTGCTTTGTCGCGAAATGGGAGTTCTCCAACCTTGCTAAAAAGATGAATTCTTTTACAAAATTTCTCATAATTTTTAAATGAGATTGAATGATATACAACAAGATCATCTATATAAGATTGGCTTACATAGTAATTTTCTGTAACACATAAAATTTTATCTTTAGAATTTTTGGTATTTTCGAATAGAGGGTTGGATAGCAAGAATTTCCTCAAAAGAGAAACAATTGGCTTTCTCTTGAGGTAGTTTTCAGAGGTGTACTGGGAAAGGATTTTTAAAAAAACAGCATCTGAAAAATCATCAACTTCAAACATATAAGTTGTGATATTATCTTGCTCTGTAACCGTAAGTTACTTGAAGTGTTTCTTCTTTTACAGCGAAACGTCTTGAGTCTTCCTCTATTTTGTTACAATCTTCGGAAGCTTTTTTGCAAGAAATTGCTAAGACTCGAAAAAACTCATGTGACAAACTTTTTGCACCTCCATTCCGCTCAATGGCTTTTATTTTTTCTGACAAAGAAGTGTCAGATGTTTCTGGTACGATTTGCATAATGTCGATTGTTTTGGTATTGCGATTTAATACATACTTTCTTAAAAGTGGAGGGCAAATGTAAACATTTTTTCCACATTTGTTTTTTTATATACTTTTTTTTATACGGTGAGGATAAAATGAGTGTTTATTTCTTGTTTTAAACTTTCTTCAATTTCATTTTCAAACATCGATTTGATTTTAGGTTCAAGGATAGTATTGTTTTGATTTGCAAGATGAAAGCATATTTCATAACTCGTCATTTTCTTTAAGAATAATTGTTGGTAGTTTAATAATACTTGATCTGTGGTTTCTGAAAATTTTAGATGTAGAATTATTAATGTGCAAATTGAAATGTATTGGTCGCAGAAAATTTTGAATGATTCTTCATTTTTACGTTTGATATCCAGAAAAGTTTTGAAACAAAATTTCTCTTTAGGTAATTTTATCCATTGCTTTTCAGCATTCTCTTTTTTCTCCTCAAAATCTTGTCCTTCTGTTTTTGGGAAGAGTTCATAAAATATAAATCTTTGCTTATCTATATTGCTGTTTTTTTTGATCTCTAATATATTTCGGTAAGAAAATACCATATAGCAAAAAAAATCTAAGCTTTTTTCAGGATTTCTTTTTGCATAATCACTAATTAAACTATTTAACGATACTTTGACTTGCTCATATTCTGTAAATAAATATGGAATTGTATCTAAATGATAAGAGTCGGCAATTGCTTTTTGTGCGTCTTTAATTTGCTTGCTTTGAAGCTTTAATGTGACAAAAACAAGAAGAGATGCAACCAAGGAAATTAACGGACCAATCACCCCACCAATAAAACCACCAATTGCACTTATATACGTAAGCCCTTCTGCATTTATTACGCTTGAAAATTCATATCCATTTTCTAAAGCTAAACTGAATATTATAGCTATTCCTAAAATATTAATCAACAACAGTAGAATTGAATGAAAAACGATAAAGGATAAATTACCATAGTCTCCTATTTTTTTGTCTAGGAATTCAAAGCCTATCTTTTTATCATTGTATATACAGACACATAAGACAACTAAACAAAACAAGAAAAAGAGATTTCCGTACAATGCTATTTGAGGTCTATGTTTCATACAGAAACATAGACTAGCTAAGAATATAAAGTGGAGGATAATAAAAATAGAATATAATATTTTTCCTAGGCAGAAATTCTCCTTAGGGTTTGGTTCTAGGGTTTGGTGCATATGTTAATTTGAGAATACAAAATAATAATAACAAACAGGATTGTAGAAATAAAAACCCATCAGTTTCACTTTCCAATGGCTCCTCTATTCTGTATTTTTACTGAGTAACATTTTTGTCTCCCGAGGTTTTACCACATAACTTTACTTACTGTTTTTTAAATACTCCTTTCCTCCAAGTATTCGTGAAATTTCTTGCCAGCTATTTTACTATCTACCATATTGGTGAGAATTTGAAACAGCACTCGATTTTGATTGAGGATAGACTTTTGTGGAAGTGCCGTTAATTGGTCTTTTAGCTTTGTCAGTTCTTCTTTCAATGTATTCGTATTGGAAGAAATTATTTTCAAAAATTGAATCATGATTTGTTCAAACTCACCTTTGAAATCGTGCCGCAATAAATAGCGATTGAAGTTTTGAATGGTATCGTTTACCATTTGCTCATTTCCAGTTTCTATTTGTGCTATTAGCTCATAGAAAAACAAAGTAGCTTTCATATCTACTCTTATATTTGAAAAGATGAACTCACTAAATTCACGCATCATCTCAAGTAGTTTTTCATATTCGCCAAACTCAGCATAGCCACTTACACAAGCTATCATTAAGGTGGCTTGTACATCGGGTTTTATCTTTTCTATGTGCTGTTTCAGTAATTCGTGCGCTTCTGAAATAGTTTGTTTTAGTCCTGTTTTATCTTTAATAAAATCATAGTAAGCCATGTTAGAATTAATGATAAAAGTGGCAGCAGCTATTCGTTCTATTTCATTGTGTTTTTCTGCATTGTGAATAGCATTGATAGCCTTTTGCATCAATTCGGGTTTTTGTAAAATGTATCCATAGGTGGCTAGTTGTGCGCAGAGAGAAAGATAGGCAAGGGTGCGTTGTTTTTTTATGGCAGGTGTTACATCCAGCAATGCAATGATGTGCTCAAAAGCATCTGCAGCCAAATCGTATTTATTGGAAATAGAAAAGAATTGACCTTTAATAATCCAGAAATCCAGTTTTGATTTTACGCAAAGTGCGTGCTCTTCTGAATGCATTAAAGGGTCGTTCATAATTTGCTCAAACTTGGCAAGTCCCTCTGGTGTACGTAATGTAAAGTTTTGACTGAGCAGTTCCATTTGCTCTGATAGTAATAGCTGATATCCGATGTGATTTTGTTTTTTTGCCCAAATAGTTTGCAGTAGTTGGATGGTGTTTTCTCTTTCTTCTTTATCTACCAAAACTCTTGATTGAAAGAGTTGTATCATAATTTCCAATAAATCTATTTGTTGCGTAAAAAATTCATTTTCGGCTGCTAAGTGCAAGGCTTTTTTGAGCATTTTTTTTACTACTTCAAAGGAGGATTTTTTAATAAAGAAATCAATCTGAACAATCAATTTATTTACTTCTGCCCATTGATTTCCAGTGGCATGAATTTGATAAGCACTATCCAGTAAAATCTGACTGAGCTGATTTCGAACAATGGCTATGTTTCCATTGGGTGCTGCTTTTTTAAAACGAGCAGCTATTTTTTCTTCCTCCTCACCAAACTTTACCGATAAATCAAACAGCTTTCTAGCCTGAGAATCTTTGCCTTCAAAAGCATTTTTTTCTACAAATCGCAACTCCTCTTTGGTAAGACTTTTGAGTATGTTTTCTGTAAATCCCATTTTGTTTTATTTAGTTGATAATCAAAAAATTAATAACAGTAAAAGCTAATTTTGATTTAATAATTATACAAAAATTGAATTGATATTCCTAATGTATAAAGATAAGTTTGTGCAGTCAATCATTTAAATCAAAAACAGAAGCTATGAAAAAAACAATTTTAACAGCACTAGTAGTAAGTCTTGCATTTTTAAATGCATGTAAAAAGGAAGAAACAAAAAAAGACTTTACCCTAGAAATGAAAGTGAATGGTGTATTGTGGACTGCTACTAAAAATATAGCAGGACTGTATAATACAAGTACTAATGGGATTAACATAACTGGGCAAAAGGGAGATGAAACTATAGGGCTTAGCAGAGATAATGTGACAGGTTCTTCAACCTACGCCATACCCACTGGCACTATTACTGCGCTCATTTTAAAATCCGGAACCGTTATTCCATATTCCGCAAATTCTTCAAAGCCAAAATCGCACGGGTCCGTTACCTTTTTAACCCAATCACCTTCGGCTCTTTCTAATATTAAAAATATAGAAGCCGATTTTTCGGGTGTATTGTATGATACATTTAACATGGACTCTGTTGTTATCACCGATGGTAAAATACGCTATCAATAATTATTCACTAAAAAATAAGTATCATGAAAAATATTATCAAATTATTTGCAGGCTTTGTCTTTGTTGCTTTGTTATTGAGTGGTTGTAAGAAAGATGGCCCTGTGACTTTAGATTCGATTCCACCAACTATTGGATTGACTATTACGGGCGGAGGTTATACTAAAACTTTCAACCAAACAGATGACTATTCTTTAGGTACGCTTAATTTAAAATCGAACACAAAGTATAATGTAATCTGCACCCTTGCTGATACGGGAGGGGTTAAGCTTTTGCAAATCACATTGCCTAAATTATTGACATCTCAGGTAATAACTGGAGTGCCTAACGATACGGTATATAGCACTACATTAGATTACAGTTACCGAGTAAATACTTATGAGAATGACCCTTACAAAAGCTCAATTCTTTCAGGAAGTTTTACAACTCCAGATGCTGCCAATGTGAGTTATAGTTTTAGTATATCGGCAGTAGGAAGAGATTTTAATAACAATCGTTCCACTATTTTATTTAATGCATCTGTCGATAATAATCCAGTAGGTGGTTATGGTTGGGTATTGTTTTAATTATAGTCAACAATTTTCTATTCTGATAATTTTTAAAAATACAAAATGAAAAACACTCTCTTAATCATATTGCTAATCGTAAGTTCACTAACCGCCAATGCATACTGCCGTGTAGATACTACATACAAATACAATTACCCTACAAATGGCACAAACAGAGACAATGTAGGTAGACGTATTTATACCTATACAGCTGATTCTTTGGTAGCATCTTACGAGTATCAACCTTACGATGCGGCTACATCAAGCTTTCTTCAACAAGGCAGATTGCTTTATCAATATAATGCTGCTAAGAAATTAGTTTTAGAAACTAATCAAGGTTACAGCACAGCTACTAGCACATGGAGCGATTACTACAGAAAATATTACTTCTATTCAGCGGGCGGTTACCTGATTAAAGATTCGGCTTCTAATAGAGGTACTCCTACTTGGACGCTTGGGGGGCGCACTACCTATACTAATAATAGTGATGGGAATCCTATTGTCATCGTATCTGAAGGGGTGAACACTGGTACAAACACCTATTTTCTAACTAGAAGAACTACAACTAGCTACAATGGTTTACAATCGGTAGCTGATACCATACAATTTTATGATCAGCCCACTTCTACTTGGAGTAAGGGTATTATTACAGAATATATACGAAATGGTTTTGGCGCTGTAACTCAAAAAGTAGGTTATGTTTGGAATGCAGGCATAGCGAACTATTACCCCTATATACGTGACATCTATACGATTACAGGAATAAGTAGCGTTACTTTTGAAACGCAGGAGCAAAAGTCAAGCCCATCCAGTTCTTGGGTATTTAAAACAAAAGCATTTCAATATTATGATTTTATAAGTAATGCTTTGCTGGAGCGAAAAGATTTGTATTTTGATGCTGTCAATAATAGTTGGGACACTACTAAAAGAACAGTCTATACTTATAATGGAAGTATCGATTTAGTGGCAAAAGATATTTATTACTTCGATATCGACTCTCAAAAGTATACAGCGCGCGATAGAGAAGAAAATCATTGTGCACAGATAAATGTAGGCATTACAGAAATATCAGAATTTAACCGTTTTACAGTTTTTCCCAATCCAGTTTCATCTGGTTCGATTACAATTAATTCTATAGAAAAAGCAGATTATGCTTTGATAGATTTAACAGGCAAACTATTACAGTCAGGGGATTTGAGTGCTGGTGAAAATAGAATTCCACTGGAGCCGATTTCTGCAGGAGTGTATTTTGTGAGAGTGGGTAATCAATCAAAAAAGATTATATTACAATAGTTTAATATTAAAAAAGCAATCATGAAAAAAGTAATATTCCTGTTTTTTATTTTGATAAATGTTTATACTAGTAAAGGAGCGAATTGCAGATTCGATACCACGCTCATTTATACATATGCGTATCTATCGGTCACAGATAAAAATTTAACAGGTAGAGTAACTAACACCTACGATGTACACAATAATATTTTGACAACACTTTCCGAAGATTATTCTGGGGGCAATTGGCTGAGTAGATATCTAACCACAAATCAGTATGATGTTAATGACAGTTTAATTGAAACCATAACTGAGGATTGGGATGTTGCAACTAATACAAACCGGAAATTGTGGAAGTATAACTTTACATACAACACAAGTGGAAAAGTAACGGACAAGTTAAGTTACCAATGGTCTAGTACATTAAGTGATTGGGAAAAAAAGGAGTGGACTAGTTATTTATATAATAGCGCGGGCAAGACAATTAGTACAATAAAGCAAGTAGGTTCTCTATCAAATACTTGGGTAAAAAGCACGCGATACCTATATACCTACAATGGAAGTAACAACCTTGTTGAAAATCTATATCAAAATTGGAATTCGATAGCTATGTCTTGGGGCGATAACACCATTGAACTGAAAACATACAATGCTAATAATAACAATGCTACAGATACGCTAAAGAAATGGAATATTACGACAAGCGCTTGGGATAAGCGACAAATTGTTATTTACACCTATAATGCTCAAGATATTTTGGAAACTAAACTTGTTCGGGAGTTCAATACTACTTCAAGTCTTTGGGTGGATTTTAGTCGCTATACGTACATCTCAAATTTGTATAGCGATGTGTTGGATGTAGTCTATCAGCAGTATGCTACTTCATCTAGTGTATGGCTTAATTATACTAAAAGCGAATACAATTTTGATAGTCGAGGAAATTTAATAGAATTGAGGAAATACAAGACAGCAGGAGGCTCTACAAGTTGGTCGGGGGCGGAAGACACTTGGATACAATATGTTTTTAATTCTAATAATCAAGAAATTGAAACATTTGGTAGAAGTGGAAATTATCCTTATAGCCCATGGATTAGTGCATACAGAATAACAAAAGAGTATGACAATGGCAAAGTAACAGCTGTGGATAATTATTCATCTTTTGAACCTATGATAGGGTCGTTTGCAGCCCACAGAAGAAGCGAAAATCAATGTACTTTGATTAACACAGGCATTAATGATATTGAAAGTTATATGTTTTCTATTTATCCCAACCCCGTTTCATCCAGTTCAATTACTATTAATTCTATCGAAAAAGCAAATTATTCGTTGATAGATATAACAGGGAAACTATTGCAGAAGGGTGATTTGAATGCTGGTGAAAATAAAATTCCTCTAGAGTCTTTTTCGGCAGGCGTGTATTTTGTGAGAGTGGGTAATCAAACAAGAAAGATAATTGTTCAGTAAATTTACGCTTAAAATCTAATCATAAAAATGAAAACAATAATTATCCTCTTACTAGCAATATCTAGCTCATTTAGCGCCTATAGCACTTGTCGTGTAGATACAACTTATACTTATACCTACATTACTGGGACAACCACAAGAAATTTAACTGGTAGAATTATTAACACATATAATTCACAGAACGTATTGTCTCAAAAATTGACGCAAGATGTTGTTTCGAATGCATGGGTTAATAAGTATCTTCAAACAAATACAATAAATGCACAAAAGTTGATTACCGAAGAACTTTACCAAAGTTGGTCTGTGTCTACTGTATCGTGGGGTAATTCAAAAAAGTTTTTAAATACATATAATTCTTCAAAATTACTTACCGAGATAACAATTCAAAGAGCCGTAGGTCTAGCATGGGAAAATGAAACACAAAATTCTTATACTTATAATGCCAGTAATAAGCTTGAAACCGAAATAAAAAAAACGTGGAATAATTCAACCGCTGTTTGGATTAAAGAGGATAAGAAAATATTATCCTATACTGGAAATGGATTAACAGCAGATAGTACTATACAAATCTGGTCTTCATCTGCCATTGCATGGTCTAATCAAAGTCGCTTCACATTTAGCTATGATACATATCCCCATTTAACTCAACTTACATATCTAAGTTGGAATACAGCTACATTGCAATGGGACTCTGCAAGTAGGGATGTTTTTACTTATGATGCAAACAATAGAGTGGCCAAAATCAAAACGGATGACTATATAGGAGCTTCGTCTATTTGGCTTGAACGCCTTATGAAAGATTATCTTTATGATGCCTACAATTTACTGATTAGAGAAACTTACCAACGAGTTATCGCAAGTGCTTTTACTTATATCTTGGAGGTTAGGTATGAGTATAATGCTGCTAATGATTTAATACTATATTCTATTTTAAATAATTACAACACTTCCACATATAAGTATGAAAACAGAACTGATTATGAGTATCGATGTACTGGTCTAAATGTCGGTATAAATGATTTGTCAGAAACCAGCAAGTTTTCTGTATATCCTAATCCAGTTTCATCGAGCTCGATCACTATTAATTCTATAGAAAAAGCAGATTATGCTTTGATAGATTTAACAGGCAAACTATTACAGACAGGGGATTTGAATGAAGGGGAAAACCGAATTGATATAAACTTAATTTCTGCAGGAGTGTATTTTGTGAGAGTGGGTAATCAAACAAGGAAGATGATAGTACAGTAGTTGTGATAGCCACAATTTTTTTTGCCGTTACCTTCTTCAATCAAAAGAAAGTAACGACATTTTTTTTAAAACATTAAATCCACGTATCTAATTTTTTAGGTTTCCAAAGTCTTAGATTAAATCCCAGTCCACCCATAAATTTTATTTCATCTAGGCGTTGTGGAGTGGGCATGTTGCTAAACATTTGCCCTGTCACACCCTGCACTTTTACAAAGAAATTTAAAAAGCTCCCTACATAATAATTACATCCTATTTGTAAGGAAAGCAAGGGTACTAGGGTAAAAGGAGTTGTTTTTAGTTCATCCCCATTTCTGTATACAGCTTGCACCAAACCTGCACCAGGTGTAAGTCCTATGAAGGGATCGAATCTACCTGGTTTCAAAAAGTGATAATCAGCTCCTGCAAAAACAGCATGATTACTTTTTATTCCTGTCTGATTTTTTTTGAGGGTAACTACCGAAAAGCAAACAGCTCCAGTAAAAGCATATCTGTCTTCTAGAAATAGCTCCATTTCTCCGTTCACATATGCCGACATGTTTTTTTGCTTAATCAGATATCCTCCACCAAGGTTTCCTTGAGAGCGGAAAGTACCCTTTCTAGCTTCCCACATCTTTTGAGCATTTATTGGATTAAGAAGTCCTATCATTAAAACAAGAGAAATGAGGGCAACTATCTTTTTGTGGTTTACTGTTGCTTTGCAACATACTACACCGTTTGTTTTTTGCGATTCCATAGTTTGAAGATTTTATAGTTGACACTAATGCTTATCATCAGGTGACCTTGCCAGCCTGCGTTCTTTTGTGTTTCAATGGTCATGCCTCCATCTGGATGTTCTTCTAAGTCTAATTCTTTACCTAAGTGAAATCCATATTGAGTAGTCATAGAAATATCAAAACGCGGGGTTACATTATAACTGCATCCAATTCCGCCATGAACTTCTGAACTGAAGCGACTTCCACTGGCGCCACCCTCACCATTGATTTTAATTACGGTTTCATCAAAGCAATATCCAGAAATTACATAAGGCGTAAATTTTCGGGTAAAGCCTTTGGGGTCTATTAGATAATACATCACACTCACCCCTATGTGGTAATCTGCGCGGTGAGCTTTGTTATGAATGTTGCTCAAAAAAACATCTGCATACCATTCCGTATTTACCCTGTTTGAAATTTGTATGCGATAGTGCCCTCCACCTCCTGTGCCTATGGCTTTTGGGTCGCCATCATTGAAAAAACTGATGGTATTTCGCATTCCTAGCGAAACATTGCCTCCTTGTTTTTTATCAAAAAGATCATCGCGCAAGGAAGTAATTGTGGACTTACTCTGAGCTCGAATTTGAAGTGCTGGCAGTAACACTATGAAGATAAAAACTACCTGCCTGATGGAGTGTCGCATAAGCATGGTTTTTGGTGAGGTAGTTCTTTTTCATAATGCTGTATTTGAATTGATAACGGATTGTATTTTGAAATTATTGTGTAAAGCGAAAGAAAATAGAGACGAAAGGAAAGGATTATTGTAATTCTTCTAATGCTTTTCCGTAATCGTATTGCAAATCTTCATGCAGCAGTTTAATTGTTTTACCAATTTTTTTTAGTTGCATCTGAAAAAGATTTGTGAGAGCGGTGCTTTTATGTATAGCTATACCAGACTCTTTCAGCAGTGAGCAGTAGTATAAAAGGAGCTGAATTTCTACTGTTTTAGAACCTGTATATCGAATGTACTTATTGGTATTGCGAAGGATTTTTCGCAATGACTTTTTAATTAGATAGAGATTGTTGTCTTTGGGTATGGCCTCAAAATCGGCATCCATGCTTGCTTTCACACTTTTAATGTAAGACTGCTCATCATTTGCTTCAAAAAGCAAATAGGTGAGCAGTTCTTTATTTTCTTTTTTAAAACGAGCGAGACGAGTACATAAATCCAATAAATCGGAAGCAGGCAAAAAACTCAACTCTTGCTTCAACTCATTTAGGGTAGCAGTTTTCATTCTTCTTAGGAACCTAGAAGACCAGTTTTTAATCCGCTATCTACTGGGTCGTTTCCTAACCAAATTCCAAACAAAGCAGTCTTGAAATCTTGACCTGTAAATACGTCTAATAGTTTTCCGTTTTTAGAAACACTCACTCCGGAAGATGGCAAATATACAAAGTCATATACATCGCCTTTCACGATGGGTTCTCTTTTAAATAATGCTAAAAATTTGTCGACCTTATCTTGAATAGGAGCAGTTTTTCCTCCAGTGGATTTTGCAAAACCTTCTTTAGTAGCTTCTGCCATTTTATCTGAAGTAACCATGCCTGATGTAATAGCAATACGCATAGCCATTGGCTCGTTGGTTTTTGCAATGGCATCACCATTGTTGCTTTTGGTGGTAAGGTATAAGCCACCCACATATACTTCTATAAATAATTTTTTCCGAATTCCAGCACCGTTTAGGGGTAATACTTTATCCGCTACCTTTAATGCGCTAGGTAAACTTACACCACCTACAGTTATTTGAGAGTGAGCAGAAGAGAAAATACCAACTGCTATTATTAAAGAAAGAAATGTTTTCATGATTTTATTTTTTGATTTTAAAATGTATTTAAATCTAACAATATTTTTTGCAAGAAGTTAAAACGCTACTTATAAAAAATGTTATTCAAACTTTATCATTTCACCAACTGCAACCAATTTTAAAGATGCATTAATTTTATTTTCAGATTCTAATTTCGATAAAATCCGATGTGGTTCTCCTAGCGGTTCGTCCGCCAAATCGAAGGTACCATAATGCATAGGAATAAATGCTTTTGCTTTCAAATCATGAATTACTTGAACTGCCTCATAAGGATTGGTATGCACTTCTTGCATCATATAGTCGGGAGTGTAAGCGCCTACACCTATCATAGCAAAATCGATGCTAGGAAAGAGTTCTGCAATTTGTTTTGGGTAAGTGCTGTAACCCGAATCACCTCCAAAATAAATTGTTTTCCCTTTTGATTGTATCATAAAACTACCCCAAAGCATTTCGTTTAAATCCCAAGGATAGCGATTGCTCCAATGCTGTGCAGGCAAATAAGTAATGATTAAATCGTTTGCTTTTAAATTGTATTGTTGAAACCAACCAGCTTCCTGAAACTCAGTTTTCAGTAACCATTTAGAAACAAATTTACCGAGGTTCAAAGAAGTGAGTAATTCAAAATTATTATGCTTGGCTAATTCTTGTAAACTCTTTTGATCACAATGATCTCTATGCCCATGTGAAAGCAATACATAGTCTATGTTTTTAAAATCTTTTACTTCACAAGGTAAGCTGCTATAGCGAGGAACTACCCCTGATATTCTATAAAAAACAGGGTCTATGATTAGTTGAATTCCATTTATACGAATGAAAAAACTAGCATGACCTAACCAAACAATGCAGTCTTCTTTTGTTTCTAAAAATTGTATGTTTTTAATAACCTCTAATCTCCAGACTTCGTGTTTTTTCTCTTTTGCTTTAGCATTGCCTTCTACTACTTTCCAACGCCACACTTTGGAAAAGGAACCGCCAAATTTTTTATGAGAGTCTATGAAACGCTTGCCTGTATGCGGATTCCCTTGCCAATCTTTTAAAATTGTTTTTAATTTTTCGTTTTTAAAGTATTCCATATTTTTTTTCTAAAACTGCAATTGAATTCCTAATCGCACGCCAAAATTTCCATATTTAAAACTAAATGCCGAGCCTCTGCTATCGGTATGCGTAGCCCTCCAAAACGCATCTACTCTAAATATTTTAAAAATATTTTCGATGCCTGCACCTAGCTCTATATAAGGCACTTTATCTGCAACTCTATAATGGACGCTCGATACGCTATTTATATTTTCTATGCTGTTGAAATAGTTGGCAATTTTATTAGCAGCAGTCATATCGCCCCAGAACATACGCATAGTGAAAGCCTCTCTCCACTTTAGTTTGCGAATGCCTGGAATGCGATTAAACAAAATTCCACCAAAATGATGATTGATTAAAACATTTACATATCGGTCTGCAGCAAATTCATATTGCCGCAATAAATTAAAACCAGACCAATTGTAAATGTAAGACTCCGAAGTGTTGGGAACATTCAGCATAATAAAAGGAAGAGTGCCTATGGTTTTGCCTACTTCTATTCTCCAATACATTCTTCCAAGCGGACCACAGGGCTGCACATCACTGATGCCGAAAGAAATTTTATGATAATTAAAATCACCATTCGCTAATCGTTTTATTCCTAAAGTATACTGCAAATACAGTTCGGGATATTTACTTCCTAAACTTAATCTATCAAACTCTCCGCTTACAAATTTTTCTTGCCAAGAAAAGCGATGAAAAATGCTAAATTCTGAAGAGGTAAAAGATTGTAATGTTTTGTTGGGTCGTAAAGATTTTGAATCGGAATAAAAGTTGATTACAAAATTCCCCAAAGGCTGTAAGTACCTCTGTGTAAAGCCTACACGAAAGGAGTACCCCATATTAAACTCTCTGAAATAATCTACTTTTAACTCTTTGACACCGATAATTTTTTGTGGAATATAGCCTCCCGCCTCTACTCTTCTAATACCGATACTTGAGAGCAATCCACCAGATGCATAAAACTTGTCAAAATCGGAGGTGTTTATTACATCATTTTTGTAAGATGCGCCTATAGATTGGCGAGGAGATTTTTTAATCAACCACAACAATGAGCCACCATATTTTACTTTTCTATCTTTTAAACCATAGGCTGCATAAGCATTCAGCAAAACATGTTTACTAAATTTATTGCTGGTAGATAATCCAAATTTAAATCGCCAACCTTCCACATCATTTAAGTTTACAAACGTCCAATAATTACCAATGGATATGGGACCAATATCTTTGTAGCCCGTGTACAAAGTTTGTATCACATCTATGTAAGTTTTCACAATAGGCAGGCTTCGAAGCGTATCTATCATGGTGTAAATTTTCGATTCGTTTTTAGAAAGTGTATCGTGCCTGAGTTGATTCCAATAACTATTGCTATGTTGGTCAGCGCTGTCTAGTACTGTTACATCAGAGCGTATTTTTTTGAACAAGCTATCTATGGTTTGTTTGCTTTCATTTATCTGAAAATTTCTATAGGAAGTGGTTTTTCTGCCAATCAAACCTGGGCTGTTTTTAGGCTTAATAAAATTTACCACCATGCGCTCTTTACGAAGCATCCAAACACTGTCTTTTACATTTTCAAATTCATTGTACAAAAATATTTTACGTACAAAATTTACATCTGCATCTTTCGACATTTTCATGCTTATCTGTTTTAAAGCAAATGCAGAATCTGCTATCCACATATCACCTTCAAAGGTAAGCTCTCCCTTTCTTCTGGGCATGAATTGTAATTTGTAACATTTCGTTTTATCTATTTCAGCACTGTCTACTATATAGTATCGGTAGGTAGCTAAACCTATCGAAGAAATAGGAGAAATAAATTGCCGATTCATGAGGTTAATCCATTCTTCATAAATGTCAAAATTCACATACATATTTCCGAGAAGTTGGCTGATGCTCACGTTATTCACTCCAGAAATTTTGCTTCCTTTTATTATCTCTCTCTTATCTAACGGATTTTTCCGATAGTGATATTCAGAAGCCACTTCGCTCATAAAGAAAGGGAGAAAAGGTTTTTCTTCTGAAACGCTATCAATGTTGTTGAAGACAAATTTGAAAGGTTTAAAAATTTTTCGGTCTTTAAATTTGTCATTCAATTCGTCTAAATCAATTTCCATTTTATTGTAAACCTCGTAGGCATAAGAGTCTAAGCGGTTTTTGTTGTAGCGGTTTCTGTTGGCTATTACTTTTCGCATTAAAATATTAGCAGGGTTTTCACCTGGCAAAATCACTACTTCTTGCAACATAAAATCGGAACGTTCTAGCTGAAAAAGAATACTCAGCGAAGGAATAGGTTTTGCAATTGGTTTAAAGAAAGTAACATAACCTAAAGTAGATGCACCCAAGGAATCATACACTTTATCTAAAGTAATAGTAAAGTTTCCCTCATAGTCAGAAGTTGTACCCAGTGTAGGGTTTCCTTTCACAAAAATATTCGCAAACGGCAAAGGTTCTTCTGTTTGTTTGTCGGTAACTTTACCAGTAATGGTAATAGTTTGAGCAGAAACAAAAACAATTAAACAACAACAAAAAGGCAACAGTAAAAATTTCCTCAAACTCATGGCATTTGCTACATTTGAATATATTGCTTTTATTGAGTTTTTCAATCTTAATTTATGAACGAACTAAAAATACTTACTTACAATGTAAATGGTATAAGAGCCGCAGTGAAAAATGGGTTTTTAAATTGGCTTTCCGATAAACATTTCGATGTGATATGCTTGCAAGAAATAAAAGTTTCAAAAGAAGATTTTGACCCAAAACCTTTTGAGGCATTGGGTTATGAGTGTTTTATATTTCCAGCAGTAAAAAAGGGATATAGCGGAGTAGCTGTTTTTACCAAAGTAAAACCCGACCATGTGGAGCGCGGAATAGGCATCGAAAAATACGATAATGAAGGAAGAAATATTCGCATCGATATTGGTGATATTAGCATTATGAGTGCATACTTTCCTAGCGGTACTACAGGAGATGAGCGACAAGGGGTAAAGATGCAATACCTTGATACGATGTATGATTACTTGGCAAATCTCCAGAAGGAACGACCAAAGATTGTGCTTTGTGGAGATTACAATATATGCCATCAGCCTATCGATATTCACGACCCTATTCGCAACAAGGATGTATCGGGCTTTAAGCCTGAAGAGCGCGATTGGATGAGTAGATTTTTTGATTCAGGCTTTATAGATACTTTTAGAAATTTTAATCAAAAGCCTCATGAATACTCATGGTGGAGCTACAGAGCAGGTGCCAGAGGAAATAATAAAGGCTGGCGAATTGATTATATTTCTGCCACAAAAAATTTGAAAGATAATTTAGTGGAAGCCAAAATTTTTCAAGATGCGGTGCATTCCGATCATTGTCCTGTTTATTTGAAAATTAAAATATGATTCTAAAAAAAGTAATAGCTGTTTTTTCGTTGTCCTTGTTCCTGTTGGGTTGTGGAAATGATGCTGCTAAGGAGCAGCAAACTAAACGCATAGCTAAAGGAAATGTAAAACTGGGGGGGGTGTTTCATGAAAATGAAACCGAATATTTTCGCACACTCTTTCCTCAAAATGTTACAGAAGTAGTAGGTCATAGAATTACTAATCAAGTATATGAAGGGCTAGTGCGATTAAATCAATCAGACCTAAGTGTAGAGCCATCTTTGGCTTACCGATGGGATGTGAATGATTCTGCCACACAATTTACTTTTCATCTTAGAAAAAATATTTTTTATCACGATGATGTATGTTTTCTAAATGGGAAAGGTCGTGAAATGAAAGCCCAAGATTTTGTTTTTTGTTTTGAAAAACTTTGTACTCCAGATGCTAGTAATCAAGGCTATTGGTTGTTCAAAGATATCGTTCGCGGAGCCAATGAATATTTTGATGCAAAAGAAAAGAAGACTAATCCTATAGCGCATGTAGCGGGTGTAAGTGCACCTGATGATTCTACTTTAATTTTGAATTTGCAAAAGCCATTTGCAGGGTTTTTGTATCGTTTGGCTATGCCATTCACTGCTGTATTTCCTAAAGAAGCAGTCGATTATTATGGTAGTGAATTACGCGAGCATTGTGTAGGCACAGGCCCATTTCGAGTGAAGCGTGTGTTGCCCGATGGCGGTGTGTTTTTGGTCCGAAACGAGCATTACTGGGAACGCGATTCTTTTGGAAATCAGTTGCCGTATTTAGATGGGGTGCGCTTCTCTTTTATTAAAGATGAAAAAGTGGAAATGCTAGAATTTAAGAAGGGGAATTTGGATATGAAATACAGGCTGCCATTAGATATGGTAACGCAAATTCTAGATAGCAATAAAAACCTAACACCAGAATACAAACAGTTTCAATTACAAACAGTGAAGGAACTTTCTACACAATATTATTGTTTTTTAAATACCGATAAAGTGTTTGGAAATGTACATGTCCGTAGAGCTTTTAACTATGCTATTGATAGAAAAAAAATAGTGGATTATACCCTGAAGGGAGAAGGAGAAATTGCCAATTCAGGCATTGTGCCTGAAGGGATGAGTGGATTTAATTATGATGCTATTAAAGCATTTGACTATGATGTAAAAAAAGCAAAAGCAGAATTGGCGCTTGCTGGGTATGCAGATGGAAAGAGTTTTCCTGATGTGACTTTGCATATTAATAGTGGTGGTGGAAGAAATGAAAAAGTAGCTGAGGCGATTAGTTCTATGCTAAAAGAAAGTTTAAATATTAATGTAGAATTATCGCAGTCACTTTGGGCGCAGCATACAGAAAATTCAGAGATGGGACGATTTGAATTTTGGCGCTATGGTTGGGTGGCAGATTATCCTGATCCTGAAAACTTTTTGAACTTGTATTACGGAAAAAATGTACCCGAAAAGAAAGACGAGCGAGCATACTTAAATCCTTGTAGATATAAGAGCGCAGCCTTTGATAAAATTTTTGAAAAGGCAATGGCTACACCCGACCCAGCAGAGCGAAATCGTTTGTATGAACAAGCCACTCAAATAGGCTTAGACGATGCGGTAACCCTTTGCCTTTTTTATCCAATGAATCGTAGATTGTTGCAATCTTGGGTAAAAGATTTTCCTGCCAATGGCATGGAATATCGCAGTTTCAGGAAGGTTTGGATAGATAAATAATTTAAATTTTCAATGGAAGAGGTTTTTGATTTTGAAGTAGCGGCTGTTCTGTTGTTTGATAAGAACAAGAAACTATTGCTGTATCTCAGAGACGATAAGCCTGCGATTCCTTTTCCAAATCATTGGGATTTTTTTGGAGGAATAATGGAAGAAGGAGAAACTCCTGAGGAAACTTTGGTGCGTGAATTGAAAGAGGAATTGGGTATAGAATTAAAAGCCTTTCATTTTTACAAAACCTTCGATTGTCTAGTAGGCGATGTAAAGACAAACAGAAAGTATGTGTACTATGCTCAAATTAATTTTTTGCCAGAAGAATTAAAATTGCTCGATGTAGGTCAACGCATTATCAGCATTGATTTAGCGGAAAGAAACAACTATCGTTTTGCAAATATATTGTTGAGTATTGTAGATGATTTTGCGAAGTCGGGGATAGAGATTTAAAACAAATATTTTCCTTCAATAGGCATTCTTCTTCCCATACCGAAAGCCTTAGAAGAAAGGCGCAAAATAGGTGGTGCTTGAAAACGTTTCCACTCATTCATGTTTACCATTTTTAAAACCCGATCTACTAAAGGCTTCTCGAAACCTTGTGCTATCAAGTCTTTGGGACCTTGTCTTTTTTCTATGTATTGAAAAAGCAATCTATCGAGTACATCGTAATCGGGTAAGGAATCGCTGTCTTTTTGATTTGGGCGAAGTTCTGCGGATGGAGCTTTATAGATTATATTTTTTGGAATTATTTCTGAGTTGCGATTGATGTAATTAGCTAATTCATACACCTGTGTTTTATACACATCACCCAATACAGCTAAGCCTCCGCACATATCGCCATAGAGCGTGCCATAGCCTACAGCAGCTTCACTTTTGTTGGTGGTGTTTAGTAAAATATAACCAAATTTGTTACTCATAGCCATGAGCAATGTGCCTCGCACACGCGCTTGTAAATTTTCTTCTGCTACATTAAAAGGCAGGTCTTTAAAGAAAGGTTGTAATGTGGTAATGTAGGATTGAAAAGCATTTTCAATAGGAATTATTTCGTGAGGTGAACCTAAATTTTTTACCAACTGTAAAGAATCATCTACTGAATGATTGGATGAAAATTCAGATGGAAGTAATACCGATAAAACATTTTCAGCGCCTAAAGCTTTTACCGCCAAATATAGCACCAGAGCAGAATCTATCCCACCACTCAATCCTAGTATTGCTTTTTTAAAACCTAATTTTGAAAAATAATCTTTAATACCCAGCACCAATGCATCATGAATGAGAGCAACACTATTTTGTTTTTCAACTGCTGTATTCTGCTCTCTAACTTCTAACTTCTCTAAGTCTACTACTTTAAAATCTTCCTCAAAAAAAGCAAGTTGTTCTACTACTTCACCTTTAGCATTTGCTACTAAAGAACCACCATCAAAAATCAACTCCGTTTGAGCGCCTATTTGGTTTACATATACCATTGGTAAATGATAGCGTGTACAATTTGCTTGAATGGTTTGTATGCGTTCATCAAAGTGATCGTAACTAAATGGTGATGCCGAAAGATTTATCATTACATCTGGCTGAAGTTTTACCAATTCATCCATGGGCGAAATAGTGTAGAGCGGATTGTCGTTGCCTACATTCCAAATATCTTCACAAATAGTTACTGCTAATTTTTTTCCTTTAAACTCAATTAGTTCAAATCTTGTGTTGGGTTCAAAATAGCGGTATTCATCAAACACATCATAAGTAGGAAGCAAAGTTTTGTGTGTGATGTGTTTCACTTTTCCTTCGTATAAAAACCAAGCAGCATTAAATAAATCCTTTCCTTCTACTTTTGGGTTCTTTTCAGGTGCACCTATGAGCACTGCTGTCTGGAAGCTATGCTGTGCAAGGGTTTCAATAGCAATATTACACTGCTCAATGTAATCATCAAACTCTAAAAAATCGCGAGAAGGATAACCACATACACTTAATTCACTAAACACTACCAAGTCCGCACCTTGCTTTTCCGCAGCTTGAATAGCAGCTATTGTTTTATCAGTATTGGCTTGGAAATTTCCAACGTGGATGTTGAGTTGAGCAAGAGCAATTTTCATCAGAAACAGTTAAAATAATACACCAATATTGAAGAGGAAATTGCGCTGGTAAATATTATCTTTTTTTGCGTCTTCATCTTTTACTGTATTTACAAAACCATTATTATAGTTGATGCTAAAAAAGATGGCTGTTTTATCGTTTATATCGTACTCAAAACCCGCACCCACATTTAATCGAAAGTCAAAAATGTTATATCCAAACTTAGGAATAGCTTTAGTGACTTCATTGTCGCTTTTTAAAATATTTTCTTTGGTTACTTCTATGTCTGGAGCGGTAGTTAATCGCAAACTATCGGCACCTGCTGCATAAATTTTTTCACTGAAAGTAGCTCTTCCATATACATTAAAAACGGCAGTAAAGCCCACCTGTCCAAAGAACCTGAAATCGTGATAAGGGTTGGTTTTTAGTTTGAGATAAACAGGAATTCCAATGTATTGAGTAGTGTAAGTTTCCATTATAGAAGACTTTATTGTACCAATCGTAAATTGTGGGCGGTCTTTAATTTTTCCGCCATCTAGTCCACCTACAATACCTGTACAAAAAGCATAGTTTTTATCTTTGAAATAATATTCTACTAAAAGTCCATAATTGGCAGCAAATGCGCCTCCTCCACTTTTTAAGCTTTTGCCTTCGGGGCTTTGCCAGCCCGCTCCAGGCGATACCATTAATCCTATTCTTACTTTATCTCCTATGGCATAGGAATAGGATGAAAGAACAAACACACTGAAAAGAAGTAAGTATTTTCGCATACTAAAAAATTTATAAAATATCATTCGGTCTTGACTCTAAATTTTGTATTAATTTGTTCCAAATTTAAATAAGTGAAAAAACATATCTCAATTCTGTTTCTTGCATTTACAACCGTTGTATTGCACAGTTGCTTTCCGACCAAAAGTAGTAAAAATGTGGATGTTTCTAAGGTTGATTTGAAATTATCTGTAGCACGTTTTGAGCAAGATTTTTTTGAAATAAATACTGCCAATATTGCTGATAAAGAAACTGAAATGCTACACCGGTATGGAGAGTTTTACAATGACTATGTGTTAGGAATGATGGGGTTTGGAGCACCTATAAGCCGAGTAGATACGGTAAAGCATGACCCAAATCCAGAGCTATTAGAATATGTTTCCGATAAAAATGTACGGCATTTATATGATACTACTCAGTTGGTATTTAAAGACTTTAGCAAAGTACAAAAACCATTAGAAGATGCGCTGAGGCATTTTCAATATTATTTTTCCAATAAAAAAGTCACTCAACTTTATACAGTTCTTTCGGGCTTGCATGTAAATGAGTTGGGAACAGGCACTATTACCTATGGTGACTCTACACTAGTCGTTTTCTTGGATATGTACTTGGGTGCAAATTTTAAAGATTATGATTATGTGGTGATAAATGGAGAAGCTTTGCCTGAATTTAAGCGCAGAAGATTATGTCCAGAGTATATCACACCCCACTGCATGGAGGTTTTATACAATCTTCATTTTGATAAAACAGCCTATAATGCAGAACTTCCATTAATTGAAGCCATGGTAAATGAAGGCAAGCGATTTTACTTTATGGAATGTATGATGCCCGAATCTGCCGATAGTTTATTGATTGGTTACACAGGATTTCAGGCAGCTTGGTGCAGTAAGAGTGAAAAGAATATTTGGCAGTATTTTAGTGAAAAGGATTTGTTGTATAAGGTAAACTTTATGGAACAAAAGCGATATATCTCAGATGGACCTTCTACTCCTGGTATGCCACCAGAATCTCCTGGTAGGGTAGGTGCTTGGCTTGGTTGGCAGATTGTAAGAAAGTATATGAAAGATGCTGATGGGAAGGTAACTTTATCTGATTTGCTCGCTAAGGTGGATGCAAAATCTATTTTAGTCAAGGCAAATTATAAACCAAAGTAATTTATATTCACAAAAAAATATCAAGTGGGTTCTGAAACAAGAGAAGGGAAAAGTAAAAGCGAGAAACTAGAAAGTAAGCTTTATCGAATGGCTAATTCTGCCATGTGCTTCAGCATCGCATATATGCTTATTTTGTATGGCTATTATTTTGCTACAGCTATAATGGCAAAGGTGTTTGGTTTAGACCCTACGGTATATTACTATGGGATAAAGATTTTATTGAATAAGCATCACTGGAGCAAGTTTAATGTCTTTTTTATTTACACGTTTGGAACTTTGTATTTAGCGTTGATGGCTATGTTTTGTGCATTTCTTTTTTTTAAATTAAAAGAAAATCTACGCACTATAAATCTGGTTTTTCTTTGGGGAAGTATTATTGCCTTTAGTATGTTTTGTGGACAATTTATAATTGCAGCATTAGGAGCACAAGAATACAATTCACCATTTTTTCAAAATCTTACAGTAGCTTTTGCTTGGATATATTTGCCTTTGCCGTTAATATATATACTTACAATTCCAGCGGGTGCTTTGCTGTGTTTTTTGGCTACTAAGGCTAGCAAGCCGTTATTAACTTTGGCGTATTCGTTCTCAAAGGTGAATAAACCCATGCGGAAACGAAAATATTTTTTAGAAACTGTTATTGGCCCTTTTTTAATAGGAGGATTAGGGACTTTCTTTTTTACTTTTCCTTTAAATATTTATGTAAACTTAGTGTACTTATTGATGATAGCCATTGCTTTAGTAGTAGCTTTTGTGATTATTCCATTTCAAGAATTACAAATAGATGAAGTCTTGCGATATAAGAAATTACAAGACATTAATATTTCTATCATTTTAATTTTGGGATTACTTATAGTTATCTTCTCTCTAACATGGAAAGGTATAATCTTAGCTTTTTGATTTATGTTCGAAAAGCTAATTACTAAAATAGTAAGGGATAAAAAAGCTGTAAAGCCAATAGCTTTTGTACTTAAAGTGCTCTTTGCCTATGGGATTTGGAAAGTATGCTCTTTCTTTTTAGAAACGTATCAACCTTTTTTTTGGATAACAATTCAAGATGATGTTGCTTATGCAATGGTGCTTGTCTCTTCTTTTGTTTTAAAAAATGGATTGGGTTATGAGTTAATATATAACTCCCGAAATGTGCTCATTGAAAATACTCTAGGAATATTCATTGGTAATCATTGTCTTGGAATTCCAGCAACTGTAGTTTTTATGTTAGCAATACTTTTTTTTTCTGGAAAGTGGTATCATAAATTGTGGTATATACCTTTTGGTGCACTAGCAATATTTTGTATTAATACCTCTAGAATAGTAGCCTTAGGTATAACACAAAAAGTAGGTTCACCCTACGCATTTTATATTAACCACTCTTATACTTTTTTAATCTTAGTTTATGGCCTAATCTTTTTAATGATTATGTTTTGGATGGACTATTTTTCTAAAGAGTGATTAGCGATTTAAGAGCACTTTTAATTCTGATTTCATCTCACCAGAATTCCAATCTTCGCCCCCAATTTTTTCCAAAACTTTTTTGCCTTTTTGATTTATTAAGTAGGTGGTTGGAATGGTGTAGATGCCTATTTCTTTTCTGTTTCCTTTCATTTTTAAAAAGAAAATATTAGAAGGAAATCGGTCCGCTATTTTTTGAATGATTTCAGGAGATTCATCTGAAATGCAAATTACTTTTATGTCTTTATCTGCACTTAATTCAGCTAACGATGGCATTTCTTGTATGCAAGGACCACACCAACTTTGATAAAAATTTATTAAAATAGGTTTTCCTGAAAAGTCTTGTAGAGAAACACTTTCACCGCTTATTGTAGTCAATTCTAGATTTGGAAAATCTATGTTAGGTGGCACTTGATAGCGATGGTAAAAGAACCCCAGAATTAGAAGAAAGACTATACTGAAAACAACTAGAAATTTATTTTTCATCAAGGAAGTTGAAATCGATTTTGATAATCCAGTTGGCTTTTTCGAATCACCTCGTAGGCTTCTTCTCTTCCATAAATATCTGTAATTTCTACTCGCTTTTCTGTATCTCCTGGTAGATTTTTATAAGTAAGAAAGTAATGTTTTAGTCGCTCAATTACTGACTGATTTACATCTGAAATGTCTTTCCATGATTCATATACTTCATCCCCTTTCATGATAGCAATGATTTTGTCATCTGCTTCGTTTTTGTCTATCATTCTAAACCCTCCAATGGGAATAGCTTGCACTAAAATTCCACCACGAGCAATAAATTTTTCTGTGAGCACACAAATATCTAATGGGTCTTGGTCGCCTCTGATATTTTGCCTACCCGTTTTATCCATACAAAACTTTCCTACTTCTACATCACACAATGTTTGTGGTAGAAAGCCATAAAGCGCAGGCACTATATTGGAATATTTTTGAGGTCTATCAACTTTTAGAATTCCCGTTTCTTTATCAATCTCATATTTTACGGTATCGGTAGGTACTATTTCTATGTAGGATGTACAAATTTTTGGAGATTCCAAGCCTATGTTTACTCCATGCCAAGGATGGGATGTATGTTTTGAAAATGAAGCCATTTCGTATACTAAAAATTGAATTGAAAATTACCAACTTCCACCAGCGCCCCCTCCTCCAAAACTCCCCCCACCAAATCCCCCAAAACCCCCGCCCCCACTGCTACCGCCACCACCACCCCAATCCCCCCCGCTCCATCCACCTCCTGTTCCACCCCAAAATGTTCCACCTGTAAATCCCCTTCTACTAATCGTACCTGAGTTATTTCCAATATTTGAAATAATAACAAAAAACACCACTATAATAATGATAACTAAAATCCATTTCCAAGATAATTGTTCACCATCATTATTGCTGCTGTCATTTACAAAACTGCCACTGAGTCGAGCATACATTTCATCTACAGCAGCATTAATTCCTTCTGCGTAATCGCCTACTTTAAAATTGGGTTTTATAATTCTTTCTACTATCCTTTTACAAATGGCATCGGGCAATTTTTCTTCTACTCCTCGCCCCGTAGCTATAAATACTTTTCTATCATCTTTGGCTACCAAAAGCAAAATTCCATTATCCTTTTTTTTGTCTCCTATTCCCCATTTTTCTGCTAATTCTATGGCATATTGGGAAATATCCATTCCATCTAAAGTGGCAATAATCACCACCGAAATTTGTGTAGAGGTAGAATCGTTGTAAGCTACTAGTTTTTGCTCCAAGGTGGCTACATCATTGGCTCCTAATAGCAGTACAAAATCGTTTACCAGCCTTGGTGGAACGGGCTTTTCAGGATAATTTTGTGCATTTAAAATAGTTGAAAAAAAAGTAAGAAGCAAACCGAGACCTAGTAAAAAGAAACTTTTAGTTTTTCTAGAAAAAAGACTTACCCAAAAATTATCCCTCGCTGATTTCATCGTTCAATTCGTTTTTGTCGTTTGACAAGTAAGGGAAATATTGTTTTAATTGTTTTCCAGTTTCTTTAATTGCAAACACTATCCCCTCTAGAAATTCAGACTTTCTAAAATGACTGCTCATTTGCTCTTTGGTAGTATCCCAAAAGTTGGCGGGCACTACATCGTTGATTCCTTTATCTCCTAGAATAGCAAATTTTTTATCACCATAAGCTAGATAAATGAGGGTGGCATTTTTTTGTGAAGTAGCATTCATTTTTAGTTTCAAAAACACCTCCAATGCTCTTCCATAAGGGTCAGATGCGCATTCCTTTTCTATATGCACTTTTATTTCGCCAGAGGTCATCAACTCTGCTTTACGAATAGCATCTACTATTTGTTGTTTTTCAGAATCGGAGAAAAAAGATTTTTTTTTGAACACCATTTTTTTTTGGAAGATTAGAATTTTACTTCAGGTGCTTTTTCGGAACCTGCGGTAGCATGGAAATATCCCTTAGGTGTAAAGCCAAACATTTTAGCAGTTAAGTTTTGAGGAAACATTCCAATATATGCATTGTAGTCTTTTACATTTTCATTAAAACGATTGCGTTCGGTATTGATACGGTTTTCGGTTCCTTCCAATTGTGCTTGTAATTCCTGAAAGCCTTCTGTGGCTTTTAGTTGAGGGTATTGTTCTACAGTAACCATTAAGCGACTAAGTGAACCTTTCAATTCATCTTGTGCTTTTTGAAATTTAGCAATGTTCTCATCTGATAAATCGTTAGCATCTAATTTAATACTCGTGGCACTAGCTCTAGCTTCTATTACTTTAGTGATAGTTTCTTGTTCAAATTTGGCTTCCCCTTTTACAGTGTTTACCAAAGAAGGAATTAGGTCTGCTCTTCTTTGGTAGGCAGATTCTACGTTTGCCCATTGGGAAGTAGAGGCTTCGCGTTTCGATACCATATTGTTGTATCCGCAAGAAGAAAGAGATGCAGCTGCAAATAAGATAACTGCTAATCGAAATAAGTTTTTCATGTTTTATGATTTTAAGAGTTGGTTTAAAGATAGAATTTTTATTTTGGACGAATCTAATCAAACTATATTGTATGGGAAATCAAATAAAAGAATTCAATGAGTATCGTGCTCGAATGAATGAGGTGATTTTGTCAAAAGAAAATTTAGTGCTAAAACGTTTTTGGAGCTTAGATAATCAAGCCTATGCAGATGGTGCTTTGCCTACAAAAACCAAAGAGCTATTAGGTTTAGTAGCTTCTATGGTCTTGAGATGTGATGATTGTATCAAGTATCATTTAGAGAAATGTTATGAGCTAAAAACTTCTACCGAAGAAATTTACGAAGTTTTTTCGGTAGCTAATTTAGTGGGGGGATCTATTGTAATTCCACATACTCGCAGAGCAGCCGAGTTTTGGGAGGAATTAATGAAACAAGCATAATTGTATACTTTCGATTTATGAAAAAGATTAATTTTTATTCTGGGCCTGCTATTCTTGCCCAGGAAGTAGTAGAAAAAGCAAAGGCGGCCCTTGATGATTTTGCAGGAACAGGCTTATCTATTCTAGAAATTTCGCATAGAGCAAAACCCTTTGTGGAAGTAATGGATGGAGCACGTGCATTGGTAAAGGAGCTAATGAGCTTAAACGATGACTATGAGGTGCTTTTCCTGCAAGGCGGTGCCAGTACCCAGTTTTACATGATACCGTATAATCTTTTAAATGAAGATGAGACATCTGCTTTTTATGATACTGGCACATGGGCACATGGGGCTTTAGAAGAAGCTAAAAATTTTGGAAAGATTAAAGTGATAGGCTCTTCAGCAGATGCTAACTATTCATTTATTCCAAAAGTAGGTGCTGACTCAGGTCAAGAAATGAAAGGCTATAAGTATGTACACATTACTACTAATAACACCATTTATGGTACCCAATGGAGTATCGAAGAAATTGCAAAATTAAGATCGCAGGTGAGTTGTTTGGTGGGGGATATGAGCAGCGATATATTTTCGAGAGAAATAGATTACAACCAGTTCGATTTAATTTATGCAGGGGCGCAGAAAAACATGGGCGCAGCAGGCACAACACTAGTGGTAGTGAAGAAAAGCATACTAGGTAAAGTAAGGCGAGCTATTCCAAAGATGATTGATTACCGTGTGCAGATAGAGAACGGTTCTATGAAAAATACGCCTTCTGTTTTTGCAGTATATATTTCGTATTTGACATTGCAATGGATAAAAGAAAGAGGAATAAAAAGTATAGCTACAACTAATGCGCTAAAAGCACAGAAGCTATACAATGCCATAGATAATTCTGATATTTTTGAGGGTACTGTAGCAGAAGATAATCGCTCCGAAATGAATGTGTGTTTCAAAATAGTAGTAGACAATGCCTCAGAGTTGGAAAAGCAATTCTCTGTATTTGCAAAAGAAAGAGGAATTGTAGGAATAGAGGGACACCGCTCTGTAGGTGGCTTTAGAGCGTCTGTTTACAATGCAATGCCAGAAAGTGGTATAGATGCACTCATAAGCGCAATGAGAGATTTTGAGCAGAATCGTTAATATATTTCTTCTAAATTCAGAAAACTATTCAAAAAAAAATAATTTTTTACTATGAAATTTAAAAAGCTATCCATTTTTTGTGCGTGCCTATTTCCTGCTTTTTTGATTGCTCAAAAAGAAATAAAAGTTACCGAAATAGAGAAGGAAATGAGTATGGGCGTAAAGCCAGCTTATGTCGTGAGTATTCCACAAGCAAAGTTGAAAGATGTAAATTCTGATTGGAAAAAGTATATTAAAAAAGATGCCAAAGGCAAAGTGGAGGAAGATAAGGGTGAAACCAGACTTATTGGCGCAGTAAACAAAAATGTATCTCCGTTCCCTTTTAATATTTTAAGCAAAGTGCTCGAAAGTAGTGATGGCATTCAGTTGTCGGTTTGGGCATTCGATGGTGATTTGTTTATTTCTAGTAAAGCAAGTCCAGATAAAAGCGTGGCAATTCAAAAGTATATACACGATTTTGCAGTAGCTTCTTATAAAGATGCGGTAAAGGAAGAATTGAAAAATGAACAGGACAAATTAAAAGAAACCCAAAAAGCTTTTGACGGTTTCGTAAAAGACCAAAAGAAAGCAGAAGATAACATTGCAGAAGATAAAAAAGAGATTGAGAAATTACAAAATGATATTAAAAAGATGGAATCTGAAATTGAGAAAGCAAAAGGGAATCAAATAAAGCAAAAACTTGTGGTAGAAAGTCAAGCAGCTTTAGTGAAGACTGTTTCTGATAAAATGAATGGAATCAAATAGTCAAGCGTCTAGTTTTTTATTCATCTTGGCTTCAAGTTTATTTAACTAGAATTTTTAGAATTTTAACTTACTTTGTGCCCAATAAAATTGTCTATGAAAGGAATTATTCTCGCTGGAGGTTCTGGGACTCGTCTTTATCCTATTACCTATGCTATTAGCAAGCAAATCATGCCTATTTATGATAAGCCCATGATTTATTATCCACTTTCTGTATTAATGAAAGCAGGAATCAATGAAATTCTTATTATTTCAACTCCTACCGATTTGCCCAATTTCGAAAGGCTTTTGGGAGATGGAAAAAAGTTTGGATGTTCCTTTTCCTACAAGGTACAAGAGGTGCCCAATGGATTAGCGCAAGCCTTCGTATTAGGTGCAGATTTTATAGGAAATGATAAAGCAGCACTCATTTTAGGGGATAATATTTTTTACGGTTCGGGCTTAGATCAATTGCTTAAGGCAAATGCGAATCCTGATGGAGGCGTAGTTTTTGCCTACCATGTATCTGACCCAGAAAGATATGGAGTGGTAGAGTTTGATAAGCAAGGGAAAGCTATTTCAATTGAAGAAAAACCAGTTACACCTAAATCAAATTATGCTGTACCAGGCTTGTATTTTTATGATAATAGCGTTATTGAAATTGCAAAAAATCTGAAACCAAGCCCACGCGGTGAATATGAAATCACAGATGTCAACAAAGAATATTTGGTACAGGGAAAATTGCAAGTAGGAATTTTAGATAGAGGTACAGCATGGTTAGACACTGGCACATTTGATTCCCTTATGCAAGCATCACAATTTGTACAAGTGCTAGAGCAACGACAAGGTTTGAAAGTGGGTTGTATTGAAGAAGAAGCCTTTAGACAAGGCTTTATAAGTAGAGAAGAATTGCAAAAATTGGCAGAACCACTTATGAAAAGTGGTTATGGAAAATATTTAATGGATTTAATTTAAAACTAATTATGACAAAGATTTTAGTGACTGGAGGTGCAGGATTTGTAGGAAGTTGTATGGTAGATAAGCTTATTGAGAATCCTGAGAATTTTGTAGTAATTGTTGATGATCTCTCAACTGGAAACAAAGCACGATTGCCCGAGGTGTTTAAGGAAAGGTGGAAATTTATCAAATGTGATGTAAACAAGTTTAGAGATATAGCATCGGTAATGATGGCTTATCAATTTGACTATATTTTTCATTATGCTGCAGTAGTAGGGGTAAAGCGCACATTAGATAATCCTGTTTCTGTTTTAAATGATATTAATGGATTTAAATATTTACTGGATTTATCAAAAAATTCAGGAGTAAAGAGGTTTTTGTTTTCCTCTTCTTCAGAAGTATATGGCGAGCCATTTGAGCATCCACAAAACGAGTTGACAACTCCCTTAAATTCACGATTACCCTATGCCGTAGTTAAAAATGTAGGTGAATCTTTCCTTCGTTCTTACAAACAGGAGTTTGATTTAGATTATACAATTTTTAGATTTTTCAATACCTATGGTCCTAAGCAAAGCCAAGATTTTGTAATGTCTAAGTTTATAAATTTAGCTACCTCTAATAAAGATATTCCTGTATATGGCGATGGCAAGCAAACAAGAACCTTCTGTTTTAAAGATGACAATATTGATGCCTGTGCAAATGCTTTTTATGAAAACAAAATTGTGAATGATACAGTAAATATAGGAAGTGACTTTGAGACTACCATTATAGATTTAGCAAAACTGGTGATAGAAGTAACTGAGTCCAAGTCAAAAATCATTCATTTGCCACCTTTGCCAGAGGGTGATATGTCTAGAAGAAAGCCAGATATTGGCAAGATGAGATCGTTGCTTGGTAGAGATTTATTACCTATTGCAGAAGGAATAAAAAGAACATTTGCCTCAGGTAAGTATAATTTCTAAAAGTTCTTTATAAGTCTTTATTAAAGATTTTATGACAAAAATATTGGTGACAGGTGGTTGTGGCTATATAGGTTCACATACTGTAGTTGATTTGCTGAACAATGGATTTGAGGTAGTAAGTATTGATAGCAACATTCGCTCTCATTCATCTGTGATGGATAGAATAGAACAAATTACAGGCAAAAAAGTAATTAATTACTCCATTGACTTGTGCGATAAAGAAAAAGTGGATAGTTTTTTTGAAATAGAAAAAGATATTAGTGGTATAATTCATTTTGCAGCACTTAAGTCAGTTCCTGAATCCGTTGAAAATCCTCTACTCTATTATCATAATAACATAGCATCTCTCCTAAATATTCTAGAAGCAGCAAAGGCTAATAATATTACAAATTTTGTTTTTTCTTCTTCTTGTTCTGTCTATGGAAACACTAGTTTATTACCAGTAACCGAAGAAACACCTTTTCAAAAAGCAGAATGTGCTTATGCGCACACGAAGCAAATAGGGGAGGAAATAATTCAGAGTTTTTCTAAAAATGAAAAAGGATATTTTATACTTCTCAGATATTTTAATCCAGTGGGCGCACATGAAACTGCTTTAATAGGGGAAGATATTTTAGGAACACCAACTAATATTATTCCTCGTATTACGGGAACAGCTTTTGGTAAATATGCTGAAATGAAAGTTTGGGGTGGGGATTATCCTACACGTGATGGAACTTGTGTGCGTGATTATATTCATGTAATGGATATAGCCAATGCACACACAAAAGCAATGCAATACCTTTTGGAAGGAAGAAATAAGAATGCATGTGAGGTGTTTAATTTAGGAACGGGAAATGGAGTAACTGTTTTAGAAACCATTCATTCATTCGAAAAAGTGTCGGGAGTGAAACTTAATTATAGCATAGGTCCCCGAAGAGATGGGGATGTAGTAGAAATTTATGCTGATAATACAAAAGCAAAAAAAGTATTGGGCTGGGAAATAACGCGTGACCTTGACAATATGATGCTAACTGCATGGAAATGGCAGCAACAATCTATTAAGAGCAACTGAGTTCATAATATTTTATTTTCCTAAAAGCATTTTCATTATTTTACAAAATGAATGTAAGAAGCTTTCTTATTGCTAGCGGATTATCCGGCTTTTTCTCCATCAATAAATTAGCTTTTTTTTCTAAGCAGAATTTTGTTCTCCCCTTTTATCACATTGTTTCAAACGAAGATGCTCCTCATGTAAAGCATTTATATAAAGTAAAGACAACCCAACAGTTTGAAGCAGATTTGGATTTTCTTTTAAAACATTATGCCCCACTTTCAGTTAAAGATTTACCCGATATAATTGCAGGAAAGTATGCAGGCAAGAGGACAATGCTATTAACATTTGACGATGGACTTAGAGAAGTGCACGATATGATAGCTCCTATACTTTATAAAAAGGGGGTGCCTGCTATCTTTTTTTTAAACTCTGATTTTATTGATAATAGGAATTTAATGTTCCGGTATAAAGTGAGTTTACTTATTGATAAAATAAATTCAAAGGAAAAAACAACTCAACTTTTATCTTACAGAAATGACAGTTTATTTATAGCAGATTTTGCACAAGAAATTCAATTTTCTTTTCAAGATTTTTTAAATAACTACAAGCCCTATTTATCTTCAGAGCAAGTTACAAGCCTTATTGGGAAAGGGTTTTCGATAGGAGCTCACAGTTGCAGCCATCCTTATTATGAAGATATTTCGCTGGAGGAACAAGCAAAGGAAACTTTAGATTCGCTTCGGTTTCTTCAAGTAAATTTTGGAATTGAGGAAAAACTATTCGCTTTTCCTTTCACAGATTTTGGAGTTGGGAAAGATTTTTTTGAAGAAATATATCGAGACCATAAAATTGATTTTAGTTTTGGAGGGGCAGGAATAAAACAAGATTTTTTCCCCAATCATTTTCAGCGAATAGCTATGGAAAGCCCTGCTGCCAATGCTCAGCAATTACTTAAAGCGGAGTATCTTTACTATATTTTAAAAAAGCCTTTTGGAAAAAACACTATAATTAGAAACTAGTTTGGAATTAAAAACACTCAACCCAGCACAGTTAGAAAATTTCATTCTCTCAGATGAATTTAAAACAATGCCTGTGATTCCCATAAGCAGTCATAGAGCATTGTCGCACATTCAAAATCCAAGAGTAGAAGCGGAAGATGTGATTTTAATTTTGGCGTATGAGGGAATAGAAATGGTTGGCTATTTGGGTGTGTTAGCTGATAAAATTTATAATGAGGAAGAAGAAATTAAGTGCGGCTGGTTGAGCTGTATGTGGGTAAACCCAAATTTGAGAGGCAAAGGAATAGCGAAGCAGTTACTGAACACAGCTTTTGAAAAATGGGACAATAAGATATTAGTAACAGAGTTTACCCCAGAGGCAAAAGGACTTTACGATCGTTCAAATAATTTTTCAGATTTAAAAATAAACTTAGGATTGCGATGCTATTTGAAATCCAATCTGCAGGAATTATTACCCAAAAAAAACAAGCAACTTATTTTCGTTACTCCATTGCTGAAAGTTCTAGACAGCTTTGCAAATGTTACTATTTCAGTGTATCAAAATTGGATGAGTCGAATCATTTCAAAACCAATATTTGTTTGGAAAGAAAATCAATTAATAGATAATAAAATAGACGCTTTCATAAATAGTTTTATTTTTAATTCATTTGAACGAAGAAGGATAACGGAATTAAATTGGATACTTTCTAAACCTTGGATTCAGCCATCAGAGCTAACTTCAGAAAGCGTTCGCTATCACTTTTCGAGTGTAGATAGAGAATTTAAAAATCTGCTTTACACAGCACAAAATGAAACAGGAGATTTGAAAGCATTTCTTTTTATAACAATTCGTTCGGGTCATTTAAAGATTCCTTATGCCTTTTTTCTAGAAGAAGATTTGAATGATGTAGTTGCTCAATTGCGCCAAATTATGCTCTCAGAAACTGTTCATCAGATAACTATCTTCCATCCGTTGCTTGTCAATTATTTTTCAAAAAACAAAAAGTTATTCATTAACACCAGAGTGCAAAAGCGTCATTACATTATTACCAAAAAATTAGATGAGCTTTTTAAAAACAAATCAGAAATTATTATCCAAGATGGCGATGCTGATTGCGCTTTTACCTAATAGAATTTATTATTCCTGATTAAGATGGTTGTACGCCTTTATAAAAATGGCACCCAAATTTTTATGCGGAGGTATATAATCTAAGAAACGATTATACGATTCTGTGCCTTTTAATTTAGTATCTAAACTTTTCCAAATCTGCTGCCATTCTATATCTTTTCCTTCTCGAATAGTATCAGCTATTATTTTCAGAAGTGGATTGTTCACGCCTTGAACTCCTATTTGTTTTGAAGAAATAATATTTACTTCAGCAGCTTTTTCTATTATGGAGGAAAGGCTGTGGTATCCACCACAGGAGCCTAATACAAAAATTTTAGTGGAGGGTTTTGTTTTTTCAATGGTCTTATAAGCATAGTAACTGTGCCCACGGTGAATCAATACGTCTGGGACTATACCAGCGCTATCAAGCATTGCCTCTATGAGTGCTTGACCCTCATATTCGCCTTTAGGTTTATTGGCATAAATTAGAACAGGGTTGCCGTTTTTAGATTCTATGGTTACGTAAAGAGAATCATGAGTATCTATCTTCCAATTTTTCTCTCGAAAAGTATTGATAAAAGATTTGTAAGATGCATCGCCATCTTCATCGTCATAAAAGCACATATACCATATACACTTTTTGTTGTTTTTTAAAAGCTGTTCATTCTTAATTTTATCTAAAGGAGGAATTTTATATTTATCACTAATTCCACCATACCAATTTTCTTTAAACAGAGATCCATTTACAAAAAGAGTAGACAGTAAACCATAAATGGCAGTCCCTTTTTTATCGCCAGTTGTAACATTCCTTTCAAATTCTGATTGAATTGTTTTTTGTAGTTTTTTTTGAGTGATAGAGTCGTCAATACTTGTGTAAGCATCGGCCACTTCTACCGCCTGGGCTATATTATTTGTTTCCAAATCAGAGGCAAACTCTCGCATTAAATTTTCTTTTTGAGATATGGTCATAGTAGCTAAAAAGCTTTTCAATTTTCCATAGCTGGCACATTGTTTTATAAATACACGAAAGCGATTTTCTCCGACCGAGTTTAAAAATTCATAACCATTTTTTTTGCCAAGTTTCAAAAGAAAACGTTTGTAAATACCATTAAAGGTGGAAGTGAAAATTTCTTCTTCGCTGTAAACAATTAGTGTATATAATTGCTCAGGAGAAAAGTTAGCAATGCCTTTAAATCGAGTAGCATCATCATTTTCGTTGTGCAGATCATTAATATTTCTTACAAATTTTAAGGAACTTATTTCTAGCTCTTGTTCTATTGATTGTTCACCAATTGGATTTTTCTGAAAACGTATTTTCATTAAGTGGTTTAAATATTCAATTGGATTTTTACCAATGGAATCCGCTTTTTGAAGAGAAATTTTTTGCTTCACAATTTCGTCTAAGAGTACATAGGCATTTGTTTTTTTTCCAAATTCTTGATTTAGTTTTAGAAGTACAACAATGGAAGAGTCTGTACTCTTTTTGAAAAGATTATTTATGGGATTTCCTTCCAGAATATATTTTTTCGCAACCAGAGGAGCTGTTTTAGCTGCTACATCTATTACTTTTCCAGCATAAGGACGATCTATAAATTGACCATAATTTTCGATTATTTTCTCAGGATACAGTTTTGCTTTCTCTAAGAGGAATGTTTCGGTTTCTGGCTCTGCTCGTACAATACCGCAAACAGAAAGGGAGAGCAAACTATTTGTTTGTAATGCTTTCAGCAATTCTTTTTTTTCTACACCTTCTAATAATAACAGTTGTTGTTTGAATGTTTTTTCAAAGCGTGCAGGGTCTTGAAAGTTTTTTTCATAGACCAATCGAAGAGAACGGAAAACATAATCTCTAAAAATTTTCTTGCTACTTTCCAGAGAGCTTCCAGTTTCTATCTTGATTTGTATTTGGTCTATTAGTTCGAAGAAAACTCTTTTGGCTATTTCGTTTTGTAGCGAATCTCCTGTTTCTACTTTCCCATCTTCCTTCCCATCTAATTTATCTATACGTTTTTGATCGGCTACAATGAAATCTATTTTCTGTTGGGCAAATAGGGGTGATGATAGCTGTAGAAACAAAGCTATAACTACAACATTTCTATCTTTTAAAAATGAACATAATTTCATACTCCCAGTAGTTGATAGTAAGCTCTTATAAACAAGGACTCTAAATTTTTATGTGGTGGTACATAATCATAAAACAAGGAGTTTCCACCCAATTTATTTTTCATTTCTTCCCAATATATATTCCAGTTTAAATCTTTCCCCTTGCGTATGTATTCATTAAAAGCGAGTATCATTGGGTCGTTAATATTTTTCACGCCTATTTGTTTAGTAGCCACAATATGCGCATCTGGAGAGCCTTTGAGCGCAGCAGAGATTTTATAAAAACCTCCACAAGAACCTATAAAAACCAATTTAGCAGTAGCTGGAATTTTTTCTAAAGTTTTTTCTGTATGAAAACTATGCCCCCGGTGAATTACTACATTCACCTGATAGTTTTTTTCCTTTATAATTTTTGCAATTGCCTGTTCACCGCTTTCTTCGTAAGCAGGTTTATTGGCATATATTTCAATGTTTTTGCCAGAGGTAGAATATACTTTTACATAATTATAATTTTCTTCCACCTTCCAATCTGGTTGTGATTTAAAGGTGCTAACAAAATTTAGATAAGAATCTCTGCCATCATCATCATCATAAAAATACATGCACTCTACAGTTTTGTCGTTCATTACCAAATCTGAAATAGGCAAGGTGGTGAGAGCATGTGTTTGAAATTGTAATGCTGTGCGTTTAAACCATTTTTTTTCAACAACTGCTTTGTCTTTACAAAGGCTTGCTAAAATTCCATACACAGCCATGGCCTGTTTTTTTTGAATGCTATCAAAAATTTGATATTGATTTTTGATATTTTGTTGCATTGATTGTAATGTATTTTCATTGTTTGTATTTGCTAAAATTTCGGCTATCATAATTGCTTCATCAAAATCATTTTCATCATTTGCTAAATTTTCGGTAGCAGTTATTAATATTTTTGATCGTTGATCTTCTGTGAAGTGACCAAGAAAATTTTCCAGCTTATTAAACTCAGCACAAAGCGCTAGAAAATTACGAAAGCGAGGATAGGAAATGAATTGAAAAACATATTTATCGCTTATTTCAGGAAGTTTTTTCTCAAAGCGAGTATAAAGCCCATTAAAAGTAGAAGTAAAAACTTCTTCTCTTCCATATACCATTAAAAAGTACAATTCATCTGCAGATAAATTTTCTACCGCTTCAAAATGTTGCGCTTCTGGCAGATGCATTTTATCATTTATATTTCTGATAAAACGAAGCGAATAGTAGTTTAATTCTCGCTCTACACTATATTTACCTACATAGTTTCCTGTAGAAACGATTTTGATTAATTCTCTAAAAAGCAGCAATGGATTTTCTGTTATTTCTTTGGCTTTAGAAAGCGAAATTTTATCTTGATAGATTTCGTCAATAAGGATGTAAGGCTTAGAATAGAAGCCAGTTTCCTTTTGAATGTCAAACATTCTTTTTACGGCAGGTTGTGTGCTATATTTTAAAATTACAGGTACTGGGTGCAATTCGTTTATTAAATATCTTTTGAGCGAAATGGGAGCATTAATGGCAGCGGCTTCCATTACATCTTTACACCAATATTTTCCTTTAAAAGCATCTACTTTTTTAAATAATTCATCGGGTTCGTGTTCAGCAGCACAAAGCAATATTTCTTTTGCATAAGGCTCGTGTATAAAAGAGGGAATGTGCTGAATGCTTTGGAAAATATTTTTTTTTAATTGAAGCATTTTTTTTTCTACATCGGGCAAAGCCAAATCAATCGGCTCCACTTTTTCTACGGCATCTATAACAGATGCTTTTGTAAGACTAGGCTTTCTTTCTGAGCTATTCAAGTCTATAGTTCTAGGAGTAGTAAGTGGTATGGAACTAAAGTTGGGTTCTAAATGTTTACTCGGAAATTGAAATTTTGTAAGATAAGGAGCTTCTTCTGTCTCTCTATCTAGAGAGAGTAGGTTCAGTATGCCGTTTTTTTTTTCGTTGTCTAAAAATCCTACTATATCAAACAACTTTTCTTTTTTATCTAAAAATTGTAAGAAAGCTGCTAAATCATAAGGGCTAATATTTGTAAGCAAGTTGCTAGAAATCTTTGTTGGATACTTTCGTTTGAGTAGATTCAAAATGTTTTCTAACACAACAGGAGTAGTTTCTCTGTAACCATATACTAATAAGCAAAATAATTGATTAGTGTTTAATTCTGTAAGATTTCTATAAGTAATGAATTCAGAGCTGCGTTCAGTGATTTGACGAATTAAATCTATGGACAACGCTTTTGTTTGAGTAGTTACCGAAAACAATCCAATAGGGTTCTCTTGAGCTATAATTCCTACAGCATTTTTAAAAAAAGCGTTCTGAATTTTTCCGATAGAATCAGCTTGTGAAATGGACAGTTCTTTTCGTATAATTTTATCGAGAAGGAAATATGACTTAGTATTTGGAGATAATTTGCTGTATATTTCCTGTAGTACTTTTACGGTGTCGTTTTGTGATTTATACAAAAGACTTCTCTGAAACGAGTTAGCTGAAAAATAGCGCTTCACATATTCTGGAGCATTGATAGAGGCTTTGTCAAATACTTTTTGAGCATAGGGTTGTTCGTAATACTGCTCTAGGTTTCTGATTACTTCATCTGGCATTTCTTTACATGCGTTCAAGAGAAATTCTTTTGCAAGGGTATCATCCGCTATTAATGAAAAACATTTTAAAAGATAACTCGGATATTTTTTAAATAGATTTTCTGTATTGTGGGAAAGGTCAGCTTCTATGATGTTTTTAGAAAACAATAAATGGTCATTGTATAGTCCATTTTTAAGTAACTCTGGATTTGATAGTTTAGATAAATAACTAGTGATTCTACTTTGATATTTTACTTGTTGTGCTAAATTAAATTTTGAGCTCCCTGCATACGTATAAATGGAATCAATGGTGAGAAAAAAAAGTGGATCCACTTCTTTAAAATCGTTTTTTATTCTTGTCTTTTCTTTTTGAATGCGTTCATCGTTTACTCTTTTTTTGGAGGAAAGAAACACGAATTCATCTTGTGCCAGTGCAGAATCATACACAGCAAAAAGCAGAATTAGAAAATAACAGTGCAAATTTTTAAACATGCTAAATCTCACAGACAATACTATATTACTATAATTAGTTTGGCTTGGCAAGTGTAAAGGAAAAAGAGGTGCCAATTCCTACAGTGCTTTGTACAGAAACAGATTGTTTGTGAGCCTCAATAATGTGTTTAACAATAGCCAAACCCAGCCCTGTGCCTCCCTTTTCGCGAGCCCTTGCTTTATCTACTCGATAGAATCTTTCAAAGAGTCTCCCCAAATGTTCGGTTGCTATACCTGGCCCATTATCTGTAATTTCTACTAAAATATTTTCTGCTTGTTGAAGAATTGAAACAGAAACAAATCCATTTTCGGAGCCGTATTTTATGGCATTTGAAATTAAATTATTTAAGACCTGAGCTATGCGTACTTTATCTGCTTTCACAAAAATAGGCTCGCTATTTTTTTCTTTAAATCGTAATTCAATTCCTTTTCCTTTTGCTTGAATGGAAAAGCTTTCAAAGGTATCTTCTATTTGTTCGACTAGATTATAGTTTTCAAAATCTAATTTTAGTTCACCGGACTCATATTGTGAAATCAACAACAAATCTGCTACTATTTCACTCAACCGCTCTGCATTATTAGATGCTTTGTTGAGGTAATCAACACGTATGCGTGCATCATCTAAACCCCCATCTATTAAGGTTTCCAGGTATCCCTGAATATTAAAAATTGGAGTCTTTAATTCATGTGATACATTCCCTAAAAACTCTTTGCGATACTGCTCCATTTTTTTGAGCTGTTGAATTTCTGCCGATTTTTGAAGAGAGAATGCAGTTACCTTCGATTCAATAGCATCTAAAATATTTTGTGGTTTCCCTCCTCGGTCATCTTGCCTAAAATCTTCTATCAATTTATAAATGGTGTTGACTTTGTCAAAAATAAATAGGCTAATTAAAAAGTAAGAAATGATAAAAGAGAGAATGCCAAAAATGCTTGGAATTAAAAAGAAATATTTTTCAGAAAACCCTTCGTTTAAAAAGGGTTTAAGCAATATCAACACTAATAAAACTATAAGTGTGAGCGATACAGAAATAAAAAAAGAGGCTAAAAGCTGAGAGCTATTTTTCATTCAGGCAAAATTTGCAATTCGTTATTGCAATATTAAGCATCTAATTTATAACCAATTCCTTTTATTGTCTTAATAAGGTCTTCACTTATTTTTTCGCGCAACTTGCGGATGTGTACATCTATGGTTCTATCACCTACTATAGTTTCGTTTCCCCATACCTTGTTCAATATTTCTTCGCGCGTAAAAACTCTGCCTGGTTTTGATGCGAGTAAGCTTAGTAATTCAAATTCTTTCTTTGGTAAATCTATTTCTACTCCCTCTTTTATGACTACATATTTTTCTCGGTCTATCTCTATGCCGCCTACCTTAATACTTTGAGGTACTCCTTTGTTTTCAAGCCTTCGCATAAGTCCTTTAATCCGACTGATAAAAACTTTTGGTTTTATGGGCTTGGTAATGTAATCATCTGCCCCCGATTCAAAACCCGCTATTTGTGAGTAGTCTTCATCGCGAGCTGTCAAAAATGTAATGAGTGTACTTTTAAATTCATCTATTTCTCGCAACTCTTTACAAGTGGTAATGCCATCCATCTTTGGCATCATTAAATCCAATACAATCAACTGTGGTTTAACTTTTTTGGCCAGCACTATTCCATCGGCTCCATTGCTAGCAGTATACACCCAAAAGCCCTCCTTCTCTAAATTGTACTTCATAAAATCGAGCACATCTGGCTCATCATCTACTAATAAAACTTTGATATCGTTAAACTCCATGTGAACTATACTTTACTGCAAAAGTAAGTCTTCATTGTTAAACTAAAGTTAAGCATAACTAAATTCTAATGCAGCGAGTGCATTAAAGTGTAGCCTATTCTATTTTCATTAATCTACCCGTGTAAGTTTTTTGGCTAGCATAGATAGAGATGTTGTAAGCCCCTTCTGGCCAACCATTGGTAGAAATAATCTTACTGGAAGATGAAGACTGCTCTATAGACTCTGAATAGATTTCTTTCCCTAAAATATTTACCACTCGAATAGTGAAAGGCTCATTCATAAATTCTTCTACTTGAATTGTAAAATTATTAGTAGTAGGATTTGGATATAATTTCAGTTTGTTGATGGCTCTAATATTTTCAATTCCTGAAGTATTGATACTATCTACACCCCAAGCATAATCTATTGTGGTGGTGTCTACTTTTACTTTTGCATAATACACTTTTTGAATAGGAGATTTGGTGGTATCTACATACCATTTCTCTTCAAATTGTGATTGGTGAATGCTGTTTTGAAAATTGGTAAAACCACCTGAAATGGAGGAGTCACCTACTACAATTACCCAGGTTTGTCCACCGCTCATAGGGCATGCACGTACACTATCCATATAACCCAAGCAACTTCTACGAACCGCTACATAATTATTGTTTTGTCGTCCTATTAGCCACATGCTGTCATTTTTCACTTCATCATAATCACTTTCTCTAAAAAACAAAGCTACCTCTGGATTTTTGAAGGGTAGTGGAGCTGGAGTGGGTTCTGGGCGATACATTAAAAGTGCCACATTCTTTTTTTGAGCCACATAAGGCAAATGCTCACTCGCATTATTTGCTGAGCGTGTTTCCCAATCTTTTTTTACAGGGCCTGCTGCTGTAAAAACAGGCGTGATACCTACATTGGCTACACAAGGAAACTGCTGATAGCCTACTTTCCCCTTTGAAAAATCTTGAACCGATGAAAGAGAAATAGACTGATGTTTAAAAATGACAACTTGCTCACCGCAAAGCAAGGAGCTCTTAGAAGCTGCACTTAAGTAATTTGAAAATGCAGGAAAATCGTTAATTGGCAACCCAGAAAGTTGTCTGAAAGGAGCAAAGTCAACATGTCTCCAAAGCGCAGAATCTCCCAACAAATGACCAGTTTCTAAAACCACCTGTGGGTGAAAATAAGCGCCAGAACTCCATTGAAAAATAGTTCTGTCTAAAGGAGAAACACCACTATTAATTACAAAGCCACTGTCTAGAGTATGACCGATGTAATAGGAAGTATCTACGTTTGGTTTCCAAGAAAATGCAATGCTATCTATAGGTAAATTAGAGGTAGTTAAAAAGCCACCCCCTTGAGAACTCTGATTAGGCGCTGGTCCCATTCCTGTAAGAAGATAAATTAAGTGATTGTGATTTTGGCCATAAGCACTCGTGTATTTACCCATATAGTTTCTTCCCGCAGTTGGGTAAAAAATCCCTTTGTCATTTGTAAGCAATAAAATATCTTTTAAAAGTATGGAAGAAGCTTGTGCTGCCATCGCTTTTATTTGTGGGTCTGTAGCATAGTCTGCTAGATTAATAAGACCACTTAAACAGTATGGAGCATATACTGAAGAGAAAAATTCATAAAAACCATATTTTACTTTTAAATCTAAGTAGTGACGTAATCGTGTTTCCAAGTCAGGGTCTATAGCTTTACCATATTTTTCGTGCAACAACCAGTCTGCTGACATCCACATAATCATGTGGTTTTCCGACCAATAATTTCTTACAGTATCTCCTTTATTTATCCAATAAGGAACGCTATTTAAAACAGGAAGAATTTTGGCATCGTAAGCACCGCCTGTTGGACTAGTTAGAAAAAGAATTCGTATCAATTTGGTGATATCAAAATCGGAAGTGACTCCTGTAGAGATTTCATTTAAAATAGTGTAAAGTCTAGTCGTATCTAGTGGAACTCCATTGTAGGCCTGAATCATAAGCGCATCATTATTCAAGTTGACTAAAGCACTATCCATGTATGTTTGTCTGCGAGCTTCATAAGCTGCATTATTTGCATGAGCAGAAAAATGAGAGCAGAAAAGAAAGGTAACAATTAAGCAGAAAAGAGTAGTGGCTTGTTTCATTTTGAAGATTTAGATGTTGAATATAATTAATTCTTGATGTATTTTTTGTTTGAGAGCAATAATTAAGACCTTTTTTATCCAAAAGTTAATATTGGAATTAGTAACGTCAAGCTACTGCTATATGCTCTTAATAATTCCTTAACACGTTCTTCATTTATAGGTAGCTTTTAGGAAATACTTTCGCGACATAAAACCAAAAAGATGTACCAAAAGTTTACATTTCTAATCTTTGTAGCTGTATTTAATTTAGGTGTTTGTGCTGCGCAAACAGGCACTATATCTGGGAAAGTGATAGATGCCAAAACGGGTGAAACCCTTATAGGAGTTTCCGTTTTTATAGAAAACACAACCATAGGAACTGCCAGCGATATTGATGGAAATTTTGTGATTACTAATGTGCCCGAGGGTATCCATAACGTAGTAGAAAAATACATTGGATATAAGCAGAAAGTTGAAAAAGGAGTAGTAGTACAGGTAGGAAAGGTTACCAATTTAAGCGCTGTTTTAGAAAGCGATGAGGTGGCTATCAAAGAAGTGGTGGTAAAGGCCGATATTGTAAAGCACGATAATGCAAGTGCTATTTTGCTTATGCAAAAAAATAGCACCACTATCTCTTCAGGAATTTCTTCGGAAGACATCAAAAAATCGCCCGATAGAAACTCTGGAGAGGTGATAAAAAGAATGAGTGGCGCTACTATTAGCGAAGGTAAGTATGCGGTTATAAGAGGGTTAGCAGACCGCTACAACCTAGCGCTGGTAAACGGACAAGTACTGCCTAGTACCGAGCCTGATAGAAAAACTTTTGCGTTTGATATTTTCCCTTCTAACCTTTTAGAGAACCTAATTATTTATAAAACAGCACAGCCCGATCTGCCTTCGGAGTTTGCTGGAGGAATCATCAATATGAATACCCGTGATATTCCTGAAAAGAATTTTTTCTCTGCCAATTACGGCATCAATTTTACGCAAGGCTCTGTATTTAAGCCCTACACTACTTATGCAGGTGGCAAAACTGATTTTCTAGGCTTTGATGACGGAGGGCGCGCCCTGCCTAAAAATTTTGCATCGTATGATTCACTACAAACCTGGAGCAAGTTTGATAAACGTAAATACGATGAAGCAAAAAAACTTTCTAATAAATGGGGAACCAAACAACAAAAAATGGCATACCCTGGACAAAGCATTCAATTCAGTGGTGGTTTTGCGAAGCGTTTTAAAAAAGCTGAAGTAGGTGGCGTTTTTTCGGTAAATTATTCTAACAATATTAAGCGCAACGATATTTTAAATCGCCAATCTATTAGTGGCGGTGTAGATACTGACTGGGTATATAACGATGAACGCTATATAAACACTACGCAACTAGGGGCATTAGCCAATGTGGCGGCTGTGTTTGGTGGTGTACACAAAATAAGTTTGAAGAATACTTTTAGCCAAAGTGGCGAAGATATTACTACCCTTCGTAAAGAGAGAGACATCAATACTGGCTATTTATACGATCGCGAAATTTTTCAATTTACGGCTACTACTTTGTATTCTACACAACTTTCGGGCGAGCATTTTTTTAAAGGACCCGATATTAAATGGAGATGGTATGGTGGCTATGTTTTAACGAAGCGTTCTCAACCAAATAACCGCGGAATGTCTCACTATTCATACAACAGAGACGATGATGAAGCCGATACCCTTACGCACTTGGCTGCCGTTTCTAATTCTTATTCTCCATTGCAAGGGAGTATGTTTTATACCAATTTGCGAGACAATAATTACAACGCAGGAACTGATGTAAGTGTGCCTTTTAAAATCTTAAAAACAAAACAATTCTTCAAAACAGGTTTTTATTTTCAGAAAAAAGACAGAGTGTACGACTCCCGTATCTTTGGTTTTATTCGCGCCAATTCTTTCAGCAATTCTAATTTGTACAAGGGTTCTGAAAACCTTTTTGATACCGCTAATTTTAATTCTAAAGGGTTTACACTGGATGAAATCACCAATAAAAAAGACAGCTACAAAGCCTCTACAAACTTGTATGCCACTTATGCCATGTTTGAAAACAGCATAGCATCTCGCCTTAAAATTGTTTGGGGTGCTCGCTTTGAATATTTTCGCCAAACCTTGGCTTCGTTCGATCAAACAAATATGCCAGCCAATAGAGACAACAAATATTTCACAGTCTTACCTTCAGCAAATATTATTGTATCGCTCAATGAAAAATCGAACTTCCGTGCATCATACTCTATGACTACTTCGCGCCCAGAGTTTCGGGAGTTAGTAGACAATGCATTTTACGATTTTTCTTCTAAGGCATCTATCACCGGAAATCCAAATTTGAAACAAACGACCATTCACAATGCCGACCTGCGCTATGAATATTATTTCGGCAAAGGACAAGCTTTTACGGTAAGTGCATTTTATAAAAAACTAATGAACCCTATTGAGCAAATAGGAGTGGCATCTAATAGTGTGAGCAGTTTTACTTTCAGTGGAAACAACAATGCCGATGTAGCGGGTGTGGAATTAGAGTTTCGTAAAAATTTCGATTTCATGAATAAAATTTCACATTGGAAACAATGGGAAAACTTTAGCATCAATTTGAACGCTGCCTACATCTATTCCCGTATTCAGATTAAAGATACAAATGCTGTAGGTAACAAAACTCGCCCACTACAAGGGCAAACGCCTTATGTGATAAACGTAGGGCTTCAATACCACGAACCTAAAACCGACATCACTGCCAATGTTTTGTTCAATATGGTAGGGCCTAAAATATTTGCTACAGGAAATTTATACGACCACGATATGTATGAAAATGGCAGACCCGTTTTAGATTTCCAATTGAGTAAAAGTTTCTTCGATAAGCGTTTCTTAGTGCGCTTTACAGCATCCGATTTACTAGCACAAAACACGGTGCGCTATTTCAATGCCCCGAGTGAAAAGAAAACCTTTGATGCTAAAACCGACCGAGTGTTTGGTGTCTGGAAGAACTACCGCTCGTTTACGCTTACGTTTAGTTATTCGTTTTAATTTTTTCCACTGCAGAGACGCAGAGAAGCGAAGTTTTTTATTGTCCGCAAAGGCTGTTATGCCTCCCTTGAGGGATGTTAGGTGGGTATTGAGACTCGTATACTTGTTCAACATAGTTCTCTGTTTTTTAACTTCCGCTTTCTATTCTCTGCTTTCTGCTCTCTGTCTTCTATTCTCTAAAACCAGCTCTTCCTAACAATAACATAACCTAACTGTAATTTTCGAGTAACAGCTATGCGGCTCTTTTGCATCAACTAAAAAAACAAAAACATGAACGCAAAAAATTTACTTAAAAAATTAATGATTAGCACCGTTATAGGAACCATGGCGCTGGTTTCAAATGCTGCTATTGTGCCTGTTTCAGGAGATATTACAGCTAATACTACCTGGACAAAAAACAATCAATATTTTATGACAGGTTTTGTTTACGTGAAAAGCGGAGCAACACTTACCATTGAACCAGGTACTGTTATTAAAGGTGATAAGTTATCTAAAGCAACTTTGATAGTAACTCGTACTGGAAAAATTAATGCAGCAGGAACTGCAGCAGAACCTATTGTGTTTACTTCTAACCAAACTGCAGGTTCTCGTGCACCGGGTGATTGGGGTGGTATTATTATCTTAGGAAATGCTCCTGAAAATTTTAAAGATACTACATCCCTTTCTCCATTAACTATTGTTCAAAAAGACGGAGTAATTGAGGGTGGTGTAGACAATGCTGCTGGTGATGGAAAATTTGGAGGAACCAATGCTGCTGATAATTCTGGAACATTAACTTATGTAAGAATTGAATATCCAGGTGTTGCTTTTCAACCGAATAATGAAATTAACGGATTGACTTTAGGTGGTGTAGGTTCTGGAACTACTTTGAGTCATATACAAGTGAGCTACTCTGGCGATGATTCTTATGAGTGGTTTGGTGGTTATGTAAATGCAGATCACTTAATCGCATTCAGAGGAACAGATGATGATTTTGATACAGACAATGGTTTTTCTGGAAAAGTACAATTTGGTGTATCTTATAGAGACAAAACAATGTCGGACATAGCAGCAGGTGGAGCTTCTAACGGTTTTGAATCGGATAACGATGCAGGTGGTAGCACTAACACTCAAGTTACATCGGCTGTGTTTTCTAACATCACTATTATAGGACCTCGTGAAGATGGAACTACTGATTTGACAGGACAAACTTTTAAAAGAGGTGCTCATATCCGTAGAAACTCTGCTCAAAGTATTTTCAACTCCTTGTTTGTAGGTTTCCCTACAGGTTTATTTTTAGATGGAGCAGCTTCTCAGTTGAATGTTACCAATGGTGATTTGAATTTCAAATACAACACCTTTGCTGGTTGCCCTAAAATGGAAAAAGCGTATGACTCTGCATTTGTAGCGAATGCTACAAATAATATTTCATTACTTACCGCTACTACAGATGCACAGTTGACAGCTCCTTACAACGCTACTACTCCTAATGCTGTTCCAGCTTCAGGTTCACCTGTATTGTCAGGTGCTGATTTTACCAATGCGAAATTAGGTACTGGATTTACAACAGTTACCTATCGTGGAGCATTTGGCGCAAACGATACATGGGCAACTGCTTGGACAAATTTAGACCCACAAAACACCGTGTACAATGCACCAACTAGTATAGAAGAAATAGCAAGCTTAAATTCTATTCAAGTAATGCCGAATCCATTTGCAGGAGTGGCTACTGTCTCTTTAGAATTAAGCGAAAATGCAACTGTAGCTATCAACTTATTTGATATCTCAGGAAGATTGGTTAAAAACATTGCTAACACAAACGCTTCTGTAGGTCACAATCAATACACAGTAAATGCTGCTGATTTAAGCAATGGTGTGTATTTTGTAAAAACACAAATTGGCTCAGAAACTAAAACAGTAAAATTGATTTTGAATAAATAATTTTTTGCTGAGTACAAATAGTGCTTCAGCAAATAGAAAGCTCTCGCCCGCAAGGGTGGGAGCTTTTTTATTTAGTAATAGGCTTTCATATTCTCTATCTTCGCAGAAAAAAAGCATGTTTCGACACACTGGTATTAAACGAACCAATGTACACAATATCAGCCTTGCATCGCTGTTGTGTCTTACTGCTGGCTTGGTGAATGTTTCGGGTTTTATTGCGTTTTCTGTATTGACCACCAATGTTACAGGGCATGTAGCTGTCTTTGCAGAAAAATTAGCCATGGGAGATTTCGCTACTGCACGTGTGGTTAGTTTATGGATGTTTTCATTTTTGCTGGGAGCTTTTGTTTCTAGTTTTATTATCAATCAAGTCACTCGCATTCGGTTTGCTTATGTCATTCCTATTCTTACCGAAATTATTATCCTAAATGTGATAGCTATTTACGGAAATAAATACAACAATACACTTAGTGAAACCGAACTTTTTGCTGGAAGTTTATTGTTTGCTATGGGTATGCAAAATGCTTTGGTATCCATGATTTCAGGGTCGGTGGTTAGGACTACTCACCTTACAGGAATGTTTACCGATTTGGGTATAGAGTTAGCTGCTATTTTAAAACAAGAAAAGAGTGAAGTAAGCTTTTTAAGACAAAGAATTATGTTGAGATTAACTATCATATTCTTTTTCTTTTTGGGTGGAATTATGGGTGGTTATTTGTTTAAAACATTACAATACTATACGTTCTTTATTCCTTCTGCTATTCTTTCAGTAGCGTTAATATACGATGTTTTCCAAGTAAAATTTTTGTGGTTTTGGAGAAAAATAAAATAGAAACAATTGCTTTGTCTGTTGTTTAGTTGAATAATTTTTCTTGTTCTTCGATAAATTTATTTGAAAGTTAAATTCAAAAAATATAATCTACACAATATGGTTATTTTCGCGCCATGCATTATTTATCAGTAGAGAATCTTAGTAAATCTTTTGGAGCGAAACCTGTTTTTCAGGATATATCATTAAACGTAAATGAAGGCGATAAAATTGGTTTGATTGCCAAGAATGGTGCGGGTAAGAGTACCATGCTCAATATCATAGCAGGTAAAGACACCCCCGAATCAGGGAAAATTTGGGTACATAAAGATGTGAAGGTTTGCTTCCTAGATCAAGACCCGATTTTTGATCCTGATAAATCGGTGATAGAGAATATTTTTGAGCACAAGCATCCCGTAATAGAAGCTGTAAAAAAGTATGAAGCTCTTATAGAAGAGCCCGATGCCGATGGAATGGAACTAGCCGATGCCATGGGCAAAATGGATGAAATGGATGCATGGGGCTTTGAAAGCAAAGTGAATGTGATTTTGGGAAGGTTAAAAATTGACCATCTTTCTCAGAAAACGGCTAAGCTTTCGGGTGGTCAGAAAAAAAGATTAGCACTCGCCAAAACCCTTATAGACCTTGAGTTTGACGATAGTCGTAAACTCATTATTATGGATGAGCCTACCAATCACTTAGATTTTGATATGATAGAATGGCTCGAAAATTATTTGAGCGATTCTAAAATTACTTTAGTGTTGGTTACTCACGACCGCTATTTTCTAGATGCCGTTTGTAATGAGATAATGGAGCTAACGCCCACAGAGCTTTTCACCTATCGTGGCGATTATGAATATTTTTTAGAAAAGAAAGCAGAAAGAGAAGGCGCAGATCAGGCTTCTACAGATAAAGCAAGAAATTTGATGCGTAAGGAACTAGAGTGGATGCGCAAGCAACCGAAGGCTAGGACTACAAAATCTAAGTCGAGGATTGATGCGTTTTATGATTTGGAAAAAAGAGCCGCAGGGAAGCAGCAAGATTTAGGGCTAGAGCTGCAAGTAAAAATGTCGCGTTTGGGTGGTAAAATTTTAGAACTAAAAAAAGTGTACAAAGCCTATGGCGAAAAGAATATCCTCAAAGGGTTTGAGTATACTTTTAAACGCGGAGATAGGATAGGGATTATTGGAAAGAACGGAGTGGGGAAAACTACGTTCTTGAATATTCTTTTAGGACTAGAAAAAGCTGACTCAGGAAAGATAAATACAGGTGAAACTGTTGTCTTTGGCTACTTTGATCAAAAAGGATTGCAGTGGAAAGAAGATAAGCGTGTAATAGAATACGTAAAATATATAGCAGAATTTTTCCCGCTAGCCGATGGCAATAAAGTTTCTGCAACCCAGTTTCTACAGTTATTTCAGTTTACACCCGAGCAACAGTTTACATTTATTTCTAAGCTAAGCGGAGGTGAGAAAAAGCGATTGCAATTGCTTTCTATTCTCTTTACCAATCCAAACTTTCTGATTTTGGATGAGCCTACAAATGATTTAGACCTAATCACATTACAGGTTTTAGAAGATTTTTTGCAATCCTATCAAGGCTGTGTAATAATAGTATCGCACGACAGGTACTTTATGGATAAGCTAGTAGATCACCTTTTTGTGTTTGAGGGTGATGGTATGGTAAATGATTTTCCTGGTAACTATACCTTATATCGCTTTGTTCAGGATAAAGAAAAGAAAGGAGAAAGGTCTGGTGTATTGAGTACCAATATGACGAATACTGCTAAAGAAAAAGAGGTAGCTGAGGCACCTGTCGAAACTATTAAACCCACTACAGCACAGGCTCGTAAACCTACATTCAAGGAAAAGTTTGAGTACGAGACACTCAGTAAAGAAATTGCTGATTTAGAGAAAGAGAAAGAAAGTATTACCGCCAAGCTGAATGATAGCAATATTCCTTTTGATGAATTGGATAAGTTGAGTAAACGAATTGCAGAAGTTACCAATCTAATAGATGAAAAGGAAATTAGATGGTTGGAGTTGAGTGAGGTAGTTAATTAATTATACTGTTCATATTATATGGAATTTGGAAGAGTCTATAATATTGATACTATTGATTTTAGGCTTCCGCCAGACCATTCATACAATAGCGAGATTTTTATAAATCTTAAAAAGCAATCCGAACCTCATATATATGTAGGATGCGCTAAGTGGGGACGACCAGATTGGATTGGAAAATTGTATCCTAAAGGAACGAAAGCAACAGACTTTTTAAAACATTATACTTCGCATTTTAATTCCATAGAGTTGAATGCCATGTTTTATCAAACCTTTCCTGTTTCAGTTACTGAAAAGTGGGCAAGCCACGCAGATGATAATTTTAAATTTTGCCCCAAGTTTCCTCAGGCTATTTCTCACATCAAGCGTTTAAAAAATACAGAAGTAGAAACAGATAAGTACTTGGAAAGCCTTGTGGGCTTCGGAAATAAACTAGGTTATTGCTTCCTTCAATTTGATGAACACTTTGGAGTGAAGCATTTTAATGAACTTAAGAATTATCTAGATGAACTACCACCAGAGCTCCGTCTAGCAGTGGAGTTTCGCCATTCAGATTGGTTTAAAGAAACGGAAGTTGTAGCCCATATGCATCAGTTTTTTATAGAAAAGGGAATTGCTACTATTATTACAGATACTTCTGGAAGACGCGATGTTTTAAATATGAGATTAACCGCTCCTGTTGCGTTTATTAGATATGTAGGCAACAATCTACATCACACAGATTTCGCCAGAATAGATGAATGGGTTAATAGAATTAAACAGTGGTTGAACTCGGGATTACATACACTATACTTCTTCATACACAATCACGAAGAGCTCAATTCTCCTGAACTTTGTCATTATTTCATCTCAAAAATCAACCAAGAATGTGGTTTATCCATTCCAAAACCCAATCTTTTAAAAAATAATTTACTTTTTTAAGTAATTTAAAATACTGATAATCAAATAATTTATGATTATTGAATGTACTTTTACCAAAATATTTTTAAGCTACCTCTTGCAAATATCGAAACTCTAGCTATCTTTGCGCTCCGCTTTTGAAAAAGATATACGTTCTTTAAAATAATCGAAAGCGAAAAGGTTTACATCTTCGTAGTGATTACGAAAGATATCATCGGAAAGCATTTATTGCTTCACCCGCACCACACAAAACTTAGACCACAGGCATTCAAGAAGTTTTTAACTCGCCTGACTAACACATACTATTAAAGCAATAATTGCTTGTTTGAAAAGACAGGGTTATAATCGACCCCCTCAAATTATAGTCTTCAAAAAATAATTTAAAAATTATTTGCTGAAAATTTGGTCATTAAAATAATAACATTAACTTTGCGTCCCGTTTGAAAAAACGATACGAAAACGTTCTAAAAATACTGAATCAAAACTTTGCGTAAAGCACTACGGTGAATGGCTCGCAACCAAATTTGATACACTTTCAAAAGCAGCAATGCAGATGAAAAAAGTTCTTTGAAATATTGGATAGAAACATAGAAAATAATATAGGTAAGTCTATAGCTTAAATTTAATTTTTAATCATAATTCTTTTTTGAATTAGGATTCAACTCTTTTACAACGGAGAGTTTGATC
>JBGAVP010000060.1:0-4880 GCA_044228065.1 Chitinophagales bacterium | reverse complement strand
GATATAGTACCAAACCGAGCTAATGGGTTTTGGAATAATGCGTACGAGAATTATTTTAAGTTAGATCAAGTAAGATTAAGAGGAGACTCATTGTTGTTTTAGGCTATGATTAAAGGGAGCGGATTTAGGTATATACAATGGCTTATAAGTATGCTACTTATATTACTCTTATATCTCTGCCATTTGTGCCTAACGAACAACAAGTCAGATAATTGGTTGATAAAAGTTGTTGGAAACAAAGTGGTATCGGAGAAATATAAGTGCGGAACCTACAAAGAGGATATTAATTTGTACGAAAATGTTAGACAAGAACTTCGATTAGCTGGATTAGAAAATGTTGATCCGAAAGTGTTTTTTAATGTAAAAAAGGGAAACTGTTCAAAGGATTTAACTAAAAGCATATTCAATACTTTAACTGTGATGAATGCGATGCCATTAGAAATAGTACAAAAGGATTCTATTATTCATCTCAAGGCATTGGTACTTTTTAAACAGAATTGGAATATTTCTTTTAAATTTAGGGAAACTAACGACTCGCTTGTTCTTTTAGAGGTAAAGGGGCTTTACCCGATTATTGAACGGTTAAAATGTTATGAGGAGTTTAAAAAGGAAGCCTTTCATGCAGCTCAAAAAAAATAGTTTACGGTATATAGAATTGTTTATTCTTTGTCCAAGTTTGCTTTTTGCATACCTTATGATTGTAATTGGGGCTTGGCACTGCTACCCTAATGCCGAAGAATATGAATTAGCTGCCGGGGCTAGAGATACTGGTTCTTTTCGGTTTATGCTCAATTTGTTGGTAGGATATGACGGACGCTATGCTACAAATTTTATGCATGCATTTAATCCATTAACAATAGATTGGATTGACGGATATAAGCTATTGCCAATTACGGCTACGCTCTCTTTTGTTTTGAGTTTGTGGTATTTCCTCCTTACGATAATTCAGGGTAAAAGTAAATGGCAGATATTATTGCTATCGCTCTTAATTTCCTTGTGCTTTATGGGCACGATACCTTCTTTGGTTTGTTCGCTATATTGGGCAGGAGGTAGTTTTGTGTATTTATATCCATGTACGTTTTTGTTGTTATTTATGGGCTCAGTAAAACATTATTTGACAGCCGAAGCTGTTAGTGAAAATCTTTTTTTTGTGTTAACCTGCGTTTCTCTAATAGTAGGCATAGGATTTAATGAAATGTTTTTGCCAGCTTATGTATTGCTTTTGATAGGAATTCTGGGGTATAGTTGGATGGTAGATAAGCGGTGGTTTTATCGTGTGTTGCCAGTTGCAATGGTGGGCATATCTTGCATAGTGTTTTTTGTTGCATCCCCTGGAGTTTCTGCAAGAATTGAAAGTTCCGAGAAGGTTATATCCGCTAAAATATTTACCAATAACCTTCAAAATCTATCTATTACCCTTCGTGAAGAAATCAGCAACCCTCTTATGTTTTTTTCGCTGTTATATGCTTCGACACTATTCATTAATCAACGATTAGTACTTAGGTTAAAAATAAGCAACAAAAAAATAGTGGCTTGTTGTATATGTGTTTTTATACTAACATACTTAATGTGCGTTGCTTATTATTTGCCCAAACAATCTATGTATGGTTATCCTGAACGAATATATGCTCCAGTTGTTTTCCTTTTTGTTGTGTCTCAATTCATATTGCTTGCAGCTGGAGTATCAAATCGATTTCAGCAAACAATCTTTCGTTTTACGTTTGGTTATGTAAGAATCTTTTCTCTTGTAGCATTATTATTTTTTCTGATAAATGGGAACAATAATTTTTCTACTTTGTATAAAGATTTTAGAAGTAAACGTATGGAACACTTTAAAACCTTTATGGATACTAGAATTCGAGTATTACAATCGGTATCAAAAAGCAATGCGACTTACAAAGCGGTTTTAATACCTAAACTTGGTGAAGATTATCCAACTTCTATTTATAAATATCCTGATGTAGAAATCGAAAGAAGCAATTCTATTTGGAATAAGTATCACGAAGCGTACTTTAGATTAGATGAGATTAATGTAGAGGGCGATACTACATTCCGGTTTTAAATAAGATAAAATGAGATTACGCTATTTATTCGTTTTAATTTTGCTGACCATTCAAGGGTTACTTTTATTTGTTGAGTATCAAGAGGCTGAAAGTGTAAAACAAATTAGCGAAATTTTTGAACGTAGCGAAATTACGTTTACGAAAAAAGGAGAGGCTAACTTTCGTCAGTCTTTATTGTGTATGAGCCACAAAACAAAATCCTTCTTTGCGAAGAACTATAACGGGAATATAGATGAAGCTAGCTACATTAGCATTTTGGAAACAATAATTAAGTCCTATCCAATTCAAGTACAACATACAACTACTAAGGATAAAGAGGTTTCTGTTGACCTGTTTTTTAATTTTCCTAAGCCTCTTGTTATTCAAATTACTGCAGTTCAAGTCGATGGGATATACAAAATTGACAGCATTGGTCACCTTTGTGAGTTGTTTAGTTGTGTAAACCATTATTTTGAACATAAAACAATTTGATAGAATGCTACCACCTAAAATAAATATTGGTTTAATAGGCTATGGCTATTGGGGAAATAACATTCTTCGAAATCTTATGGAACAAACACATTCAGGCACAATCACGGTTTGCGATAGTAACCCAAATCGTATAGCCGCTTTGAAAGCTATTTACTTCCCATTAGGAGTAACCTCCAACGATGAAGAAGTTTTTTTTCACCCTGATATACAAGCGGTGATTATTGCCACACCTACCTCCTCACATTTCGAGTTGGCAAAAAAAGCATTGCAAAACAAAAAACATGTGCTGGTAGAAAAGCCGCTTTGTACGTCCTCTAAAGAAGTTGAAGAACTGATAGATATAGCAGCAGAAAATAATTTGGTTTTGATGGTAGACCATATCTTCTTATACAATCCAGTAGTCAGTCAACTCAAGAAATACATAACGCAAGAGTTTTTAGGAAAAATTAATTACATAGATGCTACTCGAATTAATTTGGGTATTTATCAAAACGATACCAATGTGTTGTGGGATTTGGCTTGTCACGATATTTCCATTATCAATTTTTTGACAAGCGAAAAACCAGAAAGTGTTAGGGCTATTGGAAGAATAAATCCAGCACATGGAGTAGAAGACATAGCATACTTGTTTTTATATTATGCATCAGGGTTATTAGTTCAAATCAACTCTTCGTGGGCCTCGCCTGTAAAAATGAGAAAAATGATTATTGGAGGCGAAAAGCGAATGATTATTTATGATGATATTGAATCTACAAACAAATTAATCATATACGACTATGAACATTCACAAAATATTGACGAAAGCAAATCCAAATTAATTGATTATAGGCTCGGAAATATTACTATTCCTAAATATGAAATTTCGGAAGCATTGAAAAATGTGATTCAAGAATTTTATGACTGTATTTTGCAAAATAAAAAGCCACTGGCAGATGGGATGAATGCAATTGATGTTGTAATTATTTTGGAAAAAGCACAAGAATCATTAAAATTGAATGGAGCAACCATACCAATACATTGAATATTTCCGTAATTATTTTTTGTTATAATGAAAAAGGCAGTGTTGCAAATGTAATTGCAGCCTGTTTAAATACAATGAAAAGCTTCGCTGATTCTTTCGAAGTAATAATAGTAGATGATGGCAGTACAGATGGAACAAGTGAGATAATTCAATCGCAACTCGTTGTGGCCCCTTTTGTTCAATATATTAAACACGCAACTAATAAAGGAATAGGAATGGCGTTACGTGCAGGATACGAAGCTAGCACAAAAGAGTTCGTATGTGCTATCCCAGGAGATGGACAATTTGACATTAAAGAATTGGCGCATATACAACCATTTACCATTCACAATTTTTATTCGTTTTATAGGCCAAAAACGAGTTACAGTGCTTATCGTAGATTCCTAAATATTTCTAATCGTGTCTTTAATCGCATCTTTTTAGGCATAAAATTACAAGATGTAAATTGGATAAAAGTGTATCGAAAAGAGCAATTAGATTTTGTGAGTATTGAATTGAAAAGTTCAATTGTAGAAAGCGAAATTTGTGCCAAGCTGATAAAGGCTGGAAGCAAACCTATTGAACTTCCTTCTGTCTATCATCTCAGATTATCGGGAGAATCTAAAGGTGGAAATTGGAAAACATTGAGTAAGGCATTGAGTGAAATGTTGCATTTAGTAAAGGCACTTAGGCGCTTTAAGAAAACATTATAAAGTAGAAAACCTCACAATTTCTGCCACTTTTAGCACCTCTTCCTTTTTCATTTCTGCAAAAATGGGCAACGAAATAATTTGTCCGCTATAGCTTTCTGAAGTGCTCAATGAGGAGGAAGAGACAAGATGTGCATTTAGCATAAACGGATAGTGAATACCGTAACCAATTTCGGCAGCATTGAGTTGACTTGAAAGCAGCTCCCTATTTTTTGTTTTAATAACATATAGATGAAAAACATGTTTTGCGTCACTATCCGCAATTGGCAACTCAATCTCTTTACAATCTTTCAGATACTCAAAATAGTAGAATGCCATTTGTCTTCTTTGCGCATTCCACTTATCTAACTGTTTCAGCTTTATAGATAAAACAGCAGCCTGAAAAGCATCTAAGCGACTATTTCTGCCCATCACTTCAATTTTGTTTTTGCTGGATTGGCCACAGTTAATAAGCATTTTCAATTTCGAATCAAGTTCGGCACAATTGGTTGTTATAGCTCCACCATCACCTAAGGCACCAAGGTTTTTGCTGGGGTAAAAACTGAAACAAGCAGCATGGCCAAAGCTCCCTACTCTTTGCCCTTTGTAGGTTGCGCCATGTGCTTGTGCGCAATCTTCAACAACTAATAAGTTGTG
>JBGAVP010000002.1:0-195826 GCA_044228065.1 Chitinophagales bacterium | reverse complement strand
GCTAAGCTCAATAGCTTTTTTTTATCGCCAATTTGTGGAACGGTAAGTGTTATATTTTCAAAAGCCCATTCTATTTCAAAAGGGACTAATATTTCATCTATATATACATTTTCTCCAAAACTAATATCGCGAATTGCTGCCATTATTATTTCTTCAGGCGATTCATCTAGGAGTTTTTTAATTTCTACTGCACGTGCCTGAATGATAGTGCCATTGGCTATTTTAAGATAATTGATAAAAGCAAAATTCTCCATTTCTGTGTATCCATAAACATCTACATTATTGAGCTTAGGATTTACAATGGTAGACTTACTTTGATAATCGGAAAGAATTTCAATTTTTTCTTTGAAGTCGTTTGCTTTTTCGAATTCTAAATTCGTAGCATAACTATTCATTTTACCCTTTAGATAATAAAGAACTGATCCAAAATTACTGCGAAGTATATTTCGTATTTGTTGAATATTTTCATCGTAAGCTTCTTTGGTTTGAAGTGCTTGGCAAGGCCCTAAACAGTTCTTTAGGTGGTATTCTAAACACACCTTAAATTTACCATCATTAATATTCTTTTCGCTTAAATAAAGATTGCAGGTACGCAATGGAAATATAGACTTGAGTAAATCTAAAATGGCTTTTACAGATTGAACAGAAGTATAGGGGCCTAAGTATTCAGAACCATCTTTGATAAACTGCCGTGTCAAAAAGATTCTAGGGTAGTGTTCTTTTTTTATAACAATATAAGGATAGGTCTTATCATCCTTGAGCATAATGTTATAGCGAGGTTGTAGTTTTTTTATAAGACTATTTTCAAGCAAGAATGCATCTTGCTCTGTATCAACAATGGTAATTTCTATATGATGTATATGGCGCACCATTACTCGAATGCGAGCTGTGTGGTCGGCTTTTTGAAAGTAATTAGAAACTCTTTTTTTTAAGTCTTTTGCTTTGCCTACATAGAGAAGTTCATTGAGTACATTGTAATATCGATATACTCCTGGTTGATTGGGGACAGAGTCGCGATAGGAAGCAATAAATTCTTCTAAAGTCATATTTTCAAAAGTAAGAATTAAGCTGGAAGAGACAGAATACATTTTGCTCTGAAAGAGGTGTGAGTTTTAAGAAATAAGCAAGAAGTGCTTTGGTTTTATTTCTTCGTGAGTTGTTTGTTTTTCCAATCTTGAAAATTTACTTGATCGGTAGGGAAGATGTATCCTTGAGGATAGTATTCTTTTAGTCTTGCTATAAAGATGTCGGCTACCTGTTGTTTTAGTATTTCATTATCATTTTCATACGTCATACCTTTGGTGGGTATGATGGTTTCCCAGAAAACATGTGCTACACCTGGGTGTACTTCAATTTTAGGTTTTGGGAATAACTCATGAGTATGAATCATGGTGCAAACTAATATAGGAATTTGTCCATCCATCGTCACTTTGAAAGCTCCTTTTTGAAATGCAAGGAGATAATCATTCGAAAAATTAGACCAGCCTTCTGGGAATACCACAATGTTAGAACCCATAGAGGAGTGCATTTTCATATTGTGTAAACTTTGTTTTTTGGAAATACTATCGGTGCGATCTACGCTTATATATAAGCGCCTTACTAATACTCCTATAAAAGGATATCGCTCTAATTCTTTTTTACCAATAAATTTGAAAATGCCAGGCATATACCCAGTAGCAATAAGTGCATCTAAATCGCAGCGGTGATTAATAACAATAACACATTGCGGAAGATTCTTCAATAAACTTTTATTGTGCTGTTTTATGATAATGCCCCATGAAAATAAGAGGGCTTTGGTACAGATAGTGGGCCAACGGTGTGCCCAGCGGTAGGTGAGGGAACCTAATGCCAGCAATACTAACTCTATCAAATAAAAGATAGTAGCTAACACTAAAAAGGTGCATAGGCACCAAGCTGTCCAGAATTTTGTGAATAGTTTTTTAATAGTGAAGAGGTGTTAGTTGCTACTAATATAAATATTTCGAGGCTATTCGCAACTTAAGAAATTGAATGCTGAATTTGATTTGCAAATATTGAGGTAATAAAAAATGTTATAATCTGCTCAATTCCAAATTTGGTGTTTAGATTCGCACCCGCAATGAAAATAAAAAGCTATCTTTTTAATGCAGTGAAGCGAACCCAGCTAGGGCTTTCTACAGCGCTGCATTCTCTTTGGAAATTGCTATTTGTTTTCTTGTTTGCTAGTCAACTTTCTTCCGCCTTTGCCTCAAATTATAATAAGGAAATTTTGTATAGTAAAGAGGGGAGTACTCTTTTATTGAATGCCTCCTTGAATAGCCAAATTGCCCCACTCCATCTACCTTTTGAATCTACTCCTATGCATCAAGATATAGAATCTTTGGATGAGGATGAGCAGGAAGATTTTGATACTGAACATGATTTTTCTCTGGGATTAAATGCAGTAGTAAAGGTTGTTAATCTCTCGATTGTTGTGGCAGAATTTGCACCAATAAACTTTTCTATTCGAAACCAAGTATCGGTTCCTTTTTTTATACTCTACCATTCCTGGAAGAGTTACATATCGTGATTTTTTAATCGCCCGCTACCCTATACTGGTATGCAGTTTCATATCAATCCCAATTCAGGGTATGCCAAATTGTCATTAATCAACCTAAATAAAACTGTAATGAAGAAAATCATAATTTTTATTAGCCTAATAGCCATACTGATGAATACTGGCTGTAACACTAAGCCACAGAAAAGGAAACGAAGGCCAAATTTTTGGTGACCAGTCCTATGCAAAAGGATACCCTCCTCTTTAAGGATTATGTATGTCAAATTCATTCTATCAATCACATTGAAATGCGGTCACAGGAAAGGGCTATTTGCAAAATATTTATGTAGATGAAGGACAGCTGGTAAAAGGGGCAGGTCATGTTTCAGATTATGCCTTTGTTGTATCAGGCGGAATTGCAGAAGTCGCAAGCGGAAGTAGATTATGCTGAAATCGAATATCAAATGCCAAAAACCTAGCCGACAGTAATATCGTTTCAAAAAAGTGAATTGGCTTTATCTAAAGCTAAGTTAAATAAAGAGCGCGCAGATTTAGCCTTAGCACAAGCACATTTAGCATTTACAGTAGAGTCCTTTCGATGGTATTATGGATCGTTTCAGCAAACGAGTAGGAAGCTTGGTGGAAGAAGGCAGAGTTATTGACAACGCTTTCCGATAACAGTAAGATGTAGTTTACTTTAATGTTCCTGGAAGCAGAATATTTAGATTATGCTACCAAAGCGAGCCCCTTGAGTAAAAATTACAAATGGCTAATGGAGAGCTATTTGATGAGGCGGGTATCATTGAAACCATTGAAGCTGATTTTGACAACGAAACCGGAAACATTTCATTCCGCGGTACATTTCCGAACCCGAAAAGATTATTGCGCCATGGCGAAACCGGAAACGTTTTGATGCCGGTGTTTCTTAAGGATGCAATCATCATTCCCCAAAAAGCAACGTTTGAAATATTGGATAAGAAATTTGTTTATGTCGTAGACGACAAGCATGTGTTGCATGCTACTCAAATCACTGTAGGAACTGAGTTGCCGCATTTATATGTGGTTACTTCAGGTATTACTTCAAAGGATAAAATCTTGATGGAAGGTTTAGGTAAAGTGAAGAATAACGAGAAAATAGAAAGCGAGTTTGTACCGATTGAAAAGGTAATATCCGACTTAAATAATTTACATGCCGAATAAGGCAAGAACCTTAAAATAATTGAAATGTTTAATAAGTTTATTCATAGGCCGGTTCTTGCAATAGCCATATCCATTGGAATTATTTTCATGGGTATATTGGCAATGTATACAAGACCTGTAGCCCAGTTTCCGGATATAGCACCGCCTAGGGTTACTATATTTATTGAGTTCCCTGGATCCAATGCCGATGTATTGGTAAAATCTACCTTAACCATTTTGGAGCGCGAAATTAACGGTGTTCAAGGAATGCAGTATATGCTTTCTGATGCTACCAGTGCCAGTGAAGCCAGTATCGATATCGTTTTCGAACCAGGGACCGATCCAACTATTGCTGCAGCCCGTGTAAAAACACGTGTGGATCAAGTAATGACTAACCTACCACCTTTAGTTCAACGTGAGGGAGTTATTATCAAGCCATTACAACCAAGTATGTTGATGTATGTGAACCTTTTCAGCACCGATAAAAATGCTGATGAGAAGTTTCTTTTCAACTATGCGAACACCTATATTTTACCTGAAGTTCAGCGTATTAAAGGTATGGGTATGGCTGAAGCCACAGGTAGTCGTGCCTTTGCGATTCGTGTATGGTTGAATCCGGATCGTTTACGCGCCTATAAACTTTCTGCTGATGATGTGCTCAAAGCTATTGACGAACAAAGCGTATTGGCCCGTCCGGGTCGTGTGGGTTTGAGTTCGGGTAAAATGGCGCAATCGCAAGAGTATGTGTTTACCTATAAAGGCTGGTTCAATAAGCCTGAACAGTACAAAGAAATTATCGTTCGCGCGAATTCGGAAGGAGAGCTTATCAAATTGAAAGATGTTGCTGAAATTGAAGTAGGAAGCGAGTTTGTGGATATTTATTCAAACAAAGACGGACATCCATCGGCATCCATTGTACTGAAGCAAAATCCAGGTAGTAATGCCAATACAGTAATTGCTGATGTAAAAGAGAAGCTAGAAAGTTTGCGAAAAGATTTCCCTCCTGGAATGGATTACGAGATCAATTATGATGTTTCTAAATTTGTGAACGCCTCTATAGAGAAAGTACTTCATACATTGATTGAAGCCTTTATTCTTGTTGCTATAGTGGTGTTTATATTCCTTGGCGATTTCCGTTCTACACTTATTCCTATTTTGGCTGTTCCTGTTTCTCTGATTGGAACATTCATTGCTATGCAATTCTTTGGGTTAAGCATTAACTTGGTAACCCTTTTTGCATTGGTATTGGCTATTGGTATTGTGGTGGATGATGCCATTGTGGTAGAAGAAGCCGTGCACGTGAAGATGGAAGAAGATAATATTTCTGCCTATAGTGCTGTGAAGAAAGTATTGGCCGAGATCAGTGGAGCAATCATCGCCATTACGTTAGTCATGACTTCCGTGTTTGTGCCAGTTTCGTTTATGACCGGACCGGTGGGAGTTCTCTATCGCCAGTTTGCATTGACTATGGCGAGTGCTATTGTTTTGTCTGGTTTTGTGGCGTTAACATTAACTCCGGTGTTATATGCCATATTCTTGAAGAACACGCACGGACATCCGAAAAAGCGCACACCAATTAGTATTTTCATCGATTGGTTTCATCGAACATTTGAAAAAATTACCGGACGGTATACGCGTTTCCTTCGTGTAATTGTAGACCGCAGATTGGTTACTTTTGCAGTACTCATCATTTTCAGTATTGGAATTGTTGGGGTGAACAAAATTCTTCCGGCAGGATTTATTCCGAATGAAGATCAGGGACAAATTTATGCGATTATTCAAACACCACCAGGAACAACTTTAGAACGTACCAACGAAATTGCAAGAAAACTTCAAGCCATTGCGAAAAAAGTGGATGGCGTTCAATCGGTAACCTCTTTGGCCGGTTTTGAAATCTTGACCGAAGGGCGTGGATCGAATGCCGGAACCTGTTTGATTAACTTGAAAGATTGGTCGGAGCGAAAACATTCCGTGAAGCAAGTGATTGAAGAAATGGAGAAAGCGTCTAAAGATTTACCTGCAACTATCGAGTATTTCGAACCTCCTGCTGTTCCGGGTTATGGAACGTCTGATGGTTTCTCGCTTCGTTTATTAGATAGGAGTAGTGATGTCGACTATCAAGAATTCGATCGTGTGAACACGGAGTTTGTGGACGAACTAAAGAAGCGAAAAGAGTTGAGTGGATTGTTTGCGTTCTATTCTGCAAAATATCCTCAATACGAAATCACTATTGACAATGCTTTGGCCATGCAAAAAGGCGTTTCGATTGGTGAAGCCATGGGGAACTTGAATATAATGTTGGGTAGTACATACGAACAAGGGTTTATTCGTTTCAATAACTACTACAAAGTGTATACGCAAGCTGCTCCGGAGTACCGAAGATTACCAACCGATTTGTTGAAATTGTTTATCAAAAACGATAAAGGAGAAATGGTACCGTATTCGGCTTTCATGAAAATTACAAAGACACAAGGACCGAATGAGATTTCGCGTTACAACTTGTATACTTCTTCATTGATTAACGGTATGCCATCTCCCGGATATTCTTCAGGTGAAGCGATTAAAGCCATTCAAGAAGTAGCCAAACAATCTTTACCGCGCGGTTATGATATTGCCTGGGAAGGACTTTCATATGATGAGGTGAAAAGAGGGAATGAAGCACTTTACATTTTCTTGGTGGTGATTTTGTTTGTGTACTTGATTTTGGCTGCACAATACGAAAGTTTTATTCTGCCGTTTGCGGTGTTGCTTTCACTGCCTCCGGGAATTTTTGGTTCGTTCTTATTGCTGAAAACCCTAGGCTTAGCGAATGATGTGTATGCTCAGATTGGACTTATCATGTTAACCGGATTGCTGGGTAAGAATGCAGTTTTAATTGTGGAGTTTGCGGTACAGAAACATCATCAAGGGGCATCTGTATTAGAATCGGCTATTGAAGGGGCTAAGGCACGTTTCCGTCCGATTTTAATGACATCCTTTGCCTTTATTGCCGGATTGATTCCGTTAGTAATTGCAACCGGCCCCGGTGCTGTAGGTAACCACACGATTGGTGCTTCTGCATTAGGCGGAATGTTGTTCGGAACAATATTCGGGGTATTTATTGTTCCTGGGCTTTACTTCATATTCGGGAAGCTACAGGAAGGCAGACAACTCTTTAGTGAAGAAGATGAAACTCCTCTCAGCGAAGCCTATGCTCACGAACAGTCACAAGCGGAATTGACCAGCACTATTAGAAAAATAATCAACAAAATCACTAAGCGAAATGAAGAATAAATTATGGATGAAGTATATAGCAGTTGCCTTTTTACTATTTACTGTAGGGGGTTGTAAGCTTTTTAAGCTACCCCTAAAAGTGGAAAATAAAACCGTGCCTTCTAGTTACAGTTCATCACAGGATACCACGAATTCTGCTAAAGTGCAATGGCGTAAGTACTTTACCGACCCCAATTTAATTGCCTTGATTGATACGGCTCTCAAGAACAATCAGGAGTTGAATATTACCATTCAGGAAATTGAGATTGCAAAGAATGAGGTAAAAGCAAGAAAAGGAGAGTACTTGCCATTTGGAGGAATAAAAGCGAGTGGTGGACCTGATAAAGCAGGAGCTTACACTTGGAATGGACAGTCTGAAGAAGCCCAAAAAGCGAGCGGAGGCAAAAGGTACATCGGGGATTTTGCGATTAGTGCATTTTTTTCGTGGGAGTTGGATATTTGGAAAAAGCTACGCAATGCAAAGAAAGCTGCAGTGGCGCGCTACTTGGGCAGTATAGAAGGAAAGAATTTTATGGTTACCAATCTGATTTCAGAGATTGCCAATTCGTATTATGAACTAGTGGCTCTTGATAATCAGATGCTCATTATTCGACAAAATATCGATATTCAAGAAAAATCGTTGAATATTATTAAGCAACAAAAAGATGCAGCTCGAGTTACGCAATTGGCGGTGAATCGTTTTGAAGCACAACTGCTCAATACACAAAATTTGCAGTACGATGTTCAGCAACAGATTACGGAAGCTGAAAACAAATTGCATTTTTTAACGGGTAGTTTCCCAAAAACAATAGCTCGTAACTCAGCTTCTTTTAGTGCTATTGTTTTTGATTCTATTGCAGCGGGTATTCCTAGCCAGTTGTTAGAAAACAGACCCGATATTCGCCAAGCAGAACAAGAGTTAGCAGCATCTAAATTGGATATAAAAGTGGCGAAAGCAAATTTCTTCCCGAATGTTCGTCTTTCGGCAGAAGTTGGGTTTCAGGCGTTTAACCCTGCGGTTTGGTTCAATCCTACTTCTTTAATCTATAGCGTTTTTGGTGATTTAATGGCACCCCTTATCAATAGAAATGCCATTGTAGCAGCCTATAAAAGTGCCAGAGCTAAACAAATACAAGCGGTTTACAATTACGAGAAAACAATTTTAAATGCTTACGTGGAAGTGGTAAATCAACTTGCTGGAATCAAAAACTATTCGAAGAGTGTGGAGACAAAAACCAAAGAGGTGGATATTCTTTTTCAATCTATTGGGATTTCCGATAATCTCTTCAAATCTGCGAGAGCCGATTATATGGAGGTTTTATTGACTCAACGCGAAGCCTTGGAATCTAAAATGGAGCTGATTGAGATTAAGAAAAAACAACTGAATGCCGAAGTGAATGTTTACAAATCTTTAGGAGGAGGTTGGAAGTAAAAGCTGTTTGACTTTTCATTTATATACTTTGAAAATAAACCATAAAATAGAAGTGTTTTAATGGGCGATTGGGATTTTTCTGCTTTTTTGGTTATTCCACTTTTTGTGATAGCTGTCGTTTTACTGCTTTTATTGTTGTTTATCAAAAATGAAATAGTTCGAAAAACTTTAATTGGTTTGGTTTTAATACTTGTTTCATTTTCAGTATTTGTACTAGTATCGAGCAAAATAAATTTTGAGCTGAGAGAAGAGCGAAGAAATAGTGCAGGTAACTAATTGGTTAGAGATGTTAGCGTAGCGCATCTTGAATTGGTGATAAAAAGCACAAAGATTCGTCAACTCTTACTTACTACCAGCAATTCTACAGCGTTAAACTTGGTATCGGTAAAATATTCAAGAAAAGAAAAACCCCTGCGTCTCCGCGCTTCTGCAGTGAAAAATAGATTACTCTACCACCGTCACCTTTACCATATTGGCTCTGCCTTTAGAGGCGAGAGGCATAGTGCCTATGTTTACTACCATATCGCCCGCTTTTACATTATCGGTTTCTTTCAGCAGGCGAATTACATCTTTAATAGTAGTATCGGTGCCAACAAATTTATCGTAATAAAAAGCGCGTACTCCCCAGCAAATATTCAGGGTATTGAGTAGCTGGCGGTTTTCGGTAAAAATAAATATTTGTGCTTTAGGGCGATAGCTCGAAAGCATAAAAGCCGTGTATCCCGAAAAGGTCATGCCCACTATGGCAGAAGCGTTGAGGTCTAGGCTCATGCGGGCAGCATTGTAACAAATAGCATCGGAAACAAAGGTGTCGGAAGCCTTATTGGGCTTTAGTTCTTTGTCGTAAATTAAATCGGCTGCTTCTATGTTTTGGAGAATTTTCTCCATAATCTGAATTACTTTTATGGGGTGTTTTCCCGTAGAAGTTTCGCCACTCAGCATCACCGCATCGGTACCATCTAATACGGCATTGGCTACATCGGTAATTTCTGCCCGAGTAGGGTTGGGGTTTTCTATCATGCTATCCATCATTTGCGTAGCCACTACTACTGGCTTGGCTTTTAGGATACAGCGTCTGATAATATCTTTTTGAATCAAAGGCATTTTTTCTTGTGGTACTTCCACTGCTAAATCTCCGCGCGCTATCATGATTCCATCCGCTGCATCTATAATTGCATCTATCTCCTCTAAGGCTTCGGGCTTTTCAATTTTTGCCATTACCTTCATGTAACTATTTTTTTCGCCTATTATTCTTTTGAGGTCGAGCACATCTTGTGCTTTGCGCACAAAAGAAAGGGCTATCCAGTTCGCGCCATTTTCTATAGCAAAAGCTAAATCTATTTTATCTTTTTCGGTGAGTGCAGGCACCGTAGTTTTAGTGTCAGGTAGATTCACCCCTTTATTGTTGCTGATTTTGCCACCGTTTACTACGATGACTTTTAGCAAAGAAACACCATCGGTAGAAAGCACTTTTAATTCTACTTTTCCATCATCTATTAAGATGGCATCGCCTGCTATGGCTTCCTTGGCCAGATTCGCATAGCTCACGTATATTTTTTTGAAAGTGCTCTCGCAAAGCTCGGTGGTGATTTCAATTTCGCTCCCCGTTTCCAGTACTTCTAAATTATCGCGCACTTGTCCCAGTCTAATTTTAGGACCTTGTAGGTCGGCCAGTATGGCTATGGGTAAATCGTGCTCGGTGGAAAGTTGGCGCACTTTTTTAAAACCCTCTAAATGTACTTCGTGTTTCCCGTGAGAGAAATTAAAGCGAAATACATCCACTCCTCCTTTCACCATTTCCAGCATTACATTTTTATCGGCACAGGCAGGACCCCAGGTGGCTATTATCTTTGTTTTGTTTATTTTGATGTTCATGTTCGTTGTTTTCTCCGCTCGGGGCGGTGCTTGTTATATTTATTTTCTTCGGTTCTTTAAAATAGAAAAGGCTGGTTTTTCAATAATTTCCTCGTATTGCAAACGCTCTGGGTGTTTTATAGTTTTAGGAGGAATTTCAGCAATTGCAATTATTTCAGGCAGTAGTTTTAATTGACGAATCATCTCTTTCAATTCTGGGAAACTGCCCGTAATTTTTAGCAGAAAATCGAAACTAGCTGCTTCCGGTAATAATGTTTCTCCCATACTCTTATTCGCAAAAAGTAGCAATAAAGTTTTAGCGGCATTCCTCTCTGACTTAAAAACTGAGAAGGTTATTTTGGTGGAGCGGTCTTTGGTATCCAGGTCGTGCCCGTTTATTTTCACAAACTCCGAATCTAAAACTTCGGCTATATGATAGCAAAGTTTATAGTCCCGAAGGGTAGTTCCTATGCCTACGAGTTTAAAGTCTTTATCGGTTTCGGTGGTTATTTTTTTGCCTGCCAAAATATATTTATTTGAGAACCACAAAGGTAAAGGTTTGCCTTGAAAAAGTTTGTTTAAAAATTAAAAAGCCTTGAAAATCAATATAGTTTGTAAAATAATTTGGAAATATCTCTTTTATTGTATTTTTGCGCTCTAAATACAAAATACAATCATGGCAACTATCGCAGAAAGAGTTAAGAAAATTATCGTAGATAAATTAGGTGTGGAAGAAAGTCAGGTAACTCCTGAGGCAAGTTTCACTACCGACTTAGGTGCTGATTCTCTCGACACTGTAGAATTAATCATGGAGTTTGAAAAGGAATTTAATATCTCTATTCCTGATGAACAGGCAGAGACAATCACCACTGTAGGCCAAGCCACCTCTTACTTAGAGAAGACATTAGCTTAATTCTTCGTTACCATATATGATCCTTAAAAGAGTAGTAGTCACCGGTATCGGGGCATTGACCCCTATTGGCAATACTGCCCCAGAATTTTGGGATGCATTGGTAAATGGAGTGAGCGGATGTGATGATATCAAACGTTTTGACGTTAGTAAATTTAAAACACGATTTGGGTGCGAACTGAAAGGATTTGACCCGCTTAATTTCATAGACAAAAAGGAAATTAAGCGATTAGACCCTTTCTCTCAATATGCGCTGGTATGTGCAGATGAGTTGGTGAAAAACTCAGGAATCAATTTAGATACTATAGATAAAGATAGAATAGGTGTCATTTGGTCATCGGGTGTGGGCGGACTTCATATATTTGAAGAAGAGCTCAGTTCTTTTTCAAAAGGAGATGGTACACCTCGGTTTAATCCTTTTTTTATTCCTAAAATGATAACGGATATAGCGGCTGGTCATATTTCTATGAAGTATGGTTTTCGCGGTCCTAATTATTGCCCAGTAGCAGCTTGTGCTTCTTCCACTATTGCGCTCATAGATAGCTACAACCTAATAAGACTGGGGAAAGCAGATATGATGGTAGCGGGCGGATCGGAAGCGGCTATTACGCACGGAGGTATAGGAGGGTTCTCTTCTATGCGCGCTTTAAGTGAGCGAAACGATGACCCCAAAACGGCTTCAAGACCTTATGATAAAGACCGCGATGGTTTTGTAATGGGCGAAGGGGCTGGGGCGGTGATGTTGGAATCTTTAGAACATGCCATTGCCAGAGGGGCTCATATTTATTGCGAGCTAGCAGGAGGAGGTTTAAGTGCTGATGCCTATCATTTAACTGCACCGCATCCCGATGGATTGGGTGCTATAAAAGTGATGCAAAATGCACTGGAAGATGCAGAAATGAATTTTACTGAGGTAGATTACATTAATACCCATGGTACCTCTACTCCACTGGGAGATATAGCAGAGTTAAAAGCGATAGGAAAAGTGTTTGGCGAACATGCCTACAAACTGAATATTAGTTCTACTAAATCTATGACGGGACATCTTTTGGGTGCTGCGGGTGCGGTGGAATCGGTGGCTTGTATTTTAGCCGTGCGCGATAACATAGCACCACCTACTATTAATCACTTTACAGACGATCCAGAGATAGATTCTAAATTAAATCTTACCTATCACACAGCCCAAAAGCGCATTATTAACGTGGCGCTCAGCAACACCTTTGGTTTTGGAGGACACAATGCTGCTGTTATTTTTAAAAAATATGTTTCTTAGATAGAAACGCTATGTAGATAATTTTCTCTTTGCAGAAAATTAATTTTCATAAGTTTTGCTCTGCTAAATTCTGGAAACAGGCAACACAAACAACTATTCATTTTGTCCATTTTTAATAAAGCGTACAACGCTATTTTTTCTTCTGATAAAGAATTGGTCACCTATATAAAGGCGATTACGGGAGTGACTCCCTCCAAATTAAAACTCTACAAACAGGTATTTAGCCATCGTTCGCTTTTTAGCGATATGAAAGAGAATAATGAGCGGCTGGAACTGCTCGGAGATTCGGTTTTAGATATGCTAGTAGCGGAGTTTTTGTTTAAAAAATACCCTTACAAAGAAGAAGGTTTTATAACCGAATTAAGAGCCAAAATTGTCAATAGAAAATCACTCAATAAGGTAGGCGAGAAATTAGGTTTGGTAGAAAAACTTAACCTAAATCGAAAAGCAATGACCGATCTTTCTAAGGATTTAGGGGGCAATACATTTGAGGCATTGATAGGAGCTTTGTATTTAGATGCGGGTTTTGAACCTACCAAAAAATTTGTTTTCAAAAGAGTGCTACAGCAAATGGTAGATGTAGAAAATCTGGAAGTAACGGAGACCGATTTTAAAAGCAAGATTTACCAAATAGTACAAAAGCAAGGGAAGAACATTGAGTTTAGAGTAGGAGAAGAAATTCAAAAGGGGAAACGAACCTATTTTGTAATTTATTTGGAAATAAACGGACAACTGATAGCTAAAGGCGAAGGCTTTAATAAGAAAACAGCAGAGCAAAGTGCGTCTATGAATGCGCTAGCCGCTATGGAAGAGCCTATACTTTCATCTTAAAATATATTACCCCAAGGCACACTATTGTTCATTCGTTGATAAATATTTGTCGTTTACTGAAATATTTACGGATATTCGTAGTACAAAATTTTAAACGAAATGAATAAAAGAATACTTTCTATAGCCACTGCGCTATTATTTAGCATAGGAATTTTTGCACAAACTACCCTAACTAATGGTGACATGGAGTTGTGGGATAATGTAGGTTCAAATACAGAAGAGCCGCAACAATGGAATTCTAATAAAACTGGGGGTGGAAATGCAGGTAGTACTTTTGCTCCGCAAACTTGTTTTAGAGATGGAAGCCCACATGGAGGAATTTACTGTGCTAAAATTGTTACTGGAACTGCGGCTATTGTTGGAACTGTAGTAAATGGTTCGTTGACTACGGGAAATGTAGAAGCTCCTACTACTTCTAAACCCGATGGGTATATAAGAACCATAGCTACCGACCCCGCCAAGCGCATGGCATTTACTGGAAGACCAGATAGTATTGTTTTTTGGTATAAATACACAGCAGCAAGCACCGCAGAGTATCCACGTTTGGAAGCTCGTTTGCATGTAGGTTTTGCTTATTCACCCGAAGCACCTGTAAATAGCAATCACCCCGATAGTACTGTGAATATTATTGCCCGTGCACCTTGGGTGGGTGCAACTGGTGTTTCTGTAGGAACTTGGACAAGAGTGGCATTGCCTTTTGTATATGTAGCTGGTACTCCAGGTCAACGTACCCCTCAATACATTCTGATAACTTCTACAAGTAGCGGTGACCAAAATGCTGGTGTTAAAAACAGCACTTTTTGGCTAGATGATTTTTCTGTTATCTACAATCCTAAAATTAATGTAGGTACTGTTACAGCTCCTGGTCCTTATTATGTTTCAGCCAGTCAAGGAGCAGCTATTTCCGTGCCTTTTACATTGAGTGGAACTTTTAATGCAGCGAACACAGTAACTGCTCAACTATCGGATAGTAGTGGAAGTTTTGCTTCGCCTGTAAATATTGGTTCGCTTACCAATCAAACTTCTTCAGGTACAATTAGTGCCACTATTCAAGCTGGAACACTCTCAGGAAATAAATATAGAGTACGTGTTATTTCTTCCAATCCTGCATTAACATCAGCTGATAATGGTGCGAATATTCAAGTGATTTTAGTAGCAAATTCTATAGCTCCTACTGCAGTTCAAAATCTACAAATCAGTACATCTGGTACACAGTTGACGGTAACAGAAACTGCGGGCTTTACTTCCAGAGAATGGCGCTATGCTACTGTTTCAGGAGGTGCTACTTCGGCATTTGCTCCTGCTCAAACCACTACTACTTATACCCCGAACTTTGCTACTGCTGGTACTTACTATGTAGTTTGTATAACTACTTACCCAGGTGGCATAACCGTAAAAAGTAATGAAGTGCAAGTGAATGTAGCGGGAGTGAATATTGCTCCTGCTGCTACACAGACCATTCCTATAAATACCAATGGCGCTACCCTTACCGCTACCGAAACGCCTGCGGCTACTTCTCGAGAGTGGAAATACAGTACCATTTCAGGTGGTCCTTATTCCTCTTTTGCACCTGCACAGACTGGGACAATTTATACCCCAAATTTTGCAACAGCAGGAACCTATTATGTAGTTTGTGTTTCTACCTATGGTAGCACCCCAATTACAAGCAATCAAGTACAAGTGAATGTAGTTTCGAATAGTATAGCTCCAACCGCTATTCAAACCATAGCGGCTAATGCAAATGGAAATTCTTTAACTGTGACAGAAACCCCTGCGGCTACCTCACGTGAATGGAAATACGCTACAGTTTCAGGAGGACCTTATGCTTCCTTTGCACCCGCCAAAACTGCTACTACTTACACTCCAAATTTTGCATCAGCAGGAACCTATTATGTAGTTTGTGTTTCTACTTTTGGTACCACAGCTGTAACAAGTAATCAAGTACAAATAAATGTGGTGGCGAATAGCATAGCACCTACCACTGCACAAAGTATTTTGGCAGGGGTGAATGGAAGTGTATTGACGGTAACAGAAACTCCTACAGGCACTTCACGGGAATGGAAATATGGAACTGTATCGGGTGGCCCTTATAGCAGCTTTGCTCCTACACAAACGGGAACTAGTTATACCCCAAATTTTGCATCTCTTGGAAACTATTATGTGGTATGTAAATCGTTAATTAGCGGTGTAACTGCTACTAGTAATGAAGTTTTAATTTCGGTGGGTGGTGCTACTATTACTACTGGAACCATTACGGGTTCTCCGTTTAAATTTAGTCCTAATGCACCCAATGCAAATGTGAATGTACCCTTTACAACCAGCGGTACGTTTACAGCAGGAAATGTGTTCACAGCTCAGTTATCAAATGGTTCTGGTTCGTTTGTTTCGCCTACGAACATCGGCACACTAACAGGTGTTAGTTCAGGAACAATTGCGGCTACTATTTCAAAAAATACAGCGGCCGACACAGCCTATAGAATACGAGTAATTGCTTCTACCCCTGTAGTAAATGGAAGCGATAATGGAGCAAACTTAAAAGTAGACCAATTCAATATTTCTATAGCCCCTACGGCTACACAAAATTTAGCATTAAGCACGAATGGTACACAGCTTTCGGTTACAGAATCTCAAGTAGCTACGGGTGGTAGAAAATGGAAAACAAGCACGGTAACTGGAGGTCCATATACGGATATAGTAGGGCAAACTAATTTTGCTTACACACCTAATTTTAATACACCTGGTCCGCATTACGTAGTTTGTGTTTCTATCAATCAATACAACGACCCTGCTACTAGTAATGAAGTCTTAATTAATGTAAGCAATGGAACCAATTTGGCTACTTCGGCAGTGAGCGGTTCTCCGTTTAATGTATCACCTAATGCGAATGTGACTACCCCTGTGAGCTACACTTCCAATGCAGTGTTCGGTGCTGGTAATATTTTTACCGCACAATTATCTGATGCTAGTGGAAGCTTTGCAAGCCCTGTAAGCATTGGAACTTTTACTGGAACTACTTTGACACCTATTACAGCTACTATTCCAAACAATACACCTTCGGGTGTAGGATATAGAATCCGTGTAGTTTCTACCAATCCTGCATTAACTGGAACAGATAATGGAACCAATTTAATAGTGAATCAATTTGCCAATTCTATAGCTCCTACAGCTACGCAAAACTTAGCATTGAATGCTGCAGGTACGGCTCTTACGGTTACTGCCACTCAAACGGCAACTCATGCTTGGAAATATTCCACAGTATCAGGAAGTGGTTATGGAGCCTTTGTTCCAGCACAAACGGGCGTTAGTTACACCCCACAATTTGCAACTCCCGGAACTTATTATGTGGTAGCAGTTTCTAAAAATGGAGTGAATGATACTGTGAGAAGTAATGAGGTAATGATAGTAGTGCAAAATGGAACAAACCTGACAACGCTTGCAGTAAATGGTTCTCCGTTTTTGGTTTCACCAAAAGCAAAAGATACAGTGATAGTTAACTACAGTTCGAATGCTGTATTTAATGCGGGAAATGTTTTCACCGCAGAGCTCTCAAATCAATCTGGAAGTTTTACAAATCCTATCGTGATTGGTACTTTAGCGGCTACATCTCCTGCTGCTATTACGGCTTTAATTCCTAATAATTCTATTAATGGAACAGCATACAGAATTCGAGTTACTTCCTCAAATCCAGTACTGGTAGGCACTGACAATGGTGCTGATTTAACGATTACACAATTTGCTGCTGCTCTCTCTCCATTAGATACTCAGAATATTTATACCAATCAAAATGGAAATTTGATTACTTCTAATGAAACACATCCTACAATAGATAGAGAGTGGTTCTATTCTTTCAACGGAGGTTTCCAATATTTCAATTTCACACCTAATCAAAAAGGAGCTACTTATTTACCCAACTTCCCTGATGCAGCGAACTACATGGTAAAATGTGTTTCTATCAATAAATGGAACGATACCGTAGAATCAGCAACAGCAGTGGTGATTAATGTAACTGACAATCCAAATGTAGGAATAAAAGAGGCCAATGCTGCTTTCATTAAAGCATATACAAGCGCTAATTATTTTGTGGTAGATTTGACCAATGCCAAATTATCACAAGCAGCTTTGCAAATTCTAAATATGAATGGACAAGTGGTAACTACTCAAAAACTGAATACCAATGCTGTGAATACGGTAATTGCTGATTTTGCTGCGGGTGTGTATGTATTTAGAATTACGGATGTAGAGAATACCTATGTAGGAAAATTTGTGAAGCAATAAACTAAGAAGCTTTCTTTTTTAATAGCCATGTCCGAAAGTTCATGGCTATTTTTTGTTTTTCATTATCATTCTATTTTTCACTACAATAAAAACCTTTTTAGTACGTTTGTTTCTCAAATTTTATAGCTCTTGAAAATCTTTTTTAAAATAAGTTTTGCGGTATTGGCAGTGGTTTTTATGAGTGCGCTCAGCAATTGTAACAAAGACCAGTTCACCAAATCGGGTGTGCTTGCTTTTTCCAATGATACGCTTACGTTCGATACTGTTTTTACTTCATTGGGTTCTACTACTCGTTATTTTAAAATTAAAAATACCGACTCTAAATCGGTGAATATTTCCAGTCTAAAATTGGCGGGATTATCGGGCAATCAATACCGTATGAATGTAGATGGAGTGGCTGGTAGAAGTTTTAATAATATTGCTATTCCTGGAAAAGATAGTTTGTATGTGTTTGTAGAAGTAACCGTAGACCCAAACAATAGCAATAATCCTTTTGTATTGATAGACGAAGTGCAGTTTATTACAAATGGAGTGGCACAAAAAGTAGTGTTGCAGGCATGGGGGCAAAATGCATACTATCATTTAGGAGAACGCTACTCTTCTTCCCACCTTCCACCTAACCCTTGGCCGAATGATAAGCCGCATATTATTTTAAGAGGAGATAGTTTTCCCGGCTTAGAGGTGAAGAGCGGAATTACGCTAAATATACAACAGGGAACGAAGATATTTATGGGTGCTAACTCTTTAATTTCTGTAGATGGAAACTTAAATGTGACTGGCTCTGGCACAGACTCTGTTGTCTTTAGAGGCATTCGATTAGAATCTTTTTACAACGATAAACCCGGGCAATGGTTGGGCATTATTTATGGAAGAACCGCCAATGTAAGTATGACCAAAACGATTATCAATGAATCTTATTTTGGATTATCAGATGAGCATGTTTTAAATATACTTGTAGGAAAAGTGATTGCAGGAGATGGTCTTCCTAGTTATGTTGGCGGCTCAACTCCTAATGTAATGCTCAATAAAACAATTATCAAAAATAGCAGTAGTACAGCACTTACTTTGTTAAAGACTCATGCAACCGCAACTAATTGTCTTTTTCATACAGCAGGTGGAAATATGGTTTTAGTAGGAGTAGGAGGAGATTACAACTTCACCAACTGCACGTTGGCTAATGGTTATGGTAAGTATTTAGATCATAAAAATGCTTCGCTGGTAGTTACCAATCAGATTCTAGATATTGATAATGCTACTTTGGTAAAATTGGATTTTAATACCGCTCCATCTTTTATCAATACTATTATATATGGAACTTTAGACAATGAAATAGCTTACGTAAATTCAAGTGGAAGTAATCCTATTGATTTTAAAAATTGTTTGATAAAAATGGATGCAGATTCCTTTTTATTAAAAGTGCAAGATACTACAGGGAAGAGTAACCTCTTTAATCAAAATCCTAAATTTATTAATAGTTATAATGGAAATTATCAACCAGATTCCAGCTCTCCTGTTATAGACAGAGGGCTAGTTTTAGCCCCCCCATTCGATGATTTGTTTGATAAACCGTATGCCTCTTCAAGAGATATAGGTGCTATACAGGCTAAACGATAAACACGAAAGTTTCTTTACTTCTTTACAACTCTTTTATTACTTTTTTTATCTTTTTATTAATAGAGTTATTAGATTTAGAGAGTCATCTATGAAGCAGTTTTTTCGTAACTTTTATTATTCATTTCCTATACAATTGTTATTGCTTTCTTTTAAGCGACATCAGTTTCTATTGTTGTTTTGGGTGCTTCTATTCTTTATAGTTATTGGTAGAGTTTTTTCAGATTTGGGGGTTCCGTATTTGTTGTTAGACCCTGAATATTTAGAGCATACGGGCTACTTAAGCTTTGCATTGGTGGGTATGGGATTTGGCTCTATGTATGTAGCCTGGAATTTAAACTGCTACATGCTGCACAGTCATCGTTTTCCATTCATGACTAGTTTTCAAAAACCGATGGGTGTTTTTTTTCTAAATAATTCTATTATCCCTTTGTTGTTTTTAGTAAGTTATTTCAATGCCATTTATCACTTTCAGAAAGATGATGAGTTTGCGTCTTTATCACTCATAGCCTTAGATTTAGTAGGGTTTGCTGCTGGTTTTATTTTGGTGATTTTATTCACGGCTATTTATTTTCAGTTTACTAATAAAGATGCTATGCGTCTTTCTGAAGAGAGAAGTACTGGTAAAATGAGTTTCTTTTTTCGTAGTCTTAGATACAATGAAGATATAGATGCCAAAGAAGTAACGCGTGTAGATTATTTTGTTTCCCATCATTTAAAAATTAGGCATACTCGTTCGGTAGAACACTATGACGATGATCTTTTAAGAGTAGTGTATCGGCAGCATCATTTAAATGCATTATTTGTGCAGATTGTAGTATTGCTGTTAATGATGTGCATTGGGTTTTATATTAATAATCCATTTTTTCAAATCCCCACTGCTGCAAGTGCCTTTATGTTTTTATCTATTTTAATTTCATTGTTCGGTGCATTTATTTATTGGTCGGGTGGTTGGGGTTCTACTGCCATTATTGTCTTTTTGCTGTTAGCAAATGAACTAACTAAGTATGACGTGTTTGGCTATCAAAGCAGGGCTTATGGATTAGATTACACACACCAATATGCCCGCTACGACAAAGCTACTTTGCAAGCGGTAGCATCTAAAGAGAACATTCACGATGATGTAATTCAGTTTGGAAATATTTTAGAAAACTGGCGAAAGAAAAATTCTGTGAAATTAATTAATGGGGAAAAACCCAAATTGGTTTTTATAAATGTAAGTGGAGGCGGGTTGCGGGCGGCTATGTTTAGCACGGCAGTATTGCAGCATGCCGATAGCGTAGTAGGGGGCAAGTTATTTGACAAATGTTTTATGATTTCCGGGGCATCTGGTGGCATGTTTGGAGTTACCTATTTACGAGAATTATTTTTGCAAAAAAAGGAGGGATCGCCTATCAATCTTTGGGATAACAAATACTCCTACAACATTGCTAAAGACCTTTTAAACCCAATGATAGTGTCGCTTTTAAGCAATGATGCGTTTTTTTCTTTTCATAAGTTTAAGCTAGATAGTCAATATTATTTTAAAGATAGAGGCTATATGTTTGAGCGCCAATTGTCACAAAATACCAATGCTGTTTTTGATAAAAGAATTCAGGACTACACATTACCCGAAGCAAAGGCTGCCATTCCATTGCTAATCTATCACACAGAAGTCACGAATGATGCACGCAGATTTTTTATTAGTTCACAGCCCATTAGTTTTTTAATGCGGCCCATTGGGAAGTACACTACCAATCGCGATTTGGAGATAGATGGAATTGATTTTTGTCGCTATTTCAACAAGCAAAATGGCAAGCAATTAAAAGTGCTTTCTGCACTGCGAATGAATGCCACTTTCCCTTTTATTTTACCTAATCCTGCATTACCCACCGATCCTACTACTTTTGTTTTAGATGGTGGTGCATTGGATAATACTGGTGCTGAAACTACCTTTAGAGTACTTCAAATTTTTAAAGATTGGATAAATCTTTTTACGAGTGGAGTCGTAATTATTCAGGTATATGATGGTGCTAAGCATGAGGAAAATAAGGAGGTAGAAAAACAATCTGTTGTTTCTAAACTTTTAAATCCATTAGGAACCATTTTCGGAAATATGATTGCGGTACAAGACTTTATTGTAGACCAAAAGCTAGGGTATATGAATGAGGAATTGAATGGAAAAGTGCAGGTAATTAGCTTTGAATACATACCTGAAAAGAAAAATGAAAAAGCCGCATTAAGTTTACATTTAACAGCAAAGGAAAAGTACAATATACTTTCAGCTGTCTCACAACCCAATAACAGAAAGGCTTTTAAACTGTTACAGGAATCTTTGGAAAAATAGTTTCATGCCGTTTTAGTCATTGCTCGTTTATATAGCAACAGTCCCAATGCGCCAAAGACTAACAACACTTGCACAACAAGCAAACTCCATTTTAAAGTAGTAAATGCAGATGCCATTTGAATTTGTGCATCGGTGATATCAGGAAAGTTACGAAAGAGCCGAACCAGATTCAAATTTTCTGCATAATCTGCAAGCAAAATGGAGAGCGGAAACAGATGGATAAATCGAAAACTAAATCCATAAACAGCCAACGATTTAAAAATCCAAGCCATGATAATGATAAAGAGAAAAGTATAAGCAATAGGATAAATGGTGTCAGCAATTAATCCAAAATTGATGGCGTATTTTTTAGCGTCTTCTGAGTAATCACCAATAATACTTCTTGCTTTTTCTGGCTTGTAGCTAAATTGTAAATCCATTACCTGCACTTCCTTTCCGCTTAACTCACTAAAGTGCTTCGCTCCATTTGGCATTACATAGCCACCGAATACAAAATAGATTAAAATGCCTGCTACAAAGGTTTTCCAACCTGCTATTCTCCAAAAAAAGTTGGCTGTTTTTTCTAACATGGTTAGCTGTTTTAATTATTTGAAATGGTTTGATGTTGTTCGAAAGAAGAAGTCTTAAAACTTCGAGTTAAGGATTTAGAATTTCGAGTTTTAAAATTTATTTTTTAACTCAAGCATCCATCAGTTTATTATACACCTTCATCCAACGGTCAGGCAACTCTTCTTTGCAAGCCATTTCATAATCTGCATAAGAGCAAGGTACCATTTGATGGCGAGCATATTTTTTCTTATCGCCAAATGGCAATTCCATCCACCATCTTTCGGTGGCTTTGCTTTTCCAAAAAATTAATTCGTGGTCGTATTCATCAAACTTTACCGTGAACTTTAAGAACTCATCTAAGTTAATAGGGAAGTCACCTTTGCGACTGTAAAAACCTTCTATAAAATACCAAAGCATTTGTGCAATCAACTGTGAGGTTTGATTATTGAGGTCTTTGTTGGCATTGTATTCATACACACCTATGGAAGTAAGCTTATCGCTAATGCCCGCGTAGCGTGCTATCTGGCATAACTCTTCTCCCGAAAAACCATTGGGGGTGGCTTGAGAATGTCCAGGGGCATCTGCTTGTCGGATGGCAGAAATATCTATGCTCAACATATCGGCATCTCTTAAAACAGGTTCTACTTCTTCCATATTTTGGCGCACCATTCCTAAACGGTGACAGTCGAAATTCAATGCCTCAAGCATTTCTACAGCATTGTAATCGTTCAAATAAGTTTGATAACCGAGATGCGAATAATTAAATAAATAATTAGGATTGTGGGCCAAGATAGGCATCATGTATGATTGTGCCCCCATGTTTCCATTGGGTTCCTCTATGTCTATCTTTTCATCTACCACTACCATATTAATGAGCGTGTATAATTCTTGGTAGCCGAGGAACTGACCAAAAGTTAGGTCGTGACTTCCTCCTAAGATTATAGGAATTATTTTGTGTGTAAACAATTCCAAAAGAACGGAAGCCATTCCAAAATAGGTATCTTTTAAGGTGGCTCCTGGAATAATGTTTCCTAAATCGAGTAGTCTGAAAGGCTTTTCTGTGTAAGGGATGTAGAGATTGTAAAGCTGTTCGCGAATAGCACAAGAGGCATCTTCAGAAGGTTGATTAAAAGTCGAGCCTCTGTTATCGAAAACACCAATAATGGCTATATCAAAATTAGATAAGTCTACTTTTTTTCCTTGGTAGAAGGTAATATTTGCGCCTATTTGACTCGCTTTAAACTCAGGGTGGGAAGAAAGCTTTTCTAAGTCACAGGGTTTCAAAAATTCGTAAAGCATCTTCTTCGTTATTTTGCATAAAGAAAAAGAAAAAAATGCTTTTACCAAACAGAGTTTGAAAAAGAGTTATTTGTTGGTTGTTTTGAAAGCATCTAAACCACAATCCAAAAAGTTTTTAAACTTGCCTGCATCGGCATCGTATCCTTTCCAAGAATTGTTTAACAGCTTTTCATCTGGACTTATTAAAACGTATTGTGGCTGTGTGTTTGTGCCAAAACAATAAGCTTGAAAATCGCTCCATTTTTTGCCATAAGAATCGCGTAAATCACCATTCATTGGGGAATGATATTGTAAAGAATCGGGTAATTTTTTTTCGTAATCATCTACATACAACGAAACAATTACATACTTCTCGTTTAGTTGTTGATAGACATTAGCATCTGTCCAAATTTTTTCTTCCATTCTTCTACAGTTGGCACAGTTGTAACCAGTAAAATCTAGCAACACTGGTTTGCCTTGTTTTTTAGCGTAAGCGAGCCCTTCATCATAGTCGTGAAAGCAACTGAGCTCATTAGGGCATTCTGTTTTTTTGGGAAAAATAGAATAGTAATTAGGGGGCGAAAAACCACTAAAAAGCGGAAGGTCATTTCCTGTTAAACCATAAGCGCTGTAAACCGTAAAAGCCAATGCCAAAGCGGCAAAGAACAATCGTACTGGAGATTTGTAATTTACATTTGTTTCGCTTTTAAATTTGATTAGGAAACCTATCAAATAAAGGAACAATGCCAATCCAAGTAGCACCCATAATCCTAAAAACACTTCGCGTTTTAAAATTCCCCAATGACCTACTAAATCGGCATTTGATAAAAATTTCAACGCTAAAATTAATTCTACAAAACCCAGCACTTTTTTAACTGAATCCATCCACCCACCCGATTTGGGAAGCGATTTTAAAAGATTTGGGAAAAATGCAAAAAGTGTGAAAGGTAAGCCCATAGCCAATCCGAAGGAGGTCATTCCGACCACTAAATTTAACTTTCCATTTGGGCTGGTAGCCATGCTTCCCAGCAAAGTTCCCAATATGGGACCTGTACAAGAAAAGGAAACCACTACTAATGTTAATGCCATAAAGAAGATGCCTACCATGCCACCTAGATTGGATGCAGAATCTATTTTAGTAGCAAGCGAACTAGGCAGGGTAATTTCATAATATCCAAAAAATGAAAAAGCAAAAACTAAGAAGATAAGAAAGAAGAAAAGATTTAACCAAAGATTGGTAGAAATGGCATTGAGGGTATTAGAGGAAACATTAAAAAATAAGAACGGCATGGAGAGTAAAAAGAAAATAAGAGTAATAGAGAATCCGTAAAAAATGGATTCAAATTTTCCCTTGGTTTTATTTTCACCTCGTTTGGTAAAGAAACTCACTGTGAGCGGAATCATCGGAAATACACAAGGTGTAAGCAGTGCTAATAGCCCTCCTCCAAATCCCAAAATAAATGCCAGCCAAGTAGTGAGGGGTTCTTCTTTTTCACCACATTGACTAATAGCAGTTCCAAATTTTTCTTTATTAAAAAAGTTTTGGTAATAGTCAGGAAGACTTCCAGATGCAGTAATCGCAACAGCTGATGTGGTTGTATCTTTAGCAGTTTCTACTGGTTCTGTTTTACTAATTAGGGTGTCACTAGAGTTTTTTTTTACATCCTCTGTTTTAGCAGTAAGGTCAAAAGAGAAATTTTTTTGATCGGGAGGTAAGCACGATTTATCGTCACAAACCATAAACTCTAAAGAGCCTTTGAGTGAAGTATTGTTCTTCACTTTTATTCGCTGTTCGAAAACTGCTTTTTCTTCAAATGATTTTACACTTACACCAAACACATCATCTATTCCTTCATGCACCTTTGGGCCCGCTTCGGTCATTTTTCCTATCAGTTCTACATTTGAATTTTTATCGAAAGTGAAAGATGTTTTTACTGGGCCTCCGTCTTGAATGTACATTCCGTAAGTATGCCAGCCTTTATCTATTTGTGCTGTGAAAATAAGTTTGTATTCATTGGCAGAAATTGACTCTGCTTTCCAATTCCAGTGCACAGGAGTGAGTACTTGTGCAAACGAAAAAGTAGCTAATAGAGCAAAAAATAAAACGGATGTAAGTTGCTTCATAATTTCAAATATAAAAGTTTCTAAGCCTTAGTCGTATATGAAATGATTTTATTACAAATCATTTAAGAAATTTTAGAAAGTTATGAATAATTAAGGTACACGTACTCTTTCAACAATTTATCTCGTTTTGAATTGCAATTACCTTTTTATAAATTCATTTAAATTTCAATACAACATAAAACCAGTAGTTTATTACATTAATCTTAAATTAGAATTATGAAGAGCAGATTACTTTTACTTTGTTTTTATATTTTCTGTTTCGGTTTTGATGGAATTGCTCAAAACAATATTGGGATTGGAGTCCCGAATCCTGACCCAAGTGCTATCTTAGAATTGTATTCTACCCAAAAAGGTTTCTTGTTGCCCCGAATGCCTTCTAATCTTCGAACAGCTATCGGCAATCCAGCGAATGGACTTTTAGTTTATGATACAGATTCTAATTGCTTATTTTATTATGTTCAACCCAGCGCTAATTGGATTTCACTTTGTAAATTGATAGGGCAGCAAGGGCCTACAGGTGCCCAAGGAATTGCTGGTGCTACAGGTCAGCAGGGATTGCAAGGACCTACAGGAGCAGATGGCGCTACGGGATCACAAGGCATTCAAGGACCTACAGGAGCAGATGGAGCCACCGGGCCGCAGGGAGTAGCTGGAGTACAGGGTATTCAAGGTATTCCAGGAGTAGCTGGACCACAGGGATTGCCTGGTGCTACAGGTGTCACTGGTGCTACTGGACCTGCTTCGCCAGGAAGTTACAATACAGCTTTTTCAATTAACCCAAATGGTTCTGTAGCAATTACTGATGGTGGTGGTACACTTACTACTACTGTTGCTGCTTGGCTCGTGGGAGGGAATTCAAATCCTGCGAGTAACAATCTTGGGCAAATAGGAAATGCACCTCTTGTTTTTGTAACGAACAATACAAACAGAATGAGTGTAGAAGCCAATGGAGATATTTTTGTAGCAGGTTCCAAGCCGATTGTCATTAGAAGATTTAATTGTTCGGGATGTGATAACCCTGATAAAAACACAGGGGTAAATACAACAGACTGGGTAGCCTATGTTGGAGGAATTTATCCTACAGGTCAAGATGGGAATACAAAAGCAGAGAGTGTTCGTTTTGCCATGTATCCCAAAAATGGAACTTGGTGGTTTAAAGGAGATTTAGAAGCGCCTAGTGATGAAGATTGGAGTGTAGATGTAGTGTATGTAAAAAGGCAACTAGTAGATGACCAACGACCAGCTAGCCCGCAAGGTGGAGGTACAGGGTTTTAAATTTTATAGTTGTTCTATAATGGCATTCTCACTTTCTAAACTAATGCCAGTCTTGGGTGCTGGCCAATGGTTGCTTTCATAATAGGCTATGCACTCTAGAAGAGATTGTTTAAAATCTTTTGGCTTTACATTAAAAGCCTGTAACCATTGTGATTCTTCAATTTGTAAATTAAAAGGCAAACAAAGCGGAAAACTATAATATTCTAGCTCATGTTTTTTTAGAAAAGTTTCATCGGCAGAAATGATTTCAATTTGCTTTTCTAAAAGTGCCGCAGTTGTTTTTAGAATAGCTTCTAATGATGTATTGGTGTGAGAAATAGCATTATAGTAATTTTTGTGAACAGGAGTTTCTATGGCATTTAAAATTGCATTTGCTAGATCTTCTACATAAGTAAGTGAAAGCGATTTTGTTTCAGGTAAAATTATTTTTTGTGCGTGTTTCGCTCTATACAGCCAAAAATAAAATCGGTCAGTAAAATCATACTTACCATAAATAAAACTTGGGCGAAGAATGATGCTGTCTAATTCTTTTTCAGCCAATAAAATTCGTTCCATTTCAGCTTTCTTTTCACCATAAGCGTCTGGTAGTGCCGAATTCATTTGCTCTTCCGTACATTCAAGTGTGTGTGAATTTTCATTAATAATTTGTTCTTCTTTTTCTCCCATAGGGAAAACAGAAATGGTAGAGATGAAAATGTAACGACCTACTTTTCCTCGTAAATTTTGTATCAATTTTTGGAATGTTATAGGGTAGTAACCACTGAAATCTATAATTACATCCCAGTGCTGCTCAAAAATTTGCTGAATAGCATCGGATTCTCTATTGCCGTGGATTTGTTGAATGTCCGGGAATAATTGATGGTTCGATTTTCCTCGGTTAAAAAGAGTGACATGGTATAAATTTGCAGCAATCAATTTCTCCACCAATAATCTGCCCGCAAACATGGTTCCTCCTAATATTAGTATGCTCTTCTTCATAGCATGTTTTATGCTAACACCATTTACAAATTCTGTAAAATAAAAAAAGGTGCAAAAGCACCTTTTTGTTTTAAGCTGTTTCTAAAATTTTTCCAATTAAGGATTCGAATAAAATTCGACCATCGCTATTTCCTAATTCTTCTTCTGAAGCCCTTTCTGGGTGAGGCATCATACCAAATACGTTTCTGCCTTCATTGCAAATGCCTGCAATATTTTCTAAAGAACCATTTGGATTTGCGCTGTCATTAATATTTCCATTTGCATCACAGTAGCGAAACAAAATTTGGTCTTTTGATTTGAGTGCTTTTAAAGTTTCAGCGTCTGCATAATATCTTCCTTCGCCATGTGCTATGGGGATTTTTAGAATAGCAGTTGGCTTTATAAATTGAGTTAGTAAAGTGTTTTGAGTTTGCGCTTTCAAATAAATATTTTTGCAATTGTATTTCATGTTGGTGTTTCGCAACAAAGCTCCAGGCAACATTCCGCTTTCACATAAAATTTGAAATCCATTGCATATACCCAGCACTTTACCACCTTCTTTAGCAAATTCAATTACGGCTTCCATAATGGGAGAAAAACGAGCAATAGCACCCGTTCTAAGGTAATCTCCAAAGCTAAACCCGCCTGGCAAAATGATGCAATCTCTTTTCGAAAAATCTGCAAGACTTGTTTCCTTGTGCCATATTTCACGCACTTCACAACCCATCACATTTCCTAAAACATGTAACATGTCTTTATCACAATTAGAACCCGGGAAAACAACTACTCCAAATTTCATATTATTTATTTTTGATAAAAAATTTGCCACCAAGACAAAAAAGCTGTTAACTATTTTTCGAGTCTTTATTGCAAAAATTAGGTTACAAAATGAACGACTACTTGTGCTGTAAAGCCCGACAAAATTAAAACTATAAACAAGATTCCTGCAATACCTTCTGTTTTTGTTTCCACAAAATACAGACAACTGAGCAGAGATAAAGGAGCAGTTAGTAATATTAAGTGTGAAAGGTTAAAATTAAAATGCAATACAGTAGCTATCAACAAAAGCACATAACTTATCATTAATACTCCCGCATATTTTCTAATTTGAATTGCCGTATAGGAAAGCAAAGAGGGTAAATTTAAGAAAACCCAAATTGTTATTAGAAGCATCCAAACCAATACTCCTACTTGAGCAGTGTGTAATATTCCCCAATGAAATGGAATTCTATTTTGAATATTTATCATATCCATAAATAGAGAAGGTAATGAATCGTTCCAAAAATAAATAGTAAATACAGAAAAAGCTACTGCCCCAAAACCTAGCAATATCATACTAAACTCTCTGACAGAAAAAGTACGAACGGTGTAAACTCCTATAAATATTATTAAGATAAAAATGGCAGATGGGAAATAGAACAAAATGGAAATGGACGTCAAAAAACCTAAATCGAAAATATCGCTATACAGTTTTTCCCATATCACAAATAATAACCCTCCTAAATAATTTTTTCTGCTTGTTATTTTATGTGTATTTACAATCAAATTTACCAGAAGTGATTGTACAAAACACAGCGCGCCACCTAAGATAGACAGTGGAAAGGCGCCATCTAAATTTACTTGGTGAAGGAACCCAAAAAGAAATTTGGATAAAGGCTCTGTATGGTGAAGCAAAAAGGATACATCATGCGAAGAACTCAAGAAGAAAATTCGGTACAGAATAATAAGCACTATATTCCCTACTACCAAACCTGGATTATTTGACTTTAAAACTCGCAGCATAGGGTTAATAGGTAATTCTTACTAATCGGAAAGCACCAGCTCGCACACTTGGCATTATTACTTCGTTGGGTGAAACTTGCTTGGCTAGTTTCGGTAGTACAAAAACATCTTTTTCTTCTTGTCCAAATAAAGTTGTTCTGTTCGAGATACCCGTGCTATTCAATATATATTCATCTACAGGAGCAGAAGGTGCAATATCGTCCATATAAATTAGATGAATTTTATCCTTTTGGTTGAGCAAAGCAAAAGACGAATTGGCTCCAGCATCATCTTCGCTTACTTGCTTTTTTCGCATCACATTGCTCCAGTCTAAACTTGCATCTGGTTTTACAGAAAATGCAATTACATCATTGTACTGAAATGTTTGTACCGTGTGGTATTGATTATAGGGATTCATCATAGAGGCAGACATAGTCAGCACTTCCCGCTTATCACGAATAAATGATTCCGCGATAATTAGTGCACCGCCATCTATTCGTAAAAGAATTTTTTTGACAGCAAAAGTGAAAAGTTTGTTGTTCATATTGCCACCTTCTCTTCCAGTAAGCTCTGCCATAAATGCAGTAGAAAAATTATTGTAGCTAAAGTGATTTAAAGCACCCGTTTTTGAATCATATTGCTGATAGAAAAAACCACTCGCTGCAGGGTCGGTGGCACTACCTGTTTCATCATAAAAGCCACAAAATACTATGGTGTGATTTACATTATCTATTTCAAACTGAGGCTCACTAAAGATTTCTTTGACACTGGCAATTTTAAAATTGGTAACATCACCCGTTTCTTTATCAAATCGAACTATATTAAATTCATCTCCTAGTGTTTTGTCTTTTCCATCTTTTTCAGCACTGAAAATAAAAAAACCATTGCCATCGTTGTCTACCAAGGCCTTTGCATACTCCATATCTTGCTCAGGGCGATTAATAGGCAATCTTTTTTTGTACACTGCGCTCAGACTTCTATCTACACACACCAGTTGAATAGCTTCCACCATTCCATTGGTAAAAATGGGATAGTAAAAAAGAAGATAATTTTGGTCGAACGACCCTTTAAAATGAAGGTTGGATTCTAATAAATCATGCCTATCAAAAAAGGTATCAATAGTGATGGCTTTATTCGTTTCTAAAAATTTAGAATTTACGGGTTGAGCCAAAAGTAAAGTCATCTTCTTTTCCGCATGCAAGTAGAAAAGACTGGCTCCAGTTTTGTTCAATAATATGTGCTGTAGTTCCCCATTTTGTCCTTTTAAATCTAATGTTTTGGCAGTGGAAAGTTTGAGCTCTTCGTTGTATACATTTATGACTTCTTCTGTTCCTGAAAATCGCACCACATAACCATCTTGGTTCTTTCCTACCATTTTAACTTTCGAAATTTTTGTAGAAAGTTTGGTAGGTGCAGAAACATCTGTAAGCTGTGCTTTTACAGAAAAGCAACAACTTAAAAATAACAAGCAACAGGCTACATAGAAACGCATTAAACAAACCTACATAAAATTTTTCAGCCGATATTCTTTGGCTTTAAGAATCCACTCGATTTTTGTGAAATAAAAAATCCGTTCCAAAATGAAACGGATTTACTTTTATCAATTTGTATTAACCAAAATTATTCTTCTATGGGTTCAGTTTTTACTACCTCTACTCCTTGTGCAAATTTAGTTCTGATTTTGCCTTCTATTTCAGCAGCTAATTCAGGGTTATCTTGTAGTAATTGCTTTACACCTTCTCTACCTTGCCCCATTTTGCTGCCTTCGTAGCTGTACCATGAGCCTGATTTTTGAATAATTTCTAAGTCGGTTCCTATATCTACTATTTCACCTACTTTAGAAACACCTTCACCATACATAATGTCAAACTCTGTAGTTTTGAAAGGTGGTGCCATTTTGTTTTTTACCACTTTTACTTTGGTACGGTTACCTAAAATATCATCTTTCTCTTTTATCTGCCCAATTCTGCGAATATCTAAGCGTACGGAAGCATAGAATTTTAAAGCATTTCCACCTGTAGTTACCTCTGGGTTTCCAAACATCACACCTATTTTCTCGCGCAATTGATTGATGAAAATACAGCAGCAACCTGTTTTACTGATGGTACCAGTTAATTTACGTAATGCTTGTGACATTAAACGAGCATGCAATCCCATTTTAGATTCTCCCATTTCGCCTTCTAATTCGCTACGAGGAACCAAGGCCGCCACAGAGTCAATCACACAAATATCGATAGCACCAGAGCGAATCAAATGCTCTGCAATGTCCAATGCTTGTTCCCCATCATCTGGTTGGGAGATTAAAAGGTTATTGATATCTACGCCTAATTTTTCGGCATACGCTTTATCAAAAGCATGTTCTGCATCTATAAATGCCGCTATACCTCCCGTTCTTTGCGCACTGGCTATAGCTTGTAGCGCTAAAGTCGTTTTACCAGAAGATTCTGGTCCATAAATTTCTACCACTCTGCCTTTAGGTAAGCCTCCTATCCCAAGGGCTATATCTAAACCCAAAGATCCTGTAGAAATGGCTTCTATTGCTAAAACTTTAGAATCACCCAATTTCATGATGGTTCCCTTTCCATAAGCCTTGTCTATTTTATCCAAGGTTATTTGGAGTGCTTTTACTTTTTCTTTTTTCTCATCTGCCGATACGTTCGCCATGGTAGTTGTAATTTTTTTCAAAGTTAGAATTAAAATTGAAATACTAAAATAATTAGTAATATATTTAATTTAGCACATATATTTAGTAAATCATATCGAAAACAAAATTACAGGATTAGTGCGCAATGTATGTGCGTACTAAAAAATTATTTTCAATTAATTGAAAATAGCTACGATGACCCCATCGGTTTTCGATTTTAAATTTGGTACAAATTGGTTTCTGCCATTGAAACGTAATTGGATAGAACCCGCTGGTGCAGTAGGAAAGAAAATATCTTGTTGCGCTAAAAATGGGAAGGAAGAGAATAAAGCACCTTCTGTAAAATTAGAAACTCCGTTTCCATCATCATACATAAAGAAAGCAATATTGGTAGCTGATGCAGGCGATAGCGTTGCAGAGGACAATAAATTTCCGCCCGCTACCAGAGAGTCTCTACCATTTACTACGGCTTGATTGGCAGTGAATACAGCTAATACAGATTGTGCATCGTCTTTTGGCAAATTACCTAAAATACTAGCTCCTATGCCAGTTTTAGGTATTATTCTGAGGTACACTAAATCATCTTGGTGGATGAATGGTTCTCGGTAATAATGTACTACTCTATCGGTAGGATCGGTGGTGGTAATTTCAAATTCGTAATAGGTTGCTGCATTTAGAGTTACTGGTCCAAAATTCCCATCGGCACTAGTGGTCAGCGTAAATTGAGGAGAAGCAGTACTTCTTGCTCCTGAACTTTTATCCACTTCAAAAATTTTTACAGTGGCAGCGCCCACAGCAGTATTATCGCCCATTATTACTGCCCTTCCAGAAATTACGGGTGCTGATTCTTTAGTGATATCAAGAGTTTTGGGAGCTACATCGTTATTGAAAAATTTGTACATCGCTTCAAAAGATTCTACAGATGTGGCTACTTCATAATGATCTTTCCCTGTTAATGAAACATTGGAAGCTCCCGTAATAGTGGTAACTCCCGCCACAGCATCATCTGCCGAGGAGAGATTTAAGGTAGGAATATCACCATAATATCCAGCAGGTTTTGCTTGACCATTGCTGGCTACATGCACATAGTGGGCAACTTTTTTCGCACGCAAGCTATCAGAACAGTAGCTGTATCCCTTTTGTCCACCTTGTGAGTGTCCCACCAGTTCTACTTTTGAAGCCCCTGTTTCTTTTAAAACCTTATCAATAAAAGTATCTAAACTCAATTCCACATTGGTGCCACCAAGCGAATTGTAATCGAAGGAATACAATCGTTTACTACAATAGGAATTGCTTTCAAAGCGCATGTATTGTAGCGACCAAGTATCGCTAGAAGCTAAAGTGCCATGTACAAATACAATGGGCAAATGACTTTCTTCACAGCTACCAGAAGGAGGTACAATTACATCTTTGTCTTTATCTTTTTTACAAGAACCTACTAATAATGTAAGAAGGAGAAGACAGCTAAGTAGTTTGATTGATTTCATAAAAAATTTTTGGTTTACAATTACAATAAAAGTAATCTTAAAATGTTTAAACCAAAATATTTTCAAACAAGAATTCGAAAAATTTAATGTGGGATGTGTTCCGTTTTATGGCTGTGCTCCATAACGATTTTCATAGAAGTATCAGAAGGTTTTTTGACGGGAAATTTCAATTCTTCTAGAGAAGCTAAAATGGTTTCCCATTCAGTTTGCAAGTTGCTATCTAAAGCTATTTTTTCTAATAAATCAGCAGCTACTATTTCGCTTAATTCTCCATAAGCGAGTTGGAGTAAAAGGTTGTGTGTAGAGATTTCGTTCATGCTATTTGTTTTTGTCCCTCTAAAACGAAATTGCACAGATTTATTGTGTGGATTTTGATTTTTTACTGAAAATTAATGTGGTTTGGTTGAAAAAGAGGCTGAATACAACACCCACCTAACCTACCTCAAGGGAGGAATGGCAGCCACAAGCACTTACGACAGCAAATTTAAAAAAGCAGAGAAGCCTTGCGTTACACAAGAAAACTCTACTTTCAATTAATTTTATAGCCTTGCTTTTACGACTGAATTCTGCTCACATCTACCTTGTGTTTTTCCAAGAGCTTACGCATATTCATCAGTGCATAACGCATGCGACCTAGACAGGTATTAATGCTGGAATTGGTGTATTCCGATATTTCTTTAAAACTGAAATCGAAATAGTGACGAAGCATCAGCACCTCTTTTTGTTCCTCTGGCAGCATATCTATTATTTCTTTTAAGCGATTTTCGCTTTTAAGTACATCCATATGTACATCGTGAGGCACATCGTCAAATTTCATGTACTTAAACACATCGTCTCCATCACTGGTAACTATGCCTGGACTGCGCTTTACTTTGCGGAAATAATCCATACAAAGATTATAGCCTATGCGCATGACCCATTGTGCAAACTTATTTTCATCGTTGTATTTTCCCGAACGAAGCGTGTCTATGGCTTTAATAAATGTTTCCTGAAAAATGTCCTCTGCCAGATATTCATCTTTCACCATCATGTAAATGGAGGTATAGACTTTTTCTTTGTGGCGGTTGATTAACCGTTCAAAAGCCATTTCATTACCTTGTAGGTATTGCTGAAGCAATTCCTGATCGCTCAAAAGAGGTGTGCGCATAACATTCAGATTTAGGTGAATAAAAAAGTAGAATGTTTGGCTCTATAGGCGAATTTTATTAGTGAAAAATTAGTATTTAGACTTATAATGTTTTCTGTTTTTGAGTAGTTGGTATAAATAGAAAGTAAAGCTCAACAGCTATTCTAACTACTAACTACTAACCACAAAATACTTTTAAAATAAATTTTACAACAACAGCATGCAGACTTCATTTGAATCACTTACCTTTGGCGGTCTGCTTATTTTGAGTGGAGATGTGTTCCGATAGAATTAAATTCTTTATAAAATGTTAACCGAAGTTAAAAAAAGCAATTCAACTTTCCAAATAAAAAAATCTGCTGACACAAAAATTGTCATTAAGGGTGCGCGAGTACACAATCTTAGAAACGTAGATTTAGAATTACCAAAGAATAAATTTATTGTATTCACGGGAGTTTCTGGTTCTGGGAAAAGTTCACTTTCTATAGATACACTCTATGCAGAAGGGCAAAGGCGCTATGTAGAAAGTCTTACTTCCTACGCCAGACAATTTTTAAGTAGAATGGATAAACCTGATGTGGATTACATAAAAGGTTTGTGCCCAGCTATAGCCATAGAACAAAAAGTATCTACCAGAACTACCCGCTCTACAGTTGGCTCTCTTACTGAAATTTACGATTATCTCCGTTTGCTTTTTGCACGGGTAGGAAAAACCTATTCGCCTATTTCAGGAGAGTTAGTATCTAAGCACGAAGTAGTGGATGTAGTCAATTTTATTTTCAGAAAAAAAGAGGGTGAAAAAGTATTTATATACTTTGAGTGTAAAGCCAAAGTGAAATTTGGAGATGAGCTGAAACTATTATTACAAAAGGGTTTTACAAGAGTAAAATGGCAAGGTGAGGTAGTGAAGATAGAAGAGATAATGGATAAACCAGAGGTAATAAAATCGAAGGAGAAATCCATTTTTGTGTTGGTAGATAGAGTAGTAGTAAAAGAGGATGAAGAGCTAAAATCCAGAGTAGCAGATTCTATTCAAACTGCTTTTAATGAAGGGCAGCATGAGGCTACTATTGAGTATGGTGAAGGGCAGCAGAAAGTATTCAATAATAAATTTGAGGCAGATGGACTTAGCTTTGAATTACCTTCTCAGAATTTATTCAATTTTAATAATCCCTATGGCGCTTGTAAAACCTGCGAGGGTTTTGGAACGGTAATGGGAATTGATGATGATTTGGTGATTCCTGATAAATCGCTTTCTATTTATGAAGGAGCCATAGCACCTTGGCGCGGAGAGAAAATGAGCGAATGGGCAGAGCCGTTAATTAAAAAAGGAATTTTGTTCGATTTCCCGATTCATAGGTCTTATAAAGACTTGACAGATGAAGAGAAGAAGCTCCTGTGGGATGGAAATCAATATTTCCAAGGGCTTACTTATTTCTTTCAATATCTGGAAGAAAAGAGTTATAAAATTCAATACAGAGTAATGCTTTCGCGCTATCGCGGAAAAACTACTTGCCCTGATTGTAAGGGTTCTAGAATCAGAAAAGATGCAAGTTATGTGAAAGTAGCAGAGTGTTCTATTGCAGAGTTGATGTTACTTCCTATAAAAGAATTGTATGTGTTTTTTAAGGAAGTGAAGTTCTCCAAAGAGGAAAGCAAAATAGCAGATAGAATTTTATTGGAGATAAATAATCGTCTACAAACCATGATGGATGTTGGGTTGGGTTACCTTACGTTAATTCGATTATCCAATACATTAAGTGGTGGAGAAACACAGCGCATTAATTTGACGCGTTCCATTGGAAGTAATTTAACCTCCTCTTTATACATTTTAGATGAGCCCAGCATAGGGTTACATCAAAGAGATACAGAACGTTTGATAAAGGTGTTGAAAAATTTAAGAGATCTTGGAAACACGGTGGTAGTGGTGGAACACGATGAAGATATTATGAATGCTGCCGACCATATTGTGGATATGGGACCAGAGGCTGGAATACACGGTGGGTATGTGATTTACAATGGTGCTGCAAAAAATATTACGAAAGATAAAGACAGTCTTACTGGAAAATATTTGAGTGGTGCTTTGAAAATAGATTACAATAAAATAAGAAGAAAAGGAGTCAACTGGATAGAGTTGAATGGCGCATCACAACATAACCTACAAGATGTAGATGTAAAAATTCCTTTAGGAGCATTAACTGTTGTTAGTGGTGTAAGTGGCAGTGGAAAGACTACTTTAATCAAGAAGATTTTGTATCCAGCGCTTTTCAGATTGTTTGACGGAGCTGGCGAAAAACCTGGATTGTATCGTGAACTAAAAGGTGATTTGATGAAAATTACTGCAGTAGAAATGATTGACCAAAATCCTTTGGGAAGAAGCTCCCGTTCTAATCCAGTAACTTATGTAAAGGCTTACGACCACATAAGAGATTTGTATTCGCGTCAGCAGTTATCAAAGATAAGAGGATACACAGCTGGAACTTTTTCTTTTAATATAGAAGGAGGCAGATGCGAGAACTGTAAAGGGGAAGGGGAGGTAGTAGTAGAGATGCAATTTTTAGCCGATGTCCATTTGAAATGTGAGGAATGTAATGGACAAAAGTTTAAAGAAGAAGTACTGGAAGTGCAGTACAATGGAAAAAATATTTACGAAATTTTAGAATTAAGTATTGAAGAAGCAATCGATTTTTTTGCAGGACAAAATGATGTTGTGCTCAAATTATCGCCTTTAAAAAATGTAGGCTTAGGGTATGTGAAACTTGGGCAATCTTCTTCTACATTAAGTGGTGGCGAGGCTCAGCGTGTAAAATTAGCATCGTTTTTAACTCGTGGAGTGGCTGTCAATCCCATCCTTTTTATTTTTGATGAACCCACTACGGGCTTGCATTTTCACGATATTAAAAAATTGATGAGTTCATTTGATCAATTAATAAATGTAGGGCATACCGTGCTGGTGATAGAACACAATATGGATGTAATAAAATGTGCAGACTGGTTGATAGACTTAGGTCCTGATGGTGGTGATGAGGGAGGGAATTTGGTGTATCAAGGGGTGCCAGAAGGGATTTTAGAAATCAGCAATTCGCATACGGCACATTATTTGAGAGAGAAATTATTAAGTTGATTTAATTGATATTCAATCCTAAATTCTAATTTTATTAGTATTAAAATTTTTTTCGTTGAAACAGATTTGTTTTTTCATTCTCTTTTTGTTGACTGGCACTTGTTCTATTCATGCACAAGAAATCGTAGGTATGGTTACTGATGCAGATAGTACGCAAAGCCCTTTCTATCAAGCCAGCATTAAAATTTCACAAGCCGAAAAAATTGTTTTTGAAGGCAAAACCTATTTTGATGGACGTTTTAAATACAAAGGTATTCCAAACCAAAACTATTTGGTGACTGCTTCTTATATAGGGTACAAAGATTCTAGTGTATTGGTTAAAATAGACAACAATGGTAAAGTAGTTCCTAACGATTTTAAGATTGCACTTAAGAAAGATGGATTACGATTGAGTGGTTATTTGATGGGAAGAGATAATGATGAAGCCATTCGAGATGCTGGAATTATTCTTAAAAATGTAATGACCCGCCAAGAAGAAAAAATTATTACAGGCATAGACGGTTCCTATAATTTTCGTTTGGAGTATGAAACAAATTATTTAGTGCGGGTAGACAAGCGCTCAGCAGGTGTTATGAATACCTATCAAGATACTAGTTTTTATATATCTACTATTGGTTTTAATCAACCACTAGATTTTAAATTGAACATAAAATTAGGCCCATCTTTAGAGTATGTGAAAGCACGTGCAGAATATGACCCAAAACAAAAACCGCAAAACAAAAATATAAAGCCTGCTATAGAAGTGTATGGTGCAAAGGATTCAGCAAAATTGGCACAGCAAGCACTTATCATTGCAGGATTAAATAGGGAACTTTTTGTGAAAGATTCTATCATAGCCAATCTTGATAAAAAGATAGAGGATATAAAAAAGAATGAAGCACCTGTGCTCGTTTCAAATGAAAAACAAGAAGACAAAAAGACTCAGAAAAAGAATGACGAAATAGAAAAGCAGAGGAGAGAACGAGAAAAAATACTTGCCGATGCAAAGGCAAAAGAGATGGAGCGGATAGCAAAGGAAAATGCTGAAAAGGAAAAGCAGGAAGTTGCAAGAATAGCTACACTTAAGGCTAATGAGCTAGAGCAACTTAGGTTAAATGAGTTGAAAAAAGCAGAAGAAGCTAAAGGTAAAAAGAGTAAAGAGGAAGCCGAGTTGATGGCTGCAAAGCAAAAGCAGTTAGTGCTAGATAGACAGAATGAAATAGCTCAGAAAACAGTAGCAGAAAGCTTAAAGCATAATGCAACTGATACACAAAAGGTAATGCGGGCGAATAAGAAAGAGCAAGAAAAGGCAGACAAACAAAAGATAAAGGATAAAAAAGAATTAGAGAAACAACAAATTCAGGCAATTTTAAAGCAAGAAAAGGATAAGGTAGTTGCTGAAAAAGCAAAAACTAAAAATGAAAAGGTAGCAGCAAAAGAGATGGCTTTAAAAGCAAAGTATGATGCAAAAGTTCAAAAATTGCAGCAAGCACAACAGTTAGAATTAGAGAAATTAGCAAGAAAGAATGCTGATAAAAAACAGAAAGAAGTATTAACTGCCAGCGCAAAACGAGATAAGAAGGAGCGTAAAATGAATGGAGGGGAAGTTTTTTATCAAGCGAAGGATAGTTTCTTGACAGACCAACAAATTAGAGACAAACAACAACGAATTTATTTGGAGGAAAAGCGCAAACAAGAGCAAAATGACAAAGCTGCTTTGGTGAAAAAATTGGAAGATGTTCAGAAACAACAACAAGAGGAAATTCAATCAAGAGAACAATACGAATCTGCGCAAAAGGATTTAATGGAATCTTACGAAAGAAAGTTGAAAGGGGAGAAAGAGCCCATAGAGGTAAAGGAGAAAATAGCAACACCTAGTATAGTTTCCCCTTTCTCAGAAAGTAACATAAAAGCGATTCCTTCGAAAATAAAAGTAAACGGAGTCGTATATGATGGAGGGTCTAACCTTCCGTTGAGCAATACTTCTTTGACCGTAAGAATGTTGAATACCATTTTATCACAGGAATTAAAATCAGATGAGAAGGGTAATTATTCCTTTGATGTAGATAGCGGCTCTTTTTATTTAGTATCATTTTATAAGCCAGGATACATTTTAGGAAAGCAACTTTTAGATGTAACTGCTCAAAAAGACAAAACTTTTAGAATGTCCGATTTCTCTATTATAGAAGCAGATGATTTTGATCCTTCCGAAAAAATGCCAATTGTCTCTTTTGCTAAAAACAGTTCTGCAACTCCTTTTGATTTATTGAATGAGGTAATTCCTATTGTAAAAATGATGAAGGAGATTCCTCAATTGAGAATTAAAATATATGGTATGGCTTCTTTTGATGAGGCTTACCCAAAAGAATTATCGCTTACTCGGGCTCAAGAAGTAGCTAAAGTTTTTATTAATAACAATGTACCAGCAAGTCGTATTAAATTCAACGGATACGGAAATACAAAAACAAAATCGGGCTGTACTGCCAGCTCAGATTGCGATGAATTTAAATTATCTAGAGATAGAATAGTGCTCTATAAAGTGGTGAAAGATTAATTCAAATTAATCTCGAAGCTTACCACATTTGTAATCACTTTTTTGGCAGCTTTTTTATAAATCGGAAATTGAAAATTTTTGCAACTCACTTTCATGGAATCTTTATTGGGATTGTTTTCCAGCACTCTTATTAAATCGCCAGGAAAGCAGCCCATATCAAAGAAGTCTTCGCACACGTCATTGTCTTTTAGGTCTACAATGTAGGCATATTCTCCTTTGAAAAGTTCAGCAAGCGATTTCATAAATTCTATTCAAGCGCAATGTAAACCCAAAATAGAATTTTGTCAAGTTTGATTTTATCCATGCTTTAACCGATGACCACCAAAAGTGGGACAATCACATTTGTTTGCTTTGCAACCCGTGTTGTTAACGGCTATAGCAATAAGCAATAAGCAAGCAATTAGTTTTGCCGTTTGTTTTAAATAACTTTGCATATTATTTTAACGTAGAAAAGCGAATTTAAGTATAGTTCCCGAAATAAAAGTTTTGAAGAAGAAAATTTTAATAGCACCACTTAACTGGGGTATAGGTCACTCCACACGTTGTATTCCCATCATTCGACTTTTACTTAAAAATGAAGCGGAGGTAATTATAGCATCTGATGGAGCCGCACTTCAGGTATTGAGGGAAGAGTTTCCTGCACTTTTATTTTTTGAATTACCTAGTTACAATCCTATTTATCCAGAGGGTGAAAATATGATTGCTAAAATGGCGTCTCAGCTATTTAAATTTACAGCTGCCATTAAATTGGAGCACAAGGCGCTTAGTAAAATTGTAAGTGAAAATGAGATTGATATTGTTATTAGCGATAATCGGTATGGGTGTTATTCCTCGGCAGTAGAGTCCATTTTAATCACTCACCAGTCTACTATTTTGATGCCTAAGGGAGCCTCTGTTTTAGGAAAAATAGTGAACTATTTTAATTTCAAACAGATACAAAAATTTAATCGTTTATGGATACCAGATTATAGCGGGCAAAGAAATCTTACGGGAAATTTATCGGATGGAAACGGACGAAGGAAAAAATTCATTGGACAACTTTCAAGATTTGAAAAGATTCCCAATTCTAAAAATAAGTATGATTTGATAGCCGTTATTTCGGGACCTGAACCACAGCGGACACAGTTAGAAACCATTGTAAAAAAGCAGTTTGAAAATTATACTCAGGGAGCTACCCTTTTGGTGAAAGGAAATAAATCTGGAAGCCAAGACATACAGCAGTATGGAAATGTAAGTGAAGTGGATTTTTTAAACTCTGAGGCACTTAATAAGGCATTAGAAGAGTCGGAAATAGTAATTGCGAGATCAGGATATAGCACGATAATGGACCTTGCTAAATTAGGCAAGAAGGCCATTTTTATTCCCACACCTGGCCAAACGGAGCAGTTGTATTTGGCAGAGAGTTTGAAGTCGAAGGGAATAGCCTACCAAACTTCTCAAAATAATTTTAATTTGGAACGGGCTTTGCAAAAGACAACTATGTACAAAGGGTTTGGTGAAGTAAATTATGAGAACGAAATTTTGGAGAGCATCTTGTTAAAGTTATTGGAATGAAAATATTACAAAGTTTTGGATACGCTATTAAAGGAATTTTAATTGTACTAGAGGAGCAGTTAAATTTCACTATTCATTTATCGGTTTTATTGTTAGTGCTAGTAGCAGGTTTTTATTTTAAAATAGAAAAGTGGGAATGGTTAGCTGTCATTCTTTGCAGTGCGTTGGTTATGGTTACTGAAATGCTGAATTCGGCTATCGAATATTTAGTAGATTTTATATCGCCAGAGTTTCATGTTCAAGCGGGGAAAATAAAAGATGTAGCAGCAGGTGCGGTACTATTGGCTAGTTTCTTTTCAGCAGTAGTAGGAATTTTAATTTTTGGAAAATATATTTTAGAAATTCTTTAAATAATTTTAAGTATGAAAAAAGTAATGCTTGTTTTTTTATTGGCAGTTCTGGGTTTTAGCGCATTTTCTCAATCATTTGAAGGGATGTTGAAAATTGATTTTAAAGATGAAACTGGCGCGCTGAATGCGGTAGAAGTGAAGGTTAAGGGTAAGAAATTTTTTATAAAAAGAATAACAGGTGGTAATGAAAAATACGATTCCTATTTCTTTAATTCAGAAAAGCGAGAATTAAGCTGTATATCTGTAGCTACCCCTAAAACGGCTGTTGTTTTTAATAGCGATAAGGTGTTTAAGATATATGAGCAAAATAATTTAAAACCTGGGTTTGCGGTAAATGTAAGTCAAAGCGCTAAAAACACAGGGCAAACAAAGACAGTGGAAAAGGAAAAACTCACTCAAAAAATAATTACGGCTACTACATTTACAGCCGATGTTTGGTGTGATGCTTCTACTGTAAATTTCCAGGATTTAATTCCTGTTTTAAGAATAGCAGGCTTTTGGAATGAAGTGCAAGATGGGAATACAAATTTTGCAGAGGTAAATTGTAAGAATACTAAAACAGCAAAAGTCAGTCCTTTAAAGATAGTAAAAACCAAAAGTAGCTTGAGTGACGATGTTTTTGAAATTCCTAAAGGAATACAAAAAGTGGATTTAAATAAGTTTATTAATGAGCAAGAAAAATCTCCCAAGTTGCCTGCATTGGTAAAAGCTTTTGCTGGATTTTAGTCTATAAGAATTTCTTCTTTCGATTCATTTGAAGGGCTTGCAGTTTCGGTATCTGTATTAACAGCTTCTATTTCTTTTTCGGCAAAAAAGCGTTTCTGGAAAAGTATAATAATAAAAACTCCCGTGGTAATAGCAGCATCTGCTACATTAAATACTGGGCGAAAAAATTCAAAATACTCTCCACCCCAAACTGGTAACCAGTCAGGGAAAACCCCATGAATAATGGGAAACCAAAGCATATCTACTACATGCCCTTCCATAAAGCCTGCATAGCCTTGACCAATAGGTACGAAGTGTGCTACGTTGTGATAACTTTCAGTAAACACCAGACCATAAAAGGCACTGTCTAGCACATTGCCAACAGCACCTGCTAAAATCATAGACCCACAATAAATGAGTCCTGGGTGTGCATTTGTTTTTATCATATTTCTAATCAAATAAATAATGCCACCGATTGCTATAATTCTGAAAGTTGATAACAGCAATTTTCCATATTGTCCTGGAAGCTCAATGCTAAAAGCCATTCCAGCATTTTCTACAAAATGCACTCTAAACCAATTGCCGATTATGAGCAACTCCTCTCCAGATAGCATATGCGTTTTTACCCAAATTTTTACAAACTGATCTATCAGTAATACGACTATGACAATTGCTATAGCTTTTAGTGTTATTTTATTCATGGCAATTTTTTAATTCAATTCTACATTTACTTTAAGTATCATATCATTTATTTCTACTTGTTCAAAAGTAGTAAGTGATTCTACTATATCTATTTTGGTAGCCAATATTTCACTAGCTATATAATTTTCAAAAGATGCTAAAGCTGCTTCAAAGGTCGCATCTTTTATTACACGAACACAGATTCGGTCAAGTACTTGAAAGCCCTTGTCTTTTCTCATGTTCTGTATTTTATTTACAAATTCTCTTGCGATTCCTTCTTGGCGTAATTCATCAGTGAGCGTAACATCTAATGCCACCGTAAGATTGCCTTCATTCACTACTAACCAGCCTGGAATATCCTCTGAAATTATATCCACATCTTCCAATAGCAAATCAAAATTTTCTTCCTCTAAAGTCAATGATATTTTTTTGTCTTGTTCCAACTTTAGAATATCCTCTTGTGTAAAACCATTCACCGCTTCTTGAATTTGCTTCATTTTGCTACCTGCTTTCTTACCCAATGTTTTGAAATTAGGTTTTGCTTTTTTGGTAACCATACCCGCTGTGTCTGTCACGTATTCAATTGCTTTTACGTTTACTTCACTTAAGATATAATTTTCTACTTTTTCAAGCTGTTGTTGGGTTTCAGCATTTAAAACAGGGATTAAAATTTTACTTAAGGGTTGACGAACTTTTATCAATGTTTTTTTGCGAAGAGAAAGAACCATAGAGGTAATCTGTTGCGCCATCTCCATTCTTTCCTCGAGCGATTTATCAATTTTAGAGGCAGTTGCCTTTGTCAAATAAGAAAGATGAACAGACTCTGCTGCATTTTTATTAGCCAAATTTCTATACAACCAATCGCTGAAAAATGGAGTGATAGGACTCATCAATTGCCCTACTACATTTAAACATTCATAGAGCGTTTCATAAGCAGATTGCTTATCGGCACTCATTTCGCCTTTCCAAAATCTTCTTCTGCACAAGCGTACATACCAGTTAGAAAGATGCGCATCTACAAAGGTTTCAATAGCACGAGCTGCTTTTGTAGGCTCATACTCTTCGTAATATTTAGTAACTTCTAAAATAAGCGTATTGAGTTTAGAAATAATCCAACCGTCAATTTCAACAGTCTCCAAACCTTTGCTCTCACTTGGTTTCCAATTATCAATATTGGCATAAAGTGCAAAGAAAGAGTAGGTGTTGTAAATCGTTCCAAAGTGGGCACGTGAAACATCTGCTAAAGTATTCACATCAAATTTTAGATTATCCCAAGGGTCGCTATTGCGCATCATGTACCAGCGTGTACCATCTGCACCATACTTAGCTATGGTTTCAAAAGGGTCAACCACATTTCCTAATCGCTTACTCATTTTTTGCCCCTTGGCATCGAGTAGCAAACCGTTTGACATGACATTTTTGTAGGCTACAGAATCAAACAACATTACGCCTAAAACATGCAAAGTGAAAAACCAACCACGTGTTTGATCTACACCTTCTGCAATAAAATCAGCAGGGAAATTGGCTTTAAATTTCGCTTCATTTTCTAATGGATAGTGCCACTGAGCGTAAGGCATAGCACCAGAATCGAACCAAACATCTATTAAGTCTGCTTCGCGTTTCATGGGTTTGCCACTTTCTGAAACTAAAATAATTTCATCTACAAAAGGTTTGTGTAAATCGAAACTGGCAGCATCATTTGAAAAATTTGAATCTAGAAAACCGGCAGTTTTAGCTTTGGCTATTTCTAATTGTAATTCTACTGTAGAACCTATACATTTTTCTTCAGCACCATCTTCTGTGCGCCAGATAGGAAGCGGAGTTCCCCAGTAGCGTGACCGTGAAAGATTCCAATCTACCAAATTCTCTAACCATTGACCAAAGCGGTTTTCACCGGTAGTAGCTGGTTTCCAATTAATGGTTTTATTGAGCGCAATGAGTCTGTCTTTTACAGCAGTGGTTTTTATGAACCAAGAATCTAAAGGATAATAAATCACTGGTTTATCGGTACGCCAGCAATGCGGATAGGTGTGCTCGTATTTCTCGGACTTAAAGAGTTTGTTTTCCTTTTTGAGTTTATCTACTATACGAATATCTACACTCAAATAAGTATCACGGCCCTGCTTGGCTGCCTCTTCTTTTTTTTCTTCGTCTGTCAGGTAAGCTTCTTTTATATACTCCCCCGCAAAGTCAAAAACTTCCTCCGTAAACTTCCCTTGTCTATCTACTAAAAGAATTCCTTCTATACCATTCAAATCGGCTACTCGCTTATCGTCTGCGCCATGAGATGGCGAAATGTGCACTACTCCTGTACCATCACTGGTGGTTACAAAATCTCCCGTAATCACTCTGCAAGCAGCTCCTTTTGCATACGGCAATAAAGGTTCGTACGTAATGCCTTCCAGCAATTTTCCCGTACCCAAATCGTGTGCCTGCTTTACTTCTAAATTATTCCAAGCAAATGTTTTTTCTAATAAATCTGCTGCTAGAATTACACTTACTTCTTGTTTAGAATAAAAATTGGTTGTCTTTATTTTTACATACTCTATATCTGCACCTACCGCCAATGCTACATTAGAGGGTAAGGTCCATGGGGTAGTGGTCCATGCTAAAATACGCACATCTTCTTTTTCATCATCAAAAAGAAAAGCAGATTTTTCATTTTTCAAAACCTTAAACATAGCTACAGCGGTAATGTCTTTTACATCGCGGTAGCAGCCTGGTTGATTTAATTCATGTGAACTTAAACCTGTACCCGCAGCAGGTGAGTAAGGCTGAATGGTAAAGCCTTTGTACAATAATTTTTTATCGTACAAGATTTTTAGCAATGCCCAAAGGGATTCTATATACTCTGTTTTGTAGGTGATATAAGGGTGATCCATATCTACCCAGTATCCCATTTTTCTAGTAAGGTCGTTCCATATATCGGTGAAACGAAATACGTCTTCTCTACACAATTTATTGTATTCGGCTACAGAAATTTTCGTACCAATATCTTTTTTGGTGATGCCTATGGTTTTCTCTACATTCAACTCTACTGGCAGCCCGTGTGTGTCCCAGCCAGCCTTGCGTTCCACTCTGTAACCTTGTAGAGTTTTAAAACGGCAAAACAAATCTTTGATGGTACGACCCATTACGTGATGTATGCCTGGCATTCCATTAGCACTGGGTGGACCTTCATAAAACACGAAAGGATTCTCTTCTGGTCTGGAGTTAATACTCTTTTCAAAAATTTGATTTTCTTCCCAAAACTGAAGCACCTCTTTTTCTAAAGAAGGTAAGTCAAGTCCTGCGTATTCAAAATAGCCGTTCGTATCTGGATTTTTGGGTGTCATGTATTAGTAGTCAAATTTGGATTTCAAGATAAGCTGGCGAAAATAAAGAAATTCGACCACACTCTTGATAGATGCAATATATGTTTGCGAACTGCGTTTACCACAGAATTTTAATATTTTCGGAAAATGAATTCATTGCGTTTCAGTATTCTGTTTTTAGTTGGGTTGGTTTTTTCTGTATCCCTCTCTGCCCAAAGAGCATTGGGCACTTGGCGATCTTTTATGCCGTATTCTTCTGCCAAATTTGTGGTAGATGCGGGCGATAGAATTTATTGTGCTTCTGGGCAATCCATTTTTTATTTGGACAAAGCAGATGGAAGTATGGGTGTTTTAGATAAATCGAATTATTTAAGTGATGCGGGTATAAAGTTTATGAATTATTTGCCAGAAAAAAAGGCATTGGTGGTAGCTTATACCAATAGCAATATTGATATTTTGATAGACGGAAAGGATATGTACAATATCCCTGATATTAAGAATAAAATATCCTCTAGTTCTAAAAGTATTAATGGTATTTATTTTATAAAAGGCGAAGCGTATTTGTCCAGTGATATTGGCATTTCTGTAATTGATATAGACAAAAAAGAAATTAAGAATACTTATGTAATCGGGAAAACAGGCGGAGCTATAAGAGTAAACGCTATTTGTGCCGATGCTACTAAAATTTATGCAGCTACCGATGAAGGCGTGAAAGCAGCTCCCATTAATTCTGTGAATTTACAGAACTATGCTTTGTGGCAAACCTTTGATACTACAGAAGGATTAATTCCATACATTTCTAAATATACTGCAACGGTTAATAACCGTGTGTTTGCAGTTATTAGAGATACGCTTTTTGAGTACAACGGAACGAAATGGACGAAGGTTCGATTTGATAAAGATTGGGAGTTTAAGGGATTTGATTTTTCTGAAAATAATTTATATGCCACTCAATGGTTAGATACAGGCGGGCAAAGCCTTGGAAGGGTTTTGAAAATAGATGTTAGTGGAAATATTTCTGTTTTTACCAATAAAGAATCACCACGTCCTTTACAGTTTATAACAGATAATGGAACAACTTATGTAGCCGATTTATGGGGAGGACTTATTCGCTACAAAACGCTGGGTGGCGATGCTGAAAAATTGCATCCTAATTCGCCTCCATCTAATGGAGTTTTCAATATGGCTATTGATGATAACGTGCTTTATATGGCATCGGGTGGTACCGACCCTTCCTATATTACATTTAGCAACGTATTGGATGGTCCTGTGTTTTATGACGGCAAATGGTGGCGCAGCCTACCTCCTGCAATATATGGTTCTATAAGTGGTTGTTTGGATTTACTAAGCGTAGCAGTAAATAAGCCTGATAGTAAAGTGTATTTTGCTTCTTATAGAGGCGGTTTGGTGGAGTATGATATGATTACACAAGACTTAAAAAAATACGATAACTCAAACAGTATATTGCAAGCAAACTTTGGGAACTCACAAGTGAGTGCGGTAGCGGTAGATGCGATTGGAAATGTGTGGATGAGTAATACTGGAGCACCCAAAGAATTAGTTGTAAAAAAAATAGACGGTACATGGCAAAGTTTTCAAATTCCGTTTAGTGTTACTTCTACTCGTAAAATGGTTTTTGATAAAGAAGGAAGATTGTGGATGTGTCAGCGTGCAGGAAATGTAATCGTGTATGAACCTGGTGAAAACATAGATGCTCCACAGATAGGAGTGAACATTGTAAGTTTAGGAACGGGAACTGGAAATGGTGGTTTGCCCAATAACAATGTGTGGTGTATGGCAGAAGATAAAAACGGAGATATGTGGGTAGGAACAGATGAAGGAATAGGTGTATTTTATTGTGCAGGCTCTGTTTTAAGTCAAACCAATAGATGTGATGCCGATAGAGTAAAAGTAGAACGCGATGGCTTTATAGGCTACTTGTTTGCTACGGAAATTGTAAAAGCAATAGCGGTAGATGGTGCCAATAGAAAGTGGGTTGGTACTACCAATGGCGCTTGGTTGATAAGTGATGATGGTAAAACTGAGTTACATCGTTTTACAAAAGACAACAGTCCGCTCCCTTCTAATTTTATCACGGATATTCGAATTAATCAACAAACAGGGGAGGTGTTTATAGGCTCTGAAAGTGGACTGGTAAGTTATATGGGAGATGCTACATTGGGTGAAGCTACCAAAGGAAATGCTCTGGTGTATCCAAATCCTGTAAAGTCAGGCTATCAGGGTGTTATAGCTATCAAAGGACTAGTAGATAATGCTTATGTAAAGATTACGGATGTATCAGGTACATTGGTTTTTCAAGGCAGGGCCAATGGAGGACAAATGGTTTGGGATGGCAATGGATACAATGGGGTACGTGTAAAAACAGGAGTATATATGGTCTATGCTGCTACTGATTTAGGCAAAGAAAGAAATGTAGCTAAGATTGTTTTAGAGAATTAAATTTTCTCCAATAATCATATAAAAGTAGCAAGCCAAAAAGCAAGACAAAGCTTACATTCAATATCAATAATCCCTTTATATATTTTGGTGAAAAATGAAAAGAAACTGTGTGTTTTCCAGCACTAAGTTCTGCAGTAAGCAGTTGGTATTTTTCTTTTTCAGAGGGCATTGAAAGCGCTGTTGGTTTTTCGTCTATACTCACTTCCCATCCCGGATAAGCCATCTGCATTAGCTTAATTTTTGTAGCAAAATTTTCTTGAGAAGACACTACAATTTTATTTGGATGAAATGCTGTAAGCTTTGTTTTATTATTCAACACAGAATCATTTTCACTCGTACTAATTAAAAAAGGGCGTGCTAAAATTTGAGGAGCAATCATTGAATCTTGAATCAAAGCTTCATAATTTTTTAGTTTAAAACCATTAAAACCATCAGGAGTAATTTCTTTGCGAACGAAGCCCGCATTTTGCCACATGGGAGGCGCTAAAGTAGCATCTCCCCATTCGCTGAAACTATTGATGGGTTTATTGTTGGGTATGGGAAATCCTTTTGGTAATGTATTAACAGCTTCCTGAAAATTGGTAGCATTTCTTTCGCTTGCTACAGTAGAAAAAATATTTCCTTGCACTGCTAAAAACATGTCTAAAAGCATGACTACTGCAAATAGATTTCTTTTTTTTGACAATGAAATTTTAGGTATCAGTAGTATAAAAGTAGCTGCCAATAAAAGCACAATCTGCGCTGCACTTTGTAATACAAGCAGCAGTTTTAAATTTTCAGGAGCATATAATTGTTCCCACTTTTCGAATTGAAAGTGGAAAATAAAAGGATGTTTGAAATAGATAACTCCAACTAAAATAAGGATGACAAATGCCAAAGCGGGAAGTGTTTTTTTAAACAAATCGAAGGCCGAAATTTGAATGGAAGTAAAAGTAATTTCAAAACCCTCTGCAGCTATTAGCAACCATAATATGCCTACAAAAAAGCGAAAAATGGATGCATGTTGAAATAGATTTAAAAGAGGAATGAAACTATACAACCAGCCGCGAAATGGCGTGTAATTTCCAAAGGATGCTAATAGAAACAATAAGGAAATTCCAAAAAGAATGCGAGCGTTTTTGTTTTTAATTAAGGCTATTAAAATAAATGGAAGAGCGAAAATTCCTAAGTACAAATTGCTCATAGAAATATCGGTATCAAAGAACGTGTTACCACTCGCAGTAGCCATGGGTAAGAGTAGTGATAGCAAGGATTGTGGAGTGAAAGCATTGCTGCCCGATGCGAATAGCGAAACTCCATTTGCTCTGCTAATGTATGGAAGTGATGATGCTACGGAGTAAATATATCCAGAACTGAATGCAAGGAAGGAGCATGTAAGAACTGCATTTAAGAGCAACCACCGAACTAAATTTGAATTGTTTTTTTGTAATACAATTTTATATGTACCCCACAAGAAATAACCTATTAAACTATAAGCTAAAATTAGCACAACACCTATATAGCCACCCGTAAGAAGCAGATACAAAAAGAAGCCTGTTTTTACAGCATCTATCCATTTTCTACTCTCATAAGTTTTGAAATAATAGCATAGCACAAATGGCAACCAAGTAAGACTTCCAATCAACGGTGCATGTTGACTATTGCTTACAAACATTCCGGAAAGCGCATAGATGAGTCCAAAAATCACAGCAGTGTTCTTGCTAAATTTTTGAACTTTTAGTAAAAGATACATTCCCAAAAACGCCAATAAAATGTGCGTGATAAATTCTGCATTACAGGCATAAATAGTATAATCAAAAAAGTAGGTGAAAATCCACGCCAGCGGGTAAAAGAAGCCACTCTGCGGGTCAGCGTAAAACGGATAACCTAATTTAGCATAAGGGCACCAAAGTGGCAGTATATGCTCCTGAAAACACTCGCTCATGAACAACCTCCAAGGGAAAAGTTGGTCCATCATATCCCACTTCATTGTATATTGCATCAGCGATACTTGCCAAAATGCTATAATAGGCACCAGCAGTATTGCTAAGGAGAGCATTAATTTCTGTAAACGAGTTGTTGTCATGGTCTATGCACTACAAAACTAAAGGAATCGTACTGCAAACTATAAAGTATTCTGAAACAAGTGTAATTGCTAAAATATTTACGGAGCAATTGGGCTTGGTTTCTTATATGGTAAATGGTGTGCGTTCTATTAAGTCTTCTTCCAAAGCTTCTATGTTACAACCATTGACCTTACTGGATTTGGAGGTGACCCATCGAGAAAGTAAAAACTTACAACGCATCAAAGAATTTCGGAGGTCGCACAATTATCAATCCCTTCCATTTGATATTTTGAAATCTACCATGGCTGTTTTTTTATTGGAAGTAGTTACAAAATCTATGAAGGAGCACGATGCCAATGAAGAGCTCTTTCAATTTGTGTGGGACAATCTTTGTTTTTTAGATGATGTAACGGAAACGAACAACGATTTTCATTTACAATTTTTGCTTCACTATGCTGGCTATTTGGGTTTTGCTCCTTATGGAACATTTTCGGATACCACTCCTTATTTTGATATGCAAGAGGGAACTTTTACAGCCAAAGATTCAGCGAGTAGTTTGATACTGAGCAAAGAAAATAGTCATATCATCTACGAATTGTTAGCAGTGTCCACTTTTGAAAATGCTAATCTGAAACTCAATAGGGGCAAGCGAAAGGAGGTACTCCATCACATTTTAAAATATTTTTCTTTGCACTTAGAGGGATTCAATTCGCTTCGCTCCCCCGATATTTTAGAGGAAGTATTTGGGTAATTTGTAAGTTTGTAATTATGGCAAAAACAAAAACACTTTTCTTCTGTCAAAGCTGTGGAGCGCAGTCCGCCAAATGGGTGGGCAAATGTCCTGTGTGTGAGGAATGGAATACCTATGTAGAAGAAGTGGTGAGCAAAGAAGAAGAGAAAGCGAAAGAAAAAGGCTACTCCAGAACGACCGAATTGAAACCCATTTTGCTGCAACAAATAGAAGATTCTACCATGGCTCGCATTGACACCAAGGACTCAGAATTGAATCGAGTTTTAGGAGGTGGTATAGTGTCGGGTTCGTTGGTTTTAATAGGCGGGGAGCCGGGTATAGGCAAGTCTACTTTAATGCTACAGATAGCCACGACCATTAAAAACCAAAAAGTATTATACATCAGCGGAGAGGAAAGTGACCGACAAATAAAAATGCGCGCAGAACGGATTGGCATTAAAAATGAAAATTGTTTTATTCTTACAGAAACCAATACACAAGCTATTTTTAAACATGCTGATGCACTCAAACCTGATTTGATAATTATGGATTCGGTGCAAACTTTGCACTCCGTTTACATAGAGTCGCCTCCTGGTAGCGTATCGCAAATTCGTGAATGCACGGGTGAGGTACAACGCTTTGCAAAGGAAACTTCTATTCCCGTTTTTTTGATAGGGCACATTACAAAAGACGGCTCCATAGCAGGACCCAAGATGCTGGAACACATTGTGGATACGGTGTTGCAGTTTGAGGGAGATAGAAATTATACCTATCGGATTTTACGAACTATCAAAAATCGTTTTGGCTCTACATCAGAATTAGGCATTTACGAAATGCTAGGTAGTGGATTACGAGCGGTTACTAATCCTTCTGAAATTTTATTGACGCAGCGCGAAGAACAACCGAGTGGTATAGCCATAGCTGCTATGATAGAAGGCATGCGCCCTTTTTTAATAGAGACACAAGCCCTTGTTACGCCTGCATTTTACGGCACACCACAGCGTTCGGCTACGGGATTTGATGTGCGCAGAATGAACATGCTTTTAGCGGTTTTAGAAAAGCGTGCTGGCTTTCGATTTGGCACCAAAGATGTTTTTTTAAATATAGCGGGGGGCATTCGGGTAGAAGACCCTGCCATCGATTTGGCGGTAGTCACAGCACTTATTTCATCGTATGAAGATAAGATGGTGGGTGCTAAAATTGCCTTTTCGGGTGAGGTAGGTTTGAGTGGTGAAATCCGCGCGGTGAGCCGCATTGAACAGCGCATAGCAGAAGCCGATAAATTAGGTTTTGAGAAAATATTTATTTCGCGCTACAATCAAAAAGGTATTGATGCTTCCAAATATAAATTAGAAATTATAAGCATCAGCAAAGTGCAGCAATTGGTGGCGCATTTGTTTTAGAATTTATTTTTTCAAGGTTATATTCTTCCCAGTCTCTTAAAGAATTTGGGTTTTTTACTATGCGCGGTAATCTTTACTAGCATTGCATTCCAATTAGCATCCCTCCCTGTTTTCAGGGGTCAGACTTCCTATAATGACCTTGCAATTGGTTTGTATCCTTTTTTTAGTTCCATCAGTTTTGTGTTGTGAAAAGGCAGAAAACGGCATTTCAAAATCTCAACCCCAATAAAGATAAAAGTTATTTGGAGGGCAGATTAAAACTACGGAAAACAGTTATTGTTAACACAAATTTTGTTCTACTAATTTGTATAAATCAATTATGAAATATAAGAAAGGAAAAAAAGAGGAGGTAGTTATCACAATAAATTATTCGACTCTTACTAAAAGAGAAATAGAGGTTTTGAGATTTATGGCTACTGGAAAATCTTCCAAAACAATAGCAAAGGAATTATTTATTAGCAACAATACCATAGAAGCACATAGAAAAAACATATTAAAAAAGATGGATGCTAAAAATATGGTAGAAGCCATTGCTACGGCATTTAGAGAGGGAATTATTCAATAAAATAATAAAAAACCTCGGTAGCCGAAAAGAGGATTATAGAGTAGGCGGAAACTAAAATCAAACGAAATGAAAACAAGTTTTCAATTTTTCTTTGCGCTGTTGCTTTTTGCAGCGTTTTGTGGTGGTTGTGCCAGAGAGGGCTGCACCGATCCAACAGCTTCTAACTACAACAGCAAAGCAACTAAGAGTGATGGGAGTTGCCGTTATGCAAATGTCTTATGCAATGCTACCGATTACAGTGGCAGCGGAAGTTGTTCAAGCGGTTATGTAGCGGTTACTCCCACCAGTTGTTGCCCTAAAGATTATCCGTATGTATGTTCGAGTACAAACAAGTGTTATTCTAGTTGCGAAGATGCTCAGGCAGTATGTAATTATCCTACTAAAGGTGTAAGCCAAGGCGGCAGTGGCGGTAGCGCTGGATACAAATGCTCTGGAGGCAGTTGTAGCTATGTAAGTAGTGGGGCCTCTTATACCAGTTTAACATCCTGTCAAAGCAGTTGTAGCAGTAGCAGTGCAGGTTATGTTTGCTCAAGTGGGACTTGCACCTATGTAAGCAGTGGAGCGAGCTATACGAGTTTATCTTCTTGCCAAAGCAGCTGTGGAAGTAGCAGTGCAGGATATAACTGTAATGGTAGTTCTTGCTATTCGGTAAGTAGCGGAGCGAGTTACTCTACGCTCTCTTCTTGTCAAAACAGTTGCAAACCAAGTTGTGTTGGGGCTTTTGATTACTATGGTAACAATAGTGGGTGTGGTTCAGGTTATTTAGAGGCTGCGGATGGTATACATTGTTGTGCTTCAACAAATCCTTATTGGTGTTCTTCCAGCAATACTTGCTATAGTACTTGTCCTGGCGCAAGTAGTTGTTCAGGATCCCTTTATCTGCTTCATTAATTCTTTAATAATCAAACATCATGATGAATACTAAAACGACTACTCTATTGCTACTTTCTATACTAATAGTATTGAGTATTAATACTTATTTTATCTACCATCAAACCAAAAGTAAAATTGCTGAAACTACAGAATCAATTATTCCTACTTCTGTTCCAGCCATCAAATCCATGCCGAATCTTCCTAAAACGACTTTAAAATTCGATTCACTGATTCACAATTTTGGAGTGATAAAGGATGATAAAAAGCAGTATCACGCTTTTGAATTTACCAACACGGGAAAAGAGCCGCTTATGATTTTAGGGGCAGAAGGCTCTTGCGGTTGTACCGTTCCTTCATGGCCTCGCGACCCTATAGCACCAGGCAAATCGGCAAAAATAGAAGTGTCGTTCGACCCAAATGGTAAATCGGGCGAGCAGTCGAAAATTGTTACGGTAACTTCTAATACCGAGCCTACTACTTCTATTCTCACGATTACCGCTACTATTATTAAATCTAATTAAACCCTTTAAAACAAAACAAAATGAAATACGCTATTAAAAAGATAATTGCAGGTTTAGGATTTTTACTCCTAGCATTCCATGCTCAAGCCCAAGATGTTATTACCCTAAAAAACGGGAATGAAATCCAGTCAAAGATATTGGATATTGGCAGCACGGAGATCAAGTACAAAAAATTTGAAAACTTAGAAGGTCCATCCTATAACATTTTGAAGGCAGAGGTTTTTATGATAAAATATAAAAACGGCACCAAAGATGTTTTTAATGAAACGGCACCTGCGGTAACTAGTTCACCAGTTAGTCCACCTGCAAATACGAACTCTTATATTCCACCTAGTTCCTCCACTACCACTAGTACAATAAAGAAGAATTTTGACAGTAACGCTCCTGTTTTAGGTTTATCTAAGAAAGGATTTGACTTATTAGATAACAATGGAAGTGTCATAAAAAAGGGATTAACGAAAGAGGAAATGGAAACTTTACTAAAAGGAAATCCAGTAGCATTAGATTTCTATAATCAAGCTATGAGCCAAGGTAAATTAGCCAAAATATTAAGTTATTCTGGGCTTGGGGCTACTGTGGTGGGTGCAGGACTTATGGTAGGTGGGTTAGTTGTTTTGCTTAATCAAGTGGATAAAGTTAGCAGTACTAATTTAGATCAAGATATTAGTGGAAATACTGGGCTATGGGTTTCAGGTGGTATATTTCTTGCCGCAGGATTGGGTTGCTCGTTTGCTTCTATCCCCATAGCATTTAAATCAATAGCAAACACTAAGAAAACAGTCGAAGCCTACAACGGGAAGCAGCGTGGTCAAACTTACCTAGATATTAATCTAAAGCATGGTTTAGGACTAGCATATCATTTTTAAATAACTTAAAAACAAACAAACATGAAAACATATTTCAAATTACAAATCATTGCTCTACTTTTAATAACAGCGGCTGGCTGCAAGAAGAAAGAATCTCCACTTCCCAGCAATGCTTTTTTAAGAAAAGGAATAGAGTACAAGGTAGTTCAGGCATCTACCAGTAAGTATGTAAGCACAGCTTGTAGCTCTCAAAGCATTGCTGGTGCTTTCAATGTTGTTGCGGTGGCAACAAATCCAGTAGATACTATTAATCTAGATTTTTACAACCTTCCCACTTTCTCTGGGTCTTCCACTTTATCAGCCTATAATACCAACTGTTTGTTTTATGGTTTTATAACTGTACCAGATTATAGTTATTTTGTTGATGCCCAAGCAGGGGGTGTTTTGTCGTTAACAAACAATACTTATTCATTTAAAAATATTCGCTACTACGATTCTTCACTTGGCGAAGATTTTACAGTTAATATCTCTGGTAGCTATTGATTTTATTAGGTAAAAATTCCGATCAGAGTTTAGTATAACCCTCGGCAGCCGAAAAGAGGATATAGAGTAGGCGAAAAAAGAAGAACCATGAAGAAACTATTCCTTATCACCCTTTATACTTTGCTGCAACTCGGTGTTGTAGTCAAAGCCCAAACCACAACATTCAGAGGCCAAATTATACATCCAACGGGAGATAGTGTTTTTCTTAGCTATCACCCTAAAGGAAGCGAAAACCTAGAGTCAAAACGCATGGCAGCTGCTAAACTTAAGTCCGATGGCAGCTTTGAAATGAAATTCAAATTGGCAGAAGGCACAGTATTTACATTTGACGATCGCAATGAATTTACGAAAGTATTTCTAATGCCGAATGATAATTTAAAAGTGAGCCTACATACCTCCTATTTCGATGAAACTTTGGCATTTACCGGAAGTGGCGCAGAGCGCAATAATGCTTTAGCCGGAATTAACCTTGCAGCAGAAATGAGCTGGAATCCGCTCTATCCTAAAATGGAGGAAGAGGATACACTTTCCTTGTTCCCCAAAATGGACCAGATAACAAAAAACACCGTTTCTTTTATGAGCGATTATGCAAAAGTATTTCCCGAAATGGCAGTGTATTTGAACGCTAAAATTGACGAGGCGCAGAAATTTGGTGAGAATCAAAAAAACTACGTAATCGAAAATATGCAATTCAAAAGCTATGCAGCTTCCATGGTTGGAAAACCAATGAGTGACATTGTTGGCATAGGTATTAAAGGTGAAAAAACAAGCTTATCACAATTTAGCGGTAAGATTACTGTAATTGATTTTTGGGCTACTTGGTGTGGCCCATGTAAAGCTGAGTTACCATACTGGAGTAAGCTAGAAGAACAATATGGCAAAGACATCCATTTTTTAAGCATTAGTATTTGGGACGACCTTGAAAAGTGGAAAAAAAAGGCCGCAGAACTCAAACAAACGAATACCATGTTCCTATCCAAGGAAGCTATAGATCAGATTAAGCCCTTTAAAATCGATTTTATCCCCCGATATATAGTGGTTGATAAAGACCAAAAGATTATTTCTATAGATGCCCCTAGGCCCTCATCAGGCAAATTGCACTACTTATTTTGATTGGAATTTAAAAACACAAACCAGATACCGATTTGAAATATAAAACAAGAAGAAAAAGCAATAACCAAGATACAACTACCAAGACCATTACACTTCCTGATTCCTAGCTCATAGAGCTAATTTTAATACAGAAAAACCTAGCTAGCCGAAAAAAGGATATAGAGTAGGCAAAACCAAAAATCTATAACATGAAAAAAACAATTTTATTTTTTAGTACACTTCTCATTTTATTTTCTTTTAGCAGCTGTTCAAAAGAAAAAGAATTTCAGGGTTTAGGCTCTATGGTATTTTACACCAACTCCAATGCACATGGAGCCATTTATTTATCGGTTTCTACTGTTAGTTTTAAACTGCCTGTCACCAGTAATCCAGTGTCGTATTGCAGCAGTATTTATACAGGTTGGGTGTCATTGGAAGCAGGGTCTTACGACTATCACGCTACCGCCACAGATGGCTCCACTTGGAGTGGTTCTATTGAAATTCAGAAAGGAGTGTGTCAGCAAAAACTTATTTATTAAATTTTGTTTATTGCCCATAAAGTATTTTATTGTAGCTGTTTAAATATATGTTTTCGGGATCTGAAAAGACAGAAATTATAAACCATAGCCATTATGAAAAAAGTAATTTCAATTTGTATTGTTTTGATATTTACCGTTAGTGGATGCACTACTTTTAAAATAGCTTCTCTGAAAGTAAATGATGCTACAGCAACTTATTATTTGCCTAAAAAAGATTTAGAGCTAGGCTTTAATATCAATTTTCAAACTACCCAAAAAATAAAAGTTGTAAACACTATAATTATTACTATTAATAAAACTAGCGATAGTCTAGTAGAATCTACTTACGAATATATTCCTGAAGAGGAGAAATATGTACAAAACTCTTTTAAACTTTCAAACATACAATTAGTAGGATGTATCTTACCAGATTACACACAAGGCTATAAAATAAATACGAGCAGTTTTTCAAAAAGTAGTGGAAAGAGACAACAGCAAACTATTACTTTCAATGAGGGCTCTCCAACTTTGGCTAGTATTAATGGAGAAGCGGGAACTTACACCAAAGAAATACTACAAGGAATAGCCACCGGTTTACAAGTGATAGGTAAAATTGTAGGAGCAGTGTTTTCAGCTGGTACTTCAATTACAAATCTTCCTGCTACGGATAAAGCGTTGAAAAAAAAATATTCACCAAGACAAAATACCATAAAAACAACAAGAATTTACAAAAATGTATATGATTCTATTTGCACCATTACCTATGTAAAAGGGTTTAGAAAAACCATACAGGCAGAAGATGAAAAGACCACTATTGTTATTTCAGAAACTAAACCAGTACAAACCTTACAACTTACTGCCATAAAGCTCACAAATAATCCGCCTTCTAGTAATTTTTCAAACAAGGATAGCTTAAAAATATTTTACAGAGAGCCAGCCGTTCTTCGGTATCAGTTAGAAAACATTACACAGTCTGAAACTTTATTTAGCGAAACAGTAAAGATACCTCAGTTAGGTACTCTTAAAAGCATAGATACAAAAGTAAAAGGCAGAAACCCTTATTTGGCAATTGATTTTGATGAAAATGGAGGCTTAAAAAAATATGAAATTAATACCGATAGAACACCCACCGATAATGCAGAGATGATTCAAAAACTAGGAGAAAATACTAAAGATTTGATTACCGATTATAGATTGCAAAAAATTCAAAACCAATTTGACTACCTGAAATTAATGAAAGATGTAGAGGACTTAAAAAAGCCTGCTGCTCCATCTAAATAATTTCTTTAAATATTTTAAATAAAAAAACAAACTTTATGAAAAATAAAAAAACTAAAAATTTAATGGTGCTCTTAGCAGCACCTCTGCCAGGCTTTACTTCTGTAGAAATTACAAACCCTTCGGCTATAAGTTTTAGAGTAATTCAAGAGAGAAGAACTTTAGGGATATTTAATGGTGCTAATCAGATTGGTGGATTATCCATTAGTTATTTAAAAACGGCTACGGGTATAGTGTGTTATTTTGATGCTACCCATTTTTATTACAAAATCCAAGATATACCAACAAGTAAATGTACTACCATGATAGCAGGTTGTTTAGACTTTCATGTTGCTAGAGCCGATGGATACGGAAGTGGTAGTGAATTTGCCATAAAAGGGTATGATGACAATAGAGCTACTTCTGTTAATCCTAAGCCATGTGTATCTAAATCAGTAAAGGCAACAGAAAGTTATCCTGCTTATGTTCTCTATTTTGATTATAATTTGCAGGGTGATAAAACTTCTCTTTATGATACTATATGCTTAGGAAACTAATTAGTGTATTATTCTTTTGTTTGTTTGTAGTGGCAGGTATTGCTCAAAAGCCCAAATTACAGCAAGACAATAAAGAGCATTTTGATAAAATTTTTATTCAAGATTTAGATTTAAATCGCTTAGAAGTTTTTTCTCAATATGCTACTTTTTTCAATTGCCCTTTACTGATAGAAATCAAATTAAATAGCGATACTTCTAGCTATTTATACACTGTGCTAGAAACAATTGAATTGGATGCTAGCCAATTACAAGCCATAAAAAATATAGATAAGCAATATATAAACGGAGATAGAATTAATGTAAAGGCTATTAAATCACTCTTCTCAAAAAGCGATTGGGTAAAAACTTTTAGAAAAATACTAGCTGTACTTGTTGTAAATCAACAAAACTTTAAAATAGACTATTGTTTTAAGTTAAAGCCACAAGTAGATAGTTCTAATAAATTTTTGATTGAAAAATTAGACAGCTTCCAGTATGTTCCTTATTATATAAATTTCCAGTCTAATGAGAGAAGTGTTACATTTCCAAAAAATAATCCTGCGCCCTCCAATTGTTTTTGTAATAGAGTAGGAAAATGTATTCCTACAGAAGTGATGGGGTTACTGAGAGGAAACAATTGGGTAATTGGAAACACTCTTTTTGTGGGTTTTTCAAGAGAAGCAGTATTGAAATATCAAAAAGAGTATAACCTTCAAGATAGCACTAAAGCATTTGATACTTTTATGGATAGTATTTTAAATCAACAATACGATTTGAATGGGTATAAAATTGTCATTTATAATGCTTTTAGTGAGGGGGGTGATTTGCCAGATTACCATCTCGATTTGTATTTTACTCCTTTTGAACATAATGGAAAACGCTTTGCCTTATTTAATGACCCTCAAAAAATTAAAACATGGAATCAACCAGATGCTGTGTTGCTAGATTCTTTTAAAACAAGGCTTCATTACTTTGAAAAATTTATTCTAAAAAACAAAATAGTAGATTCTATCATTTATATGCCCAGTATTTTTTTGAGAGAAAGTAATATTGGTAGCAAAGAATTTTCTTATACCAACTGTATTATAAACAACACTACAGATTCATTGACTTTTTATTTTCCAGAATTCAAAAAATTAACAGACGATACGGTTAGCTTCCAACAAATAAATGATAGTTGTAAGGCTGAAATAACAGATATTTTGCATCGTATATTCAATGGTAATGAAATAGTAAAATTTATGGATTTTGATCCTTATTATACTGATAACGATGGCTTCCTCCACTGCAATTTTCTCCCGCTTTACAAATAACTTTCTAACCACATAATTAGCATTGCATACGGGCTGCTAAAATTTTCGAAACCAGCTGCTCGAAAACTTTCTAGGCTTTCTCTGGCAAAAGCCTTCGTTATTTTTCCTGCTTTCAATGCCTTTTCAAAAAACTGTAAATACAATTTTTCATTCGCTGTTGTGGGTTTTCTTTTTATAGAGCGCAGGAGTGATTCTACGAGGCTATAATTAGTAAGTTGATAATGCAAAAGAACTTCTAGCAAAAATGAATTTCTTTTTATATCAAGCCGCACATCGCTCTTGTCTTCTAATATTAAATTGTTTACAACAATCGTTTTATCATACTGCTTTTCTAAAAAAAGACAAATCCCCAAATTGCATAGGAGTGCAATTTTAGTGGCATTATTTACTTTGTGGGCGTATGTTTTCAGCCCATCCAATACCTCTTTGTATTTAGCACTAGCCAGCGCATATTTTCCAGCGTTTAAGAGATACAAAACTTCTATGGCTGTGGTATTTTGCCACTCTTCACCGGCTTCATCTTTATTTTTAATAGGAATATTTTTGTAGACGGTAAGTACTTTTTCGAAGGTCTTAAAATCATCTAAATTGAGAAGAGAGTTTAAATAATTATAAGTACTAGTTCTGTAATTCAACGAATTTGTTTTTTGTAAAAAATCATTTTTTTCAAAACATTCATAAATTTTTTGGTTATAAAAATTCTGCTTCTCCTTTCTTCCGTTTGCCCGTTCGATTCTCGATAAAATGGAAAAATAGCTTATATCAATTCTATGGGATGTTCCCACTTGATAATTTTTAATGACAGGTATTTCTAAAAATTCATTACTTGTTAAGGCATTAGTTGGCTTGCCATTAAAATCTATTCTTAAAAGTAAGAGCGATTTATGAGCATAAAATTGGAGCAAATTAAGCTGTTGTTGTTTTTCAGTCAATGATTGAAGCTGTTCGTCAAACTGATTTTGGAGCTGAGAAAAGTGCTCTTGCTTGTTTTCTATCAGCGTGCTAAATTGGTGATTTATTATTTCAATTTGCTGTTGAAAAAGTTCATGTTTTTCCGCCAAAGCAAAAGCCTTTTGAAGGGATTTTAGACGAAGATTAATCAATCGTTTTTGTCTAAAAAAATCTGCTTCTCGGAGAAGTTGTTGAATAGATAATTCTAAATCGTTTTCTTCATTTATTTTAAAACTGGTAAGACCCGCTACCAATATTTCCATTAAATGCTTTTTCTCATCAGCAAAATACTTTACAAAGCTTTTGTTTTTATTTTGTTGCTTAAACAGAGCCTCGTCATAGGCTGTATCAGTTGGTAGTTTCACTATGGAGTCAAACAGTAATTCGTAATTGTTTTTTTTACCAATTACATGCTTGGATGCATAAATTTTAAACTGCCTTTTTTCGCTCGCAGTTAAAGAATGGATGAGTTGAAAAAGGTCATCGGTAGGTTTCATTTTTCAAAAAGTAGTTCATTGAAATTCTTAATCCTTCCCTCCTGCCCCTTTAAATTGTTGATCGGTGTTTTTGAAAAGAATATTGAAAGTAGTGAGCGAACCATAAATACGGGTAATGTATTGTTGCAAATCTACTTTTTCTTCATCGGTTAAAACTTTGTGGCTATTAATGTTTTGTTCTAAAACCCGCAGTCGGTCACGCAGCATCACTATTTTATGAAAGAAAGTTTCTATTGGAATTTCTTTTGATTGTAGTTCTGCGCTACCTGGCTTCATTAATAGGGTACCACCCGTCCATCTGCCTGCCAGTTCTACCTTTTCAGATAGTGCCGCTTTTCTATTCAATACATTTTCTAAAGCAGTTTCTATATCATCTAAGGTAATGGGAATAAAATCAGATTCTATTTTTTCTAAAATGGTAAGTCCATCAAAGCCTCTGTCTATCCCTCGTGTGGAGTTTCCATCTCTAAACCAAATCGTGTAATAGGAAGCATCCATATCTACGATTACGCCTTTTCCAAATTTTGGATGCTCTATGCGGGAACCTACTCCCAATTGTAAATCTGCCATGTTAAAATTAGATGATGATGAATACGAAGAAATGATTTTTTTAGATAATTGTGTTTGTAATTTGAAAAATTTGAAAGCTAAAAACGATTAGATTTGCTTAAAATAATTTTATGAAACATTCTATAAAAATTCTTGGAAAAGTAATGACAATGGTACTTTTCTTTTTCTTGGTAGCGGGTTGTAAAAAGAAAGATTGTTCGGCTACGGTATGTGGTTACAATCAAGTATGTAACAGTGGAAACTGCTACTGCCGCGATGGTTACGAGGGCGATAGTTGTAATGTTTTAAGTTCTCCACGCTATGTGAATGGAGGCAGAAATTATTTTGTACAAGAGAGTTGCTCGGGTTCTTCGGGTTCCAACTATACCGCTTTTATTACAGCACCTTACCCGAATCCTGCACAATTAGATATTAATAATTTTTTACCAGATGGATATACTATTACGGCATTTATTAGGGGCACTTCTGATAAAAAGGGAACCTTTATAGAAATTCCTTCACAATCGTTAGGAGGCTCTGGAACTGTTACTGGGCAAGGGAATTACGATATTGTTAGCAATCCACATAGACTCGTTATTAATTTTGAGTACACTTTGAATAATCAAAACAAGGCATGTACTCATACTTTCTATCCTCAATAAAAAGTGGATGCCGTTCGTGAAATCATAGAGCAATGGAAACTGCAATTCAGGAAATCTGATTTGGTAGATTTGCGCGAAGGTAAGTTGAAATTGAACTATCTAAAGGCTCGAAATATTTACTACGGTTCGGTTTCAGAAGGAAGAGCACAGCAAGGCTTTCAACAAATTTTTAGTGATTCGGGAATTTTGCATGCCAAAGCTGATGTAAAAAAAATAGAGCGTGCTGCCAAACTCTCCATTGTGTATTTGGCACAAATGGGAATTTCGATTCCAGCCAATGAAAACCTGATTCAACATCATGCAGAAGAAATTTTGCAAGCTACCAATCATGTGTTTCGAAATCTCTCGCACCCCCGCCACCAGCATAGCTTTGATATAGATAATCCTTTTACAGAAATAAGAGAGGAAGTACTGCAGTTAGCAAAAATTGCACTGGATGAAAGCGAAGGAGAACCCAAAGAAAAAAAAGATAATCAGTTCAATAGCTACATCACACTTCCCGAAAATTACTTAGATGATCCTTTTGTAAAAGATTTATTTGCTGGCATTGAAAGTTCTTCCGAAAATTTTTTCATTACCGGAAAAGCAGGTACTGGTAAATCTACCTTCTTACATTACCTAGCTCGCAACAGCAAGAAGAACATAGTGATAGCAGCCTATACGGGTATAGCAGCCATTAATGTAGGCGGTACTACATTGAATTCTTTGTTGCAAATTCCGTTTCGTCCACTCTTGCCACGTGATGAAGAGATTACCCGTTTTGGACCTACCAATGCTCGCAGAAAAGTGCTGGCGAATATGGATACGCTCATTATAGATGAGGTGAGTATGGTGCGTGCCGATATTCTAGAGGCGGTAGATCATTCACTGCGCATTAATGGGGGAGACCCTTCCAAGCCTTTTGGTGGAAAGCAAATAATCTTAATTGGCGATGTTTTTCAATTGCCACCCGTGGTAAAAACAGAGCAAACGGAGTGGGATATTTTTTCGGAGGTGTATAAAACGCCCTACTTTTTTAGTGCCCCTAGTTTTCGACTCACCACTTTTAATTTTGTAGAGTTTGCAAAAATTCATCGGCAAACCGATGAGGATTTTAAAGAGGTGCTCAATAAAATAAGAGTAGGAAATGTGAACGAAGATGATTTGCGAATTATCAATAAAAGAGTATTTGGAAATTACGAACCACGCCCTCAGGATTTTGTGCTGACATTGGTTACTACCAATAAATTGGCAAGTGAAATAAACGACCGAAAACTGAATGAGATAGCAGAACAGGAGTATGCTTATGAAGCAAAAATTGAAAAAGATTTTTCGAAAGATAAATTCCCTACCGATCAAATTCTACGATTAAAAAAAGGCACTCAAATTATTTTTATAAAAAATGATGCTACCAATGAATCGGGAAAAGATGTGCAAAAACGGAGGTGGGTAAATGGCACCATTGCTAAAATTCACGCACTTAAAGCAGATGAAATAGAAGTACAACTAGAGAACGGTTCTATTCATAAAATAGCACCAGAAACTTGGGAGAATAAAGTATATAAATGGAACAGAGCTGAGCGGAAAGTTACATCAGAAACGGTGGGAACTTTTACGCAATTTCCCATGAAACTGGCTTGGGCTATTACGATTCATAAGAGCCAAGGTCTTACTTTTAGTAAAATGATGCTGAACACAGGCTGGGGTGCATTTGCCCACGGGCAAACGTATGTAGCGCTGAGTAGGTGCCGAACTTTAGATGGTTTGGTATTAAAAAAACCGATTCGTAAAACAGATATTATAATTGATGACAGGGTCATGGATTTTTATCGCGACCATTTTACTTTTAATGAAGATTATAAGGAAGCACAAAAAAATCTAGAATTCATTTTACATAATTCAGAATTCTTTTTGAAGCTCATTAGCATCCATTATTCTTTTAATGAAGAGCAAAAATTTAGGTATAAAAGTCTTCTTGATTTTGATTTAAAATTTGATGCCGAAAAACAAAATAATCATCGCAATTATTACAAACTTTCCATTACAGAAATAGAAGAGTTGATTGAAAGGGATAAAGAAGTGATGTACAGCAAATCCTTTTGGAGCAATAATTTCAGCCGCTTGTTAGATTCCTCTATGATAGAAACGGTGTTGGATTATTTGTTGGAGTTAGATAAGTTAGTAAGTGAAAAGGAGGAAGATGAGTAGTGTCATTTTCTCCATATGCTAGTGTATAATACTGATTCTTTATTTAGATGATTGTATGTTAAAAAAAGCATCCGTACATAATTACGATTACATTCTACTTTTGTTAGCTGGTTTGTTGCCAACATTCAAGAAACAATTAAACTATTTTTCAGATGTCGATTACCCAACTATTGGTCTTTGGTTACCATTCATCATATTAATAACATTCTTAGCATTAATGGTAATTGGGTATCTAAAAAGCCAATTCGATGACTATTTAGTATACAGTTTGAGATTTGTTTGTATTGTTATAATTATTCAAAAGGTTCTATTGTATATTCTTTATTAAATTCTTTTTTATTTCTTCTCTAAAATCCCAGTCGTACTAAACCCATCTACCAAATGCACAATGTGAACTTGACCACCATTGGAAATTACAAAATCGGCTCCAGCAATTTGGCTTATGGTATAGTCGCCACCTTTTACTAAAATATCAGGCTGAAGAATTTTAATCAATTCTTCTGGAGTAGCTGTATCAAAAATAACAACTGCATCTACCCATTGTAAAGCCGCTAGTACCAAGGCTCTGGAGTGCTCATCGTGAATAGGGCGAGTTTCGCCTTTTAGTTTTTTTACAGAAGCATCGCTGTTCAATCCCACAATTACATAATCTCCCAAAGTGCTACATTCCGCTAATAGTTCCACATGCCCGCGATGCAGCACATCAAAACAACCATTGGTAAAAACAATTTTTCCACCTAGCGTTTTCCAATGCTTCATTTTTAAAAGCAAGTTTTCTACAGATACTATTTTTTCTTTCCAAAGCATTATAAGTAGAACGTAAAGTGTGGGAAAATTATTTTTTGGAGAGAAATAAATATAGCATGGCTAAAAGTCCGCAAATGGCGACCATCAATGTTTGCAGCGACCAAACTACAATACCCAAAGCAAAGCCCACTGGGCCTGCTACCCCATAGAGTAGAAGCACTTCTTTAATAATTACTTGATACAATCCTATGCCGCCTTGTGTAACAATAAAAGCAAAAGTTCCGAAAAAGATACAAGCTAAGCCAGCAAATATTCCTAGATTTTCTGTTTCGGGTAAGGCTCTGAAACTTATGTATATCATTAAAAAATACATAAACCAAATAAGGATGCTGTAGAATACAAATAAGAACGGATTGGGCAAATCTTTTACAGATATTAAACCATCTACCACCCCAAGAAGCAACGATTTAGTCTTTTTAACTAGGGCAGTTTCTTTCAATTTTTGATACAGAAAATATCCAATTGCTAGGGCTATAACGCCTCCCAATATTGCAAATAAAATTATACTGCCACTAGAGATTCTTGAAAAAGTAGCAGCATAGTGAGAGATGACATATTTATCGAAAAGTGAAAACAACAATTGATATTGAAAAACAATCAATAAAAGCCCAACTCCCAAAAGAGTAATCATATCTACAACTCTTTCTACCACCATAGTACCAATAGATTTTTCTATAGGCACTTCATCTGTTTTATAAAGGATACTGCATCGGGTTACTTCACCTAGTCTTGGGAAAAGTAGATTGCCAAAATACATAACATAAACAGCTGCATTTACATTAGAATACTTGGGTTGGTATCCTAATGAATTCAACATCATTTTCCAACGAACTGCACGAGCCATATTGCTTAGAATCCCAACGAGCGGTCCAACTATTAACCAAAAATAATTAGCTCTATAAAAGGTGTCTTTGAGTTGTACAATTTCTTCACTGCTTAAATCCTTTAATGCATACCAAGCAATAAAAATCCCCAACCCAAGTGAGAGAATAACTTTGAGAATATTAGAGATAGTTTGTTTCACTATTCGGTAGTCAGTTGATTGGCCGCATTTACATGAATGGTAATGGGCTGATGTGTTTTGTGTTCTTCCAAAGTCATTTGGGCATATGAAATAACAATGATGATATCTCCTACCGCTACCTTACGGGCAGCAGGGCCGTTCAGGCAGATAGTACCAGCTCCTCTTTCGCCCTTTATTACGTAGGTTTCTAGTCTTTCACCATTGTTTACATTTACTATTTGCACTTTTTCGTGCTCTACTATTTTAGCAGCATCCATTAGGTCTTCATCTATTGTAATTGACCCAATATAATTCAAATCGGCCTGTGTTACAGTGGCACGATGTATCTTCGATTTATATACATTTATTTGCATAGAGGGCAAAGGTAAATTAATTTGGGAAATGCAAAACAGTGACTCAAAAGAGCATATTATCTATGAGCCGCACACCACCTATCCAACACGCCACCAATGCTACCATTTTTTTATCTTGTTTAATAGAACGAATCGGTTTGAGTGTTTGTGCATCTCTAATAACAAAATATTCTACTTTGAATTCTGGGTGCTTAGCTAAACTTTTGAATGCTTTTTCTTCTAAATCTTTTATCAAAGTTGTGGGTTGTGGGTTGTTGGTTGTCAGACTTGTGACTAGTGACTTGCGACTTGCGACTTGTGACTTCACTTTTTTCAACGTCTTCGAAATCTCTACAGCTAATTTTCTGGAATGCGTATCTAATCGTACATTTCTAGAACTCATTGCCAAACCATCTTTTTCCCGCACGATATCGCACACACAAAGTTTTACTTTCAGTTTTCTGGCGCGAATCATAGTAGCGCAAATCATGGCTTGTTGGTAATCTTTTTGTCCCATATATAAAGAATCGGGGTTAACCGCTCTGAGCAACCGCTCTACAATTTGCGCCATTCCATCAAAATGACCAGGGCGGTGTTCCCCTTCTAGGGTTTCGGCTATAAATCCGAAATCTATTTTTTCGGTATTTTTAAAACCCGATGGATACATTTCTGCTACAGTAGGTAGAAATAGAATATCGCATTTTGCTTGCAAAAGCATTTCTATATCTTTTTCTATTGTAATGGGGTATTTTTCGAAGTCTTTTTTATCGTTAAACTGAGTTGGATTTACAAAAATGGAGCAAACTGTCACCTCATTTTCTTGCTTTGACCTCTTAATTAATGATAAATGTCCCTCATGGAGGGCTCCCATAGTAGGCACAAAGCCAATTTTTTTCTTTCCTTTTTTTAAGGCAAGTATTTGATTATTAATATCTTTTTGAGTTTTTAGGATAAGCATAGGAAATGTTCACATGAAGAAAGAGGGTGTAGCATTTGGTAAACTTTCAAAGTTTTATTAGTATCTTTGCCGTCCGCAAAATAAGTATTTCTAATTCTTTCACCTTAAATTCAAATTTATCATGGATAAAAAGAGAATCTTGATCGTGACCCAGGAGATGGATCCGTATGTTAATCTTACCGAAGCTTCTAAAATAGCAAACTCACTTCCTAAATACATGCAAGATGCAGGAATGGAAATTAGAGTGTTAATGCCTAAGTTTGGAAATATCAATGAACGCAGACATCGTTTGCATGAAGTAGTTCGTCTTTCTGGAATCAATGTAATTATAAATGATGAAGATTACCCTTTAGTAATTAAGGTGGCTTCTTTGCCAGGTGCTCGTTTGCAAGTTTACTTTTTAGATAATGAAGATTTCTTTAAACGCAAATCGGTGTTTGAAGATGAAAACAACAACTTCTACGAAGATAATTCTGATCGTATGATTTTCTTCTGCAAAGGAGTAATTGAAACGGTGCGTAAATTTGGCTGGGCTCCTGATTTGATTCATTGCTTTGGTTGGATGACCAGTCTTATTCCTATGTACTTAAAAACTACTTACAAAGACGACCCTATTTTCACCAATAGCAAAGTCATTTACTCAGTAGATAAAAATTACTTCCAAGATAAATTGAACAGTAATTTTATGACCCAAATTCAAATAAGCGAGCAAATCACTAAAAAGCACATGGACTTTTTTAGAGATGGAGATAATACCAGCTTAAATATTGGGGGTTCTGAGTTTGCAGATGCATTGATGGTAACAGAAGCATTGGATGAAAAAGTTTCCAACTTCGTAAAAAAAGCTAAAGGCAAACCAATTTTAAGATTGGAAAATTCGGAAGCTACTTCTCTGCCATTGGTAAGTGATTTCTACAAAAATATTTTGGCTAATTAACCAACCATAAAGCGACCTACATTTTGAAAAAGTTTGTTGTCAATTTTTGCTCCAGCGCTATTGTTTTAGTTTCGCTGTTCCATTTAAATGCTTGTAAAGAACCTACGATTTCGGAAGGAGGAATAAACACCGCTGACGATTTGCTGAATATGGAGAGGCAAGATAGCTTTACCGTAGAAGCCTACACTGTATCCGATCAGCAGTTGTATACTTCTAATGTTACCCAAGGTGTTTTAGGAAATATGGCAGACCCTATTTTTGGAAATACCTATGCGGGAATTTATTCGCAGTGTAAATTAAGTAACGATGGAACTGCTTTTGATAGCGGACCTGTACTAGATTCAGTAGTGCTTTCATTGCCCTACAATGGTAAGTATGGCAAGCTAGACCAGCCCTTAGATTTAGTAGTGTATGAACTCAGCCAGCCAATGGATGCAGCTTACACCGATTACAAAACCAATGACGCATTTAGAGTAGATGGAAATCCGATAGGAACTCGCACTAATTTCACTCCCAACCTTACCGATAGTGTGGCGGTGTATGGAGTAAATTTAGCACCACAACTCCGCATTCGATTAAGCTCTTATTTGGGAAATAAATTGTTATTGGCAGATCCAACTTACTTTTTAAACTCTGATAATTTTAGAGACTATTTCAAAGGGTTTTATTTGGCTACCAATACTTCTAAGCTAGGAAATGGCATGGTGTATTTGGATATGAATAACTCTAATATCACACTATACTATCACAACAATGTAAACGATTCATTGACGTACACTTTCCCTGTTACTTCTTCCTGCGCAAAGATTAATCACTTCGACCATAACTATGCAGGCACGCCTGTTCAGACTGCTTTAAATGCAGCTGTACCCCGCACCGATTCTATTGTTTACATTCAATCAGCTTCTGGTACTAAAGTGAAAATTTCTTTGCCTTACATAAAGGATTTAGCGAAGCAAAAAATTGCTATCAATAAGGCAGAATTGATAGTTACCAAATTGCAAGACAATTCGGGTTTAGATACGTTATATCATTATCCTGAATTATTGATATTGAAAAGTATAGACGATACCAATGCAGTGCAGTACTTACCTAGTTTTGATAAGGCAGGCGTTTCTTCTGCAAAGGATGAAACTATTGGTGGGGTTACGTATCACCGATACACACTTAACATTACTCAGTTTCTTCAAAATTTGATTAACGGAAGTTCGCTCAACAACGGATTTTATTTAACTTTCTCCTCAGCATTACGAACGGATAGATTGGTTTTATCCAATTCACCATCGGATGCCAATACCAAAATGAAACTCAAATTAACTTACACTAAACTGTAAAAAAAATATGTGCGGGATAGTAGCTTACATTGGGCCACGCCAAGCGTACCCTATTCTTATTAAGGGTTTAAAAAGACTAGAATACAGAGGCTATGACAGTGCTGGTGTAGCACTTTTAAATGGCAAACTAAATATTTATAAAACCAAGGGAAAAGTTTCTGATTTAGAAACAACTGCCGAGGGAAAAGATGTAAATGCGCATCTGGGCATGGGGCATACTCGCTGGGCTACCCACGGAGAACCGAATGATAGGAACTCGCATCCGCATCTTTCGCAAGATGGCGATATAGCTATCATTCATAATGGAATTATAGAAAACTACGGTACGTTGAAAGAAGCGCTGATAGAGAGTGGGCATACCTTCACCAGCGATACCGATACGGAAGTACTAGTACATTTAATAGAAGAAATCAAGAAAAATACCAATACTGATTTAGATGAAGCGGTGCGCTTAGCATTGAATGAAGTAGTAGGTGCTTATGCGATTGTTATCATCTCTAAAAATGATCCTACTAAATTGATTGGTGCTAGAAAAGGAAGTCCATTGGTGGTGGGAATAGGCAACGAGGGCGAGTATTTTATGGCATCGGATGCTACTCCAATTATTGAATATACAAAGGATGTAACCTATTTGGAAGATGGCGAAATTGCTTACATAAAAGATGGAAAGCTTTCTATAAAAACCATAGGCAATGTAGAAAAAACGCCTTACATACAGAAGCTGGAAATGAATCTGGAAGCCATAGAAAAAGGTGGCTACACGCATTTTATGTTGAAGGAAATTCATGAGCAACCCAAATCTATCTACGATTCTTTAAGAGGAAGATTTGATGCCAGTACAGGGACTTTTGCCATGCGCTCTTTAAAGGAATACGAGCATAAAATCAAAAATTTAAAACGCATTATCATTGTAGGCTGTGGTACTTCCTGGCATGCAGGTTTGGTGGCAGAATATTTGTTTGAAGATATAGCGCGCATCCCTGTGGAAGTGGAATATGCATCGGAATTTCGGTATAGAAACCCCGTAATTACCGAAGAAGATTTGGTGATTGCTATTTCACAATCTGGTGAAACTGCCGATACACTAGCGGCTATAGAATTAGCGAAAGAAAAAGGCGCAACTGTTTTTGGATTGTGCAATGTAGTAGGGTCTTCCATTCCTCGTGCATCTCATGCGGGAGCATACACCCATGCAGGACCTGAAATAGGCGTGGCTTCTACCAAAGCGTTCACGGCACAAGTTTCTGTTTTAATTTTATTGGCATTAGGTTTTGCAGATATTCGTGGAAAAATTTCCAAATCAGATTTGCGTACCATCATGGCTGAGCTAGATGCCATACCTGCTAAAGTAGAAAAGGTTTTAAAAACAGAACCACTCATTATGGAACTGGCGAAAAAATATAAAGATGCTCGCAATTTCTTGTACTTAGGAAGAGGCTATGCATTTCCAGTAGCATTGGAGGGCGCATTAAAACTGAAAGAAATATCGTACATACATGCAGAAGGTTATCCTGCTGCGGAAATGAAACACGGGCCTATTGCCTTGATAGATGAAGAAATGCCAGTAGTGGTAATCGCTACTAAAAATGCACATTACGAAAAAGTAATTAGCACCATACAAGAAGTAAAAGCGCGCAAAGGGAAAATTATAGCCATCGTTACTGAAGGCGATACCAAGGTAAAAGAGATGTCGGATTATGTGCTCGAAATACCCGATACCCGTGATTGTTTAGAGCCACTGGTTTCTACTGTACCACTACAATTATTATCGTACTACATAGCCATTGAAAGAGGCTGTAACGTAGACCAGCCAAGGAACTTGGCGAAGAGTGTGACGGTAGAGTAATCAAAATTTTCCAATAAAAGGACCTTTCAGTTAGTTTTTATTAATGCCATTTCCTGAAGCGATAGCATCATTAAAACAGCATTCACTATTGTCCGTTTTAACTGACTGCTAAATAAATTTTCTAATTTCGGAGTTCTACACTATACCCATGGAAAACCCTGAATTTGAATTGGCACAACAGTTTGCGCTCTATACCAACAAGCATTTTTTTTTGACGGGAAAAGCAGGTAGTGGTAAAACTACCTTGCTAAAAAGTATAGCTAAAAAGACAAACAAGAATTTTGTAGTAGTAGCCCCTACTGGTGTGGCAGCTATCAATGCGGGTGGCGTAACTATACACTCACAATTCAATTTGCCCCTTACTTCTTTTATTCCTAACAGCGATTCGGCGGATTTAAATTTCTTTACCAATAGAAGAGCATTGGTAGAGCACATGAACTTTCGCAAAGAAAAGCGAAAGGTAATTCAAGAAATGGAGTTGCTGATTATAGATGAAATAAGTATGGTGCGTGCTGATATTATAGATGCCATAGATTTTGTGATGCGCACCGTTCGTAGAAACACCAAACCCTTTGGTGGCGTGCAAGTAATGCTGATAGGAGATATGCACCAACTGCCGCCAGTAGTGCGCGATAATGAGTGGAGTGTGCTAAAAAATTATTACAACAGTCCGTATTTTTTTGATTCCGTAGTTTGGAAACAGTTAGATGCTGCGGAGGTAGAATTGAAGAAAATTTACCGCCAAAGCGATGAACGTTTTGTACAACTTTTAAATAATATTCGCTTACAACAATTAGCGGTAGCCGATTATGAGGAGCTTAAAAAACGTTACCAGCCTTCATTTCAACCTACCAAGGGATACATTTTACTTTCTACCCACAACCATAAAGCTAACCAAGTAAATGAAGTAGAATTAAAAAAACTGGAGGGGAGAGTGTCCGTTTTTGAAGCCGTGATACAAGGCGAATTTCCAGAGCATATTTTTCCCTGCGAAAAATTCTTGCAATTAAAGGAAGGAGCACAAGTGATGTTTACCCGAAATGATGCTGCAGAGGGCAATTACTTTAATGGAAAACTGGCAGTTGTAAAAAAGATACTAGCCGATAAAGTAACTGTCTCCTTTAATGATTCGCATCAAGATTTTGTACTCAAGCGAGAGGAGTGGGAAAACATTTCGTACACTGTAGACCCAGCGAATGACCAAATTAATAAGAATGTGATAGGTACTTTTAGTCAGTATCCTTTGAGACTGGCGTGGGCTATTACCATCCATAAAAGTCAGGGTTTAACTTTTGATAAAGTGATTATAGATGCAGGGCAGTCTTTTGCAGCAGGGCAGGTATATGTAGCACTTTCGCGCTGTAGAACTTTGGAGGGAATTGTATTGCATTCACTCATTTCTCAAAGTGCTTTACATGGCGATGAAAAGATTACCGATTTTAGTGAATCACATCATAGCAATAATGATTTAGAGAAAATTCTACAACAAGCAAAAGTGGAATTTGCCAATCAGCAAATCAAACGGCTTTTCGATTTTCATAAACTGCGTGAGCGTGTGGCAGAGTGGAAGGAATTGCTGCAAGAGAAAGAAATTCCTGAAAAGGAAAAAGCTATGGATTTGTTTGAAAAGATTTTTGGAAATATAGAAACCATTGTAACCACAGCTTCTAAGTTTGAGCCTCAGTTAGAGAAATTATTGACAGACTTTAATGCCGATTCAAACCATTCTGTTTTATTGAAAGAGCGCTGTAGCAAAGCAATTCAATATTTTACCGAAACTATTTTTTTGCAACTTATAAGTCCGCTGCATCAGCATATTACAGAATTGGCTTACAAAAGCAAAGTGAAAAAATATGTGCAACAAGTACAGTTTGTGCAGGAAAATTTTTGGGTGAAAGTGAATCAATTGTACAGTGCTAATTTTACGGATGAACAATTATTTACGGGTGAAATAAAATACACCCGAGATAAACTGAAAGTAGTGGCAAGTTCTGTTACCAGTGGAAAAGCTGAAAAGGGTGGAACCTTCAAAGATACGCTGGAGCTACATCGGAAGGGAATTTCTATAGCTGAAATAGCGAGTGTAAGAGGCTTAACAATTGGTACTATTAAGGGGCATTTGGCACGCTGGATTTTGAGTGGTGATATTCAACTAGAAGAAGTAGTTCCGAGAGAAACGATTTTAATTCTTCAAAACTTTTTCACAAAAAGCGAAGAGAAAACATTTGGTGCTGCCTTTAAAGAATTTGGCGATGCCTACGACAGAGGCGATGTAACCATGGTATTAAACTCTATGTTGAGGAAATAAACTTCAAAAAAAATCCCGAACAGTTTTCGCCATTCGGGATTTTAAAAAAAAATCTTTAGATTTTAGTTTTGCTTGGTTGATTCTTTATGCTCCGGACAAGATTTACCTGCATGAGCACCACCACAACATTGTTTTCCATCTGCTTCTTTAGGACAAGCTTTTCCATTGGCTTTTGGGCAAGAAGCCATGTCTTTTCCCGAGCAACATGCGGCAGCTGGTTTCCCAGATGCTTCGGCATGTCCAGTACAGGCTTTAGCATCTTTGCCTTGGCAACAAGACTTTTCTTTTCCTTTAGATTTTTTGTCGTTTCCTCCAGCAAATGAATTAGTAGATACTGCCAATAAACAGATAAGACTAAATAGAGCGATTAACTTTTTCATGATTTTTATTTTTTGTTTGGTTAAGAAATTTCAGGTAAAGTACCTATTACAGTTACTCCACCTCTTACTTTTTGTTTTAAATCTACGTCAATTTTAGTGCCAATGGGCAAAAATAAATCTACGCGAGAACCAAATTTAATAAAACCAAACTCACTTGTTTGATTCACTTCATCGCCTTCTTCTACGTAGTAACGAATTTTACGAGCTAATTTTCCAGCAATCTGACGAATTAAAATTTCAATACCTTCATTTTCAATAACTACGGTGTTGCGTTCATTTTTTTCCGATGATTTTGGATGCCAAGCCACCAAATATTTTCCTGGATGATATTTTTGATATTTAACAACTCCGCTAATAGGACTGCGATTTACGTGCACATTGGCAGGCGACATAAAAATAGAAACCTGTATGCGTTTGTCTTTAAAATATTCGGTTTCTTGCACTTGTTCTATCACCACTACTCTGCCATCGGCTGGAGCTATTATTTTATTATCGTGCAAACTATGCACGCGGTGTGGTATTCTAAAAAACGAAGTAAATGCTAGTAGTACAAATGTAGAAAGCAATGCTACTACTACAGAAAGAGCAGCACTTTTAAAATAAATAGCTAGCGGAAGATTGATAAGAATCAAAATAATACCAGTAACTATAATTATTTTATGACCTTCTCTATGTATGGATATTTTTTTCGGCATAAATTTTATCTAAGCAAAACGGAGGGCAAATGTAATTAAAATTCGAACTATTGTTCAAACAGTACTTCTGTCCGATTGGTTTAGCTTTTTAAATAATTTACCACGAGCATTAGATTTTGAATCTGATCTACCATCCAAATGGTAAATACAGCGAAGGGAATGGCCACCAAAATAGCATCTAATCGGTCTAGGAAACCGCCATGCCCTGGCATAATAGTTCCTGAATCTTTTACACCAACACTTCGTTTTAAAAGCGATTCTACTAAATCGCCAAAGGTAGCAGCCACCAAGGTTACCACTCCAATTATCACCCATTCTATATTGGAGTAGTTGGTAACTTGAATTTCAAAAGTAGTGCCGATGTAAGTCAATATTTTATCGTAGAAAAAAATAAATGTAAGACTTAAAAGCATTCCACCCACTAAGCCTTCTACTGTTTTACCAGGAGAAACACGCTCTAGTAATTTATGCTTTCCAAAAAGGGAACCACTGATATAACACATGGAATCGTAAAACCAAATCATAAATAATAAGGAGAGAACGAATAACGCTCCTTTATCGAAATACAATTTATTGAGCAACATGATGGGAATGACAATATAAACGAGTGAAGTAACATTCCAAGCAATGTTTCTAAAAGGGTTTTCTGATGCTGTAAAAAGTTCTATCACAAAGAAAATAAAAAGACAAACTGGCAGTACAATTCCAATATCTGCTAGTACATAACGTTGATTCAAGAGAAAGGATAGTAGACCAGCAATGGTGGCAATAATTAGTCCTATTCGTCTGTATTTAGGCGCGAGCTTTCCTTCTGGGTGGCGAGCATCGGTTGAAATTCCATAGAACTCATGCACTGCTCCTATAAGCGCTACCATGATAATGGCAAAGTAAGTGTATTTGCTATAAAGAATTCCAGAAATTACAAGCGCTGCGCCTACTAAGCCAGAAACCAAACGGGTTAAAAATGTTTTCATGAAAAAGTTTTTTGAAGTTGTAAATTTTTAGACCACTGGCGCATTTGATACAGCCCAGCTATCATAATAACACCTGCTGGAATAGTAATGAGAAGATTGAAAGAACTGTTGTCGGTGATATCAGTACCAAGCCAACCTAAAGAAAATGCAAACTTGGCGGCTACCATTAAAAAATTATTCACAAAATGCGCAAAGATAGTGACCCAAAGGCTTTGCGTGTAGTAATAAAGCAAACCCAACACCACACCCATACACCAAATGGCTAGAAAATTATTGAACTCTAAGTGCATAGCACTAAAAGCAAACCCTGTAACGATAGCAGCGCCTATCTGCTTTAAATTGGTTTCTGCTAGTAGATTTTGAAGCACGCCCCGAAATAATAATTCTTCACCCAAAGCAGGCAAAATAGCTACCACTAGAGTGAGCACCAAAAAGCGCGTCATAGTTTTTTCTGCAAAAAAAGCTTCTAATAATTTGTCTACAGTGTTTTGGGTACTTCTTAAAAAACTGAGGGACGTAGGTAGTGGAATAGCAGTATTGATATCTACCAAAAGAGAAATAAAAAAACTTCCCGAAATGGTAATGATAAAAGCCAATGCAAAGTATTTGGCAGGAGGTGCAAAATCTAATTTCAAACTGCGGGAAACATTTTTTCGGAGGAAAATTAAAAATAGTAAAGCAGGCAAAATGAAAGTACCAAAAGTAGAAGCAATAGATTGCATGTACAGCGATGCTGGTACATTAGCTATTTGCTTTTCGGTAGAAGCAAAAAAGTCTTTAGGGTATTCAATACCAAACAATGGCCACAAAGTGTATTGAACAAAGAGAATACAAAGAGAAAGACTCACGAGAATTACTCCAAACAGAATAAAAATTTTTACGAAAAGGTGTAGCTCTTTTTTGAGTGCTTCGTTTTCCATGTTAGGCAAATCTAATTTCAATTTTAGAATTGTTTTAAGAAAACATAATCTGTTACTAAGTTTCCTTGGTCGCCAGTGGTGGTAGTGGTCATGAGCAGATACCCTTTTTGTTTCAGCACATTTAAAGTATTCGTCATGGTCTTCAAATTTTCTAATTCATTTTTTTCGGTGTAAGGAAGCATCTCAATTATCTCTTGCTCGCCCGTTTCGTAAGTAAGAATAATTTTAGGGCCTACAAAATAAGTGCCCGAGCCCGCAAATTTACTCACATCAAAAACGCGCATTAAACAGTAACCGCTGGTACCGTTTTTCTGCGCAGTTGCTATTAGCGTAAAACATACAAAAAGAGGCAATAGCCATTTTTTCATCATACTCCAAAGATGCTTATCATTTTTGAAAAACCAAAAGGATAAAGGAAGAACGTAAAGTTGGATGCTATAAAATAAAAGAGTTCTCGGTAAGCCGGAGCTATGCCAGAGAACTCTTTATAAGGGAAAGGAAAATATTAAGCAGCTTTTCCCATCAGCAAAACTTCGTTTACGACCACTTCTGTCACATAGCGTTTTACGCCATCTTTATCGGTGTAAGAGCGAGAGGTTAGCTTGCCTTCTATTCCTATTTCAGAACCTTTGTTTACAAATTTTTCAATCAGAGTAGCCGTTTTACCCCAGGCTACTAAATTGTGCCACTGAGTATCGGTTACTTTTTCCCCTTTTTCATTTTTGTAGGTTTCATTAGTGGCGATAGAGAACTTCGCTAATTTTTTGTTTTGGTCAAAACTTTTGATTTCTGGTTGATTGCCCACATGACCAATAAGGCGAACGCTGTTTTTTAGATTGCTCATTTTTTTTGTTTTAAATTGTGATTAAAATTTGACGATGCAAAGATGTTGTGGCTCGCAAATGTTAGTCGGATTCTAAACATTTATAGTGGCAATGATATATTTATTTACACTAAATAATTTGTAATTGTGTAAATAACTTCTTATCTTTGAGGCATAATTAGAAACAATGCTTCCAAACTTCTCAAGTATCTTAGATTTATTAAAGGCTTTCCCAACTGAACAAGAGTGTATCAATCACTTAGAGCAACTTCGTTGGAATGGCAATGTAGTTTCTCCATTTGATGCGGATTCTAAGGTTTATAAATGTGCAGGGAATAAATACAAATGCAAAAATACAGGCAAGTATTTCAATGTAAAAACAGACACTATTTTTGACGATACTAAAGTGCCTTTGCAAAAATGGTTTCTTGCTCTTTATGTTTTTAGTTCTCATAAAAAAGGTATTTCATCACATCAATTAGCTAAAGACATTTCAGTTACTCAAAAGACTGCTTGGTTTATGTTACATAGACTTCGTTATGCTTTCGACCATCCTGCTTTTAAATCTGCATTAGGTGAAGTTGTAGAAATAGACGAAACATTTGTAGGTGGCGAAGCAATCAACAAACACAGTAAGAAAAAGAACAAAAATGAAAAGGGTAATACAATCCACGAGAAAGCACCAGTATTAGGAATGTTAGAGCGTGGCGGTAATGTTATTGCTTTCGTTGTACCATCTGTAAAAAGCAGAGTTATTGTGCCTTTGATTATTGAAAATGTTATTCCTACTGCTATTATAATGACAGATGAATACAGAGGATATAACATACTTAAAAGAAGATTTACGCATAAGAAAGTAAACCATAGTGCTAAAGAGTTTGTAAGCGGAATGTGCCACACAAACGGAATTGAAAACTTTTGGTCGCATTTACAAAGAGGTGTTGTAGGTATTTATCATTGGGTAAGCACTCCACACTTACAATCTTATGTAGATGAATTTTCATTAAGATACAACACAAGAAAACACACAACATCTTCAAGATTTAATTTAATTTTAAACAACGTTTCGGGTAGAAAAATGACCTACGAAACTTTAATAAACAGAATATGAGTAACGAGAAAAATGCAATTATTACCTATCAAGGGATTCAGATAAATCTATTTTCTGATGATAGGGCTGACTATGTTAGCTTAACTGATATTTATAAAGCTCATGGAAAGTATAGTAAGTCTATTAATGCTTGGTTAAAAACTAGACAAACACTTGATTTTTTAAGTGTTTGGGAAAAGAAAAACAATCCAAAATTTAAAGCGACTCATTTGAGTCAAGCAATAAAATTAGCAAGAGAAAGAAATGGGTTGTCGGCACAGGCTTGGATTGAATTAACGGACTCAATAGGAATATTTGCAAGAGGCGGGGCTGGAGCAGGCACTTATGCTCACAAAGATATTGCTATAAAATTTGCAGCATGGCTAAGTCCAGAATTTGAACTTTATCTAGTCGAAGAAATTCAAAGATTAAGAGAGATTGAGCAAAAAAAGAACTCTTTTGAGTTACTTACGCACCAACAAGTTTTATATCTAATTCAATTAAAAGAAGTTTTTAAATATGTTGTTCATCAAGAGGCAATAGAGGATGCTCATAAAGATGTATTTGCATCTAAGAGTAGCGCAAAGAACCCATTTGCAGAATTTCAAGTATGGAGAAACAAAATATTAGATATTTCGGTTGTTACGATAAACGAAAGAATAAAACAATACTGCATAGACAATCAAATTGCGCTAACAAAAACTTTATTGAATAAGACAAAAAGAGAAAAGTTGTTGCTGTTGGATAATTATGAATCTGTAAAAATTGCAGTATGGGATTTCCTAAATATAAAAGGAGAAGTAAACGCTCTAAATCTTGCTACTCTTGTAGGAGATATGATACGAACTGAAAAGGGAGAAGTTCTAAGGACTAATGAAGATTCCTTGTTTAATAAAAAACAAAGTTTAGGGCAATTCTCTAATTTTTTACAAGACGTTAATAAGATGAAAGAGGTAAAAACAGCAAGAGAAATTCTTGCTCTTAATTCCTCTAAAAATAATACTCCAAAAACAAAATTAGATGCACAATTAAAGGGGATATTAGCAGTTGGCAAACCGCCCAAAGAAGATAAATAATGAAATGGAAAAGGCAAATAAATTACTTGTAGTATTGATTGTCATTATTGTAGCAATGCTTTTTATGATGAAGAATAATAGTGCGGTTATACGATTACTTAATTGTGAAATATATGCTTACAAAGCAAGGCTAAGCACGTATGAAGATTCTACAAAAGTAAACCACCTAATAGATAGTTTAAAGCGTGAATTGGGAAATACAGAAAAGTATGAAGAAGATGCAAATAGATAACCATATGTCAATTTTTGGCAATACGGTACTAGAGAAAGATTATTTTACTGAGCAATAGGACTTAATTGTTGCTAATCTATTCCTAGATGTTTGAGCAAGACCTAAACTAACAATATAGTTAGAGTATCTAGCTGTCATGCAAGTGTCATACAGTCCCCTATAAGCAGAATGTATTGTTGGAGGACATGTGGACTTAACGAGATTTAATTGCGCTTTATGTTTAGATACACTCAGACTATTTTTCTGAATTACATTACTGTAATACACCTCAAAACTAGGATGAGTAATACCGCCAATAGAATAAGGAAATATTTTGTATTTGAAGAAATGTAACGAGGAATAAAAGGCGGTTGTTACAACCCAATCATTAAACTTACCGTTAGTAATTAGAATATCGCACAACTCCTCATTGTGTTCAGCATGGTTCTTGCTCATATTTAGGAGTTGCCTTTTGAATACATAAAGATATACCCATCTGATTGAAGGTGCGCTATATCAAGATTGCCTGTATCAGCAATAAAAGAGAAAAATAGATTAGTGTACTCTTTGTTGAATTTATCTTCAACAGATGTAACAACCTCATAGACTTCTGAAAAATCCTCACGTATATAATCATCTTCCTTAACTAATACGACTATTGAAAGCGTATCCCAAGCCTCTATTTTGAGATAAGCGTCATCTGGGTTCATTTTCTTATTAATAATAAGATTAAATATCTCCTTCGTTGCATTACCAGCTTCGGTTAAGTTAGCGTTAAGCTTATCAAGAAGCGCCCTTCTTCAGAATTAAGACCCTCACGTTTTCCCGCAAGGTATGCTTCTATAACATCATTTGATGTGTAAAAGTCCTTGTCTGTTTGTTTCCAAGAAGATGAAACTACGATGTCGTTTGCTGTTGCTACCTCCATTTGGGTTATAATTTTTGGTAAGGTTAAAGATTAAAGGGGTGCAAATATAGCCAAGTTATCCACATGTCCTAAACTATTTGACCGAAAAGATAGGTTTTGTTTCTCTATTGCACCTACATCTCCCAAACTAAGGGGAATTATCTTAGCAATTTCTTTATTCACTTAGGCTATGATTTAACTAAATGCAAAATTAAGCATAATTAACCAATAAATAGGATAGTATAATTGTATTTGCTAATTTTGTATTCGGCTCGGTTTTGACCGTACAATGTGGGATTATGCAATAGCATAGAACAACATTAGCCACCACGCTCTTTTACATAGATATTTTATTCAGAGTTAATCCTGTACACAGTTTGAGTGCTTTGCCATTCATTGAATAAAACTATCTAATTTCACTAATAAGAAAGAACATTAAAATTTAGTGTAAATAAATATATCATTGCCTTTATAGTCGTTTTAATTACGATTGTAGTTGTTTGTAAATGAATTTAATTTGGAAAACGAAATAGAAATTTTTTACCCCACAAGCCAAAAGGAATGGAGAGAATGGTTGCATAAAAATCATGCTATCAAAGAATCTGTTTGGATTGTATTTTATAATAAGGCATCTGCACTACCATCTCTTACTTGGAGTGATGCAGTAGATGCGGCACTTTGCTATGGTTGGATTGATAGTAAAAAGATAGCTGTGGACAATGTAAAATCGCACCAATTTTTTAGTAGGCGAAAGGCCAAGAGTACTTGGTCAAAAATCAACAAAAATAAAATTGAAAGATTGACAGCAGATGGATTAATGGCAGAAGCAGGTTTGTTTTCGATTGAAATAGCAAAGCAAAATGGTTCTTGGACTATCTTAGATGAAGTAGAAGAATTAATAATACCCAAAGATTTAGAATCAGCATTCGAAATGCAGCAAGGTGCAAAGGACTATTTTTTGAGCTTGAGCAAAACATCAAAAAAAGGCATGTTGCAATGGATTGTGCTAGCCAAACAAACAGAGACAAGGCAAAAAAGAATAAATGAAATAGTGACCCTTGCCGCACAAGGGCAAAAACCAAAACAGTTTTGAAGGGAAATTTTATTACCCCACTATCTTCACCTTCGCAAATTTCAACATGATTTTTTTATCGCCAAAACTTTGAAAAAAGATAGTAGCAATGCGGTTTACCCCTGCTCCTTCCATGGCTATTACTTTGCCTGTTCCAAATTTTTCGTGCAATACTTCCATCCCTGTTTGTAGCTTTTGTGCATCGTCTGGTATAAAGGGTTCGGAAGAGGAATTGGTAGTAATACCAGGACCGCTTACTACTATTGGTTTAGCGGTGGGCTTAGGATATACGCTTTTGCTAAAGCTACTTCCCCAAACATTTTCTTTAGAAGTAGTAGTTGCTTTTTTCTCCTCTCCATGATGTTTGATAATATCCTCTGGCACTTCACTCAAAAAGCGAGAAGGTTCCCCATATTGTATGCTTCCAAATTTGTAACGAGTTGTTGCATAAGTGAGAAATAATTTTTTCTCAGCACGAGTTATGGCTACATAAAAAAGTCTGCGTTCTTCTTCTAAATCTTCTCTCGAAAAAAGCGATTGTGCTGAAGGAAATAAACTTTCTTCCATGCCCACTACATACACTACTGGGAACTCCAAACCCTTAGCCGCATGGGTTGTCATTAGTTTTACAGAATCTAAATTTTCGGTGCTTTTTTCATCGCCTGTAAGCATGGTGATGTCTTGCATGTAAGTAGCCAAATTTCGCTCTTGCGCCAGTTCTTCATTTTCATTCACTACATCTTCTTCCACAAACTCTTTGATACCATTTAGCAACTCCTGAATATTTTCGTATCGCGCTACTCCTTCTACTGTTTTATCGTTATACAGATCGGCAATTAGCTTAGTAGTTTTACCTACGTGTGATGCTAAGTCAAAAGCGTTTTGGGTTTTTGCTAAAATCGCAAACGACTTAATCATATCTACAAATTCGTGTAGCAATTGCTTGGTGCGATTTTGAAAATCGTATTGATGTATGTTTTCGATAATTTCCCACGCACGCTTACCTTCGTTAGCCGCATGAATAAATATTTTATCAATAGAAGTTTGCCCTATTCCGCGAATCGGATAATTGATAACTCGTTTGAGTGCTTCTTCGTCAAAATGGTTGACTGTCAATTTTAAATAAGCAAGCAAATCTTTAATTTCTTTGCGCTGATAAAAACTCATGCCTCCATAAATTTTGTAGGCAATATTGTGTCTGCGCAGCGATTCTTCAAATGATCTGGACTGAGCATTGGTGCGGTACAGAATGGCAAAATCTGAGTTTCTATAATGATGGCGCAGTTTTAATTCCTGAATGCTATCAGCCACCCATCTGCCTTCTTCATTATCGGAGGGAGTTTTTACTAAAAGAATGGGGTCGCCTTTGGCATTATCTGTCCAGATTTCTTTTTTAAGTTGATTTTTATTTCGATGAATGAGCTCATTGGCAGCCTTCACAATGTTTTGTGTAGAGCGGTAATTTTGTTCGAGTTTAAAAACTTTTAAGTCTGGAAAATCTTTTTCAAAATTTAAAATATTATCAATGGTAGCTCCTCGAAAAGCATAAATACTTTGAGCGTCATCGCCCACCACAGTTATGTTTTGAAATACATCTGCTATTTTTTTTACAATAGAATATTGCAGAAAGTTGGTATCCTGAAACTCATCTATCAATACATACTTAAACTTATGCTGATACTTGTAAAGTACATCTGGAAAGCGTTCTAAAAGCTCGTGCATTTTTAGCAATAAATCGTCAAAATCCATTGCTCCGCTTTTAAAACAACGGTTACAATACTCCTTATAGATACTTCCCGTCTCTGGTCTTCGGGCGTCTTTATCTTCGGAAGAAAGTTCAGGATCTACCACATATTCTTCTGGCAAAATCATGGCATTTTTACAAGCACTGATACGCCATTGAATGGTATTAGCTTTGTAGATTTTATCATCCAGATGTCGTTCCTTGATAATTGTTTTTATCAATGATTTAGCATCTTCAGTATCATAAATAGTAAAGTTAGAAGGGTAGCCGATACGTGGTGCTTCTACCCGCAAAATGCGAGCGAAAACGGAGTGAAACGTACCCATAAAAAGAGAGCGAGCATCAGTGCCTGCTATTTTTTCTATTCGTTGGCGCATCGCCTCAGAGGCTTTATTGGTAAAAGTTAAAGCCAATATGGAAAAGGGATTAGCTCCTTCTTTAACCAAGTGTGCTATGCGGTAGGTAAGCACACGCGTTTTGCCAGATCCTGGCCCAGCAATGATTAGCGTAGGTCCATCAGTATTTACAACAGCTTCTCGCTGTACTTCGTTTAGTTCATCTAAGTAATTGCTCACGCGGTGAAAATAGAAAACCCTTTCAGCCTCTGCTAAGCGAAAGCGAAATAAATTTTTAAACATATTCTTGATTGCCAGAAATCATTATTTTGATATCATCTGCTACTTTTTTCTTTTTTCAAAAAATAAAGATTCATAATAGGCTTAGTGTTTCTATTCTTTTGTCTTAGTTTCGCGGATTCTAATGTCTGACAATACTACTATTTCTAAAAAAACAACTTCATCTACTGACTCACTGGAGCCAGATAGCATTGATGTATTTGGATCGCGTGTTCATAATCTAAAGGATATGGATGTGTCTATTCCGCGGAATCAGCTCGTAGTTATTACGGGTTTGAGCGGTAGTGGAAAATCGTCCCTTGCTTTTGATACCATATATGCCGAAGGACAGCGGAGATATTTGGAAAGTTTTTCTGCTTATGCACGTCAGTTTATAGGCGGACTGGAACGCCCAGATGTAGATAAGATTACAGGCTTGAGCCCCGTGATTTCTATCGAACAGAAATCTACCAATCGCAATCCGCGCTCTACAGTAGGCACGGTTACAGAGATTTACGACTTTTTGAGATTGCTCTATGCACGTACGGCAGAAGCTTATTCGTATGAGACGGGTAAGAAAATGGTGAAGTTTACCGAGGAGCAAATCATCGAAAATCTTTTGACCCATCACAAGGATAAAAAGATGACGATTCTTGCGCCCATAGTACGTGGTCGCAAAGGCCACTATAGAGAATTATTTGAAGGAATTCGTAAGCAAGGGTACCTGAAAGTGAGAGTGGACGGAGAAATGCTAGAGGTGAAACCCAAAATGCAATTGGATCGTTTTAAAATTCACAACATAGAATTGATTATTGATCGCCTCACTATGGAGGCAGAAAATAAAGATAGACTTCGGCAGTCAGTGCAACTGGCTATGAAGCAGGGAAAGGGTTTGATACAGTTGCTCGATAATGAAAGTAGTGAGTTGATAAATTTTTCAAAGCATTTAATGTGTTTGGAATCTGGCATTTCGTACGAAGAACCATCGCCTAATACTTTTTCTTTTAACTCTCCTTTTGGTGCATGCCCTGCTTGTAATGGTTTGGGCGTAACATATGAAGTGAGAAGAGAAGCTATTATACCTGATGAGACGGTTTCTATTAATAAAGGAGGCATTTTACCTATTGGGGAAATGCGCGATAATTTCATTTTTAAAGAGCTGAATCATTTTACAAAAATATACGGATTCACACTTTCTACTCCCATTAATAAATTGCCCGCAGAAGCGCTCAAAGTTATTTTGTATGGTGATAATGAAGATGTTCCAGAGCCAGAAGAAGATATGACTATTGCAGATTTTGACGATCGCTGGTACACTTTGCAAAAAGGAGGTTTGGTAGGGATGTTGAAGCGTTGTTTTAGATATACTACATCAGAAAGTATTCGGTCATGGGCAGAGGATTACATGGACAAAGTAGATTGCCATGAGTGCCACGGATATCGTTTAAAGAAAGAATCGCTTTGGTTTAAAATAGACGATAAAAATATAGGCGAATTAGCACAGTTAGATTTAGATGATTTGTATCGATGGTTTGAAAATTTAGAAGATAGAATCAATGAAAGACAAAAAACAATAGCCAAAGATTTGTTGAAAGAAATTCGCACGCGAATCAATTTTATTTTGGAAGTAGGCTTAGACTATTTGTCGCTACACCGACCTTCTAAAAGCTTGAGTGGTGGAGAGGCGCAGCGTATTCGATTGGCTACACAGATTGGTTCACAGCTCTCGGGTATTACCTACATTTTAGATGAACCGAGTATTGGTTTGCATCAGCGAGACAATCATCAGCTCATTACCGCTTTGCGAAAATTGAGTGATGCACCCAATACCGTTTTGGTAGTAGAACATGATAAAGACATTATGCTCGAAAGTGACTATATTATTGATATAGGGCCAGGAGCAGGAGAGCATGGCGGGCGAATAATAGCACAAGGAACACCTAAAGAGTTTTTGAAGCAAAATTCTACTACAGCAAAATATTTATCAAATAAATTGAGAATAGAAATTCCTAAAGAGCGCAGAAAGGGGAATGGGAATTTCTTAGAAATTGTAGGAGCAAAAGGAAATAACCTGAAGAACCTTTCGGTAAAATTTCCATTGGGGACTTTTATAGGTGTGACAGGAGTTTCAGGCAGTGGAAAATCTACTTTGATTAATGAAACACTGTATCCTATTCTTTCGAAACATTTTTATAGAAGCCTCTTGAAACCATTGGAATATAAGGCAGTGAAGGGCTTAGAGCATTTAGATAAAGTAATAGAAATAGACCAAACTCCGATAGGTAGAACGCCCCGTTCTAATCCAGTCACGTACATAAAAGTTTTTGATGAAATACGCAAATTATATGCTTTGCTTCCAGAGGCAAAAATCAGAGGCTATGCGGCAGGTCGTTTTTCTTTTAATGTAAAAGGAGGAAGATGCGAAGAATGTCAGGGAGGTGGGATGAAATTGATAGAAATGAATTTCTTGCCAGATGTAGAAGTGCTATGTGAAAAGTGTAATGGCAAGCGCTACAATCGAGAGACGTTGGAAGTGCGTTACAAAGGGAAATCTATCAACGATGTGCTGAATATGACAGTAGAAGAATCGCTTTCCTTCTTTGAGAATATCCCTACTATCTTTCCAAAACTTAAGACGCTGAATGATGTAGGTTTGGGTTATTTGCGATTGGGGCAATCCTCTACAACCCTTAGTGGTGGAGAAGCACAGCGCGTAAAACTCTCTGCAGAGCTCAGTAAAAAAGACACAGGCAAAACTTTTTATATTTTAGATGAGCCTACTACTGGGCTTCACTTTGAGGACATCCGAATTTTGTTGGGAGTGTTAGATAGATTGGTAAATCGTGGGAATACGGTGCTAGTAATAGAACACAATATGGATGTGATAAAGGTGGCCGATTACCTTATAGACATTGGTCTAGAGGGTGGCTCTAAAGGTGGAACCATTATAGCTGAAGGCACTCCAGAAGTAGTAGCTAAAAATCAGCAAAGCCATACCGCTAAGTTTTTGAGAATGGAGTTGGGGGCTTAATATTTCTTCAAAAATATTCCCTAGAATTTCTATTTGAAATTAATTCCTTACATTCGTTGTATCAAAGTAATCGTTTCTTTGTAAGGCGAGATTAAACCCACCCCAATCATTCGCTTTAAAAGGTTCAGAACGATTCGTTTTATTTTCTTCATACATCTTATATTTAATAATTGAAAAACGCCAACCAAACCTGTGTTATAGACAACATGGAATACAATAGTCAACGAGACCAAATCATACTCAAGGAGTATGGTCGTCATGTAAAAAAAATAGTGGATCAATGCATCCAAATTAAAGACCGTGATAAACGAAATATCATGGCTAAAGAAATTATAGAATTGATGGGGCAATTGAACCCACACCTTAGAAATGTGGAAGATTTTCGTCACAAATTATGGGATCATTTGTTTATGATTTCGGAGTTTAAATTAGATGTGGATTCACCGTATCCTAAAACTACCAAAACGCAAATTATAGAAAAACCAGAGCCACTTTCTTATCCTCAAAGCAAAATTAAATTTAGGCATTATGGTAAAAATGTAGAAGCATTGGTGGAGAAAGCTAAGAAGGAAGAAAATCCAGAAAAGCAGGCGCTTTTTGCTCAAACTATTGGTAATTACATGAAGTTGGTTTATCAAAATTGGAATAAGGATAATACCAACGATGAGAATATAAAAAATGATTTGCGTTTGCTTTCGAAAGGAGAATTGACCCTAAACGAAGAAGATAGCATTAGTGCATTAACTATTGCCAACAATAGCAATATCAATAAACCTCGCACTAATAACAATAACAACAATAATAAAAACCAGCGGAGCGGAAATAACAACAACAATAACCGCAACAACAATAACAACGGTCCTAGAAATAACAACAACAATAACAATGGACCTCGCAATAACAATAATAATCGCAAGCCTTTCAATAAAAATAGAAATAACAAGCAACCCCCACAGCAGCCACCTCAATAAAGTATTGAGATTTTCATAGGGTAATTTTTCTACTGGGTTTTAAGTTTTTTATACACTCCACAGGGAGCTGTTATTAGCTTCTTTGGTGTATTTTTCTTGTTTCCAAAAAGATGTATGACTTTAGTTTTGTATTAGTCTGAATACTCATGTCTAATATCTATTGTCTAAAATCTAAAATCTAAAAATGTCAAACGCATTTGAAGTTATTGGTGGTAAAAAATTGAAGGGAGAAATTATTCCGCAAGGAGCTAAAAATGAAGCTCTGCAAATTATTGCAGCAGTACTGCTCACTCCTGAAAAGGTAACTATTTCTAATATTCCAGATATCAGAGATGTGAATCTTTTGATTGAGATATTGAAAGATATGAATGTAAAAGTGGAGCGCATTCAGGAGGACACTTACTCCTTTCAAGCCGATGATGTTAATCTAGAATATTTACAAGGCGATGTTTTTCGTAAGAAGGGTGCGGCTTTGAGAGGTTCTATTATGATTATAGGTCCACTACTTACGCGTTTTCAAAAAGCCTATATGCCTAAACCGGGTGGTGACAAAATAGGAAGAAGAAGGTTGGATACCCACTTCTTAGGCTTTGAAAAATTAGGAGCAAAATTTAATTATGATTCAGAAGACAGTTTCTATTCTATACAAGCCAATGATTTAAAAGGTGCTTATATTCTATTAGATGAGCCCTCTGTAACAGGTACTGCAAACATAGTGATGACAGCAGTAATGGCTAAAGGAAAAACTTCTATTTACAACGCAGCTTGTGAGCCTTATTTACAGCAGTTGTGTTCTATGCTCAATAGAATGGGTGCTAAAATCACAGGCATAGGTTCCAATTTATTGGAGATAGAAGGCGTAGAAAGTTTAGGAGGTACAGAACATCGCATGTTGCCCGATATGATTGAGATTGGTTCTTTCATTGGGTTAGCAGCTATGACCCAATCCGAAATTACTATCAAAAATTGTCGAATTGATCAACTCGGCAATATCTTACCTGTATTTGAAAAATTGGGCATTCAAATGGAGTATAGAGGGGATGATATTTTTATTCCATCACAAGAGCGGTACGAAATTTCTCGCTTTATTGACGGTTCTATTTTGACAGTAGCAGATGGACCTTGGCCACTCTTTACACCTGATTTAATTAGTATTGTTTTGGTAGTAGCTACGCAAGCAAAAGGTTCTGTTTTGATACATCAAAAAATGTTTGAATCACGCTTGTTTTTTGTAGATAAGCTCATAGATATGGGAGCTCAAATTATTTTGTGTGACCCCCACAGAGCCTCTGTAATAGGAATCAATAGAGAGTATAAACTACGGGGTATTACTATGTCATCGCCTGATATTAGAGCAGGGGTTTCGTTGTTGATAGCCGCACTTTCAGCAGAAGGAAAATCTACCATCAATAACATTGACCAAATTGATAGAGGCTACCAACGAATTGATACTCGATTGAATGCAATAGGTGCAGATATTAAAAGGATTTAAATTTCCTATAAGATTATTTGCCTTTCTACCATTGGCAAGGTAAATGAAAATGTACTGCCTTTGCCGAAATCAGAGCTAATTTCAATAGTTCCGCCATACAGTTCTACAATTTTTTTGCAAAGCGATAGACCGACACCAGTACCCTCATATTCTTCTTGGGAATGGAGTCGTTTAAACATATCAAATATTTGTTGGTGATAGGCGGGCTGTATTCCTATGCCGTTATCCTTCACAGCATAAACCACCTTCTCATCTACAATGCTGTAAGCGATTTCTACAACAGGTTTTTCTGATTGGTTGTATTTGATTCCATTAATAATGAGATTAGAAAATAGATGCAGCGCATGAGTAGGGTTCATATATACATTGGGTAACCAATCTGGAACAAGGATACTAGCATTTTTTTCATCTTTGAAATCGGTTATTCTTTCTTCAATTTCATGTACTAATTTTTTGATGTCTATTTCTTCACGGTTTAAATTAATTTGATCGGAAGAAGTGTAGAGAAAAATATCATTAATAAGTTGATGTAAATGTTTGACAGATTTTACAGCACTATCAATCATTTCATTCGAATCAGTGTCTAAATTATTTTTTCGTTTTAATAGTTGTAAATAAGTAGAAATGTTTCGAAGCGGTGTTTTTAAATCGTGTGAAACTGCAAAGGCAAAATGCTTTAATTCTTTATTTTTTTGCTCTAATGCAATCACTGTTTCTTTTAATTTTTCTTCGGCTTGTTTACGCTCAGTTATATTAATAGAGTAAGAAATTAAACTAGTGGGTTCTTGTGTTTTTTCATCTAAAATGGGTATAGTACCTTTAATGCTTGAGACGGATTTTCCATAACGATCTATCATGGTTTCTTCCAGTATTTGCGCTTGTTTGGAGTCCCAAGCCTCTCGTAACGAATGGTTTCTGTCTTCTGCTATTTTAAGGTTAAGATTTCGGTGCATTACATATTGTAGATTGTTTTTTCCCACCAACCATTTTCTTAATTCTTCATCTTTCACGGCATTTTTATTAAGAAAAATAAAGTTGAAATTTTTATCGTGCATCACCACATCAATTGGTAATTTATCTAGCAAATTATAGTAATAGTTTTTTTGTCCTTCTAAAATTGAATTTTGCTCTTTAAATTTTTTCCCCTGATCTGTATTACTTTTCAAAATCATAAAAGTAACAATCAAAACACATGCAAATTTGAAAGGAATAGTTGCATAAAAAAGTAAGGTTTGTTGGTGAAGCGTGAATAGAGGTGAAGGAAGCGAATCAGAGTAAATGGTGTAAAAAAGATATAATGCAAAACATTGAATGGTGAACAAAATTATATAGTTCAGCTGCTTTTTATCAAAAAGTATGGCTGGTACTAAAGCAGCGATTATTAAAAAATCTATTATACGTGCATTTGATCCTGCTGTAATAGAGGTTAAAAAAATAAAGGTGAGTTGCATGAAAAAACCCAGTACCCTGCTGGTCAAATAAAACTTTCGGTAAGTAATGTAAAAGCAAACAAAGTAGGTAAAAACAAATAATAACATACTAGCTGCTGCAACATAAACACCTAAAATCATATATACAAAAAAGTAAAAACTGAAGGAAACAATTAATATGGCCATCAATTGGTTGGAAGCGACTATCTGCTTTTGCTCAGGATGTTCAGCATTATCTGAAATCCCAACATGTGAGGTTTTCTCCCAAATTTCTTTTAAGAAGTAAATCATTCTGAGACCTTATTAAATCAACAACTATCGGATGTAAATTAAATAGAATAATTGAATGTGTTAAATTTGTCTTTAATATTTGAAGTGAAAGGGAGTATAAGCAGTTAACTCCAAAGGAGCGATAACAAAGGATAGTCTGCCAAAATGTCCCGTTTGCCCCATTGGCAAAGATTTTGATACTTTCGACTTGCAAAAAAAATAGCTATGGAAGAAAATAAAGATTTGGATGCTGGGAACCCAGCAGAACAAGAAATTTTATCTCAAGATGAAACCAAAAGTATTTTGGAGGAAATAGAAAACTCCACTTTAGACCCTAAAGACCAAGAAATATCGAACCTTCAGAAGCAGGTAGAAGCTGATAAGGACAAGTATTTGCGCCTATTTGCAGACTTTGATAATTTTAAAAAGCGCAATGCTAAAGAGCGAATTGAATTAATTCAAACTGCGGGCAAAGATGTGATTGTAGAACTTCTTCCAGTTTTAGATGATTTTGAGAGAGCCCTGAAAGCTACTGAAAACGCTACTGATGTGCAGGCAGTAAGAGATGGAATGAAATTGATTTACAACAAATTATTTCACAATTTAGGAGGCAAAGGCTTGAAGGCAATAGAGTCTAAGGGGAAAGAGTTTAATGTAGAATTACATGAGGCTATTACCGAAATTCCTGCACCTACAGCAGATTTGGCAGGAAAAGTGGTGGATGAAATAGAGAAAGGATATTATTTAAATGAAAAATTGATACGCTTTGCGAAAGTAGTGGTGGGAAAATAAAATGAAGTATCAAATAGTTAGTACTGAGTATTAAAAAAACAATTACCCTGCACCCGCAACAAAATAACCCGCTAACAGAAAATGGCAAAGAGAGATTATTACGAAATATTAGGTGTAAGTAAAAGCGCTTCTGCTGAAGAAATTAAGAAAGCATATCGAAAAGTGGCGTTACAATTTCACCCCGATAGAAATGAGGGCGATAAAAAGGCTGAGGAGAAATTTAAAGAAGCTGCCGAGGCTTATGAAGTACTAAGTGATGCTCAGAAAAAAGCAAAATATGACCAATACGGTCATGCTGCTTCTGATATGGGCGGAGGTGGTGGTTATGGAGGTCAAAATGTAGAAGATATTTTCCGAAATTTTGGCGATATTTTTGGCGGAGGCGGAGGAAGAGGAGGCGGAGGATTTGATCCTTTTGATACTTTTTTCGGGGGAGGGCAACGAGGTGGAGGTCAACGCCAGCGAGGAAAGCAAGGAAGTAATTTGCGCATTAAAGTAAAATTAGATTTAAATGAAGTAGCTAATGGTGCGCACAAAAATTTAAAAGTAAAAAAGCATGTTAGCTGTCATACCTGTCATGGCTCTGGGGCTAAAGATAGTAGCTCTGTAAGCAAGTGTACTATGTGTGGTGGCAATGGTCAGGTACGTAAAGTAACCAATACTATTTTAGGACAAATGCAGACTACTGCTACTTGTCCGCAGTGCAACGGGTCTGGTCAAACCATTACTAAAAAATGTGTAACCTGTAGCGGTTTAGGAACTGAGTATGGTGAAGAAACTTTACAGATAGAAATACCTGCAGGAGTGCAGGATGGTATGCAACTTTCTATGAGTGGCAAAGGAAATGCAGGTGAGCAGGGCGGTTCAGCAGGTGATTTAATTATAGCTATAGAAGTGGAAGACCATCCAGACTTAGAAATTGAGGGGCAAAATGTGATTTACAATTTGTATCTGAATTTTGCAGATGCTGTTTTGGGAACAAGCGTAGAAGTGCCTACGGTAGATGGAAAAGTAAAATTGAAAATTCCTGCGGGTACACAAGCAGGTAAAATTCTACGATTAGCGGGCAAAGGAATTCCTTCTGTAAATAGCTATGGCAAAGGAGATCAGCTAGTGATTGTGAATGTGTATTCGCCTTCAGTAGTTTCTGATGAAGAAAGAAAAATGCTTGAGAAGATGCGCGATGCCCCTAACTTTAAGCCTAAAGCAAACATAAAAGGAGAGAAGGGCTTTTTTGATAGAATGAAAGATATTTTTTAAATTCAGTTGCCTGTTTTTCAGTTGCCAATTGTTTGAAAATTAAAATTTCTATTCGTAACTGGTAACAAACAACAAACAACTGACAACCGAAATGCACCAACTTTCTCTTTCTCACATTCAAAAAAAATATGGCGATTACTGTGCGTCTGATGATGTGAGTTTTGAAATTCCTAAAGGAAAAATATTTGGAATGCTGGGTCCGAATGGGGCTGGAAAGACCACGCTTATTCGCATGATTACCCGCATTACTTTCCCAGATAGCGGTTCTATTTTATTTAATGGAAATACGCTGAAAGAAAGTGATACCAATCATATTGGGTATATGCCAGAGGAAAGAGGTTTATACAAAACTATGAAAGTATACGAGCATTTAATTTACTTAGCTCGCTTAAAAAATCTTTCTTCTGCTGGAGCAAAGAAACAAGTAAATTATTGGATAGATAAATTTCAAATAGCAGACTGGCGTGATAAAAAAATAGAAGAGCTTTCTAAAGGAATGGCACAGAAAGTGCAATTTATAGCTACTGTTTTGCACGACCCCGATTTGTTGATTTTAGATGAACCTTTTAGTGGATTAGACCCCATTAATGCTAAGCTCATAGAAGATGAAATTTACGAATTGAAAAAAGCGGGGAAGACTATTATTTTTTCTACGCACCGAATGGAACAAGTAGAAGAAATTTGTGATGAAATAGTTTTAATCAATAGAGGAAGAAAAATATTGGAAGGCGCTGTGGGTGCGCTCAAGCAACAGTTTAAGGAAAATAAATTTAGAGTTCTTTTTGAAGGAGAATTGACTCCTGATTTTAGCCAAAGATTTGAAACAATTTCTTCTTTACCTAATGAAGTAATAGTGAAAGCAAGTAATTCATCGAATGATTTATTGCGCTACTTTTTAGACCAGCAACTTTCGGTGAAATTGTATCAAGAAATTTTGCCTTCGCTCAATGAAATTTTTATTCGCCAAGTAAATGAAAATAGCCATGCGTAAAATTTGGATAATCATACAGCGCGAATATTTGAGCAGAGTGCGAAAAAAATCGTTTATCATAACTACGCTCTTAGCACCCTTGGCATTTTTGCTATTTATGGCTGCTACTTTTTTTATAGGTCAGTATCAGAGCAGCGTCAAAACCATTGCCGTGATTGATGATAGCGGATTCTTTAAGGAGTTGGTTTTTGCAGATGCCGAGGATGGTAGTATGTATTTTAAATATCCAAAAGCAGATTACAAAGCTATTGCTGAGCCCTTGAGTACTGGCAAACCCTCAGAGTACAATGCAATTATTTATATCCCCAAGGATTTTGAAATAGAAAATCCTAATAAAATTCAGATTCAATACTTATCAGATAAGCGCCCAGGCTTTGCAACTCGCGAATTTATTGATAAAACAATTTCCACTTTCATACAAAAAAGACAAGCAGAACTACATCATATAGACAATGCCGTAATAGAAGAAATGAATAAAGATATTAGCATCAATTATGAACTAGCTGCTCATGGAAAAGAGAAAAGCGGATTTATACAAGCTGCTGCTGGAATAGGTTATTTTACTGGCTTTGCAGTTTATATATCGCTCATTATTTACGGAACTATGATTATGAAGGGAGTGACGGAAGAAAAGAACAATCGTATAATGGAAGTGCTGGCTTCTAGTGTAAAACCCGTGCAGTTAATGATGGGTAAAATTATAGGAATAGGGGCAGTAGGGCTCACTCAATTCTTGCTTTGGATAGTTTTAATTACAGGAACTAACTTGGTGTTGCTTCCCATTTTGGGATTAAGCATGCATGGTTCTAATACTATGGCTCAACCGGCTATGAATGGGTCCAATATTGATCCTGATGATATTCAAAAAGCTATCAATAGTTTAAGCGATATTCATTTTCTTCCAATATCAATAGCGTTTGTAGTTTATTTTTTAGGAGGTTTTTTATTGTACGGTTCACTGTTTGCAGCAGTAGGTGCAGCAGGTGGAGATGAAACCGATTCACAATCGCTTAGTTTTCCTATTATGTTGCCAATAATTGTGAGCTCATTACTAATGATGAATGCACTCGCAGAACCAGATGGCAAGCTTGCTTTTTGGGCATCTATTATTCCCTTTAGTTCCCCTATAGTAATGCCAGCACTCATGGCTTACGGACCACCATGGTGGCAAGTACTTTTATCTATCCTTCTCTTGATAGGAGGTTTTATTTTGTGCGCTTTTGTAGCTGCTAAAATTTACCGAACAGGCATTTTAATGTATGGAAAGAAGGTAACTTTTAAGGAGTTAGTGAAATGGATTTTTGTGAAAGGATAGGAACTAATTTCTAATGCTTATCTTAGCTAGAACTTAAACAGGCAGAAGCTATGAAACAAAATACACTCCTTTTATTATTGGCTACATTATTGCTTTCCATTTCTTCTTGTAAGAAGGAATGTAATAAAAAGACCTCTTTGGATTACTTGGTTTTTGGTCATTTTTATGGTGAGTGTTTGGGTGAAAATTGTATTGAAATTTTCAAGCTAGAACCGAATCTATTACAAGAAGACACCTTAGATAATTATCCTGAAAGCACTAATTTTTACAATGCATCCTATGTTTCACTTTCTGCTCAGAAATATAGTGATACCAAGGATTTGGTTTTGTCTTTCCCAGCTGATTTATGGAGTGAAACGGATACTGTAATTGGAATGCCAGATGCTGGAGACTGGGGTGGAATTTATATAGAGGCATCTCAAAATGGAAAGAAAAGATTTTGGTTGCTAGACCAAGCCAAAGGTAATGTACCTGCCAAGTATCACAATTTTATAGACCAAGTGAATGCTAAAATTCTAATGTTGAAATAGATTTCAAAACCCGCTTGCGCTTCTCAAAAAAGGATTGTTTTTTCTTTCAAAACCAATGCTGGTTTCTTGTCCATGACCGCAATAGACTTTTACATTATCTGGAAGTGTCATTAATTTTTCGGCAATACTTTTAAAGAGAGTAGGACCATCAGCACCTGGTATATCGTATCTGCCCACACTTAGGTAAAACAGCACATCGCCTGCTATGATGTAGTTTTCTTTTTCACAATAAAAAGATACACTTCCAGGTGAATGACCTGGAGTAAAAAGAATGCCAAGCGAAGTATTCCCAAAAGTGATAAAATCGCCCTCTTTCAAAAAAGATTTTACAGGCGGTTGAACGCCTACTTCAATCTGAAACATAGGCCCATAATCTGGAGCACGCTCTAAAATGGAAATTTCGTTTTCATGAATTTCTAAACCTATGCTGAAGGTGTCTGCCACAAAACCATTGCCAGGTATATGGTCTACGTGGCAGTGCGTATTTACAAGTCGCATAGGTCTCAATCCATGAGCCAAAACAAAAGAAGCCAATTCGTTTTTTTCCTTTGCAGTGCAGCAACCCGGGTCTATGATAATGCACTCTTTGGTTTCATCGTAAATGATGTAAGTATTTTCTAAAAATGGATTGAAGGTGAATTTTTTAACGGTACTCACAATTGTTGTATTTTATGAAAGATGAACTGAATTCTTACGGGCAATGTAATTTTTGTATATTTTAGACGAAGAAACAAAATTAATGGATATTGGTTAATTGTTCATGAGTGTATTCAATCAAGTAATGAAGGGTTTTGATTCTATTTTTTTATTTACAATAAATCGTTTTAAAGATACACGATTGAATGCTTCGCGCAAGCCAATTAGCATTGTGAATTTGCGTATACTTTCTTTGTTATTTTTCTCACTTCTCACTTCTCACTTCTCACTTCTAAATGCACAATCTGCTGAAACAAAATTTGGTCAGAATCGCGTGCAGTACAAGGACTTTAACTTCTCTTATTATGAGTCAGACCATTTCGTAACCTACTATTACATGGGTGGACAAGAAATAGGAAAATACACCGTGAAACATGCCGAAGATTTTGCAGATGAAATTTCAAAAGTATTGGATTTTAAGTACCGCAAGAAAGTAGACATCATTGTGTACAATACCATTAATGATTTGAATCAAACCAATATTGGTATTTACAATCCCGATCAAAACCAAGGCGGCACGGCCAAATTGCCCGATAGCAAAATGTTCGTATATTTTAATGGCAATCATGCCAATTTAGACAAACAAATTAGAGAGGGAATTACACGAATCTATCTGGATAAGCAGCTTTCGGGCAAAGGTGTGGGAGAAGTAATAGCCAATGCACTGCTCTTGAATTTGCCCGATTGGTATCGAAAAGGATTGGTATCCTACATGGGCGAAAATTGGAATGCCGATATGGAAGACCGTTTGCGTGATGGTATTATGAGCGGGAGATTTAGGGAGCTCACGAAACTGCCGAATGAGGAATCTATTTTTGTGGGACATTCTATCTGGCATTATGTAGAAGAGGTGTATGGAAAAAATGCAGTGGCAAATTTGTTGTACTTAACACGCATTAATCGCTCTGTAGACAATGGTTTTTTGTTTGCGTTGGGAACTAATACCAATGAGACTTTACAGAACTGGTACAAATATTATGTGAACCGTTTTAATAGCCAGATAAAAGTAACATTACCACCCGATGAAGGAAATTTAGTAAAGAAAAAAGAGAAGAAAGAAACTGACTATTACCAAGCACACATAAGCCCAAATGGAAAATTTGTAGCATACGCTTCTAACAATATAGGTCGCTACAAAATTCACTTGAAAGATTTGGAAACTAATAAAATCAAAGTAATTTACCGAGGTGGATGGCGTACTAAAACACAATGGACAGACCAGTCAATTCCTTTGATAGCGTGGACTCCCAAAAGCGACAAGCTTTCTTTTATTTACGATAAAAGAGCTGTAATTCGTTTAACTCAGTACGACATGGAGAAAAAGAAAAAGGAAACTTCTCGTATAGAAAAATTTCAAAAAGTTTTCTCTTTTAGTTATGCTGGCGATTCCAAAAAGGCAGTTTTATCTGCCATGCAAAAAGGACAAACCGATGTTTTTTTGTACACCATTCCTTCACAAACAGTTCGCCAAATCACCGATGATTATTACGATGATTTGCAGCTCGCTTATGTAGAAGTAAATGGAGAAAATGGAATTTTATTTGCGAGTAATAGAGAAGACGATACACTGCGCAAAGCGAAATATGAATCCCAAGTTTTTGATAAACACACCGACCTTTTCTTTTACAACCTAGACTATGGTGATAATGTATTGTACCGCATCACCAAAACGCCTGGTGCCAACGAAAGCAACCCGCAAGCCTTTTCTGCAGGCTACTATTCTTACCTGAGTGAGGCTAATGGAATTCGCAATCATTTTATAGGGAAATTAGAAACTGTTTTTGATCACAATCAAAAAACCTATCGCTTTTTAAATAAGGAAACAGAAGAGGAAGATTCTATTACCCTTCCTGAAAGTGTGGTGTTTGATTCGGTGTTTGAAGCAGGAACTGTGACGGTGAAATCAGTAACAGACGAAAAAGTTTATCGAACCCAAGGAAAGAATGCACAACTCTCTAATTTTTCTTCGGGTGTGTGGGAACAAAGTTTTGCCATAGCCAAGAACGTACAACTTTTAAATTTTTTAAAGAAAGGGAAAAGTGAGTTTTACTCTTACCCTTTAGATACTTCTATAACTCCTTCTCCGCAGCAATATACTACCACAGAATACATCAAAAAAACTGCTACGGAAGCCAATAAAATAGATTCTGAAAAAGTGGCTAAGAAGGAATTGATAGCTGAAGAAAGTAAGCCCAAAAACTACGCAGGGCAAGACTTTCAGTCAGAGTTTGATTATGGTGTAAAACTGTTTGATTGGGATAGCGTGGCAGCAAAAAACAAAACTATAGAGTTTCAAAACGGTTATGTTTTTAAGTTTTCCAAAGTGCGTCCTTACTTTGTACGTTTTATGGTAGATAAAGCCATTGGGCAGTTAAATAATGATTTGCTGATAACTAGATACCAGCCTTTTAATCCTGCCAATCCTACGTTTGCTACTCAACCCCTTAATGCACTTTTTAAAGTCGGCATTACCGATTTATTGGAAAATTATAAATTGTACGGAGGTATTACTATACCGCTGGTGGGCGCATCTGGCTTTAGTTTTAAAGACTTAGGCTATTTTTTAGTCTATGAAAATTTGAAAAAGCGTTGGGATAAAAAAGTGACTTTTTATCATCAATCAGTCAGTAACACTGCTAATGACTATTTACCTTTAATTAATTCTCCTATTTTAAATACAGAGCGTTCAGTAAGTTATAGTGTCAAGACAAATTATTTGGAATTAGCTTTCAAATATCCATTTGATGTATTTCATAGCATTGGACTTTCGGGTGCTTATCGAAACGATAAATACGTAATAAAATCTACCGATACTTTTTCTTTACGCCAGCCCAACTACGCCACTAATTGGGTTTTCCTGAAAGCAGAATATGTGTTTGATAATACCATAGATGTAATGGCAAACATCAAACAAGGATTTCGCGTAAAAGGATTTGCAGAAATACACAAAGAAATTCCTACTAAGCTGTATCGCTCTGGGGACGCTACTTTCAACCTGCCTCAATTCAATAAATATTTTTTTGTAGAGTTAGGATTTGATGCAAGGAATTATTTAAAAGTGTACAAACAAATTACGTTTGCTACTCGTCTCACCATGGGAACTTCTCTAGGCAATGCAAAGATGATTCACTATTTAGGCGGGTTAGATAATAGCTTATTGACGATTCGTTCTGCAGGAAATTCAGTTTCTAAAGCACCTATTAGCACAGAGCAAAATTATGTTTTTCAAACGCTCATAACTCCTATGCGTGGATTTGTACAAAACTCTAGAAATGGTACTAGCTATGCAGTTTTAAACGCAGAGTTGCGCATTCCATTGTTTACGGTTTTAGCGAATCGTCCACCACGTTCAGAGTTTATTAGAAATTTTCAGATAGTAGGATTTGCAGATGCTGGAACGGCATGGGAGGGTTTGAATCCCTTCTCTAACAACAATCCTTTGTTTATAGAAACCTATTCGAATACCGTTTCGAATGTGCGTATCAAAAAATACAAAACTCCTGTAGTAATGGGAATGGGATTTGGGCTGCGCACATCTCTTCTGGGATATTTTATAAAGTTCGATACTGCTTGGGGTTTAGATACAGGGGAATGGAGTACTAAACCGATTTATTATTTGAGTTTTGGTTATGATTTTTAAAAATTGAAAAGGGATGTAACTTTTCGTTTTACATTTTACATTGAATAAACATGATTTTACGTTCCGATACATTAATAAAGAGATATAAAGGCAGAACAGTAGTAAACGAAGTTTCTGTGCAAGTAGACCAAGGAGAAATTGTGGGGTTACTCGGTCCAAACGGAGCGGGAAAAACTACTTCTTTTTACATGATGGTGGGTTTAATAAAACCAGAGAGTGGCAAAGTTTTTTTAGGAGAACAAGAAATTACCGATTTGCCCATGTACAAAAGGGCACAAGCTGGAGTGGGTTATTTACCCCAAGAAGCTTCTGTTTTCAGGCATTTGAGTGTGGAAGACAACATAGAAGCAGTGTTGGAATTAACCACACTTTCTAAAAAGGAACAGAAAGACAGATTGGAATCTTTGCTATCAGAGTTTGGTCTAAACCGCGTGCGAAAAAGTATGGGGAATGTACTGAGTGGAGGAGAGCGAAGAAGAACAGAAATAGCGCGTGCTTTGGCTACCGACCCAAAGTTTATTTTACTTGATGAACCTTTTGCAGGCATTGACCCTATTGCTGTGGAGGATATTCAACGCATTGTAGAGAAATTGAAGCAAAAAAATATTGGGGTACTCATTACTGATCACAATGTGCAGGAAACATTGTCTATTACGGATCGTGCATATTTATTGTTTGAAGGGAAGATATTGAAAGCAGGTACAGCAGAAGAGTTAGCAGAAGATGAGCAAGTACGCAGGGTTTATTTAGGACAAAACTTTGTCTTAAAAAGAAAGGTGCTGAATTGAAAAATTGCCTCCATGCACCTCATTAACTCCATAGGAAAAGCCTACTTCCAAACACGAATTGCTGCTATCAATTATTTTGTTCAGCATCCTCATGAGTCTCAAAAAAAAGTGTTAGAAGAATTACTGGATAATGCTTCTGAAACTGAATGGGGAAAAGGGTTTCAGTATTCCAAAATTAAAAATTACGAACAATTCTCAGCCACCATTCCCCTTCAAGATTACGATTCTCTAAAGCCTTATTTTGAAAGAATGCAGGCTGGTGAAAAAAATGTTTTGTGGAGAGGAATTATACAGTGGTTTGCAAAATCGAGCGGTACTACCAATGATAAAAGCAAGTACATTCCTGTGAGTAAAGAAGGTTTGCATTTATCGCATATAAAAACTGGGAAAGATTTTTTAAGTACCTATTTGAGGGATGTACCAGAAAGTAAATTTTTTACAGGAAAAGGGGTAGTAATGGGAGGTTCGTACCATCCTAATGAAATTAATTCTGAAATTTTTGTAGGAGACGTTTCTGCTATTTTAATGAAGAATTTAGATACTTGGATTCAATACTTCCGTTCGCCAGGGTTAGGCATAGCATTGCTTAAAAATTGGGATGAAAAGTTAGCTGCCATAGCTACCCAAACGATGCAGCAAAATGTGACCAATATTTCTGGGGTTCCCTCTTGGACAATGCTTTTATTGCAGGAAGTTGTAAAGAGAAGGAATGTAAAATTCATTAAAGAGGTTTGGCCAAATGTGGAGCTATTCTGCCATGGTGGAGTTGGTTTTTTGCCTTACAAAAAGCAATTCGAAACCCTTATAGGGAAAGAGATTCATTATAGAAACATATACAATGCATCTGAAGGTTTTTTTGCTTTTCAAGACTCGGAAGAAAGTTGTGAAATGCTCTTGCATTTAGATAATGGAGTGTTCTATGAATTCATTCCATTTGATGGGCATACTATTTCAGAAACAAAAATAGTTTCTCTAGAAAATGTTCAACTGAATCAAAATTATGCATTGGTTATAAGCACTAACTCAGGCTTGTGGCGCTATCAAATTGGCGATACAATTGAGTTTACATCTTTGCATCCGTACAGAATAAAAATCACGGGTCGTACTAAGCAATTCATAAATGTTTTCGGGGAAGAAGTTACGGTAGACAATACGGATAGTGCATTGGCAAAAACTTGTGAAGCATTGAATGTGACTATTCGAGATTATACAGTAGCTCCACAATTTATGGAAGGGAATACAAAGGGTAGACACGAGTGGGCAATAGAGTTTCAGGCAGAGCCAGCAAATTTTTCAGATTTTGAAGCGCTCTTGGACAAAAATCTGCAAGCGATAAATTCAGATTACGAAGCAAAGAGAAATCAAAATTTAGTTTTAGAGCCTTTGTGTGTTCATTGCTTAAAAGCAAATACTTTTTATAGTTGGTTAACACAAAAGAACAAGTTAGGAAGCCAGTTTAAGATCCCTAAACTCTCAAATGACAGAGTTGTTTTTATGGAAATTTTGGCAAGATCAAATTGATAAAAGTTGTGTACTTTTATTAAAGGTATGGAACCAACACTTACTCAATATAGTGATGAAATGGATGAGGACTTAAGAGGAGTAGTTGATATTTCTCCTTATCCAGTTATTATTCACAAAAATGGATTTGTGAAATATGCCAATAATTTGATTCGTGAATTCCTCAAACTCCCATCACAGGAACCGCTAGAGGGCAAGCATTTAGCAGAGTTTATTCATATTGATGACCAAGGAAAAATAGCTAGTGCTATAGCGCTTGGAAATAGCACAGGAAAGAAAGATGTAATCCCCGAATTTAGAGTTATTGATACAGAAGGAAACGAAAAGGTAATTCAATCAAAAAGTACAACCATCAATTTTCAAGGTGAGAAATGCCGTCTTGTTTTTATTTACAATTTTGATGAAACTTCACTCGTTCGAAGTAGACTAGAGGACGAGTTGTTAACCTACAAATTTTTTAATGAAAAGGTAAACAAAACATCTCCTGTTTTGATTTCTATTTTTGATGTAGAAAAGGGGCACTCAATATATAGAAGTTCTGATCCAGAAGTTTGGCTTAACTACAGCCCAGGAACACTGCCTGTACTTTCCATCGAACTTATCAATCCTGCATTTCGGGAGGATATGAAAAAGACGCTTCAATCAGTCTTGGAATTAAATGATGGAGAGACAGTATCTTCTATCTATCCTTATTTGCAAGGTAAAGGAGACGATAAATATATCCATTCTCGATACACAATTTTTGAACGCGATAAATCGGGCAAGGCAAAGCTATTGTTGATAGCACATAATGATATCACAGATTTGAAGCATGCTGAGTTTGCTTTGAGTAAAGCTAATCAAGAATTATCGGACAAAAACAAACAATTAGAAAAATATATTACGTCTAATTCTGAGTTAGAGAAGTTTGCTTACATAGCATCGCACGATTTAAAGGAGCCCATCAGAAGTATGATAGGCTTCGCACAACTTTTAGAAAAGAAGAACAGAGAGCTGCTTTCTGAGGAATCGAAGGAATACATTCACAACATAATAGAGGGTGCACACCGTATGAATGTATTGATAGGAGGGTTACTAGATTTTTCCAGAATTTCGTCAGCGGGAAAGGCTTTTACTAATGTAAATACGCAAGATGTAATAAAAAAAATGTTTTCTGATTTAAAGGCATCTTTGGATGAGAATAAAGTAGAGTTGCTCTATTTTGATTTGCCAGAAATTTATGGAGATGAATTGCAAATTCGCCAATTATTTCAAAATCTGATTAGCAATTCTATAAAATTCAGAAAGGATGTAATCAGTCCAATTATTAAGGTTTCGGCATGTAAAGAGGGCCCCTTTTGGAAGTTTAAAGTAGAAGATAATGGAATAGGAATGGAGATGAAATACAAAGACCAGATATTTCAGATTTTTGCTCGCCTAAATTCTTACGATAAGTATCAGGGGTCTGGTATAGGCTTATCTCTTTGTAAGAAGATAGTAGAAAGGCATGGCGGAGCTATTTGGGTGGAGTCTTCTTTGGGTATGGGAACTGCTGTTTATTTTACTATTCCCGAATAATATTCCTTTTAAGATTTATGGCTATATTTATCAATATTTCATACTCATACTATGCAAGTGAATACTGTAAAAAAGAAGTCCAATAACATTCGAAATGTTCTCTTTCTAATTCTTTCAATAGTTGTTGTTTGGTATGCAGCGAACAAATATTTGCAACATAAGAAATACGAAAACATAGCAAGGTTTGATAAGCTTCCAAGTGAAGCTATTGATGCAAGTTTCTACGATCAAAACCAAGTAAAATTGTATATGCAGAACTGCAAACAATTGACTGATTTAGCAAAAATATTGTGGCTAAAAAACGGAATAGATGTTTTAAAAGACAAGGAAGCTTTTGGGGAAGCTGAGTCTAAATTAAATGCCTACCATGCTTTAGATAAGATAAATGAAACCTTAGAAACACATCTTAAAGAATCGAAAGAACTAAAGGCACAGGGACTTTCGAATGATGACATTGCTGAAATATTAAACAAAGGGCTTACCATAGGTGCTTACCAGATTGAAAAAGATAAGCAAGCTGCTTACGAGTTTCTAAAAGGAAAAAATGTGAATCGTACTTCTCCAGTAGATCAAGTATGGGAAATGCAGAAACTTTTAAATGCGAACGAATACATGATTCCCATAGATGGAATTTTTAACTCAATTACAGATAGTGCTTTAGTGGATTATCAGAGTAAAAACAATTTGTATCCATCGCATAGCTGCAACGATGTTACTTTGATTCATCTAGTAAAATAGAAATTAAATTTTACGATTAATCGTAAATTGTATCAACTCAAAAATGGAGTTTCGGGCAGCACTATTAGGAAATTCAAACAAGATATTTTCCGCCTCCTTTTTGTAATCATTCATTTTTTGTATGGCGTATTCCATACCATTGTTTTCTCTTACCATTTTAATTACCCACTGTACTTTATCAGTATTTGTGTTTTCATTTTTTACAATGTTAATCACCTTTCGTCTATCAGATGTATTCATTTTTCCTAAGGCGAAAATAAGTGGTAGTGTCATTTTGCGTTCTTTGATATCTATACCACGAGGCTTACCTATCTCCGCATCTTCGTAATCAAAAAGGTCGTCTTTAATTTGAAAAGCAATTCCTATTTTTTCTCCGAGCAATTTTATTTTTTCCACCACTTCTTCCGAAGCTCCTGTAGAGGATGCACCACTGGCACAAGCAGAGGCAATGAGCGATGCTGTTTTCTTTTTGATGATATCAAAATAGATGTCTTCTTTAATATCTAATTTTCTAGCTTTTTCTAATTGCAACAATTCGCCTTCACTCATTTCGCGAATAGTATTTGAAAGAATTTTGAGTAATTGAAATTGATTATTTTCTACAGAAAGCAGCAAGCCTTTTGCTAATAAATAATCGCCCACCAATACCGCAATTTTATTTTTCCAAAGCGCATTTATAGAGAAGAAACCTCTGCGTTTGTATGATTCATCTACCACATCATCATGCACTAAAGTAGCAGTATGAAGTATCTCTACCAATGAAGCCGCCACATAGGTAGCTTCATTAATTTCTCCGCATAATTTTGCAGAAAGAAATACAAACATAGGGCGCATTTGTTTTCCCTTGCGGGTTACAATGTAGTGTGTAATACGGTCTAGGAGTGGGGCATTACTCTTCATCGCTTCACGAAAGCGAACTTCAAATTCATCTAACTCTTGGCTGATGGGTTTTTTGATTTCTTCTAAAGAGAGCAACATGCGTTTGCGAATGTAACAGAAAATGCCCTAGTTTCTTAATCCAGTATAATAGTTTGCAGAATTAATATTTCTACTATTTACAGCAGGCACTTCCTGCGAAATTGTATTTTCACAATATGATAGAAAGTAGAAATATTCAGTTGGCTTCCAAGCATGGAAGATTTTTTTTAGCAGATGTATTTTATAAAGCATCTGATGAGCGGAAACCAATTGTAATTCTTTCGCACGGATTTAAGGGATTTAAAGATTGGGGAGTGTTTGATTTAGTAGCTACTGAATTTGTGCGGAACGATTTTGTGTTTGTGAAATTTAATTTTTCGCACAATGGAACAACTACAGAACACCCACTCGATTTTGTAGATGAAGAGGCTTTTGGACAAAACAATTTTTCGAAAGAGTTGGATGATTTAGGAGTGGTAATTGATTGGCTTTTTTCAGAAAAATTTCCTGTAGATAAAAGCGAAATAGATAGAGATAAGGTTTATCTGATTGGGCACAGTAGAGGAGGAGGAATTACTATTTTAAAAGCAGCAGAAGATAATCGTATAAGCAAATTAGTAACTTGGGCTAGTGTCAATGAATTTGGAAAATTTTGGAAGCAGGATGAGATGAAAAGTTTACAAGAACAGGGCGTTATTTATGTAGAAAATTCGCGCACCAAACAGCGGCTACCTATTTATGTACAAATGTACGAGAACTACTTTGCTAATATCGACCGCCTTCATATTCCTAGTGCTGTAAAGCATTTGAGCATTCCTTTGTTATTGATTCATGGAACAAATGATGAAGCGGTTCCGCTTTCATCTTCTTTAGAAATGAAAGAGTGGCAACCAAATGCCGAATTGTTGGTTATAGAAAATGCAAACCATGTTTTTGGTGCTAAACATCCTTGGACGGAAGAAGAGTTACCCAATGATTACAAACAAGTGGTTAAAGCAACATTAGATTTCTTTAAATCGTAATTTTAGTAATATGGAAAATAGAACATTAAAAATAGGAGGAGTGCCAGAGCATTTTAATTTGCCTTGGCAGTTAGCAATTGACGAGAATTTGTTTTTGAAGGAAAATATCAATCTAGATTGGCAGTATTTTCCTGGAGGTACGGGTGCCATGACCAAGGCACTGCAAGAGGGCGAATTGGATATAGCTATTTTGCTTACTGAAGGATTTATAGCTGCTTTAGAGAAAGGCCTACAAGCTAGAGTAGTTAAGGAGTACATTACCTCTCCACTCATTTGGGGAATTTTTACAGGAGCCGATTCAGATGTAAATTCTATTTATGACCGCAACCCTAAAAAATATGCAATTAGTCGTTTAGGCTCAGGATCTCATTTAATGGCTATGATTCACGCAGAGCAAAGAGGCGAAAGAATTAAAGCCTCTGAACTGATAGAGGTCCGTAGTTTAGATGCTGCCATAGCTTCTTTGAAAAATAATGAAACGCAAATTTTTTACTGGGAAAAATATACTACCAAACCTTTTGTGACAGCGGGTGATGTACGCATGATTGGGGAGTTTTCTGCTCCTTGGTCAAGCTTTTTAATTGTAGCTACCGAAAAAGCGCTGCAAGAAAAAACTGCTGTAATTCAAAAGGCAATGACAATAATAAATGCAAGAAGCTATCAATTTAAGCAAAATAAAAATTCAGTTCTAGAGTTAGTTAGTCGATTTAAAATGTCTGAGCTAGATGCGCGAAACTGGCTACAGTCAACCGTTTGGAATACCGATTTTACAATTCGAAAATCTGGTTTAACCAATGCTGAAAATGCGCTTATGAAAATAAATGGAGCGCAAGAAAATCAAGAGATGAAAAATTGGTTAAGCAATCTTATAGAAGTGATTTAAGCTATCAACTGTAAAAAATCATCCTCACTAATTATGGCAATGCTTTCAATTTTTTGTGCTTTGCTTAGTTTGCTTCCTGCCTCAGCACCTGCTACTAAATAATTGAGATTCGTAGAAACTCCGCTTAATAATTTGCCCCCATTTTCTTCTACTAATTGTTTGGCTTGGTCGCGTGTAAATCGTGTGAGAGTGCCCGTAAAGAGAAAAGTTTTTCCTTCCAACTTATTGTTTTTTGCCAAAGAATCTTCGGCCCTATTGGCAGTATTTACGCCTATTTCGCGTAACTGATTTAATAAATGCACATTACCATTATTTTGAAAAAAATCATGCAGACTTTGAGCCACCTTAGGACCTACCCCTTCTATTTGTGTAAGCTCTTCTATGCTTTTATTTACAAAATCAAAAACAGTAGTTACGTGTGTTGCTAAATCTTTAGCAGTAGTCACCCCCACATGCCTTATTCCTAAGGCTGTCAGCAATCTCCACAAGGCTCTATTCTTGGAGGCTTCTATACCTTCTTGTAAATTAGTTACTGATTTAGCGCCCCATCCTTCTAGGGTTTTTATTTCATTATAGGGCAATTGATATACGTCTTCTATATTTTTTAAAAAACCCCGAGCTATAAAATCAATCACAATACTTCGTCCCAAGCCATCTATATCCATGGCATCTTTACTTACAAAATGAATAATGCGCTCTTCCGCTTGTGCAGGACATTCTGCATTGTCACATCGCCAAACAGCTTCCTCTTCGGGGCGCACCAATTCACTTTGACAAGAAGGACAAAGCTTTGGAAACTCAATTGTGCGCTCAGTTCCATCGCGCAAGTCTGCTACAACTCCCAGAATGTATGGAATCACTTCCCCAGCTCTTTCTACCAGTACCGTGTCTCCTAACTTTATGTCTTTCTCTTTTATAAAATCTTCATTGTGCAGCGAAATAGAAGCAATGGTAACTCCTGCTAAAGCCACAGGTTCTATTTTTGCCACTGGCGTAACAGCACCCGTTCTGCCTACTTGATATTCAATGTTCAGCAATTTAGATTGAGCTTGCTTGGCAGCAAATTTATAAGCAATCGCCCAGCGCGGATGATGTGCCGTAGAGCCGCACTTTTGCTGCATTTTGAGGGCATTCACCTTGATCACCATTCCATCGGTTTCTATAGCAAAGCTGTGACGCTTTTCTTCCCACAATTTTATAAATGAAATAATTTCTTCTACCGATTTACAAACTTTCATTTCATGAATGGGAGATTTAAAACCACATTGATTTATAGCTTCTATATTTCCAAAATGTGTTTTTAAATTTTGTACTATTAAATTATTTCCATCCTTATCTATGGCATAACTAATGTGATATAAAATGGCTTCTAAACCTCTGGAAGCTACTTCCCGTGGGTCTTTCATCCGAAGTGAACCCGATGCTGTATTACGAGGATTTTGAAATTCTTTTTCTCCTAATTCTTTGCGAGCAGCATTCATTTTTTCAAAAACTGCTTTTTGAATAATCACTTCTCCGCGCAGTTCTATCTTAGAAATTCCAAAGTCAGAAAATTTTGCAGATAGCGGAATAGAATTGAGTGCTCGTGCATTGGCAGTTATTTCTTCACCCAATGTACCATCGCCTCTGGTAGCGGCTCTTACGAGTAAATCATTTTCATACACCAGTGCAATGCTACTGCCATCAAACTTAGGCTCTACGCAATATTCCACGTTTTCAGCACCTGTCAGCTCCCGTACTCTTCTATCAAAATCGTATAAATCTTCGGCATTATAAGAGTTCTCTAAACTGAGCATAGAAGCCAAGTGATTCACGGGTTCAAAATCTTCTGTGAGTCCTTTTGCTACTCTTTGTGTAGGCGAGTCGGCTGTTATAAGTTCTGGATTTTCTTCTTCTAAAGCTACTAGCTTTTTGAAAAGTAAATCATAATTATAATCTGTAATCACAGGCTCACTCAATACATAATATCGCCAATCGTGATAACGAATTACTTGGCGTAGATCTTCGATAAGAGGAGGAAGAACAGCTAGTAATAGTGTCCCAGTTAACTTATTTAATTCTTGTTGTTGTGCCGAATTATACACGTTATAAAAGATTTTAAGTAAACGTATTTCTAAGAAATGGAATCAAACCAATTTATCAATCTCTGCTGCCAATTTTCTGTCTTTCTCTGTTATTTTATTTCCAGCGCTATGTGTGCAAAGCGTTATCTCTACTTTATTCCAGACATTGCTCCATTCGGGATGGTGGTCCATTTTCTCTGCTAGTAATGCCACACGTGTCATAAATGCAAATGCCTCTGAGAAATCTTTAAATGTAAAAATTTGCTTGAGTGAATTGTTTTGTTCTGTCCACATATTTTTACTTTTTATTAATGGAAAAGATGAAAATCAATTCTCTCTTTCATCTCTTAAATGAACACGCTCAATAGGATTGGCAGTCATTTCTTTGTAGTTCTCTCTGTTTTTGAAAATGTCTATTCCCATAAAAATAGCAGCACGCAAAGAATCAGCTGTAGCCTTATCTTGCCCTGCTATATCATATCCTGTGCCGTGGTCTGGTGAGGTGCGTATCACATCTATGCCTGCGGTAAAATTCACTCCAGAACCAAATGCTAATGCCTTAAAAGGGATTAAACCTTGGTCGTGATACATAGCGAGCACAGCATCAAATTTTAAGTATTGATGCATACCAAAAAAACCATCTGCGGGGTAAGGTCCCATGGCTAAAATGCCCTTGTCACGTGCCTTTTGAACTGCTGGTGCAATTATTTCTTTTTCTTCTTTGCCTAATAAACCATTATCACCTGAATGTGGATTTAATCCCAGCACTGCAATTTTTGGTTTGTCTATCAAGAAATCTTGTTTTAAAGTTTTGTTTAAAATTTCCAATTTGTTGATGATTTGCATCATGTCAATTTTCCCTACCACATCTTTAAGTGGTACGTGATTGCTTACCAATCCTACCTTTAAAGCATCGTCTGCTAAAAGCATTAAGGAATTTTCGCTACCTGATTTTAGCGCGATGTATTCAGTTTGTCCTTTAAAATCTGTTTGTGTTTGGGCTATATTACTTTTGTTTACAGGCCCTGTAACCAATACATCTATTTGTTTTTCTATTAAATCATTCACAGCTCTATTTAAAGCCAAAATGGATTTCTCTCCTGCTTCTATGGTGCTTTCTCCTGGTTTTACAACAACTTCGCCCTCCCAACAATTGAGCACATTTGGAATTTTGGAATTTAGTTTTTCTAAATCTTTTACTTCATTTACTTGAAAGTTTTGAATCTTTAGCAAACGCGTGTAATGAGAAATTATGCTTTTGTGACCATAAATAACAATGTCACAAAAGCGAAAAATTCGGTCATCTTCTAATGTTTTAATGATAACCTCTGCTCCTATACCATTGTAATCACCCAGTGTAATTCCTACTTTAATTCTGTTTTCCATGTTTGCAATAATTCAAAAAAATGAAACTATAAACGCGAAGAGAAATTATTGTTGTTTTAAATAATCTACCATCAAACGTACACCCACAGCCGTTCCGTATTTACCACGGTAGCTATCTTCTGCCATCACATAAGCAGGTCCTGCTATATCAAAATGCAACCAAGGGTAGGTAACAAAATGTTCTAAAAATTTTCCTGCTGTAATCATTCCTGCATCGGGGCCTCCTATGTTTTTAATATCAGCTACATCAGATTTTACCAATGCACCGTACTCTTCCCAAAATGGAAATTCTACCAATCTTTCGTACACATTTTTTCCAGATGCTTCTAACGATTTTTTAGTTATTTCATCAGCAGTTCCCATAAAAATAGTTCCGTACATTCCAATAGCAGCCTTAGCTGCACCAGTCAATGTAGCAAAGTCAAATACTACACTAGGATCGTATTTAGAAGCATAAGCAAGAGCATCTCCCAAAATCATTCTTCCTTCCGCATCGGTGTTTAGCACTTCTACGTTTACACCATTCATCATGGTAATTACATCGCCAGGTACATACGCATCTTCACCAGGGCGATTGTCAGTAGCGGGGATTAAACCCACCACATGCACTGGTAGTTTTAATTTTGCAATTGCATACAAAGTTCCTATCACTGTAGCTGCTCCGCTCATGTCGCATTTCATCATATCCATAGAGTTGGCAGTAGGCTTTAAACTCAAGCCCCCAGTATCGTACACCACTCCTTTGCCTACTAGCACAATTGGTTTTTTGTTGTTGGCTTTGGCGGGCTTGTATTCTAAAATATTAAAAGTAGGAGGTAGTTGAGAACCTTTGTTTACTGCCAGCAGTCCACCCATTTTAAGGCTCTGAATTTTTTTCTTTTCAAACACTTCTACTTTAAAACCAGCTGCTTTTCCGTTCTTTTTTATTTCAGCTGAAAGCTGAACAGCAGTTAGGAAAGAAAGTGGTTCGTTAATTAAATCGCGAGCTATGAAATTGGCTTCACTCACTATGTTGAGTTCATTCAATTCTTTGGCAGATACATTCGTAGCATCTATGTTTAATTTCAAAAAAGTATTGGGTTTTACTTCTTTGGTTTTATATTTTAAAAACTGATAGTTGCTTAATACGGTTCCTTCCGAAAAACTCAAAGCCAATTCTTTTATAGAAGAAAAACTAACTAAGGAAGCTTCAGAAATTTTATTGGCATTGAAAAATTTTGAGATTGTATGGGCACTTTTGCGAGCAGTTTCTTTTACCTGGTAGCTTTCTTTGGTTTCGTCAAACTGAATTACAGTAAGACTTTTGCCATCTGAATAACTCTGATAAGTAGATTGCTTGTCATCAAAATTTTTCTTTACTAATTTTTCTTCCGCGGCCGAAATTCCAATGGTAGAAAGTTTGGTTTTCTTATCTACTAAAATGATTCGATGAGTAGCAGTTTGGGTATTTTTGGTAAGTGTTATTTTAAAATTCATAGTAGTTGTTTTTAAGCGCGCTAAATGTAAACAATTTTATTTCAATGAAGATGAGATGCCAAATGGGAAGTAGGAGGTATATCATTATTAAATTGCAGAAAATGATTCATTTCTTACTTTTAGGAAATAACTTGTTCCTAAAGAGCTATTATTATACATTATAACTCAAAATGAAAACTATGAAGAGAATTACTTTTGCTATTGTTCTTTTAATGATTCTTGTTTCTGCCTGCAAAAAGGAAACTACAACAAACCCCGTAGCTGCCAACTGGAAAATAACAAGTTGGGATGGGTTGCCATTAGTTTCGCCTGAAGCGGGATTTATTAATCTCACCAATACTTCTGCCACTTCTGGTTCGTGTGATTTTAGTCTTACTTTTGATGGGGTATTATACACTAAGGAAACTGATGACTACACACTTTCAGCCAATAATACAGTACTAAATTTTACTTTAAAAACTAGTCCAAGTAGTAATAAGTATTTATCTGACGGAAATCCATGGACTATTAATACCTTAAACGGGACTACGCTGAAAATGACCAGTAAATATAATTTGGTAGTAGAAGCTTCCAAATAGCTCTTGACAGAGAGGGTTTTGTTTTTAGCAACAAAGTTGTTTTCTATGTTGATTTAGAAAACAAATTGTATAGATTATTGTTGGTTACTTATTATTACAAAAAATAATATTTATAATGGAATCAACTGAAACTACTCCTTCTAGTGCTGGATTTTTAGATGCTGTGCTACAGCACCCATATTTTGTGATAGGAGTGTTGGTGGCAATAATTGTAGTGGCTATACTTGTACGGTTATCACATTCGCACAATGAAAGCGAATACAAATACAAACCCGATCAGGAATAACTTTTTATTGTTCTGTTATCCTAAATATCTTTCTGTAACAATTTGTATATGATGTATTTCATGCCCTACAGCAAAGAATCCTAAAGCTCTTACAGATACCAATCGCCCATTGGCTGTGCCTTGTAGAAGGGTCATGGGTTCTGATAAGCTTTTGTAAAAAGCAACACTTGAATTTCTTACGGTCTTATATTCTTCTATCATATCCGTCATATTTCTGTTAGCAGCATTGGAGTTGGGTACGTAAGTGTTTTCATCAAAACCTGCTAGCTCAGTTTTATCGGCACGTGAGAATCGCATAGCTCTGTAAATAAAAATTCGTTCAGCATCTATCAGGTGACCTAAAATTTCTTTCACAGACCATTTTCCTTCGGCATACCGGAAGTTGTGTTTTTCTTCTGGAATTGAGCGAAAAAAGGCAACTGTAGTTTCTCCGTTTTTTTCTAATAGAGGAATTAAATCATCTTCTGAAATTTTACTTATGTAATTTTTAAAATAAGAGGGGTATTCATTTTCGAGTGGCTTTGTAATTTTAAGATGTGACATGGCTTTAATTTTTATTTCTATAAACTAGTGATAAATAAAAGTTATAAATAGAACACAAAGAACTGCATTTATTTCCGATATTTAATTTCTACGAAACTTGTAAAGCATGTTTTTTCGAAAAATAATTGCACTCTTTTTTCTAATCTGTTTAGGAGTGCATGTTTATGGTCTTATCGCACCCTTTTCTGCGGAAACACCACTTTCTCATGTAGTACATTTAGTGAGTTATGGTATGTGTTTGTTTGCTATTCTTCAAAACTTTAGAGCCCGAATTTTGGTTTATATTTTAGGGAGCATTTACCCACTATATATTCATGTGCCTTGTGCTTGGTCGGCATTTGAGAAAGGTCATGTAAACTGGGTTTGTTTAGCTGTTACTCTTTTTATTCCGCTTGGTTGTGTATGGTTGTTAAAGAAAGGGAAAATCAATTTTAAGTATGTGCTAAATCCAACGAAACGAAGTTAGCGACCGTCCTTCTAAAACGGACTGCTGTAACTAAACAATAAAATGATTATTTTGCAATCAATGATGCGCTACCAGAAAATATTTTTTACTCTTATTTCGCTCCTTTTTTTGCTTTCCCAAAATCTGTTTGCCACTCACAACAGAGCAGGGGAAATTATTTATCAGGTGATAGCTCCGTTTACTATCAAGGCTACCGTTATTACTTATACCAAAACCAGTGGAGGAAGTTTGCAAGCTGACCGCGACCAACTGATTATAACCTGGGGCGATGGCTCTAACGATGACACCATAAGCAGAACCAATGGCCCCATTAATGGAAATGGATTTCCTGATGGAGTGTATTTAAATACCGACATCAAGAAAAATACCTATACAGGCATTCACACCTACCCAGGTGCAGCACCACCACCTAATAATTTTTACATTATTACCATGCAAGATTTAAATCGGATTGGTAATATCATCAATATTCAAAGTGGAAGCTCTATCAATGTTCCATTCTATATTGAGGATACGCTAAAATTCCCTACAGACCTTACTAATATTGGGTTTAACTCTTCTCCTATTTTATTAAATCCACCTATAGATTATGCCAATGTGGGCGATACTTTTTATCATAATCCTTTGGCGTATGACCCCGATGGCGATAGCATTACATTTGATTTAATAGTACCCTTACAATTTACAGGAACGGTGGTGCCGGGTTATCAATATCCGCAACAGATTATTCCAGGAGTAGATAATAAATTTACGATTAATCGCTCTACAGGAGAGTTGCTATGGGCAGTGCCAAAGCAAGCAGGAATCTACAACATAGCAATTCTAATTCATGAATTTCGAAGAGGATATTGTTTGGGAAGTATGATTCGGGATATGCAAATTTTAGTAGACGCTCAAAACAATCAGCCACCACAAATTGCTGATGTAAAAGATACTTGTATTCGTGCCGGAGATGTACTCAGAATAAAAGTAACTGCCACCGACCCAGATGCCGGACAAATAGTTACGCTCACAGGAGATGGAGGTCCGTTTCAGTTTGCGCCAGCATTGAGCCCTGCTACTTTTCCGCAGGCACAAGGGAATCCTGTTTCCAGTAATTTTAATTGGCAAACTATCTGCGATCATATCCGTGGACAATTTTACACGGTTGTGTTTAAGGCTCAAGATAATTACGTTTCTCCTGCCAATCAATCTATACCGCTTACCGATTTGGAAACATGGTTGATAGATGTAATAGCCCCACCACCATTGAATTTAGTAGCTACAGCCACCAGCAATAAAGTGACGTTGAATTGGGATGCTTACAAATGTGCTTCTTTCGGAAATTTTAGAGGTTTCTCTATTTGGAAAAGAGTTGGAAGCAATCCTTTTGTGCCCGCCTATTGCGAAACAGGTTTGGCAGGTAGGGGCTATGTGAAAATAGCCGATAAAGTACAAACCAATTCATACGTAGATCTAGATGTAGTGCGGGGTCAGGAAAGTTGTTATCGTATCTTAGCACACTTTTCCAAGAAAACTCCGAATGGAATTTATGAATATGATTTAGTAGTGAGCGTACCTTCTAATGAGAGTTGTGTTTTCCTTCCATTTGATGTGCCTGTTATTACAAAGGTGAGTGTAAAAACTACCGATGTCACCATAGGTCAAATGCAAGTAGAATGGATAAAACCGCGCACTGGAGGAACAAATCTAGACACAGTATTAAACTCACCTCCTTATCGTTTCGATTTGTATCGTGGCAATGGTTTTAATTTTAGTAATGCTACACTTATTAATTCTATATCACGCCCAGCATTTTATTTATTGAACGATACTACTTTTACCGATACTAATCTAAATACACAAGACAATCCGTATTCATACAAAGTGGCTTTTTATTCGCAAACAGATTCTATTGGAGAAACCAATTTGGCTTCTTCAGTGTATCTAAGTGTAGCGCCTACCGATCAGACTTTAAAACTTTCTTGGGACTATAAAACACCTTGGTTACAGGATACTTTCCAAATTTTCAAACTCAATAAATTGACATCCACTTATGATTATTTGGCCACTACCGATGTAAAACAATATGCAGATACAGCATTAGAAAATGATTCTACCTACTGCTATTTTGTGAGAGCCTTTGGGCATTACAGCAGTCCATTAATCGGTCGTCCGCTGATTAATGATTCTGAAATAAAATGTGGAGTGCCAAAGGATACGGTGCCACCTTGTCCACCACTTTTAAATGTAACGAACGATTGTGATGCACACTCTGGTGAAACATGGGATACTTCCTCTTATGTCAATCATTTGAAGTGGCACAATTTTACCGATAGCTGTGGTTCTGATGCTGTGAAATACCATATTTATTATGCTACTGATTCTACCTCTTTCCGTTTTATAGATAGTATCAATAATATTTTGGATACCACTTATGACCATGTGTTAGAGAATAATTTAGCAGGCTGCTATGCAGTTACAGCAATAGATAGAGTGGGTAATGAAAGTGCCAAAAAAAATGTAGTATGCATAGATAATTGTCCTTATTATACGTTACCCAATACCTTTACACCAAATGGCGATAAACAAAATGATTTCTTTACACCATTTAAACCGTATCGTTTTATTTCGCGCATAGAAATGAAGATTTTCAATCGCTGGGGCGATAAAGTTTTTGAAACTACCGACCCTGAAATTTTGTGGAATGGAGATGATCAAAAAACAGGAAAACCTTGTTCTGAAGGGGTATACTTGTATGCCGGTTTTTACTACGAAAAGAGATTTAACGGAGAAGTGAAACGCCCACTACCACAAGGTAAGGGAGGTGGTTTTATTCATTTATTAAGAGGAAAATGATGGATTTGTTTTTCATTCATCATTCAAAAATTCATAACTCATAGATTAGAAAAGGTGTTCACAGGAATTATAGAATGTTTGGGAAAAGTAGTAGCACTTAAAAAGGATGCTGGCAATTTAGAATTGTTTGTAGAATCACCCATTTCACACGAATTGAAAATTGATCAAAGCCTTGCTCACAATGGGGTTTGCTTAACAGTGGTAGGAATAGACAAGCAGATTCATAGAGTGACAGCCATAGATGAAACCTTGCAAAAAACTAATCTGAATGATTTAGAAATTGGGAGTTTGGTAAATTTAGAAAGATGTACTAAAGTAGGTGATCGATTAGATGGTCACATAGTGCAAGGACATGTAGATCAAACAGGAGAATGTGTTGCAGTAAAAGAAGAAAATGGAAGTTGGCTTTATGAATTCAGGTATATGCCAAGTCGAGAAAATGTAGTGGTGGGAAAGGGTTCTATTTGTGTGAATGGTACAAGCTTAACGGCATTTCATGCTTTGGACGATAAATTTACTGTGGCTATCATTCCTTATACCTATGAACACACTACTATTCATACCGTAAAAGTGGGAACGAAAGTAAATTTGGAATTTGATGTTATAGGGAAATATGTGGCGAAAATGATGACTTTTTCGCATTAATCTTTAGAAGTAGCTCGCTCTAATCTATCGTTGATAGCTCTTCCCAAACCTTTATCTGGCAATCGTTCTGCTAAAATTAAGTCTACTGAAGTTTTGTCTAAAGTACGCATGGCTGCAAAAAGATTTTTAGCAGCTTCGTGTATATCTTTTTTTTCAGAGAGGATAATTTGATGGGGTACAAGAGTCTTTTCAAAAAAGCTGATTACCCCAAAATTTTGGTCTGCATATTCTTGCATTAACTCTTCTAAATTTCCTACCACAAGTTGCTTTAAGGGAGCGTAGTGCGACTTCAACATGCCCGGGCTTTTTGGATTAGAACTTTGATTTATTTGGACCCGTACTTTGCCTACTACAGACTCGATTTGTTCTAATGCCAAACCCCCAAGTCGATAAACCACAACTTCATTTGCCTCCATACCTACTATGGTTGATTCTATCCCCACTTGGCATTCTCCACCATCCAATATGTATGAAAGTTTGCCATTTAGTTGATCAAAAACATGCTGTGCACTCGTAGGGCTTACATAACCAAAAGGGTTAGCACTAGGTGCTGCCAGAGGAAAATCAAGCATTTGGAGCAGCTGTAATGTCAATTCGTGATTGGGTATGCGCACGGCAACTTGTTCGAGACCTGCGGTTACTAAATCAGGGACTATCTCTTTTTTAGGAAGTAAAACGGTGAGGGGTCCCGGACTAAACTGCTCTAGAAGTGCTAGAAGCTTTGGGTGAATTTCTTTTGTAAATTTTGATAGCTCTTTTACGGAATGGGTATGCAAAATAAGCGGGTCGAAAAACGGTCTATTTTTGGCCTCAAAGATTTTAAGAACTGCATTTTCATCCAATGCATTTCCACCCAAACCATACACTGTTTCGGTAGGAATAGCCACTATTTCACCCCCTTTTAGGAAATTAGCTGCTTGGATTAAATCATTGCCCACTAGGGTCATGCATGTCTTTTTTATTAGCACGAAGCTAACAGATTTATGAAAACTATAGATTTAGATTTTTACAAAAAAATTCATTTCAGTGAACTATTTTAGAAATTGGTTGTTTGGAAAATAATAGGGTTAATAAATATTCAAGTTTTGGTTTTAGTTTAGGTCGCGCTCGAAAGGGTGCGGCCTTTTTTATTCCTAGCATTTCTTTCTATTTTCAATTTATATACTAATAAAAGTACCCCATGAATTACTGGCTTATAAAATCCGAACCGTCTACGTACTCCATAGATGATTTAAAAAAAGAAAAGAAAACATTTTGGAGTGGTGTTAGAAATTATGCAGCTCGCAATAATATGAAGGCCATGAAAAAAGGAGATTTGTTATTATTTTATCATTCGGTTACAGAGCCAGGAGTGGTAGGGTTGGCTAAAGTGGTAAAGGAGTTTTATCAGGACCCTACTACTGAGGAAACTGCTTGGGTGGTGGTAGATGTGGCCTTTGTAGAAAAATTCAAAAAAGTTGTTTCGCTGGAGCAAATAAAAAAGCAAGAGCAATTGGCAGCTATGGATTTACTGAGGTTGAGCAGACTTTCAGTCCAGTCGGTGAAGCCAGATGAGTTTGATTACATTTTGTCAATGGCAAAATAAATGTTGTTTTGAAAACCAAAAATATTTTTGACACAGTCCGCGATTCTATTCAAAAAATAGTATCTGGTGAAGAAACAGAAAACCAATTTTCTGCCTCTGAAACCCAGCGCAGGAAAGCCATTCAGATAGAGATAGAAAATGCATTGCTGATATTGATAGCCGAAATCATTAAAGTAAATTCCAATTTTACTTCCGAGGTAGAAAATTTTATCACCGCATTTTTAGAAAAACAATTTGGTAAAACAAATTTGCGCGCTCGCAAAAAAGCATTGGATAGTCATTTGTTTGTAGGACCAAAGCCTTTTACAAAAATGGCTTGTGAGGTACTTAAAATGCACATTACCTATTCTTCAAAAATTGAAATTCTTAATTTTCTGTTTGGAGTGGCAGGGGCTGATGATTTTGTGAATGCCAGAGAACTAAAAGCATTGCGGAAAATTTCTGATTATCTAGATTTACCAGAAAAGGATTTTAAAGCAGTTAGAGAACAATTTTTAAATTCTAATAATCCTTATGCTCTATTGCTCATAGAAGAGACGGCTACTAGTGAAGAAATACAGCAAGCCTATCGGAAAATGGTATTAAAATATCATCCTGACAAAAGAGAGAAATCGGTAAGCGAAGAGGAGGCTAGTAAAAAGTTTAGGGATATAAAGAAGGCTTACGAAACCATTCAAAAGGCAAGGTTGTAAGCTGCTTATTTCTTTTCAAATTTCAATTGCAATCTTTTTACGGGTTCGTTATTAAAAATATGAGAATTGACAATTTCTTCTACATCACTTAATTTTACTTTCCCATAAAAGACTCCTTCAGGATATACTACAACACTAGGTCCCAGCTCACAGGTTTCTAAGCAGCCTGATTTTTGAGCGCGAACAGTAGCATTTAATCCTAGGTCTTTAATGAGCTTTTTAAATGCTGCTACCAATTCTAATCCGTGTGCTTCTCCACAACTTGATCGCTCACTATTTACGCGCTGATTGGTACAAATAAAAATGTGTTTATCGTATTTGAAATTGGTTTCCATAGTTTTTATTTCAGTGTGTATCTAATTCCTAAAACTCCTTTCACTCCTTGGTTAGGGGCATAAATATAAGAAGCATCAAAGCGGTAACTGTTCGGATTTCTCTCTGGGTCATCAGCTAAATTATTAAAAGGGTCATTGGGTCGAAGTATTACATTTTTGGGTTTAAAATTCAACAAATTATTTACCCTAGCATAAATAGAAACTCCACATTTGAAACTTTTATTTACTTGAATATTTACAATACTAAACCAAGGAGATTGATGAGGGCGAAAGTCATTTTCTTGTGTATTTAAAAACATGGGGGAGTTTACATAACCACTTAGATCTATGGACAGGCCCAGCTTTTCGGCACTGTAACTCAATAAAAAAGTACTATTAAAAAGAGGTGCATTAATCGCGTCTTCAAATTCAGTTTCACCCGTACTGTCTTTCAGCATACTCACATTTTTCATTACTGTAAATCCGATCATGGCTCTAAATGATTTGCTAAAAGTTAAGTCTGTATTTACATTTAATCCATAGTTAAGACCTATGGAACCATCATTATTATAAACTACAGCACCTTCTACAGCTTCATTATCTATTTCTACTTTGTTGATGATAGTAGTGAAAAACGCTTTTGATTCTATACTATAGTATCCTGTAGAAGTATTGATTTTCTTTTCATAAGAAAGGTGCGCACCATACGCTAATTCTGTTTTTACATCTCCGCTAATAATAATTTTTTTGCCACTGGTAAAAGTGTTCCTATCATCTAAAAAAATATTTGGATTTCTAAATCCAGAGCCTACTCCAAATCGAATAATATCCTTCCGTTTATCACTTATCCATTTATAATCAAACCGTGGCGAAATGGTTCCTTTTTTATAAAGCGAATTGTATTCAAATCGAACCCCAGCCAATATTTCATTGTTTTTATTAAAGCGTATCATATCTTGAATAAAAACAGCAGGAATGTGATTTCCCAATGGGTGATTAAGTGTTTTACCACCAAAAGTATCTTGGGTAGTAGCCAGATTATCGTCATACCATTTATACTGATAAGAGGCACCTACCAAAAGGTCACTTTTGTTATCTACTTTATCGTCATATAAAACCTGAATACGCGCGTTTCGTTCTTCGTTATTAAAAGGCTGTGTGCCATAAGTAGCATGTTGGTGATGTTCTGTAAAACCCAATTGTAGCGATACATTTTGTTTTTCAATAGGCATTAAAAAATTTCCATTTACCTCTAAACGATGAGTGCGAATACTTTCTCCATAAATAAAATCTGAGCCAATAAATTTTTTAGAATAATCGGTTTCGCCACCCATTCTATCATCTAAAATGTAACGTGCCGAAACACTCGATATTTTTTGGAAGCGATTTCTAAAGCTCCATTTGTTGAAAATAGAAAAGCGATTTTGCAAAGGAATATCTGTAATTCTGTCTCCATCTTTATCCCACTTCCGATTTTGATTGTACATGCTAAAAGTCAATAATCCATTAGCTTTGCCCTGCTTTAGTTTGGCTCCTGCTTCTAGATTAGTTTCTAAGTAAGAAGTGACTCGTGCATCCGCAAAAAATTTAGCTACCCTTTCTGGGTTTTTGGTAATTACATTCACCACACCTGCTATTGCATCCGATCCATACAGCGTAGATGCGGGACCTTTGATAACTTCTATTCTATCTATTAGCGCCATTGGAATACCTGTCATTCCATAAAGACTTGCATTGCCTCCCGATACTGGAACTCCATCTATAGTTATGAGTGTATAAATTCCCTCTTGACCATTTATTTCAATATCTCCTGCTCCATCTATAGCTCCATCTATGTTGGCTTGTATGCCACTAATCATACGCATAGCATCATGGAGTGTGGTAATATTATTTTTCTGAAAAATTTCTTGACTGTATATTTCTACAGGTATGGCAAATTCATCTTTTCGCAACTCTTTGGTAGTTCCAGTTATTACTATATCTTGAAACCGAACAGAGTCCTTACTTTGAGCCATAATTTGTTGCAAGCCTATAAAAGGTATAAGTAAGTAACAAGCAATAAGTTTTGTAAAAATTGACTTCGAATTCATTTATCGCAAATTATAAAGAAAGCAGGAAAGAGCCAAGTGAGATTCGTAATAGTTAAACTATAATAAAAAGCCAACTCTCTCGAATTGGCTTTTTTGAGTTTTGTAAAGAAATAATTATTGTGCTACTATCTTTCCTCGGTTTAAAGAAGTGCCTACTTTAAGTTCGTAGGTATAAATACCTCCGCCTAATTTAAAGCCTCCATCCCAAGTGATTTTGTTAGCGCCTTCATTAGCAGTAGTGTAGGTTTTAGTTATTACTCTTCCTTGTAAATCATACAACACTAAAGAAACATCTGCTGCTTTATCGGCTTCAAATTCTATATTGAAAGTATTACTAAAAGGATTTGGATATACTTTGGTAGTTATGGTGTTTATGCTTTCAATACCTGCTGGACCTGCATATGTTTCGTAGTAGTAGCGGTATTCACCAGTTTGGTTCCAGGCACCTGCTAGCCAGTTGTAGTCTTTTTGGTTAGTATAGGAATTGTAAGCATTATAAGCATATTCTGATTTGTTATCACCAATCCATACAGAACCATCCCAAATTTCATATTGATAAAGTGTGTTGTACTTGTTAGCATTGTACGCGTAGGTGTATCGGATAGAGTTTGTCCAAACCCCAGCAGCATAGTTTCTGTAAGTTTGAGTAAGAGAATAGCCATCCGCATCAAAAGTTCCCGCATAATCATCAGTGGGCTCCCATGTGCCAGCGTTGTATTTTTGGCCAACATAGCTTACTTGATATCCATTTGCATCAAAGGTGTTTATCCTTCTAGTATTAGGCTCCCAAGCACTTCCCGACCAATTGAAATCGGTGTTGCTTATTTGTTTGTTATTGGCATCGTAGGTATAAGCATCTCTATCATTCTCAGTCCAAGCAGCTCCCACCCATTTATAGTTGGTTTGTGTCAATCTATTGTTATTGACGTCATAAGTAAAAATAGTGCTATCAGTGTATGCAAGGCTAGCACCTGTTTGGTTTACATCAGTAAGTTGTCTATTTGAAGCATTATATGTTCTTATATTATTTGATTGGTGCACCCAAGCCGCTCCTACCCATTTATCGGATAAATCGGTGAGACGGAAGTTACTGGCATTGTAAGTACGAGTTCTTAAAGTATTATTTTCAAATGCACCAGCTACCCAAGTTTCATTCAATGAAGTTAGATAGCTTGAGGAAGTGGCACCATAAGTATAAGTAGTTCTATTCACCCCATCCCAAGTACCTGCATTCCAAGTTTGATTGGTTTGCACTAAAGTTCTACCCTGAGCATCGTATGTTCTTAGGCTTTGGGTGTTTTCTAACCAAGTAGTACCAGTCCAAGTATACTTAGTAGATTGGGTTTGACGGTTATTGGCATCAAATGTATTGACTGTTTTTTCAGAATTGACCCATGCTCCAGCCGACCATATTTCTGTAATGTTTGTGAGCACATTGTTGTTTCCATTAAAAGTTTGGGTAGAGCGCTTATTGCTATCCCAAAGTCCTGCATTCCATACTAAGTCGGTTTTAATATCGTATTCAGAATTATAAACATAATCAGAGCCTCTAGAACCAGAGTAAGTATAAATACTAGAATCCACTTGGGTGCCTACTCCCCCCGAAAAAGTTTGATAATCATAACCAATAATGCGATTTAAAGTAGCATCCGTTTTATTAGAATTATTGTTCTGTTGGGCTTGTAGTTGGCTGCCTAAAAACAACCCCATTGTAAAAAGTGTAAAGATTTTTGTTTTCATAAATTTGATTTTGTTTAATACAAAGCTATAATAAAAAAGCCAACTCTCTCGAATTGGCTTTTTTGAAAATTAGAATAAAAGGGCTGTCACAAAACCTCTACTTGATTTCTCAAAATATCTTCTAAAGTTTCGCGCTCCCGAATCAAATAATCTTTACCATCATGTATCATCACTTCCGCTGGTTTAAATCGAGAGTTGTAATTACTGGCCATGGTAAACCCATAAGCGCCTGCATTGCTGAAGGCTATAATGTCTCCCTCTTTTACTTCACTTATTTTTCGATCCCAGCCAAACGTATCAGTTTCGCATATGTATCCAACCACGGTATAAATTCGTTGCTTTCCATCTGGGTTAGAAATATTAGTAATGTGGTGATACGAGTTGTACAACATAGGACGAATCAAGTGATTCAAGCCAGAGTCTAGTCCTACAAAAACAGTAGCGGTAGTTTGTTTTAGCACATTTACTTTGGCTAGAAAAGTACCACTTTGGCTTACTAAATATTTGCCTGGTTCAAACCATAAATCAATCTCTCTACCATACGATTTTCGAAACTCATTAAATCGTTCCGAAAGTTTTTCACCCAACTCATTTACATCGGTATAATAATCATCTGGTTTGTAAGGTACTTTAAATCCACTTCCAAAATCTAAAAATTGTAATTCCTTAAAATATTGTGTTTGCTCTAGCAAAATTTCTGCTCCACGTAGGAAAACATCTACATCTAAAATATCGCTACCCGTGTGCATGTGTAGCCCATTTACATGAAGTCCTGTACTTTCTACTATGCGCTCTACATGGCGCATTTGGTAAATAGAAATTCCAAATTTAGAATCAATATGCCCGGTAGAAATATTGATATTTCCACCCGCCATTAAATGCGGATTGATACGAATACATACGGGTACTTTGCTGCCATATTTAGTACCGAATTGTTCCAAAATAGAAGTGTTGTCTATATTGATTTGTACGCCTTCCTTAACTGCCAAATCTATCTCCTCCATGCTCACACAATTAGGTGTGTACATAATTTGTTTGGGTTCAAAGCCTGCTTTGAGACCCACCCAAACTTCTTGTATAGAAACACAATCGAGACCTGCACCTTGATTCTTAAAAAAGCGAAGCACATTAATATTGTTCAGCGCTTTACAGGCAAATTTTATTTTCGGTTCAAAACCCTTAAATGCATTTTTAAGTTGTTGATATTGGCTGCCCATTACGGCAGTATCATATACATACATAGGAGAATCGTATTTCTCTATCAGTTCTAAAACATCCTTTCCGCCTATGGTGTAGCGGTTGTTTTCTAAGTGTAACATCTTTATTGGAAAATTTAAGTGGGTGAAAATAACAGAAAAGTGGGAACTCTATTGTGACTAGTATTATTTTACTTTAGAAAAGTAGTTTTAAGTAAACTATCCTACTTACATTCGCAGACTTTAAAAAACAGAACAACACCATGTCCGCAGCCTTGCAAAATTATTCTATTCAAAAAAAGATAGTAGCATTAACGGTCTGTCTTTTTTTGATAAAAATAGCAGCATGGTATATGACCCATTCTATCGCTATACTTACGGATGCGCTAGAGTACACTATCAATGTGATTAGTGGATTTGTGGGTTTGTATAGCTTGTATCTTTCGGCACAACCACGTGATAACAATCACCCATATGGTCATGGCAAAGCAGAGTTTCTTTCGGCAGCTATTGAGGGAACACTCATGGTTGTTTCTAGCTTTTTAATTATTTATGAAGCCATCGATAATTTGGTGCATCCGCATACCATTTCAAAATTAGATGCAGGTATTTTTTTAATTGCTTTTACTGCTATCTTAAATTATTTAGCAGGGACCTATGCTTTAAAACAAGGAACTAAAAATAGCTCCCTCGCATTGGTGGCTACAGGCAAGCACTTACAGTCCGATACATACGCCACCATTGGAATTACAGGAGGTTTGATTTTGATGTATTTTACTCATTATACGTGGTTAGATAGTCTTGTAGCACTTATTTTTGCGGGTATTATTATTCTTTCAGGTTATCAAATTTTGCGCTCTTCCATAGCTGGGATTATGGATGAAGCAGATGATAAATTGTTAGATGAGATTGTTGCTTTGCTTCAAACTTCCAGAAGCATAAACTGGATAGATTTACACAACCTGCGTATCATCAAATATGGAGGTACTTTGCATTTAGATTGTCATATAACAGTGCCTTGGTATTTGAATGTAAACGAAGCGCATGCAGAGGTAGATGCCCTAGAGGAATTGGTAAAAAGTAATTTTGGGCAATCGGTAGAACTTTTTGTGCATACCGATGGATGCCACGATTTCTCTTGTAAAATATGCAGTATAGCTGATTGCAAGGTTCGTCAATCTGCTTTTGAGAAGCGTATTGACTGGAACATTGCCAATATTTCTACTAATAGCAAACATCACGCGGAATCTTAGGAAATGTTAGTTTTCAGAAAGATTATTTTTTAAAAACTGTTCTAAAAGGCAAGCAATTTGCCTGCATCACATTTGCTTTTATAATGGGGTCGTTTTGTGAAATGCTTATTGCTTTATCAAGGTTTTCTGCTTCAAAAAAATAAATGCCAAAGTTTTCTTTGTTAGCAATATCTAATTCTGTTTTACCAATGTATGATACAATGCCATTTTCAAAGAGCGATTTTAGATATTGAAAATGAGAAGCCACTAAGCTTTCTGTTTCTGCTGTCCAGTTTGTTTGGCTTTGGTAGTATTCTGTTAATTGTAGTCTGCAAACAAATTCCATAAAGATATTTTAGTATTTATTGGTGTAGTTCATCTGACATTTGTTCTGTGGTCACAGTATCTTTAATTTTAAAAATGAAAATAGCAGCATAATACAGTACGGTATTTACGGTCATAATTCCTGTAAATAACCAGAAATAACTTGCCCCTTGATAGTGACTAAAGAAACCACCATTTTGAATGTTGTTATTAATGTAAGAAACCAAAATGTTTCCCAAAAATACAGTCAAGAAAAAGATAGACATAATAGTGCTTTTCATGGTTTTTGGAGATTGTGAAAAGGCATATTCCAAACCGGTAATAGAAACTAAAATTTCGGCAACAGTCAGCAGCAAGTAGGCGAGGAGTTGCCAACCAATATTTAACTTAATTCCGTTGTCTATTTGCTGTTGAATCCATGCTACTAAAACGAAAGTGACAACTGTCATAATTAGCCCCCAGCCAAATTTTCGCAGTGCAGTTACGCGAATTCCCATGCGCTCAATTAAAGGATATACTCCAAAAGAAAATACAGGAATTAGCACTAAAATTAAAAGCGCATTAATCACTTGAATTTGTTCTTGCAGCCAATCTATTCCCATAAAATGCAAATCCATTCTCCCTGCTTGGAGCACCCACTCCGATCCATTTTGGTCATACAGTGCCCAGAAAACTGGGATGAACGAAAATACCACCAAAACTTTCCAAGCCGATTTGAGTTGCTCCCAAACTGGAGTGGTATCTTCCCTGCGAGTTTGAGTAGGCAATTTTATTTTGTATTGCTTTTTGCCCATCACAAAAATTACCAACGCGAGCAGCATCAAAATACCTGGTACCCCAAAGGCTAAGGGTGCACCATATTTACTATTTTTCAAAACAGGAGTAATGAGCATAGAAAAGAAAGCCCCTATATTGATTCCGAAATAAAAGATGTCATAGAGCTTAGAAATATTGGCATCGCTTTCATTTTCAAATTGGTCGCCCACCATTACGGATACATTTGGTTTTACACCGCCCGCCCCTATGGCTATAAGCATGAGTCCTACATAAAAAAGGGTGTAGTTGGTGTCAAAAGCCGCCAAGAAGGCATGCCCTATACAATAAACAATGGAGGCATACAGTATTGTATAATATCTCCCTAAAAAATAATCTGCTAAAATACCTCCGACTATGGAAAGCAAATAAACCAAAGCTACAAAAAGGTGGGTGACCTCATTAGAATGTGCTTCGGCAGCAGATTGTAAACTAGGATTAAGCGAAGGGTTGAAAAACTGTGCCACTAAAAAAGTAGAGAGAATTGCTTTCATTCCATAAAAGCTAAAACGCTCCGCTGTTTCTGTTGCTACTATGTAAGGAGCCGCTTTTGGAAATTGTTTAAATCGCTCAAGGATACTCGCCATATTTTTTCTATTTAAAATAAATATAGAAATTTTGAAGAGCAATTAAACCTTTCAATCCTCTGTGGATGCAACTGAATGTAAAAATTATCGTCTTTTGACTAGTTTTAGGAGTGGTTTTGTAGAATCTGATAAATTGTTTTAATAATATAATTAGTTTACATAAATTCGCCCTTTATATTTTAAATTATAAATCCTTGTAAATACTATGTTTAAACGTATTTCTACCCTCTGCCTTTCTGTTGTTTTACTCTTTTTATCGGTAAATGTTTCAGCCTCTCACATGGCTGGAGCTAGTCTTACTTATACTTGTGTATCACCCAATGTGTATAGTGTTGGTTTGGTAATTTACAGAGATTGTAATGGTATTTCATTAGGAACTCCAATACAAGTAGATTACTCCTCTGCTCAATGCGGAGTGAGTGGAACGATTAATTTGACTCAAGTAAAAGTAACTGATATTACACCTATTGACCCTTCTTGTTCTGTACAGTCTGCTTGTAGTGGTAGTGGACAATATGGGATTCAAGAATATGTTTATCAAGGAACTCTTACTATACCTACTTCAGGATGTGGTTCTGACTGGAAGTTGAGTTTTGCTCAAAATGCTAGAAATGCTGCTGGTAGTAACCTTAGTTCTCCTGATAGTTATGATTTATATGTAGAAAGCACTTTAAATAATACATTGTCTTCTTGTGATAATTCTCCCCAATTTTTGGGAAGTCCTTCTCCCTTTTATTGTGTAAATCAAAACTATGTTTATAATCAAGGGGTAGTAGATAACGATGGCGATTCATTGGTGTTTAGTTTTGTTTGTCCATTACAAGCTTCTGGTTCTTGTGTGCCTTATTCAGGAAGCGCTTCTGTAGCGAATCCTATGGGTAGCAATGGGACTATTTCTATTAATTCACAAACAGGAGATATTGCTATTACGGCTACTTCAACGGGAAGTTATGTAGTATCAGTAGCTGTAGATGAATATAGAAATGGGGTGAAAATAGGTCGTGTAATTCGCGATTTCCAGTTTACAGTATTAAACTGTTCTAATGCTCCTCCAACAGCTAGTGGAGTGAACGGTAGTAACAATTTTTCAGATACAACTTGTGCGGGAGCTCAACTTTGCTTTACCATTAATGCCTCTGATGTAAATGCCAATCAAGTTGTTACTGTAACTTCAAACAACGGGCAATCTATACCTGGTTCTACAGTTACATTTACAGGCACTAATCCTGTAGTAGCTACATTCTGCTGGACACCATCTATTGCAGATTTAGGAAGTAATTTATTTACCGTAACGGTGAAGGATAATGCTTGTCCGCTTCAAGGAGTAAATACTTATGCTTACACAGTAGTTGTGAAACCAAATCCAAATGGTCCTGTAGATGCAGGTCCAGATCAAACAGTTTGTGCAGGAGAGGCAGTAACTTTAACTTCTCCTACTGCTATTCCTGCTGGTGCTATCCTTAAATGGTTATCGGGCAGTACTGTTGTAGGAACAGGGAATGGGGTAATTGTAAATCCTACTACTACCACTATATATACTGCTGAATTAACGTATGCAGACGGCTGTCCTACTACCGATAATATGACCGTAAACATTATTGCAAAACCTGATATATCTGTATATCCAGGAAGTGTCAATGTATGTGTAGGGGGGACTGTACAACTTTCTGCAAATAGTAATACACCAGGTGCTACTATTACTTGGTCTCCGAGTACTGGATTAAGTGGAGCGGGTTGTCCTACTTGTAATGATCCTATTGCTACGGTATCTGGGAATATCACTTATACTGTGAAAGCTGCTTTACAGTCTGGCTGTTTTTCTGAGGCAACTGTTTCTTTAAATGTAAGTACACCCCCTCCAGCTGCTAGTTGTAATGTAATCTATGCCACAACAACTGGTTCAGGGGATGGATTAACTACTTCTACTCCAACTAATTTAGGAAAAGCTTTACAGTTAGCGGCCTGTAACAATACGATTATAAAATTGGCAGTTGGAACTTACACAACTGATACTGCCATTACTTCTTTAACAAGTTATACGACTTTAGAAGGAGGTTTTGATCCAATTACATGGGTGAAAACAAGTCAGCCAGGTGCGACTACGATTACAAGAAGCGCATTGAATGTGGAAGGGAATCTTTCTGTGAATCCTCGCATAACGGCATTCTATATAAACTCTGCTTCTTATTTTAGATTTCAAGATTTAACCATCACTACAGCAAATGCTCCAGCTGCTCCAGTAGGAGTAGGGGTGAGTACTTATGGTGTATATATGACCAACTGTTCTAATTACAATTTTGTTAGATGTCAGGTTCAGGAAGGTGCTGGCTCTGCGGGATTGAGTGGATCAGCTGGAACGCCTGGAGCTGCTGGAGGAAATGGTTTAAATGCTACTGGAAGGAATGGCGCCAGTGCACCTACTGGCTGTACTAATCCTGGTGGAGCTGGTGGTAGAGGAGGATCTGGAGGACTATTTAGCGGTGGTAACGGTTCTAGCGGTTCTGCAGGTAGTGGTGTAGGAGCAGGAGGAGGAGGTAATCGTGGAACGGGTAGTGTAACTTGCGCAGCTTTTGGAATTTTTAATGGAAGTGCAGCTCAGCCAGGGATAGCAGGAACAGCGGGCACAAGTGGTAATGCAGGGACAGCAGGAGCTGCTGGAACTATTGTAACTGGATTCTTTGCACCAGGTGCTCAGGGGGGGAATGGAACGAACGGACTTACTGCAGGTGCAGGAGGAGGAGGAGGAGGAGGTACTGGTGGAGCAGGGTTTAATACAGATGGTGAAGGAGGAGGCTCTGGAGGTTGTGGTGGTGAGCCAGGAACTGGTGGAACTGGTGGATTTGGAGGTGGAGGATCTTTCGGATTTTTTATAAATAATAACGGAGCAGCAGGTGCTATCGTAAATACAAATGTAAGTGCAGCTGTGCCAGGTGTTGGAGGGGCTGGAGGGTTAGGGGGTAACGGAGGTGCTGGAGGAACAGGTGGACAAGGAAGAACAGGAGGTTCTGGTTGTCAGAATTTCTATGGTGATGGAGGTAACGGAGGTGCTGGAGGTGCTGGAGGTGCTGGAGGTGCTGGAGCTCCTGGTGTAGGAGTTCGTGTTTATTTTGCAAGTGGAACGCCTCTTACAAATGCAGATACTGTTTTCAATTTAAATCAACCCGTAATTACGGTTACTAATATTAGTTGTACCAATACACAAGTAGATTTTACTGCGGCCACAGCTGACGTTTGGGATTTTGGAACAATAGCTGTTCCCCAAAATGATAATGGAACTAATGTTAATACAAAATACTCTGATCAAGGAAGAAAGAACATTACATATGCTTCTAACATTTATACAGGTTTTGTAAATATTGCATTGAATCAAAATACTTTTGTTCCTCAAATAGTTACAACTGCACCACCTGCTGGTCCAGATACTTTTGCTCTTTGTACAGGTTCTAGTGCTAATTTTGTAGCTCAAATTCCTTCTGCTACTACTTATGAGTGGGATTTTGGTGGAGCAGTTTCTCCTAATACCTATGTGGGGCCTACATTTGCGACCGTAAATGGACTTCAATTTAATACTGCTGGTACTTATTTAATAAAACTTAGAATTTCTACTTCTTGTTGTGGTTATTCTCCTTATGATTCTATTTGGTTGGTAGTAAGTGACCCTACGGTTACTCAAGTTACTGCAAATCCTTCTACTTTTTGCCCCGGTGATAGCGTTACTTTAACTGCTACTGGTGCTGTAAATTATGTTTGGACTCCTTTAAATGGTTTAAGTGATTCAGTAGGTTCAGTAGTAATAGCTAAACCTGCTGTTACAACTACCTATTATGTAGTAGGAACTGCGAACGGTGGTTTATGCCCTTCTATAGATACGGTGACTGTAACGGTGACTCCGCTTCCTGTAGTCACATTTACTACGGTAGATGCTACTTGTGGAAACAATGGTTCCATAACTGCAAATGTAAGTCCCGCAGGAACTTATACTTATTTATGGAGCGATTCGGCTCATCAAACTACTGCCACGGCTGGTAATTTACAAGCTGGTGGATATGCAGTAACTGTGACTGGGCAAAGCGGTTGTAATGCAGTAGCGAATGCTTCCCTATCAGCAGGAACTGGAGTAGTAGCGTATATTAGTAGACAAGTAGACCCTACTTGTAGTTGTAATGGTATCGTAAAAGTAAAAGCATTAAACGGAACACCAGGCTATTCTTATTCATGGAATAATGGTGTTACGATAGATTCTTTATCAGGTCAATGTGCTGGTAATTTTACAGTAACAGTGACTGACAACGCAGGATGTTCCGTAACAGCTACTTCTTCATTAAGTCAGGCTAGTCCTTTGAAGTTAACTTTAATAGACTCAACTAATTCTTTGTGTGATTCATCCACAGAAGGTTCTATTTGGGTAGATGCGGGTGGTGGAACAAGCCCTTACAGCTATGCTTGGAGCCCTACTCAGCCAACTACAAATAAATTGACGGGCTTGGTAAGAGGTACTTATACAGTTACCGTTACGGATGCTAAGGGATGTACAGATGTACTTTCTATCACTTTAACTGCACCGCCAGCTATAAAAATAGATACTGCTAATGTGTTGAACCCTACTTGTACTTATACAACCGATGGTAGTGCTTCGGTGGTAGTTTCTGGAGGAGTAGGTTCTTATACTTATGTATGGAATCCAAATACAGATACTGATTCCATTGGTGATAACATTGGTCAAGGCAATTATTCCGTAACGGTTACGGACGGAAATGGTTGTCCTAAATCAACTAGTTTTGTAATTCAACTGACGGATACATTTGCAATAAATATAACTTTTAAAAATGTTTCTTGTAAAGATGCTTCAGATGGAAAAATATTTTTGAATGCTACAGGTGGAAAACCAACCTATAGCTATAATTGGAGTCCATCTGTTTCTACTGTTGATTCTGCTGTAGGGCTTTCGCCTAATACATACCAAGTTACAGTTTACGATGCAAACCAATGTTCGATAACAGGAAGTCAAGCTATCACAGAGCCTACTCTTTTAACCGCAGATACTTCGAATGTAATTAAGAATAATTGCTTTGGAATTGCAGATGGGGCAGCTACAGTTACACCTTTAGGCGGTACTCCAGGATATGTATTATCTGCCTCTGACGGTACGAACAACTATACTGCTACTAACAATAATTTCAGCAATTTACCTGCAGGTAGCTATTCTTATGTAGTAACCGATACCAATGGCTGTTCTGTTCAAGGTAATTTTGATATTGCAAGAGCAATACCAGATGTTGTCGTATTGACTACTGATAGTGCCACTTGTTTCCAATCTACAGATGGTGCTATTCATGTGAAAGCTAGTGGTAATTTACCATACACTTTCTCCACTGATAGCATTTCGTTTGTAAATGGAGTGCTTCCAGATTCTAATACTTTTGCAGGTTTAGGAAAAGGTGATTATTCCGTTTTTGTAAAAAATCCAAATGGATGTATTACTAAAGGAGATGTATCTATAGGGGAACCAGAAGATATTACAGCTACTGCAGTGCCTGATTCGGTGTATATTGAGCTAGGTGATTCAGCAGTATTGCAAGTAAATATTACTGGAGTTACCAATCCTGTGATTACTTGGTCTCCAGCAGAAGGTTTAAGTTGTACTTCATGCGCGAATCCTATAGCCAGACCTACTAAGGATACAGAATACACTGTGAAAGTAAGCCGTAGCAATAACAAAGATTGTTATAAAGATGCTACAGCTAAAGTAAAAGTATCTGTAGAAATAGCGATTCCAAATGCATTTACACCGAATGTGGATGGTAAGAACGAGAAATTCTTCCCTATCTCTAACAGTACTAACTTTACAGTAAATGCATTTAAAATTTACAATCGTTGGGGTGAATTAGTACACGGTGAAAATACTCCATGGGATGGTTCTTATAAAGGAACTCCACAACCAGCGGAGGTATATGTATACCATGTAGAAATCACAAAACCAGACACCAATAATCCAAATGTAACCAAGACTATTATCAAAGAAGGTAGTTTTACTTTGTTACGTTAATTTTAAAGACTCTTTATTTAAAACGGTCGGCTATAAGCCGACCGTTTTTTGTTTAGGGAACCTGAAAGAGAAAAGGTTGCTTGTATTTTCTTTACCTTTGTGGTTCATGGCAAAAATAGCCCATTTAGATTTAGGAGAAAATCCACTACTACTCGCTCCCATGGAAGATGTGAGCGACCCACCGTTTCGTCATCTTTGTAAAAAGTACGGAGCAGATATGCTGTATACGGAATTCATTTCCTCCGATGGTTTAATTCGCGATGCAGAGAAGAGTTTAAAGAAACTCGATATTTTTGAAGATGAGCGTCCCGTGGGTATTCAAATTTTTGGAGGGGAAGAAGAAGCGATGACACGGAGTGCCAGAATTGTAGAAAATGCGAAGCCAGAGTTATTAGATATTAATTACGGTTGCCCGGTAAAAAATGTAGTCTGTAAAAATGCAGGGTCGGGTATTTTGCGGGATATAGATAAGATGGTGAAATTGACGGAAGCCATCGTAAAATCTACAAAATTACCTGTAACTGTAAAAACACGATTGGGTTGGGATGCCAATTCTATAAAAATTGTAGAAGTGGCAGAGCGTTTACAAGACATAGGCATTCATGCCATTTCCATTCATTGCCGCACTAAGCATCAAATGTATTCAGGAAAAGCAGATTGGAGTTGGATTGCTAAGGTGAAAGAGAATCCTCGGTTGCATATTCCTGTTTTTGGAAATGGAGATGTAGATAGCCCAGAGGCAGCTGAACGCATGCTGAAAAATTATGGAGCAGATGGTGTGATGATAGGAAGAGCTTCTATTGGCTATCCATGGATTTTTAGAGAAGTAAAACATTATCTCAAAACTGGACAGCATCTGCCAGCACCTACTTTAGAAGAGCGACTGGATGCGGCTAGGGAGCATTTTACACGTTCTATTCAATGGAAAGGAGAGAAACTAGGGATTTTAGAAATGAGAAGACACTACGGACATTATTTCCGAGGTTTGGAAAATATAAAACCCTTCCGCTCTCGATTGGTACATACTATGAGTGTACAAGAAGTTTTTGACATACTGGGGGAAATAGAAATGCACTATAAAGATTTGCCAAATATTTTTGCTAAAACCAATGAGCCTTCTTACGCGGGGTATGATGGTTAAAATAAAATTTTGCAAAATTCGTCTGACAAAACAGCAGGTTTTGTAAACTTGCACAGTATTTGATAAATCAATTTCATAAAATTTAAAACTATGGCACAATACTTTCTTTTGGTTCTAATTCCTATGCTAGCGAGTTACTTCATACAATGGAGGCTAAAAAGCAAATTTGAAAAATACTCTCAAATTCCATTTCGTGGAAATCTTTCAGGGGCAGAGGTAGCTGAAAAAATGTTACGAGATAATGGAATTACGGATGTTCAAATTATATCAGTAGATGGGCAATTGACTGACCATTACAATCCTACCAATAAAACAGTAAATCTTTCACCAGAAGTTTATAGCGGTAGAAGTGTAGCTTCTGCTGCAGTAGCGGCTCACGAGTGTGGACACGCAGTACAACATGCACACGCATATGTGTGGTTGGGGATGCGTTCTGCATTAGTACCTGCAGTAAGTTTCGCTTCTAACTGGACACAGTGGATTCTAATGGCAGGTATGTTAATGCTTGCTTTTGCAGGAATGGTGGGTGCTTGGGTGCTATTAGTAGGCATTGTGTTGTTTGCATTCACTACTATTTTTAGTTTCATTACGCTACCCGTAGAGTTTGATGCATCTAACAGAGCATTGGTGTGGTTAGAAAATTCAGGTATTACCAATTCTCAAGAACACGAGCAAGCAAAGGATGCTTTAAAATGGGCAGCCATGACGTATGTAGTAGCAGCAGTAGCTTCTTTGGCTACCTTGCTTTATTACATTCTTATCTTTTTGAGAAGAAGATAAAATCATTTATTTCAAATTAGAAAGCGACTTCATGTGAGTCGCTTTTTTGTTTATACATTCGTCTAAAATTTAGCCATGAAAAAAGTGTTGGTGCTCTATTTTTCTCAGAGTGGACAGTTAAAAACAATAACAGATTTGCTCACTACTTCTTTTAGAAATGACAATAATTATAACGTCCATTTTGAAGAACTAAAACCCGTAAACCCATTTCCTTTTCCGTGGACTGCTTTGTCGTTTTTTAATGCTTTTCCAGAATCATTTCATCAGATTCCTATTGAGTTACAACCCTTATCATTAGAGGCTAAGCAAGCTTTTGATTTAATAATAGTAGCGTATCAGCCCTGGTTTTTGACACCCTCTCCACCCATTGCTTCTTTTCTGCAATCCGAAGAAGGGAAGCAACTTTTAGCTGGTAAAAATATAGTTACCATTTTGGGTTGTAGAAATATGTGGTTAGGTGCACAAGAAAAGGTAAAGCTACATTTAGCCAATGCTAAAGCAAATTTAGTAGGCAACATAGCCTTAGTAGATAATTCGGGTAACATTACGAGTGTGATTACTATTTTACGATGGATGCTTACAGGAAAAAAAGAAGCATTTTGGTTTTTCCCAAAAGCAGGTATTCAAGAAAAAGAATTAGAGTCTGTAAGTGGATTTGGTAGTATTGTAAAAAATGCCCTGGAGCAAGATGAATGGAAGAATTTACAAACTAAATTAAATGCTGCAGGGGCTTTGGATATAAAGCCTAACTTGGTATTATTAGAAAAACGAGGCACCAGAGCTTTTCCTATTTGGGCTAAATTTATAGCAAATGGGGGTAGCCCAGATTCTTGGAGTAGAAAATTTCGAGTTTATATTTACATGATATTGTTACCCACGGTTGTTTTTATTCTCTCGCCCATTTTATCTTTAGTCAGTTTTATTTTGCTCAAAGTTAAGAAGGAAGAGCTTCAGGCAGAGGTAGATTATTACCTTCAGAATAAATTGCGTTAAACAATATAAGCTCCTTATTGTTTGTATTTCTTACTTTTAAAGGTATTTTCTAAAACAAACATTGGGTTTGCCAAAATATTTTTTTTCTTTGCGAACCGTTATTTATGAGTAGAAGTGTATATATAACAAAACTGGCTAAATTTTTACCAAACGACCCTGTTTCTAACGATGAAATAGAGGGGGTTTTGGGCATGATAAATGGCAAGCCATCTAAGGCTCGTTCTATTGTTTTGCGTAGCAATCAAATTAAGACTAGGTATTACGCTATTGATAAAAACGGGAATACTACCCATAATAGTGCACAACTTACAAAAGAAGCCATCTTGAATTTGTGCGATGAGAATTTTACGCTAAACGATATTCAATTATTGGCCTGTGGTTCTTCTTCCCCTGATCAAATTTTACCATCTCATACTTCTATGGTGCATGGCGAATTAGGCTCTGTTCCTATGGAAATTGTAGCTACATCAGGAGCTTGTAGTAACATTGTACAAGCGCTGAAATATTCTTTTATGTCGGTGCAAGCAGGGCATACTGAAAATGCGGTGTGTGCAGGTTCGGAGAGAATGTCCCACTGGATGAAAGCAAAATATTTTCAGGAAGAAACAGAGAAAATAAAATTACTGGAAACCAATCCTATGTTGGCTTTCGAAAAAGATTTTTTACGCTTTATGTTATCGGATGGTGCAGGTGCGGCATTGTTAGAAGCAGCACCTAATAAAAATGGATTATCGCTTAAAATAGAATGGATAGAACAACGCTCTTATGCGCATGAATTACCTACTTGCATGTATGCTGGGGCTGTGAGAAATGAAGCGGGAGGTATTACAGGCTGGGCATCTATTGACCAAAGTAAATGGACGGCAGATTCTGTATTTGCTATCAAACAAGATACTCGTTTATTGGGTGATAATATTGTAAAATACGGTGGTGTATTTTTAAAAGATATTGTGAAGAAAAGAGACTTTGATGTATCTTCTGTTAACTATTTTTTACCACATCTTTCTTCGTATTATTTTGCTCCTAAAATAGAAAATGAGTTGCGCGAAATAGGATTGGAAATCCCTGCTAGCAAATGGTTTACTAATTTAGATAAAGTAGGAAACATAGGAGTAGCAGCTCCATTTGTAATGCTGGAAGAATTTGTAAATTCTGGAAAATTAAAAGTGGGTGATACTATCTTAATGATGATTCCTGAAAGTGCGCGATTTAATTTCGCCTATATTCTCTACACCGTAGTTTAAAATTTCTATTTGCTTTCTAGCAAAGTTGAAAATACTCCCTCACTATGAAAAAAGAAGAAGTACCCCAAGATGAGGACAACCTGAATGAGGGAAAGTTGGCTAAGCTCTACTACGCCACTAATGAAAAAGGACATTACGAAAAATTGAATAGCATTGGTTGGGAAGCAGAAACGGTAGTAATGCGTCAAGCATGGGATGATGTGCATGAAAAAGTAGAAAATGCTCGACTGCAAGTGGTAGCTGGTAAAGCAAGCCCTGTGCTTTATTTCAAAGAAAAAAACATCATGAGTTATGATATTATTGGAGGCTATGTGGGTCGCCCAAGTTTTATTGTGAAGCTCCATACCAAACCTTTTTTCTTCAAGAACTTGAGCAAAACGATGATAGAGAGATATGCTTTTGCATTTCGTATTTCGGTAGAGGAGTTGTTAGATATGAAGGCATTGGAAGTGAAACCTGAAGAGAAAACTAAATGAAAATTGCATTTGAACATAGACAATCTGCACATTGTGAAAATGGGGTAGTATCTAATTTGCTCCGTTTTCATGGATTAGAATTTGATGAACCAATGGTATTTGGAATTGGTGCTGGATTGTTCTTTTCGTATTTCCCTTTTCTGAAAGTAGGTGGGATTCCCGTTACTTCTTTTCGCACCATGCCTAGTTATATTTTTAAACGATTTGCGAATAGTTTAGGAATAAAAATTAAAAGTGAAACTTTCAACAATGAGCTAAAGGGCATGGAGGCTTTAGATGCTCTGCTCGAAAAAGGAATTCCTGTAGGGATGCTTTCCTCGGTTTTTTATCTAACGTATTTACCCGATGCTTACCGTTTTCATTTTAATGCACACAACATTATTGTGTATGGGAAAGAGAATGGAAAATATTTAGTAAGCGACCCTACGCTGGAAACAGTCACCGAGATTTTACCAGAAGATTTGCAGCGAGCTCGATTTGCAAAGGGAATGCCCGAACCCAAAGGAAAGTTGTATTATCCAGTTTCTATTCCTAAAGAATACGACCTGAACAAGGCACTAATAAAAGGAATCAGGCATGTGAGTTTTTTTATGGCTAAAACTCCCGTACCTATTTTAGGAGCGAATGGAATTTTGTATCTATCCAAAAGAATGCGCAATTGGCCCAACAAATTAGGAGAACGTAAAGCGGTTTTATGGCTAGGAAATGTGGTGCGCATGCAAGAGGAAATAGGAACAGGCGGTGCTGGTTTTCGTTTTATTTATGCTGCTTTTTTAGATAAAGCAAGTGTGCTTTTAAAAGATGAAACACTTTTTGTTTTAGCTAAAGAATTGACTGCTATAGGTGACCAATGGCGCGCATTTGCTTATGAAGCAAGTCGGGTTTGTAAAAATAGAAAAGGGGATCTTTCTAGCTTTAGCGAACTGGCAGATTTGTTGCAAAATATTGGCGAAAAAGAACAAGTGCTTTTTACTAAATTATTTAATTGGGCAAAAGCAAAAAAATGAGTCTTGCTATCCAATTTGATAAAGTAGGGAAAACATACAACGGTGCTTCAAAGCCTGCGGTGAAGGGGCTTTCCTTTCAAGTAAACGAAGGAGAAATAGTAGGGCTTTTGGGACCCAATGGTGCAGGTAAATCTACCTCTGTAATGATGCTTTGTGGGTTGGTAAAAAACGATGAAGGCATCATTACTGTTTTAGGAAAAAACACTTCCACTGAGAGTAGCGTTATCCGAAAAATGATAGGAGTAGCTACGCAAGAAATCGCATTGTTTCCTACACTTACAGCAAAAGAGAATTTGGAATACTTAGGAAATATGTATGGACTAAGTGGGAAAAAGTTGCAACAGAAAATCGATTTTTTATTAAAAGCATTTGCTTTAGAAAATAAGAAGAACGAACGGGTAGAATCTTTTTCGGGCGGTATGAAACGTAGACTGAATCTAATAGCGGCACTTTTGCATGAGCCTAAGTTGTTGATTTTGGATGAACCCACTGCAGGCGTAGATGTGCAGTCGCGCAATTTGATTATAGAATTTTTAAAGGATTTAAATAAACAAGGAGTGACTATTTTATATTCTTCGCACTTAATGGAAGAAGCGGAAAAATTGTGTACTCGATTTGGAATTATTGATGAAGGAAGATTAATTGCATCAGGAACCAGAGAAGAGCTATTGCAGCAAAATGAAAGCTGTAAAAATTTGGAAGAATTATTTCTTCATCTCACTGGTAAAAGTGTTCGCGAATAGGGTGAAAATATTAGCTACCATACGAAAAGAATTCTTGTTGCTCCTTCGCGATTTAGGAGGGCTATCCATGATTTTTATTATGCCATTGGTATTGGTTACGGTCATGGCATTAATACAGGATGCACCTTTCAGAGATTACCAAGACTTAAAATTACAAGTGCTTTTTGTAGACAATGACCACGATTCACTCAGTACCACTTTTCAGAAAGCACTAAGTCATTCTAAGAATTTGGAATTGATTTCTGAAGTGAATGGAAACGGAATTACAGATTCAGGGGCAAATCAATTAGTACAAAGTGGTGCCTACAAAGCGGCTATTATTTTACCACAAGGTGCCACCAAATCATTAGATAAAAAAGTGAAGTTTGCAGTTTCTCAACTGCTTGCTAATATTGGCTTAGGCGATGAAGTAAAAGGCTTAGCTCCTTCCGATTCTGTGAGCATAAATTTGATTTTCGACCCAGTTACAAAAAGTAATTTTAAACTCGCTATCACCAATGCAGTAGAGAAAATTGCCGCTAATGCACAATCGAAATTAATCATAGATAACTTGAAGCAACAGATGTCGGGTATGGGTACTGGCAACAAGAATCAGCCCGTAGATTTTAAAAATTTCTTACCCGTAAAAGAGCAGGCTCAAACGGCTATGGTAATGCCTGTTACAAATTCTGTACAGCACAATGTGCCAGCCTGGACTATGTTTGCGTTGTTTTTAATTCTATTCCCATTGGCAGGTAATTTTATAAAAGAACGCGAAGAGGGCAGTATGCTTCGTTTGCGATTGATAGCGGGTTCTGACTTTCCTGTAATAGCAGGGAAATATCTTTTTTATTTCAGTATTTGTTTGTTACAATTCGCTCTCATGATGCTGGTAGGAATTTTGTTTTTGCCGAAATTAGGATTGCCCCAATTATCGTTAGGTACTAATTATTTTGGTGTTTTCTTAACAGCAGTAGCAGTAGCGTTAGCCGCCACAGCTTTTGGATTGTTAGTAGGGGTATTTTTCAAAACACATCATCAAGCATTGGCATTTGGTTCGGTAGCAGTGGTGCTTTTAGCGGCCATAGGCGGTGTGTGGGTGCCTACTTATGTAATGCCTCCACTCATGCAGCAGATAAGTCTGCTTTCACCCATGGCATGGGGCTTAGAGGCTTGTAACGACTTGTTTTTACGTAATGCAAACACTTCAGTTATCTTACCTAATATTTTTAAACTATTTACTTTTAGTTTTGTTTTAATAGTGATTAGTTTCTTAGTTTATAAGTATAGAAATAGGGCTTGAGTTTTATAAATCGAATTTTTTTTGTCAATAAATTCCTTTCATATCTTTTAAAATCTACTTGTATATTCGCAACATGGATGAATTAGTATACAACTTAAAGAAAGAAATTATTGCGCGTTTAAATTTAGAAGGTTTTACGCCCGAAGAATTTGATGAAAACGCTCCTTTGTTTGGACCTGATTTTGGTTTAGATTCTATTGACTCTTTGGAGTTAATAGTAATGCTCGAAAAGAATTATGGTATTAAAATAGAAGACCCAAAAGTAGGACGTAAAGCATTTGAAAGTGTGACTACTATGGCGGAGTTTATCCGCGAACAACAAGCACTGAAGGCTGAATGAGCAAACGGATTTTTGTAACGGGAATGGGCATTATAACCTCTATTGGTACTACTACCGAAGAGAATTTCGATTCCCTTTTAAGTTTAAAATCTGGAATTGGAAAGTTGGAATTGTTTTCCAGTATTCATGCCGATACTATTCCTGTTGGTGAAATTAAACTATCGGATGCAGCGCTCTGTAAAATGGCTGAGGTAGAAGAAAACAGCGGCTATACGCGTACTGCATTAATTGCTCTAATAGCTACTAAAGAATCATTAGCTTCTGCTCAAATTTCAAACCTAAAGGAAGCTCGAACGGGATTAATATCTTCTACCACAGTGGGTGGTATGCGTGAGTTCGAAAACATTTTATCAGATTTAACAGACCTTACAAAAGACGGGGATTTTAGGAACTATGCGCATGTAACAGATGCGGGTGAGCATACAGAGCGAATAGCTGATTTGTTTGGGTTTAAAGATTATGTAAGCACTACCAGTACCGCCTGCTCATCGGCCTCCAATGCCATAATTTTGGGAGCAGAATTAATTAAGCATGGTCAGTTAGATAGAGTGGTGTGCGGAGGTAGCGATGTGCTTTCTAAATTTACTTTGAATGGATTTAATTCATTAATGATTTTAGATAAGCGAACCATGCATCCCTTTGATGCAACTCGTGGCGGTGTGAACCTAGGCGAGGGTGCGGCTTATGTAGTGATAGAGTCGGAGGATATGGTGCAAAAATTTAATAAAAAACCATTGGCAGAATTAACGGGTTACAGCAATTCCAATGATGCCTTTCATCAAACTGCTTCTTCGCCAGATGGAGATGGAGCCTTGCTTTCCATGACTCGTGCTTTAGCAATGGCTGGGGTAAAACCAGCCGAGGTCGACTATATAAATTGTCACGGTACTGCTACAGAAAATAACGATTTATCAGAAGCTTTAGCTATCCAAAATTTGTTTAAAGAACACGTACCACATTTTAGTTCTACTAAACCCTATACAGGTCACACCTTAGCAGCAGCAGGCAGTGTAGAGGCTGTATTTGCTATTTTATGCATTCAAAACAAAGTGCTTTTTCCGAATCTTAATTTTGAAAATCAGATGCCTGAAATTAGCATAACTCCTGTAAAAAGTTTATTACAAAATGTAGAAGTGAAGCATGTATTGTCCAATTCTTTTGGGTTTGGCGGAAGCAATACTTCTCTTTTATTTTCTAAAGTCTGGTAGCAAAACCATGGAAAACAAAACATCTTTTTACATACAGGGCTTGGGAAATATTTCTCCGCAAAAAACTTTTGACAATAGCGAATTTCTAAATGAGATTTATGAATACAACGAAAATGTTTTGTCCTTCGTTTTGCCTGAATTGAAAAATTACATTCATCCTGTGGCAATGAGAAGGATGAGTCGCTTGCTAAGAGCGGGATTGGCGGCTGCCAAAATTTGCGCACAAGATGCACAGCTAGAAATGCCTGATGCCATTATCACTGCTTCGGGCTATGGAGCAATAGGCGATACCAGTAATTTTTTGAATGAAATTTTAGATAATGGAGAGAAGCAATTGACTCCTACTTTTTTTATGCAAAGTACCTACAACACTATTTCTGGTGCAATAGCTATGAACCTAAAATGCAACAATTACAACACTACTTATGCGCACCGTGGTTTTTCGTTTGAGAATGCTTTGCAAGATGCCATGATGCAAATGACAGATGATTCATCTAAAAGGATTCTTTTGGGAGCATTTGATGAAACGAATAAGGAACAGCACGCTATCAAACAGTTTGATGGTTTACACAAACGCAAAAATATCAATAATTTAACTTTGTTTCAGTCAGATGGGCAAGGAACTATAGAAGGAGAAGGGGCTACTTTTTTTGCATTGGGAACTCAGAAAACAGCGAACAGCTACGCTAAATTATTGGGGGTAAAAACAATTTATAGACCGGAAGATTCTATCGAATTGCAAAAACAAATCAATTTATTGCTGGCGGAGCATAATTTACAAGCAGTAGATATAGATGTAGTTATAAACGGTGCAGGTGGTGATGATGAAAAGGATAGGTGGAGTAATAATGCTTTAGAAAATGTATTTGCAAAAAAGCAGTTTGTTGCTTTCAAACATCTATGTGGCGATTACTGCACTGCTGCTTCATTTGGCATGTGGTTGGGGTCTAAAATATTACATCATCAGCACATTCCGGAAGTAGTAAAGACAAACCATATTGGTAATCTAGCTGGTATTAAAAATATCTTAGTGTTAAATCATTTCTGGGGGAAACGCTACAGTTTAATTTTGTTGCAAAAAGTATAAAAAGTATTCTCAATGATGAACATTTCCTTTGCTTTATTGTCTAATGAAATTATTGCAGCGTCTTTTTTATTTATACAATCTTAATTTAGATTACTTTTAGACTATAAATTTATTTTATGCAAAAACAGTATGACGTTGTCATTTTAGGTGGCGGTTTAGCAGGACTTACATTATCTATTCAACTTAAACTTTCTAATCCTGATATATCGATTTTGATATTGGAAAAGCGTGAAGGTGAAGCCCCTGAGGCTGCACACAAAGTAGGTGAGTCAACAGTAGAATTGGCGAGCCACTACTTCAGAAATGTGTTGGGGATGAAAGATTATTTGGAAACACACGAACTACCAAAGCACGGACTGCGTGCCTTTTTCAAATCGAATAACAAGAACGATATCACTACACGTGTTGAATTAGGTCCGCGCAGAAAACTAGTTGTGCCCAGTCATCAAATTGATAGGGGAACGTTTGAAAATTACATGATAAAACATGTACAAGAATTGGGTGTTACTTTCCTTAGTGGTGCAGTGGTAAAAGATTTGAGTTTAACTAAAGAAGGCAACACGGTAACTTATAAATTAAATGGTGAAGAGCATACTGTTTCTGGCAAGTGGGTTGTTGACGCGGCATCGAGAGCGTCTATCATCAAACGTAAATTAGGCTTTCAAAAAGAATTGGATCACAATATAAATTCAGTTTGGTGGAGAGTGAAAAGTGTGGTGGATGTAGATACATGGACAGATAACGAAGTATGGAAAAGCAAGTTAGAGCCGAAATTGCGCTATTTAAGTACCGTTCACTTTATGGATAAAGGGTATTGGATTTGGGTGATTCCTTTGGGAACAGGTTGTACCAGTATAGGAATTGTAGCTGATCAAGATATTCATCCATTGACCTCTTTTAATACCTATGAAAAAGCAATGGCATGGTTGAAAGTGAATGAGCCTCAGGTGTATAGTAAACTAGAGCCAGAAACTCCGAAAGTACTAGACTTTATGCAGTTGAAACATTTCGCACATAATACTACTCGTATGTTTAGTGCAGACGAGCGTTGGGGTTTGACAGGAGAAGCTGGTGCTTTCTTGGATCCATTGTACTCTCCGGGTAGCGATTTTATTGCTTTGGCCAATACATGGTTGGCAGATTTAATTTTGCGCGATGTGAAAGGTGAAGATATTTCGGTGCGTGCAAAAGTATATGAACAAGCTTTTTTACGCCAGGTAGACAATTGGATTCCGATATATAAGAACAAGTATCCATTGCTCGAAAACTCTCAGATTATGGTGATTAAAATCTTTTGGGATTGGGCGGTGTATTGGTCTATTCACTCGTTGATGTTCACCAACAATGGCTTTGTGAATTTGAGATTATTGAAACGATTATTTGGAACCGAAAACGGATTGGGCGATAAACTAGCTACGTTGAATATGCGTATGCAGAATATGTTTGTGGCTTGGAAATCCTATCAGACAGAGGTTTTTGAAAATAGATATATCGACCCTTTTGATATTCGCTTCATGCGTGCTTTCCAACTTGGGTTGGAAAAAGTACATGAAACGGATCAATTACTAGAAGCGCAATTGAACGAAAACATGGGTATATTAGAGCAAATGGCCACTTGCATTTTTAGGTTGGTGAGCTCGCAAGCGAAAGATACTCCAGTGGATATGGCAATTAATCCCTACGAATTTGATTTGGAGAATGTGAACCCGAACATTACACCTGATGGAGCTGTAACGCCAGCACAAAACGTAGTGGATGATGTGAGCTTGCTTTGGTTTTATGAAGTGAACGAGATGGCATAATGCAAAAGGCTGTTGCGAATATGGTGCTCATTCAACAGTTGTTTCAGGCATCGGCTATGGCGGCCAGCGAAACAATGGATGACGCAACTTTGATAGCATCGCTGGAACAAAACGACAAAACATTTATTTCAATAGGCTATGAAGCGTCTGCCATGGAGCGGGCACTTCTTGATTTTAATGCGAATGATTTTGCGTTGTCGCATTGGCAAGCCTTTCTGCAACTTGCTCCGCAGTATAGTACACAAATTTACATCGGTTTGGGATGGGCAATTGCGAAACGAAGAATTACTATTGAGCAAGTTGAAGCCGTTATTAAACCACTGCAATTACCACGTGTATTAGACGGTATAGGTTATTGCGAAGGTACTTTTAAGCAACTCTTAGCAGTGAAGGAAATGAAAACACCGGAATGGCTTAACAGCAACCTCCGTAAGGGTTACGATCAAGGACTTGGGCGTTCACTTTGGTATACCGCTAAGGGAGACCCCGATGCCTTAAATACTTTGATAGAACCTTTTCCTGAAAATAGAAAATCAGATTTATGGCGTGGTGTGGGCATAGCTGTTTCTTATGTTGGTGGTAGCGATGAAAGTGAATTCCAAACTATTTTTAAACTCGCTAAGGAAAATCAAGTTCAATTAGCAATAGGTGCTGTGTTAGCTGCTAGCTCCAGAAAGGAGGCTAATGCTATCACAAAAGATTTGGAAATAGTATGTGAAACTTGGTGTGGAATTACTTTAGAAAATGCACTACAATTAGTGGCAGAAACAAAAGCAATCATTCAAAATGAAAACTATTTTGAATGGCTAGGACTACTAAAGCAAAAATTACAAAGCTGATTCAAACTGCTTTAATAAGCGCACATCATTTTCAAAATATAATCGCAAATCATTTATCTGGTATTTGAGCATTGTAATCCGTTCTATGCCCATTCCAAATGCAAATCCAGCATATTTTTTTGTGTCTATTTTGCAGTTTTCTAGCACTATTGGGTCTACCATACCACAGCCCCCTATTTCTACCCAACCGCTGTGTTTGCAAACAGCACAGCCATCACCGCCACAAATAGAACAAGAGATATCCATTTCGGCACTCGGCTCTGTAAAAGGGAAAAAAGAGGGACGAAAACGAATTTCTGTATTTCTACCAAACATTTCTTGAGCAAAGTAATACATTGTTTGTTTGAGGTCAGCAAAAGAAACATTCTCATCTATGTATAAACCCTCTACTTGGTGGAAGGTGCAATGTGCACGTGCAGAAATAGTTTCATTTCTATAAACTCTCCCAGGCATTATAATTCGTAATGGTGGTTTTTGTGATTCCATCATTCGTATTTGTACAGAAGAAGTATGCGTACGGAGCAATGTGTTTTTATCTTCTGTGATATAAAATGTATCCTGCATATCGCGTGCTGGGTGATTTTCTGGAGTACCCAAAGCAGTAAAGTTATGCCAGTCATCTTCTATCTCTGGACCTTCCGCTATGGTGAAGCCAATACGCGAGAAAATTTCTATCATTTTATTTTTCACAATAGAAATGGGATGACGAGTGCCCAATGTTTCACTATAACCAGGAGCTGTGAGGTCGGGTATATTCGTTTTAGAAACAGCTACAGATTCACCTGTGTTTCTAAGCTCCTCAAACTTAGCCTCAGCAGTAGCTTTCAGCGTGTTCATGAGTTGGCCGTATTCTTTTTTGCGCTCGTTTGGCAAGGTCGCCATTGCACCAAAAAGATCTTTTAAAATATTTTTTGAACCTAAATATTGAATACGAAATTGCTCTAACTCCTCTGAATTTTTCGGAGTAGCATTTTTAATTTCTTCTAAAACTAAATTGGCTTTGTCGAATGATTCTTGCATAACTTCTTATTTGTTTTCTACACGTTTATTTTCTTGAATAATTTGGCGCTTCCTTTGTGATAGTAATATCATGTGGGTGCGATTCTTGCATTCCTGCATTGGTTATTTTTACAAACTGTGCCTGCTGTAATGCTTTTATATCCTTGGCTCCACAGTACCCCATACCAGCTCTTAATCCACCGATATATTGATACAAAATTTCTGCCACGGTTCCTTTGTAAGGCACTCTGCCTACAATGCCTTCTGGCACTAGTTTTTTAATATCATCTTCTGCATCTTGAAAATATCTATCCTTAGAGCCTTCTTGCATAGCTTCTACTGACCCCATGCCTCTGTATGATTTGAATTTTCTTCCTTCATAAATAATGGTTTCACCTGGGCTTTCGTCAGTGCCTGCAAAAATACTTCCAGCCATTACTGTATCTGCACCAGCTGCTAGGGCTTTTACAATATCTCCTGTATAGCGAATACCTCCATCAGCAATGATAGGTACACCTGCTTTTTTACCAGCCTTAGATGCGTTGTAAATAGCAGAAAGTTGGGGAACCCCTACTCCTGCTACTACTCTTGTGGTACAGATAGAACCAGGTCCCACACCTACTTTTACTGCATCTGCACCAGCATCTATTAAAGCTTTTGCGCCTTCCTCTGTGGCTATATTTCCAGCAATTATATCTAAGCCTTTAAATGTTTTTTTAGCTGTTTTTACTGCGGTTAAAACGCCTTTAGAGTGACCGTGAGCGGTATCAATAATTACAGCATCTACTCCCACGTGTGCGAGTGCTTCTATGCGTTCTAGCATATCGTGTGTAACTCCCACAGCTGCCCCGCACAGTAATCTTCCAAAACTATCTTTGCTAGAATTAGGATGATTGCGCACTTTCAAAATGTCTTTATAAGTAATAAGTCCCACCAATTTTCCTGAGTTATCTACTACAGGCAGCTTTTCAATTTTATGCTTTTCTAAAATAGCTTCTGCCATTTTCAAGTCAGTTCCTTTAGGTGCAGTAATGAGTTTTTGTACAGTCATTACTTCACTTACTTTTTTCTTTTTATTTTTTTCAAAACGCAAATCACGATTGGTTAATATTCCCACCAGTTTTCCAGCTTTGCTCACAATGGGAATACCTCCTATTTTATTTTCTACCATTAGGCGCATGGCATCACCCACAGTAGCATCTTCTAATAAGGTGATGGGGTCTATAATTAGACCGCTATCAGCACGTTTCACTTTACGTACTTGCTCCGCCTGATGTTGAATGCTCATGTTTTTATGCAAAATACCGATGCCCCCCATTCTGGCTATAGCTATAGCCATGGCGTATTCTGTAACAGTATCCATAGCTGAAGTGAGCAGTGGAACATTAATTTCTATATTACGAGTGAGTTTGGTTTTGATGTCAACTTCGCGCGGAAGTACTTCAGAATAACCTGGTACAAGAAGTACATCATCAAAGGTGATACCCTCGTAGGAAAATTTGTCTTGGGGGAATTTTTTTGTTGCCATGCGCAAACCTACATCATTCCTTTATTTTTTTCAAATTTTTTATAGTCACTTAATACATTTGGCAAAACAGATTTTAATCTGATTTTGTATTCATTCCAATTATCCGCTCGTTCAGCGTTTCTATTGAGCGGTGCCATCTAAAAAGTCAAACTGATTCACAGTCTTGTTGTTTGTTTTGAATTGAGTAATATATTTTTTCTGGTCAAAAATCAATTTCAAAGCGTTGTTATCTTTGGTACTTTTCAAATAGAGAAAAATATTTTTTTCATTCTTAGAAAGATAGAGTTCCGAAAGATTCAAATCAATATTTTTCAAATCTTTAGCAGCATCATATTTTATGACAGTCTCATTTCTATTTATTTCAAACACATCTATTGAAATATCACTCTGTTTACTATTTATAATTTTCAGTTTTATGTTTTCTCCTTTTGGAGTACTGTAAATAAAAATAGCAGAGTCATTTTTAAGAATAGAAGGACGAATAGCAGTTAGCTTTTTTCGGTCTTGAATAAAGGGTTTACTACAATTGCAGTCCAGGCTTTGGAGTAGCTCTTGATATAGTTGAAAGGACCGAGTGTTACTTTGCGAAAAAGTAGTGTAGGAAAAAAATAAGCAACACAATAGAAAATTATATTTCATCAAGGAAGCTTTCTCTAATTGCGAACTAGTATCACTATTCCTTTGCGCTCTATGTTTACGCCATCAGCTGCTGTAAACTGTATCAAATAAGCGTAACCTCCTTGTTGTACTTCTTTGCCATGGTCGGTTCCATCCCATCCTAGGGTAGGTTCAGTGCTTTCAAATATTTTACCACCATAGCGATTAAAAATATACAAGTGGTAATTTGCTGGGTCACCAAAAATAATTTTCGGTTTAAAAACAGGCGTTACACCACCAGGAATAAAGGCATTGGGGATGTAAATGATAGGACGATGTTCTATACAATTTAAATTAGAAAAACTGCTGAGTGTGGCGGTATAATTAGCATCTGGCAATGTAATAGTATACACTGCTTCTATGCGGTAGCAGAATCTTCCCTTCTCACTTAAAAAAGATTGTAGCGAATCTGCAAAGGCTGTTGTGCCTGGAGCAAATGTTTTGATAAGTTGTAAACCATTTCCGTAATCACGATATAAATTGTATTGCAAAACGGTGGCCCCGTACAATTCAAACTCATTCCAGCTAAGACTTATTTGATAATAATCTGTCAACTCACCATCTAAGAATATTGTTTTTCCGGGTGGCGAAACTTTTCTTCCACTGCAACTATCAATCGCTGAAACCTTGTAACAGTAAGAGTTTACAGTTGTTTCAGCAGTAGAATCTCTGTATGAATCGAAACGCTGAAGCGGTTGCAAAACAGGAAGAAGTTTTACGCTATTGAAAGTGCTGCAATCGGAGCTGTTGGCTATATCGTGACTCAAAAGTGCTGCTATTGAATCTACAATCCAAGTGATACCAACAGAATTATCAAGATTTACCGTAAGATTAGTGATGTATGAAAAACTAGGAGGCTGCACAATTGTAGCAGTAAAACACAAATAATTCGAGTGCGCCAAAATGGTCGTATCTGCATTGCTCACCGCAATTACTACTACACAAAGTGTATCATTGTTATTGAAATCAGTATAATTGTAAGAAAGCGTATTGCTATCGGTAGTAGCTACTTTTATCATTCCAGCACCTTGGTTTTTGTCAACAAAAACTTGGTACTCTTTTACTCCTTGTTGGTAGTTAATGTATTTACTCCAAGTGAATTTTAAATTTCGTTCGCAGGTAGAAGTTTTGTATTGAAGAAAAACTGTTTGATGTGGTGGAACCGTTGAACTGGGCGGGTTTCCGCAACTATCTACAGCTGAAATGGTGTAGCCTAAAGATTGTGTATTGGCATTTTGAAAAACATCGGTATAACTGTTTGTAAATCTTCCAAAAACGGTGTCAATTACCTGTGTACTTCCATTGGGTAACGATGCATAAATAATGTAGAAATCGGTTTGTGGCGATGGACTTGGAAACCAATGTATGGTAGTGCTACCATCAGGATTTACATCAACGTAATTCAAAACAGGTCTTTGTGGGTTGGTTTCATTTTGAATGGTATCAGATTGTAAAACAGAAGCTCCTGGGCAATTAAAATCTGCTTCTAAATAGTAAAACCAAGTAGTGTTAGAAGATAAAGCACCGCTGTGTAAATAGGAAGTTTGAGTAACGTTCGTAATAGTGGCTTGTAAATTATAAGGCCCACTTTTAGAGTTGGCTGCATACAATTTATAACTCACAAAAGCACCACAGCCATTCGGTACATTGTACCATGAAATGGTTACATTGCTTCCAGCAAAATCATTGGCAACGCATTGAAGTGAAGGTGCTGCAATGGTTTGAGCAGAACTAAACTGATGAAACAGTAAAGAGAATAATATGAAAAGTATCTTTTTAATAAGTCGGATTTTAAAGCGCGTAAAAATAACGGAATTAAGGAGATTTAAGTATGTAAAGGAAAGATAGAATTATGGAAGTGGAAGTTGCAAGAGTATTTAGTCTCAAAAAATTATTACTTTAGTCTAAAATAAATTTATGGAATTCATTATCCGATTATTACTGAATGCGGTGGCTGTAGTAGGAGCCTCTTATTTACTTAGTGGAATTCATGTAAAGAATTTCAAGTATGCCATTTTGGTGGCTTTGGTTTTGAGTATTCTAAATGTATTCTTAAAACCTTTTCTTGTCTTCTTAACTTTCCCAATTACCCTTGTTACCTTAGGCTTATTTTTATTAATCATTAATGCTGCTATTATTCAAGTAGCATCCTGGTTAATAGGTTCTGGATTTAGCGTAGATGGCTGGTTGTGGGCGGTAGCTTTCAGTATTGTTCTGGTAATACTCAACAGTATTTTGGAGTCCGTTTTTGGGGTGTAATACGAAAATTACTTAGTAGTTTCCTCTTCCTTTTCAGCAGGTAAATCTGAAATTACTTCTGCTACCTCACCTATTGTGTTTTCATCTATTGGCACTGTGATGTCTTTCAATTTTGGAAGTTCTTCTGTGGAGTTAATTCCAAAATAATCTAAGAATAGAGGAGTTACTTTATATAAAACAGGTTTACCTACTGCCGTTTCTACTCTGCCTGCTACTTCTATTAATTCTTTTTCTAACAATTTTTGAAATGAATAATCGCAATTGACACCTCGTATAGCTTCTGCTTCCGATTTGGTAACAGGGCCTCGGTAGGCAATAATAGCAAGGGTTTCCAAAGCAGCTGTAGAAAGTTTTTTCTTTTCTTTTTGCCCTATTAAAATAGAGACAGTTTTGTGGTAAGCTGGCTTGGTGAAAAACTGATATCCTCCTCCTATTACTCTTAGTTCAAAAGAAAAATACTCATTGTGATATTTTTCTTCAATATTTTGAAGAGCACTGTCTAAAATGCTTTCGTCAATAATAGCGTCAGGGTCTAATTTTCTTATACACTCTATCAAATCAGTCTTGGAAACAGCTGTATCACTACTAAAAATGAGGGATTCGATATGTTGATGAAGATTCTCCATTTCAATTAGCTAATTAGCCAATTATTTAATTAGCTAATTTAGATTTATTTTTCTTCCAACGCAGCAGCACCACCTACTATTTCTAAGATTTCCTTAGTAATAGCCGCTTGACGCTCTCTGTTGTATTGAATTTTAAGAGAACACATCAATTCAGTACCATTATTTGTTGCTGCATCCATAGCTACCATTCGAGCACCATGTTCAGAAGCATTGCTGTCTAAAAGAGCCTTAAAGAATTGCGTGTTTAATATTTTAGGAGCTAGTTCCTCTAACAATTGATGCTTGTCAGGTTGGAAGATGTATTCGTTGTTTGTTTTTACAAGAATCGTTTTTTCTTCTTCTGTTTTTTCAACAGGTAAAAAACGCTCTACCATAAAATGCTGTGTGGCAGCATTTACAAACTTAGCATACACCAATTCCACAACATCGTATTTCTCCGCTAAAAAATCTGCGGTAATAGTTTCAGAAACGGCTTGTGATTTTTCAAAAGTTACACCGTTCATTAAATTTACATGCTCCGTATTAGAATTGATTTCTTTCGATTTTTTAAAAGCATCAAACCCTTTCTTACCTACAAATAGCATACTCACTCCTCCTACAGTTCTTTGCTCTAAATACGTTTCATTTAACAAACGCGAAGTAGTTTTAATAATATTAGAATTAAATCCACCACACAATCCTTTATCAGAGGTAATAACTACTATTAAAACATTCTTAGCAGCACGTTTTTTATTGTATGCTAATGAAATATCCTCTCCTTGTAGAGAGTCCATTAAATTTCCTAAGATATAATTCAGTTTTTCAGAGTAGGGGCGCATTTGAGTAATGCGATCTTGGGCACGTTTTAACTTAGATGCAGCTACCAGCTTCATTGCTTTGGTAATCTGTATCGTAGTGTTTACCGATCCAATCCTATTTCTTACTTCTTTGAGGTTTGCCATTTTATGTCAGTTGCCAGTTGTTAGATGACGGTTGTCGGTTTATTAATTAAATTTCAACGATACTTCTGCTGCAATACTGGTTAACGTTTTTTCTACATCTTCAGTTAAACCTTTACGCAATGCTAACAAAGTATCTGGAAAACGAGCCTCTAGTTGAGTCAAGTAATCTTTTTCAAATTCCTTCATTTTATTTACTGGAACCTTAGAAGCTAAGTTTTTAGTTCCTACATATAAGATAGCTATTTGCTTATCTACAGAGAAAGGAGAAAACTGTGCTTGTTTCAAAATTTCCACGTTTCTAGAACCTTTATCCAACACTGCTTTGGTAGCTGCATCTAAGTCAGAACCAAATTTAGAGAATGCCTCTAATTCGCGATATTGTGCTTGGTCTAGTTTTAACGTACCTGCCACTTTTTTCATCGATTTAATCTGTGCATTTCCACCCACACGACTTACCGAAATACCCACGTTAATAGCAGGACGTACACCCGAGTTAAACAAGTTAGACTCCAAGAAAATTTGTCCGTCTGTAATAGAAATTACGTTGGTAGGAATGTATGCCGATACGTCACCCGCTTGTGTTTCAATAATTGGTAAAGCCGTTAAAGAACCACCTCCTTTTACTTTTCCTTTCAAAGATTCTGGCAAATCGTTCATAGCTTGTGCTATCTCATCGTTTGAGTTTACTTTTGCCGCTCTTTCTAACAATCTAGAGTGTAAGTAAAACACATCACCAGGATATGCCTCACGACCTGGAGGACGTTTTAACAACAAAGAAACTTCGCGGTAAGCTACTGCTTGTTTCGATAAATCATCGTAAATAATTAAAGCCGGACGACCAGTATCACGGAAGTATTCCCCAATAGATGCGCCTGCAAATGGAGCGTAGAATACCAAAGGAGCAGGGTCAGCAGCTGATGCTGAAACTACCACGGTGTAAGCCATAGCACCATTTTCTTCTAATGTTTTTACCACACGAGCCACGGTAGATGCTTTTTGACCACATGCTACATATATACAAAATACAGGCTCTCCTTTATCGTAAAATTCTTTTTGATTGATAATGGTATCAATAGCAATAGCCGTTTTACCTACTTGACGGTCACCAATAATCAACTCCCGTTGTCCACGACCAATCGGAATCATTGCATCTATCGCTTTAATACCTGTTTGTAAAGGTTCATTTACTGGTTGACGGTAAATTACCCCTGGAGCTTTTCTTTCCAAAGGCATATCTAATAGTTCGCCAGTAAGAGGTCCTTTTCCATCTATAGGCTCGCCCAAAGTGTTTACCACACGGCCAAGCATGCCTTCGCCTACTTTTATAGAGGCAATATTTCCAGTTCTTTTTACTGTATCACCTTCTTTTACGCTATCCGAAGAACCCATCAAAACCACACCCACATTGTCTTCCTCTAAGTTCAACACGATTGCTTTGATTCCGCTGTTAGCAAACTCCACCAACTCACCTGCGCGAGCATTGGTTAAGCCATATACGCGGGCAATACCATCACCCACTTGTAATACTGTACCTACTTCTTCGAGTTCTGCGGCCGATTTAAAGTTAGAAAGTTGTTCTCTTAAAATCGCTGAAATCTCATCTGGTTTTACTTCTGCCATATTGGTTATAATCTATTAATAGAGAAAATGAGTTAAAAATGCCTTTTCTAAGGCGGTGCAAAAATAGAAGAATAGGGCAGACTTACAAATAAAAAAGTGGAGTAAATTAAGAACGTGGTTTCACTTTATAGGAATCTTTTCTAGTCTATTCATTTGGGCGTGCCCCGCCTCTGGCGGGTCGGGCTATTCGCTACTCCTCCTCTCCGCCTTTGGCGGATGCGGGGTATTCGCTTCTATCCCTCACGCGCCCAGCGCATGGCTGCGTGTTTACGTGCTTACTATTGTTGTCGTTTTTCAGTAAGTAAGTTTGAAAGATTTCGGAGGTTAAGAAAAATAATGTACCTAATAATCAACAATTTCTATAAATTATTTGCATAATATTTGGATGCATTGGAATCTTATGTATATTTGCATTGTTCAAAAAATAAAACACAATGATATTTTCATCTGAATTAGTAAAGGGTACTTTAAAGACAATAGTACTAAAGCTCTTAGCCGATAATAGAAAAATGTATGGTTATGAAATTACCCAAAAGGTAAAAGAAATTACTGGTGATAGAATTGTAATCACGGAAGGAGCATTGTACCCCACTCTCCATGCACTGGAGGCAGATGGGCTGGTAACTACCGAAATAGAATATATAGGTAAGCGAATAAGAAAGCATTACAAGTTGACCCCTTCAGGTAAAACAACTACTAAAGAAAAGGTCAATGAATTGACAGAGTTCATGAACACCATGCGAATTATTTTAGATATTAATTTACAAACTACCTGATGTATTCACTTTCAGAAAAGGAAATAGATTTTATACTAAGTGATATCCAACAGCGAGGCATTCAAATGGAAAGTCTTCAGGAAAATTTGTTGGATCATGTTTGTTGCATTTTAGAGCAAGAAATGCAAGAAGGAGATGATTTTGAGAAAAAATATTTCGATACCATACTAAGATTTTATAAAAAAGACTTGTTTGAGATAGAACAAGAAGCAAACGATTTATTAACCTTTAAAAATTTCTATTTTATGAAAAAAGTATTGATTCTAAGCGGTCTCAGCACTGCAGGTACATTTGTTTTGGGTTCTATTTTTAAAATAATGCACTGGCCAGGTGCTAGTTTTTTCTTTGTATTGGCTATCGTGCTAACGAGCTTTCTTTTTCTGCCTTTACTATTTTTACTAAAAAGTAAAGAATTAAAAACCCTTCAAGAAAGGCTCGTGTTAGGAAGTGGAATAGTAGTAGGCATATTATACACCTTTGCTATATTAGGTTCAGTCATGCATTGGGAAATCGGCAGGTCGGGTTTGTTTTGGCTGATTACCATTGGTTTTTCCTTTTTTGTTTTTATTCCGCTGTATTTTTTTAATGGAATAAAACAGGCTGAATCAAAATTGAATACCATATTGGTAACTTGTTTGTTAGTTGTTTTTATGAGTTTACAATTCTTAATGGTAAACCTAAAAGCAAATAATCAAAAACAAACTACAGAGCAACAAGCCAAGTAAAGTTTATTTTATAGGGAGATGTATTAACTGGTGAGAATTATCACAAAACCTTCCTTAATACATCTCCTACACTTGCACCTTCTCGAACGTAAACAGGAAACTCATTAATAGGAAAGGTCTCGGTAGTGCTGCTGCCACCCGTATATGTTTTGCTTTTATCAAAAAGATATACCCAATTACTACCTGCTGGAAAATTTATAGTAACCGTACCTCCATTAGTTAAAATAGGCGTTACAAAAATATCGGGTCCGAGCTTGTAACTAAAATCAATTTTGTTGTAAAACTGCATGATGGCTTTATGTGCTTTGTACACCGAATCAGCTGTAGTCATTAAGTACGGCACAGCTGCCTCGTGAATTTTCACAAACCTACGATACACATCCGTAGTTTCGTTATCAAACAACCAAGGGCGGTGTTCGCCTCCACCTCCGTTTTCCATAATAGAGCAGAACGCACCCATCTGCGCCCAGCGCAGAAAGAGTTCTTTCGACCTACCCAAGCCTGGATTAGCAGCATCTTCTCTGTAGCCACCAATATCTGAACCAAAAGATAAGTAACCATACTGGTCAGAGTAATACATATTTCTGAGTGCTTTCATCAGCCCATCAAAAGTAGCATCTTGGTCGCCTACCCAGCAAGCGTAGCTAATATCTTTAGGAGTAAATGCCACACCATCACCTCCTACATCGTAGCCATAATTATCTATAGGGCGAGAGGTAATTACGCGGTCTATTCCATTTTTCTGGCGGCTGTAATCAAAGAATAATTGATAGTAAGCATTCGAGTATTCATTGCGGGTAATGTTTCCTCCTTTGCCACCTGAATAGGGTGTGCCACCTGCTAAGAAATCGGTTCCATCGCATTTCCAACCATCTACTCCAATGGCCAGCACACTGTCCATCATGCCTTTCCACCAATTCACTGCATCGGGATTCCATAAATCAATTAAACTTCCTTTGCCTTTCCACCATTTTACAATTCCAGGATTCGCATCTGCCGAGCCCACTTTCATAAAATAGTTGTGCGCCTTAGCGTAGTCGTAAATAGGATGTGCATCGGTATCTATTACACTTACAATCCACATAAATACCTTTATGTTTTTGCCATGGAAATAATCTACCATAGCCTTTGGGTCTTGAAAGCGACTTTTATCCCAAGTAAAATTATTGTATTGCGTTTCCCATGGGCTATCAATAATAATAGCACCTACTGGAATATCATGAGCCAAATAATCATCCACTATTTGTTGGGCGCTGGCTTGGGTGCTTTCATCTTCCCAAATCCAATGATGGAAAATCCACTCGGGCCAAGGGGTAGTTTGTACAGTAGGTTTGTTTGTTTCTGGAGTGTCTGTTTTCTTTTTACAACCTGCAAAAGCAACTAAAATAAAAGCAGTGAGTGTGCAGTAAAGGAATCTTCTCATAAAAATATAAATTTATAAAAACGAAGGAAAAACTTACTTTGAAATCTGCTTATTGTTGCTCCAAACTTCCCACATCATCAGCCCTGAATACAAAAAGTACATAGCAAAAAAAGGCATGATAAAATTATGGTCACGAATGGGGTCTATAAAAATAAAATAGGCGAGAAAAACTAATGACCCGAAAAATTTTAATGCTATGGAGACTCCAAAAATTCCCATAAATCTGCTTTGGTCTTCCATTTTCATACCTTGGTAGTAAATAAAGAAAACTACCGCAGTAAGCACGGTAAGGAACACCCAGCTTACCCAAGTAAAAACTAAAAATTCTTGAAAATATGTGGTGTCGGTAACAAAGAAAAGTACAACTGCGAGTATGGTAGCTAAAATGGCTAACTTTTTAATAAACGCTCTCATTCTTTATTTTTTTCTGATAGTAATGGAGCCAATATTCTATACATGGCTATCAAAACAAATATAAAAGAAAAAAATGCAGAAAAGTAAGGCTTAGAGGTATTAAAGTATTTATCTAAACACGAACCCAGAAACAGCCCAATAAGAATGGTGGCTATCATCTCAAAACCCATGCTGCTGTATTTGAGATATTTGTTTTGCATGCTTACATGGCTTTTTGAATGGCTCTTACAGAAGATGCTTCGGTAAGAGATTCGTTATTGCGGCTTACTTGTACGCCCATTATACATTTTCCATTAAACTTTGCACCTTCCTCTACTACTAGTTTTTTTATAATAATATCTCCATTTACCAAAGCCGATTTACTAAGTATAAGCAAATCGCCAGATTCTATTTTCCCGTTTATTCTTCCTTCTACATAAGCATTCAAGCAAAATACATCACCTTCTATAACACCAGCAGATCCCAATACAAGCTTACCTTTGGTAGTTACATTTCCTTTTATTCTGCCATCTATTCTAATATCGGCATCTGAGCTAATGTCTCCTTCTATTACAGTACCCTGTCCTAGCTGATTCATCGCTTTTGGATTTACAGGGGCATCTTTTTTACTAAATACGCTCATGTTTAAATTTTTTGATTATTAAAAAATTATATAATCTCTAGGGTTCAAACTTACACCATTATGCCATAATTCAAAGTGTAAATGTGGTCCAGATGATAATTCTCCGCTATTCCCTATGTTGGCAATTACATCGCCTGCTCGCACAAAGCTACCCACATTTTTGAAAATTTTAGAATTATGCTTATAAAAGGAAACTATATTCTCTCTGTGTTGAATGGCTATCACATAACCTGTTTCTATATCCCAAGTAGAAGAAATTACGGTTCCATCTAAAGTTGCTTTTACGGGTTGGTTTTCTGGAGCAGCTATATCTATCCCAAAGTGTTCTTTTTTAGGGTCAAATTCATCGGTTACATACCCTTGAACGGGTGGAAAAAAATGGTATTGATTCAGCTCTGATTTTACACCTTCTTTTTTATCTAATTTATAAGAGAGGGCAAAATTATCTTCTTCTTCTACATCTTTTCTGAGCTGTGTTTCATCATCACTGGCAGGACTCAAATCTACTTGTGTCTTATTATTAGCGTTTTTGGTAATTGCTTTTGGTCGAGTGGTATCTACTTTGCCGTTTATCACATTCGAAAAATTTTCGAGCCAAAGTGCACGTTCTTCTAATGCATGTTCTATAGAATCTGTTTTGAAAGAAAGCCCCACAATTTGCCCCCTATAGTTGTAATCTCCAAAACCAGGAATGAAGTATTTTAAAGGTGTGTAAATAATAGCACTGGCGGTAAACATGATTAGAACCACCGCTACTGTGCTGATAAATATCCATACATTAAGGCGAGTAAGGGTGAGGGAGAACTTTTCTTCAAAAGTCTCATCATTCAACACTACAAACCTAAATTTATTTTGGAGTGACTTGTCTCTCTTTGTTTTTAATTTTTCAGCCATTACTTTTCACACAATCTTCTCTCATTTAGAATAATTATTTTTGGAAACTGCTTTAATCTTAACAAGATTCTTCACTATGTTCAGAATGACAATCCGCTTGGAATAAACACTTGCATTTACCCAAGTTGTCATGTTGAACGCAGTGAAACATCTTTTCTTAAAATGAATACTATGCTCAAAACCTGATTTTTGAGCATTGTCACATATTTTTGTTTCAAAATAAAATAAATTCGTTTTTTTACAGTTAATGCACAAAATAGAAAAAACTATCACCTTGCGATTTTCAAAACTATCTATATTTTTTGTTTTTGGTACTATTTTATTGATAAGTGGTTGTTCTACTACCAATCATGCGCCATTGCTTTCTATGGCTTACAGCGATTTAACTTCTCATTACAATGCTTATTTTAATGCCAAAGAAAGATTGAATACGGTTGTAAAGAGTGTAGAAACTGCCCATAAAGATAATTTTAAAGAAGTGTTGCCTTTGTTTGCTTACTCTAATGTGGCAGAATGTGCATCCTATAAAGGAGAGTTAGATGAAGTAGATAAACACTGTACTGAATCGGTGCAAATTCATAAAACCAGTAATTTTAACGATGACCATTTCCTGTTAATGGGCAAAGCAAATTACCTAAAAGGGGATTATGATAAGGCGCAAAACTTTTTAAAATACCTGACAACAGAGTTTAAAGAAGGAGTAGATTATGTGAAGGAAATGAAGAAGCAAGGCAAGTCTGCTAAACCAAACAAGAAGAAGAAACCTGTTAAAAAGCCACAATTCAAACAAGTGCTGGATAGCAAAGGCAATTCTGTTTTGCAAAAAGTAGACGAACGACCTTCTTACAGTCCTTTTATTCACGAACCAGCTCGTGCAGAGGCTTTGTTGTGGTTGGCTAAAACCTATTCTGCTACTGGTAAATATGCAGAGGCTGCTTCGGTGATTCAGTTTGCCAGAGCCGATGATAAATTTTACAAGAACTTAGACAAGGAACTAGAACTTACAGATGCTGAGAATTTATTGCGTCAAAAAGAATACAGAAACGCTATAGAACCTTTGGAGAAATTCTTGACCATGACTAAAAAGAAGAGTGCTCGGGTTCGTCCACTTTTCATTCTAGCACAGATTTATGAGTTGCAAAATAATTACGCCAAAGCGGCAGATTATTACAAGCAAGTTTTAAAGAGTCGCCCAAATTATGACATGGAGTTTTATTCCAAAATTAGACACGCTAATTTGGGTCGAAAATCTGGAAATTCTCAAGAAGTAAAATCGCTTCTGGTAAAGATGTCTCGCGATGGTAAATACAAAGATTACCTAGACCAAATTTATTATGAACTAGGTGAAATATATTTAAGCGAAAATAACCGAGCAGAGGCACGAAAAAATTTTCATAAATCGGTAGATAATTCTTTTAAGAATCCTGATCAGAAAGCCCTTTCTTACTTGCGTTTAGCAAAATTAGACTATGAAGAAGAGTTGTATGTAACAGCTAAATTTTACTACGATAGTACGCTTCAAAATTTTCCTAAAAACGATCCAGAATATGCAACTTTAGAAAAGCGCGATAAAGTATTGGAAAGATTAGTGGCTCAACTTACTATTATCAAAGAAGAAGATAGTTTACAACGGGTAGCAAATCTTTCTAAACCAGAGCGTGATAAGTTGATTAAGAAAATGATAAGCGATAAGGAAAAGGCGGAAGAGAAAAAGCAACAAGAAAAAGAAAGTGGAAAGAGTTCTTCCAATTCGGATTTTGTGAAAACACAGCAAAATCCAAATCCATTAAATATTCAAAATAATAATGGAGACGAACCTAGCTGGTATTTTTACAATCCCCTTTTGAAGAATACAGGATATACCGATTTTGTTAAAAGATGGGGCAGAAGAAATTTAGAAGATAACTGGAGAAGGAAAGATAAAACATCTACCATAGCCGATGCGAATGCTGCTTCTGATACCGCAAAAGCCAGTACAGATGCAGATGTGAAGGATGCGCCAGCAGGCACTGAAGAGCAAAAGTATTTGGATAATCTTCCAATGACTTCCGAAAAGAAAGAGAAATCGAATGGGAAGTTGGTAGATGCTTATTATGAGTTGGGAACAGTTTATAAAGATGGTTTAGAAAACTATAGAAAGGCGACCATTACTTTTGAGGAAATGAATAAGCGATTTGGAAAACACAAATTGCAGCTGGAGTCATACTATCAGTTGTATTTGTTAGCTACCAAAGCGAAAAACACTACAAAGGCTGATGATTACAAGAGCAGAATTTTAGCTGAGTATCCAAATAGTGTTATTGCAAAATACATACAAGACCCGAATTTCCTTGCAGAGACGAAGAAAAAAGAAAATGCTTTGGATGATTATTATGCTAGTGCTTACAACGATTACAGTATGGGGAAATTAGCCGAAGCTGATCAGAAATGTTTGCAATCATCGGTAGAATTTAAAGACAATAAACTGCAACCAAAATTCGATTTATTGCGCGTACTTATTTTAGGAAAACAAAATCGTTTAGATGATTATGTTCAAGGCTTGAATAAATTTATTTCTAAATATACAGGTACACCAGAAAAGGAAATGGCACAACGCCTTTTGGCAGATTTGAATCACTCTAAATTGCCGATGGTAGATATAAGCAAAGATACCAGCCATGCTGCTGCTTTGGCTTTGGACACCACACCTAAACCAGTTTTGGTGCAAATGAATTCAACTCCAATTAACGATTTTAAGCGACCTGCCTTTAATATTTCAAACCTAGACTCTATTTCAAAAGCAGCAGCTAAGGATACTGCAAAGGCCGAGGTAAAACCTTATAAACCTTTGAGCAAGACGGAACGGATGGATAGTATTATAAAAGCAGAAAAAGCTGCTAAATATAAAAAACCAACAGAAACTGTTTCGGAACCTATTGTGAAAACAGAACCTACAGTAGTAAGTAAGGATACCTCTAATGCGAAACCTTATAAACCTTTGAGCAAGACCGAGCGTATGGACAGCATTATGAAAGCCGAAAAGGCTGCTAAATACAAGCCAGCTCCTAAACCTATAGAAGCTCCAAAGGTAGAGCCAAAGCCAATCACAAAGGATACTACCAATGCAAAACCATATAAGCCGCTTAGCAAAACGGAACGCATGGATAGCATCATGAAGGCTGAGAAGAATTTGAAAAATAAACCTCAACCAGTAGTGGTAGGAAAACCAATTGCGCCAAAAGATACTGTGGCAACAAAGAAGGCAGAAGTTGTGAAAGTAACTCCAAAAGATACTGTTAAGAAGGTAGTAAAACCAGAAGTGAAACCAAAGGTAGTTGTAAAAGATACCTTTGTTACAAAACCAAAAGTAGTAGCTAAAGATACTGTCGCTAAAAAAGTAGAAACTCCTAAACCAGTTGAGCTTGCTTTGCCTACATTTGATACCGATACTATTACAGAAGTTTACGGATTGAGTGATGCTGCCCCGCATAATGTGGTGTTGTATTTTAAAGACCCATCGGTGTTTAACTCTTCTCTAGCTACCAAATTAGAGGCATTTAATGAAGCGGGTTTTGCAGCTAGTAAATTAACTGCTCGGGTGGTGGTGTTAGATAATAATAACAAACTTTTCTGCATCAAATCTTTCAAAAACAAAGCACATGCAATGGAATATTTAGCAACATTAAAAGCAAAACCAGAAGTGCTATCTGATTTGAAAGAGAGTCAATATCATTTGGTGGCGGTTTCTTCGCTGAATTATTCTACTTTGATTTCTACCAAGAAAATTAATAATTACGTTCATTTCTACAGAGCCAATTATAAATAAGCTCTTTCTTAAATTTGTTGCATTAAATTTTCTATTGCGTGATTTGGGTTTATATTTGAAAAAAATTAAGCCCCTTATGCAAAGAGATACTGCCATTTTTGATTTGATAGATAAAGAATTACACCGCCAAAAAGAAGGGGTGGAATTAATTGCTTCCGAAAATTTTACTTCCCAACAAGTAATGGAGGCAATGGGAAGTTGCCTTACCAATAAATATGCTGAAGGCTTGCCAGGTAAAAGATATTACGGAGGTTGCCAGTGGGTAGATGAAGTAGAGCAATTGGCTATAGACCGCATCAAACAATTGTTTGGAGCTGCATGGGCAAATGTACAACCTCACTCAGGTGCACAAGCAAATGCAGCAGTGATGCTTGCTTGCATTAAACCAGGAGATAAGATTTTAGGATTCAATCTTTCGCATGGTGGACACTTAACACACGGTTCACCAGTTAATTTTTCAGGAAAATATTTTGTGCCATCTTTCTATGGAGTGGAAGAAGCTACAGGTAGAATAGACATGAATAAAGTGCGCGAAACCGCACAAAAAGAGAAGCCAAAATTAATTATTTGTGGAGCTTCGGCATACTCTCGTGAATGGGAATATGAAACTTTCCGTGCCATTGCAGATGAGGTTGGAGCCACACTTCTAGCAGACATTTCGCATCCAGCAGGTTTAATAGCTGCGGGACTTTTGAAGAATCCATTGCAACATTGTCATATCGTAACAACTACTACGCACAAAACATTGCGTGGACCAAGAGGTGGGTTAATTATGATCGGAAATGATTTCGAAAATACGTATGGAGAAAAAACTTTAAAAGGTGAATTGAAAATGCTTTCTGCAGTATTGGATGGTGCTGTTTTTCCAGGTACACAAGGCGGACCTTTAGAACATGTGATAGCTGCTAAAGCCATCGCATTTGGTGAAGCATTGACTGATGAATTTAAAACATATCAAAAGCAAGTACAGCAAAATGCACAAGCATTGGCGGCTGCTTTGGTGGCAAAGGACTATAAGATTATTTCAGGCGGAACGGATAATCACATGATGCTTATTGACCTTCGCAATAAAAATATTTCGGGTAAGCAAGCCGAAAATACCTTGGTGCGTGCTGATATTACTGCCAACAAAAATATGGTGCCTTACGATGATAAATCGCCTTTTGTGACTTCGGGTATTCGCTTGGGTACGCCTGCAGTGACTACGCGTGGGCTGAAAGAAAAAGACATGCAACAAATTGCTGATTGGATAGATAGCTTGGTAAAAGATGTAGATAATGAAAGTTTGATGCTGAAAGTAAAAGCCGAGGTAAATGAGTATATGAAGCAATTCCCGTTATACGCTTAGTTAAATCGCGGATATAGCTGGTGTGGCAGATTTACGCAGATTTTTATTCACTCAAGCTCCTAAAATAGATTTGAAAAAAGTAGCCAATATAGTATTCGTTCTACTTTGCAGTATCAGTTTTTCATTGCTGGCACAGCCTCTTGTTGTTGACTCCACACAACAAAAAATAAATCTCCTTTCAGCAAAAATTACCTGGCATCCTTCAGAGAAATTGTTTTTTCTGGAGCGGGGGAAATTGTTTTTGCAGCTGGCAAAATACGATTCTGCCGTAGCAGATTTTTCATTTTGCCATAAACGAGACTCATCGAATATAGAAGTAAAACAGTTTTTAGCAAAAGCATTATGTGAGCAAAAGGACTCGTCTAAAAGTTCGATCGGTTATAGTATTATCTCTTTAGGTACTTCATTGTTATTGGATTCCAATTGTAGTTGTGCTAAAATTAAAATGGGAACCTATTACTTGTATGCAGGCAAAACGGATAGTGCACTTTATTTTTTGAAGAACAATTTGGAAGATACTTTTTCCAAAAATATGCTGGTAACAGATATGTTGGGCACTTGGTATTTTACGGATAGTAATTACACAGAAGCCTTACGCTATTTAAAGTCTAGCTCGCTTGAGATAGAGGGAATGAAAGCACTTTCTCAATATTATCTGGGAAATTATGAGCAGGCACTTAGTAGTTTTGATAAAATAGAAAAAGACAGTGTTCAAGATGGAGAGTTGCTTTTTGTACGTGCAAAATGTTATCAAAAAACAGGACAACTAGAAAAAGCACTATTCGGCTTTGAGCAATTAATCAAAAAAGGATATTCCCAAAACAATGTTGTATTAGAAGAAAGAATTACGAAACTGGCAAATTTTATTTCCTTAAATTGGTATTATGTTCTGGGACTGATAGTAACGTTCACAGCACTATTGGTAACGCTTTGGAAGTTTTTAAGAAAGTGATTTATACCGCAAAACTTTCTCCACAAGCGCAAGTTCTGGTCGCGTTGGGGTTTTGAAAATGAAAGCCTTTTCCGTTCAATCCATCGGTATATTCTAAAGTAGTGTTACACACATACAAGAACGAACGTAGGTCTGTAACTAGTTTTATTCCTTTGTCTTCAAACTCTTGGTCGTCTGCTTTTAATTGGGTATCAAAATCCATCTTGTAAGAAAGACCAGAACATCCACCACCTTCTACACTTACGCGCACAAAAGATTCTGGAGACATATTTTGTTCCGTCATTAAAGTGGTTATTTTTTCGCGGGCTGCATCTGATACAAAAAGCATAATTTATATTTTGAACAAAATTACTTCAAAAATCATTCCTTTGTATAAAAGCAGCAATTTTGTCGTATGTTAAAAATAGAACACATCGGTATAGCCGTAAAAAGTCTAGAAGACTCCAATGAACTTTTTGCAAAATTATTTGGGAAAGCGCACTATAAAGTAGAAGCGGTAGCTTCTGAAAATGTGGATACCTCGTTCTTTCAGATAGGCGAGTCGAAAATAGAATTGCTGCATGCCACTTCGTCTGATAGTGCTATTGCCAAATACATCGATAAGAGAGGAGAGGGTATCCATCACATTGCATTTGCCGTGGAAGATATAGAAGCCGAGGTAGAACGCTTGAAGGCAGAGGGTTTTCAACCCATTTCAGAAAAACCTAAAAAAGGGGCAGATAACAAACTGGTCTTTTTCTTTCATCCAAAATCTACTAATGGGGTTTTGATAGAATTGTGTCAGGAAATAAAATGATTAAAAAATACAAGCATCTTTTTTTTGATTTAGATCACACGCTTTGGGATTTTGAAACCAATTCAAAATGTGCTTTGTCTTTAATTTTTAATGCAGAAGAATTAGCGGAAAGAGGAGTGCCAGATTTTGCTCATTTTTATGAATGCTATTACGAAGTAAATGGTTATTGGTGGAGGCAGTACCACCACAAAAAAATCAGCAAAGAGGAACTGCGCACCAAACGATTTTATGAAACACTGTTGCGATTTCAAGTAGATGATGCTGCACTGGCAGAACGAATAGGGGAAAAATATTTAGAACTAAGTCCGTTGCAAACTGCCCTGTTTCCAGATACGCTAGAGGTGTTGGAGTATTTAGATGGCAAATACGAAATGCATATAATTACCAATGGTTTTAAAGAGGTAGCTCCTATTAAAATGGAGTTATCTGGATTGCAACCGTATTTTAAAAATGTTTTTATTTCAGAAGAAATAGGACACCAAAAACCCGAGCGCGCCATTTTTGATTTTGCTTTGCAAAAAGCAAGTGCTATAGCAGAAGAGTCCATTATGATAGGCGATAACATGGAAGCAGATATACTGGGTGCCAAGAACGCTGGTATGGATCAGATTTATTTTAATCCGAATCAAAAACGCAGAAAGGATAGAGTTACTTACGAGATTTTCAGTATGTTAGAATTGAAAACTATTTTATAAAATCAAATTCATTTTATGAAGAAATTAATAGTTCCCTTTCTCCTAGCAGCAGTAGTAGGAGTGGCTGCTTTTTTCTATGGAAAGTACTCAGGTGCTATGCTGGTACGAGATGGTTTGGTGGCGAATTACCCTACCATTAAAAATTTAGCGAATAGAAGTTTTTTAGAAGTGGATACCTCCTTTGCTATAGAAGTAACGGCTGATGATATGCCTAAAATGTTTGCTATAGCGCAAGCGACAAAAACTGTAAACCCATTGGTGAATGTATCGTTACATGCAAAATATGGTACAGACCTTAATTCTCATTTTTTTAAAATGAATCAAAATGAAAATGAAGTAGAAGCCATGTTGCCAGCGGTTTGGGTGCTAGAATATTCTATTAAAAATGCATCTACAACTATAGCATCATCAAAGACCGAAGAGTTGCAACAAGCGTTAAAAGATGATTTGAATGCATTGCTACCGCTTCGTTTAGAGAAGTTTAAAAATTTTAAAATAGCTGCTAAAAATAAAATTTCAGAAGCACTTATGTTTTATCTGATTCCTTATCAATTTGATTTGAAAATTTATTTTGAAAACCAACAATTTAAATTGCCAGAAGTGGTGGGTTTGAATAAAGACGTAAAAGAATATATAGAAGAACAGGTGGGTAAAAAGTAAAACGACCGTTCTTTTTCAAATTCTCACTACTCAAATCTCATTTCTCAATACTTAATAAAGATTATATTCGCAACACAAAAAAATAACCATGGAATTTACTTTAACAGAAGAACAATTAATGATTCGTAAAGCTGCTCGCGATTTTGCGCAAAATGTATGCAAGCCAGGTGTGATAGAGCGTGATAGTGATCAGATATGGCCAGCAGAGCAGGTAAAAGGCATGGCAGACTTAGGCTTCTTAGGAATGATGGTAGACCCCAAATACGGTGGTGCAGGATTAGATACAGTTTCGTATGCTATAGCGCTAGAGGAGATTTCTAAGATAGATAACTCCTCTTCTGTTTTAATGAGTGTAAATAATTCTTTGGTTTGTTGGGGGTTACAAGAGTTTGGTACCGAAGAGCAAAAGCAAAAATATTTAGTGCCATTAGCAAAGGGAGAAAAGTTAGGTGCATTTTGTTTGAGTGAGCCCGAAGCTGGCAGTGATGCTACTTCTCAGCGTACTACTGCCATGGATATGGGCGACCATTATTTATTGAATGGTACTAAAAATTGGATTACCAATGGTGGTTGTGCTTCTGTTTATTTGGTAATAGCACAAACGCATACTGAAAAAGGTAGCAAAGGAATAAATGTGCTGATTGTAGAAAAAGGAATGGAAGGATTTATAGTGGGAAAGAAAGAAGATAAACTGGGCATCCGCTCTTCTGATACGCACACCTTGCTTTTTAACGATGTGAAAGTGCCGAAAGAAAACAGAATTGGCGAGGATGGTTTCGGTTTTAAATTTGCCATGAAAACATTAGCTGGTGGGCGTATAGGAATAGCTGCACAAGCTTTAGGAATAGCGGCTGGTGCATATGAGTTGGCTGTAGATTATGCGAAACAACGTAAGGCATTTGGAAAAGAAATTATAGAGCACCAAGCTATCGCTTTTAAACTAGCCGATATGGCTACCGAAATAGAAGCTGCACGTCTTTTGGTTTATAAAGCAGCGGCTTTAAAAGATGCCCATGAAAACTATGACATCGCTTCTTCAATGGCTAAAGTTTTTGCTTCTGAAACGGCCATGAAGCATACCGTAGAAGCAGTGCAAATACACGGTGGATATGGTTTTGTGAAAGAGTATCATGTGGAACGATTGATGCGTGACGCTAAGATTACTCAGATTTACGAGGGTACATCGGAGGTGCAAAGAATTGTTATTTCAAGAGGAATTTTGGCTTAAATAATTGTAAGCATTAAAAATAAATTCTAAACTCGAATACTGAAACTGGCATTGTCTAACATCTAAATATCTTACGTCTAAAGTCTATTATAATATGAAGAAAATAATAACTACTTCTCTTGTTGTATTTGTAGCCATCAGCGCATTTGCGCAAATGGGGCAGCCTACTGCTAACCTCACTATTTTTTCAGAAGATGGGTTAAAGTTCTTTTTGATTTTGAATGGTGAAAGACAAAACGATAAGGCACAAACTAATCTTAGAGTAGAAGAATTAGCACAGCCCTACTACAATGCTAAAATTATTTTTGAAGATAAAACTCAAGGAGAAATTAGCAAGAATACATTGATGCTAACCGATGCCAATGGTACTCCGCAAGATGTAACCTACAAAATTAAAAAAGACAAAAACGGAAAGAATGTATTGCGTTTTTTCTCTAATATTCCTGTGCAGCCAAACTACTTACCGCCTTCTAATATGACGGTGTATCATTATGGAAATCCAGCTCCAGTAGTTATTGGAACTACTACAACCGTGACAGAAACTACCACTGGTGTAGGTTCTGGAGTAAATGTAAATATGGGAGGTATGGGTGTAAATGTAAACGTGAATGTAAATGATCCTACTGTACAAAGCACTACTACTTATAGTACCACCACTACCACAACCCATAGTGGCTACCAAGCGCCTCCTCGCTCGGTGGAACCTGCTCGCCCTTCTGGTTGTGCTGGATACGCTATGGCTCCTGGTGATTTTGCGTCAGCAAAGGAAACTATTCGTGGTTCTGATTTTGAAGCCACTAAACTTTCTACTGCCAAGCAAATCGCTTTAGCGAACTGCTTATATGCAGACCAAGTAGCGGAAATTTGTAGGTTGTTTGATTTCGAAAATTCTAAACTCGATTTTGCAAAAACTGCTTACGGGCGTTGTATTGATAAAAGCAACTACTTTAAAGTAAATGCCGTATTTGATTTTGATAATAGCAAGGAAGAACTCAGTAAGTATACAAGCGGTAGGTAGTTTATTATTCATTTCTACAAAACTTGTTTTATGAAAAGAAAAACAGGATGGTTGGTGGTAATTGCATTCCTTATGGCTTATCACTTTATTAAGCCTGGAAAACCAGTTCGCCTTTTTAAAGATCATATCACAGCCGATTTTGGGGCTGTTTCCCTAGATATTCCAGATGAAGTGCAGAGCAATTATTCTAACCTTCATACCACAATCAGTGGAACAAACTTTAGCATTATAGAGCCATTGGGTTTTGTGAAGACTTCTAGTTCTTCTTTTTGGAATGGGAGCGATAGTTCATTTGCTTTTTATATAGATAAACAAAGAGGGTTTAGTGCCACAAAAAGCCATTTGAACAGTTGTATGGCTTCATTGGATAGGGGTGTCCAAAAACAGCAAGCATTTTCTTATAGCAAAGAGTTTAAGTTTAATGGGTATGATGCAATAGTTGTATGTATTACTGACAATACCTCTCACCAAAATGCACTTTACATGAGCTTTGGAAACGAAAATTTTTCAGTGAATATGAGAGGGGCTTATTTAGCTGAGGACAAGGCTGCAGAAAGAATTCTATTGGATACTTTTTTAACCAGTTTTTATATTTCTTAAATATCAATTTCTGGAGAATTGATATGCGAATAGCTTGTTTTTATTTGGAAGAGATTACTATCATGCTAATTTTTAGATTATGATTGTTTTTTGGAAGGGATATGGTTTTTTGGCAATTGCTATCCCTTTGTTTATAGCTACTCTGATGGGTTTGTTCTTTGGGAAATACAATTCTTTTACTGGAGATGTTGGTGTAATGATAGGTGTATTTGTTTCTTCAATTATTATATGGGTATCGGGTCGTAAGTTAAATACGAGTAACAATAAAAGAACAATTATAGATATTAAAACAGGAGAGAAGTTTTTACTACACCAAGAGCATTCGCTCTTTAATATCCGAATGGAATATTGGGCTTTTTTGGTAGGAACTTATGGTGTAATGATGCTAGTAGATATGCTTTTGCATGGAAAATCTACTTTCTAAACGAATATAATTTCCTAGCTTAATTTTCGGCTACTTGAGACTTGTAGCTTGCAACTAAATACTAAAAGCAGTCTCACCCCACAGTTACCTGATACATCTTATCAAAATTGAAATGTTTAATAGCTAAGTCTTGCAACTCATTTGCAGTGACCGATTGTATGGTGTGGAGATATTGCTGAAGATAGTCGGTATCTCTGTTGTACATCACAAGCCCTTTTAAAACATCTGCAAATTTTAAAGGACCATCTAGACTACGCAATATTTTTCCTGCCATGTAATTTTTAACGGTTTCTAATTCTTCCTCCTCTATACGTTCATTTTTTATGACATTTATTTCGTGTGCTATTTCTTTTAAGGTTGCATCTTTTACTTCTTTGCCTACTTCGGTATTTATTTCAAAAACACCTCCATGCTGATACGAACTTAAAGCCGAATAAATACCATAAGTGTAGCCTTTTTCTTCTCTGATATTGGTCATTAACCTAGAGCCAAAATAACCGCCAAAAACAGTGTTCAGCACCGTTAGTTTGTCGTAATCTGCGTGGTATTTATTAATGCTTTGATTGCCCACTAGTACGGTTGTTTGTACCGCATCTGCTTTTTCTACATGGTGGATGAGTTGGCTATGGGGGCTACTTATGTGTTGGAGTGTGGCATCTGCTTTTTCACCTGTTAATTTTTCTTGTCCAAAAATGCGATTGATTTCTTGAAGAAGGGAATGGTTAAATTTTCCCGAGAGAATAAAAAAGCAGTTATTAAAGTTGTAATACTGTTTGTAAAATTTTTGAAGATCTGCTAATTTCATGTGCTCAAAATCGCTGGCTTCGGTTACTCTTCCATAAGGGTGCGCTTGGCCCCACATAGAAGAAAGAAAAAGCCGATTGGCGAGGTAGTCGTTCTTCGCTAAATTTTGCAGATGTTTTTCTTTTCTGTTGCTTAAAATAGTTTCTAACTCATCGGCTGGAAATAAAGGCTGTGTTAAAAGTTCGTGTAGTAGTGGTAAAACTTGCGTAAAATTTTTTGCAAGGGAATAGAGCTGAAAGCCAGCATTGCCAAAGGAAACGCCCGATTCTAAATTGCAGCCATAAAAATCAAAAGCATCTGCAAGGTCTTTGGCATTGCGAGTTTTCGTGCCTTCCCGCAAGATTCTATTGGTAATATCTGCTACTAGATTTTTTTCTTCATACCACTTGCCTGCTTCGAAAACACAGTCCAATTTTACCACCTCTTGTGTGCCATCGTTTACCATATAAATAGGGATACCGTTATCTAGTTTTGCAGTTTCTATTTTTGGGAAAACGAGTTTCTCAATGTTTTGTATAGCGGGAGCTTGAGCGCGGTTCATGGTTTACTTTTTATCACTATTACTAAAATACTTCAAGGTATTGCAATTCTCTTTTCTGAATATTTCGCTAGCTACTTGTGCAATTTGCTCAGCAGTAACCGATAAGTATTTTTCAGTTTCGTTATTGATTTGATGAGCATCTCCTAGCATTTCAAAATATGCTAAATTGGTAGCACGGTTAAGGACATTGGTTTCGCTAAAAGTGAGATAAGTCTCCATTTTGTTTTTTACTTTTTGCAATTCATTGGTAGGCAGTGGTTCGCTTAGCGTAGCTACTATTTCGGCAATCGCTGCATCGGCTGTATCCATTGTTATGGCTGGGCTTAACTTTCCTTCTATAATAAACAAGCCTGCATCTATAGTTTCGCTGAGGTAAGCGGTAACACTACTGAAAATCTTTTTTTCTTTTACTAACTGCTGATACAAACGAGAAGAATCCCCCGTAGCTAAAATGTCGCGAATCAAATCGCTGGCATAATAGTCGGGGTGCAATCTATCACACATTTTGTAGGCTTTGTAAATGGCATTGGAAGGCACATCGGAGGTGATTTCTAAAACTCGTGCTTCTGTTTGTGTAGGCTCTTGTGGTAATGCTCTTTTCAGAGCTGGACCTGCTGGTATTTCGGCAAACCATTTGTTTACAAGGGTTTTCACTTCTTTTAAATGCACGGCTCCTGCTACTACCAGCACTGCATTATTGGGGCGATAGTATTGATAGAAGAACGCTTTAGTATCTTCAAGTGTAGCATTTTCCACATGCGATAACTCCTTTCCAATAGTAGGCCATTGATAGGGATGTGTTTTATAAGAAAGCGAAGAAAGTTGATGCCATACATCGCCATAGGGTTGATTGATATAGTGCTCTTTAAATTCTTCACAAACCACTTTTTTTTGCGTTTCTAAACTTTCTGAATTAAAGTCAAGTGAAAGCATACGGTCACTTTCGAGCCACAGAGCGGTTTCTAAATTAGCCGCAGGCACTATGTCATAGTAGTTGGTAATATCATTAGAAGTAAATGCATTGTTTTCGCCCGAGGCAAATTGTAAGGGCGTATCAAAATCAGGAATATTCACCGAGCCTTCAAACATAAAATGTTCAAAGAGGTGGGCAAAGCCTGTCTTATTAGGCTCTTCATCTCTGGAACCTACCTTGTATAAAATATTTACAACGGCAAAAGGAGTGCTGTGATCTTCGTGCACTATTACCTTTAGCCCATTTTCTAAAACAAATTCATCGAACTGTATCATGGGGCAAAAGTAATTTTATTAACCCTCTTTTATAATTCCACTTCACTAACTTTTTGGAGAAGAAGAATTGCTCCGAATTCGGTATCTAGCTTTCCCTTTTCATATTGAAAATGATTTTAATACACTATCTTTGGCACAAAATTCGCTAAACAAGATTTTTTAAACAAAAATTATCAATTATGAAAATTAATTACTTTAAAACAATCGCATTGGGTTGTATGCTTGCTGGAGCTTTTTCAGCATCGGCACAATACAATGAAGTGCTGAGAGCCAGCCAGTTTGGGGGAGTGAGTAATGTAAATTACAACCCAGCTATTGCTGACAATCGCATGAAGTTTGATATGAATCTGATTTCTGCGGGTTTCAGTTTTGAAAACAATTATGTGGGTCTAAATCCCAAAGCCATTACCAATCAAGATCTTTTTAACGACAAAGATTTTCAATCTAAATATTTAACAGAAAGATTGAATGGTAAGACCAAACAAGTTTTTTTAGGTGCTCAAATACAAGGACCGCTTTCATTTATGTTTGGATGGGGGAAAAACAGATCCAATAAAAATGCAATAGCATTAACTTGGAATACCAATTTTATAACGAATATAAGTGGTGTAAGTGAAACATTGGCTCGTTCTGCTTTTTGGGGCTTAGGTACCAAGGCAGATTCTATTACAAATTTCATAGGAAAAGGACTGAACGAAAAGAATTTGGCGGTTCGTTCTTTAGCTTGGATGGATGTAGGTGCTACTTACTCTAGAGTGGTTTACGATAAAGGACCTCACATGATTAAAGCAGGGGTTACTGGTAAATTTTTGGTAGGTGTTTTTGGAGCTTATATTTCTTCTAGTAATGTAGAATATAAATTTCAGGATAATAAACACTTAGATATTAAGAACTCTGACTTTAGTTATGGTCACAGTGAAATTATATCAGATGTATATAAAAGCGGCTCTGGTTCTGGAGTTGATTATGATGCAGTAAAAAAAGCATTTAGCAAACCATCTTTTGCTGCTGACTTAGGTGTTATTTACGAATGGAGGCCTAAGAAAGATAAATACAAATACGAAATGGATTGCAAAGAGTGGTACAGAAGAGATAAAAACAAGTACACTCTCTCTGCTGGATTTTCGGTAATTGATATAGGTCGTTTAAATTTCCAAAAACCAGCTGATGTTAGAAACTTTACAGCAGATACTACTTTTTGGTTTGTAGAGAAATCAGGTATAAAAGATGTAAAAACCTTTGACAGTGTTTTGGCTAATAATCCTTCTAATTTTAAAGTAAGAGATAGTAAAGAAGAGTTTAAAGTATGGTTGCCTACTCGTTTTAACTTATTTTTAGATTATGAAATATATAAAGGATTAGGATTGAATTTAAACGGAACTATTTCTCCTAATTTCGCAAAAGATAGAAACCAAGTTCATTATCCTTCGTCTGTAACTTTTACTCCACGTTATGACCACGCTTGGTTTGGAGCTTACATTCCACTTACATACAATTCTTATGGAAACTTTGGAGCAGGAGTTGGTTTAAGAATGGGACCTATTTTTGTGACTTCATCAAACGTTATTACTGCATTTGCTGGTAAGGCTACTTTCAACATGAATCTTCAGGTAGGTATGAAAATAACCATACCAAATGGAATTCAACGCGACCGCGATAAAGACAAGGTGTCTAACAAAAAAGATAAATGTAAAAAACTGAAAGGAACTTGTGCTACAGAAGGTTGCCCAGATAAAGATGGAGACGGAGTTACTGATGACCAAGATAAATGCCCAGATGTACCAGGGACTAAAGAAACTTTTGGTTGCCCAGATAGAGATAAAGATGGTGTTTGGGATATGAATGACTCTTGTCCTGATGTTCCAGGATTGAAAGAATTGAATGGCTGCCCAGATACAGATGGAGATGGGGTAATTGATTCTAAAGACGATTGTCCTACTGTGGCTGGCTTGAAAGAATTAAACGGTTGCCCAGATAGAGATAAAGATGGAGTAGCTGATAAAGACGATGCTTGTCCAGATGTACCAGGCGAGAAAGCACATGCAGGTTGCCCAGATTCTGATAAAGACGGCTTGTATGACAATGAAGACAAATGTCCTCGTGAAGCAGGTCCTAAAGAAAATGCAGGTTGTCCTTGGCCAGATACTGATGGAGATGGAGTTTTAGATAAAGATGATGCTTGTCCTAAAGTGTTTGGAGTAGCTGAAAATAAAGGCTGTCCTAAATTAGAGAAGAAAGAATTGGAGACTGTTAAATATGCATTCCAAAACTTAGAATTTGAAACAGGCAAAGACATTATACGTGCTAAATCATTACCTTCTTTATCTGGATTGGCTCAGTTGTTAGTTTCTAAACCTAATTATGGTTTGAAGATAGAAGGACATACTGATAATGTAGGTAAAGCAGATATGAATCAAGAGTTATCTCGCAAACGTGCTGAAGCAGTTAAGAAATTCTTAGCTAGCAAAGGTGTAGTGGCAGATAAATTAGAAACTGCTGGCTACGGTATGACTAAACCAATAGCAGACAATGCAACTGCAGCTGGTCGTCAGAAAAATAGACGTGTAGAAATGACTATTACTTTCAAATAAGATCTGTTTGCAAAAGTAAAACTAAAAGGCGGGGCTGATGCTCCGCCTTTTTTTATTAATTACATTATTCCGAAGAAATAAAACCTACTCTTTGGGCACCAATTGCACATTTACGCTCGGAGGAAGTCCAATGGTTAGATCAATACTTCCCAGTCTGAAATTTCCTAAATCTAATTTCGCTTGAAATTCATCTACCGAAACCAGCGTTTTTACGATGATGCTTAAGAAGTCTTTGTCTTTATTCGCATCTAATATTTCTTGTCTTTTTACTGCATCTATTTCTTTGAAATTTTCAAAATGAAATGTAACAGCTGGCGGTATTCCTACAGAAATAGAAATCCCTTTGGTACGATACCCTACTTCTTCTATAATAGGAGTTAGTTTTATTAATTCATTAGAATAATTAATTGATTTTTCGCCAGCGGCACCAGATATATTATTGAAATACTCTCTTAGGTTAGAAGAGTGCTCATCCATTTTTCCTAGAAGTTCTCCAGATTTTTCTTTGAATGAATCGGGAATAAGATTGGTAAGGGTTTCTTTATCTATCATAGGGTTTAGGTTGTTTTCATAGCTCTTGTAAGTTTAAAAATGTTCTTCTCAAAGAGCAAAGTCAAACCGTGGCACTTTTCGAATAGGCAAAGTGTTAAGTATTTTAACTTTTAGTAAGAGCAATTCTATTCTAAAATTTCGAATCATCAATACTATCCAACCAAGCTTTTACTTCCGCTATTACTGGCATTACCGTAGTTTCATTAAATGGATTGTTAAGGTTAGCTAGCTTTACTAAATTCAAGAAAGACTGGCTACCTCCGGCTTTGCAAAGTATCAAATAATCTGCCCAAGCACTTTTAAAATCACTTCTAGAGCGACTCCAAAATTGCAACGCGCAGATTTGCGCCAAACAGTAATCTATGTAGTAAAATGGCGAACGATAAATATGTCCTTGTCTTTTCCAGAATCCACCACCCATCAGGTATTCATTGCCATCGTAATCTACATAAGGGCGATATTTCTTTTCCATTTCCAACCACACATCATTGCGTTGTTGTGGTGTGTAGTCTGGGTTTTCATAAATAATATGCTGAAATTCATCTACAGCACAACCATAAGGTAAGAATAAAATAGCAGATGCTAAGTGGGAGAATTTATATTTATCGGTATCTTCTTTGAAGAAATTTTCCATCCAAGGCCAAGCAAAAAACTCCATACTCATAGAGTGAATTTCGCATGCTTCGTAAGTAGGCCATAGATATTCTTCTATCCCATTGTTTCTAGATTGATAACATTGAAATGCATGACCAGCCTCATGTGTAAGCACATCTATATCGTGAGAAGTACCATTGAAATTTGAAAAAATGAAAGGTGCTTTGTATTTAGAAAAAGTAGTGCAGTAACCTCCTGCTTGTTTATTTTTCTTGTTTACTAAATCCATGAGTTCGTACTCATTCATAAAATCAAAAAACTCTTTTGTTTCGGGCGAAAGTTCAGCGTACATTTTTTTGCCATTTTCTATAATCCACTCTGGGGAACCTTTTGGGGTGGCATTTCCAGAATTAAAACTTAATGGCAAATCGTGAAATTTTAATTTATCTAGCCCTAATCTTTTCGCTTGTCTTTCACGCAACTCAATGCTCAAAGGCACTACGTGGTCTATTACTTGTTGGCGAAATTTTTGTACATCTTCTGCTTTATAATCGGTACGTAACATTCTATCGTAACCCAATTCCACAAAATTATTGTAGCCTAACTTTTTTGCAATACGGGTACGCACTTTCACCGAGCGATCAAATACATCATCAAAACGATCTGCTTTCGATGCCCAAAAATTATAATTTGCTTCTACTGCTTTTTTTCGAACTTCTCTATCGGTAGATTGTGTGAAAGGCTCTAGGGCAGAAAGATTTAGCTTTGCTCCATTAAATTCAACTTCGGCTGATGCTACCAATTTAGAATATTCTGTGCCGAGTTTATTTTCTTCTTTCATATCGTTTATAATTGATACATCGAAGCTGCGCAAACTCACATCTGCTATGTCAAAAAGTTGATTGCCAAATTTAGCTCTCAATTCTTTATTGAATGGTGATTTACCCAATGAACGATAAAACTGAATATTTAAATCGCGAAAAAGGGGTTCGTTTTCATCAAAAAATTCTTGCTCTAATTCGTAATACTGGTTAGAAGTATCTATTGTATTTCTAACAGATGCAAGACTTGCCGAAGTTTGAAAATCAGAGCGCAAGTCGTTTATTTCATTAATAGTAGCTTCTTGTGTAGCTACATCGGATGCAGTATCAAACTTGTTTAGTAATTTATGAAATTGAGATTGTACTAATTCAATATCGGGTCTGCGGTATTCTAATTCTGAAAATTTTTTCATGCCTTATTTTTATTTTTTTGTGTTGTTTAATTTTATCTCAATCTATCTAAACTCTTTACCAATTCTTCATCCTTTTTAATAAAGAACCAAGCTAGCAAAATGAATACTACAGATACCCCTAAAGAAATGTTTCCGTAATAGAAAACAGTATCGGAGGTAGAATCGGTAGTGGCCCAGTGGTAATATGTAAAGCAAAATGCAAATACGACAGGTATTAAACTTAACCAGCAAAATGCCATTTGCCATTTTCTTTTTTTGTATAAAAAGATGGTAATTAGATTTAGTACAATAGCCGTAATAGCAGCATCCAGCGTTATGTATACAAAGTACCTGCCTATTATAGGAAAGGGAATGTTTTTCTTTAAATCATAACCAAAAATGTTGGTTACTACTCCAGCGTCTTCTACCCGTATGACGGGTGAAAACAAATAGCCCACTAAAATGATAATGGAGAAAAGTAGAAATAAAGTTTGTTTTCTTTGAATCATAAGTTTAGTAAAGAGTTAGTTGTGATTTCTATATTTGACTGCTCAAACCTAATTGATTTTCTAAAACAAAAAAAGTCCGTATAACATATCTTAGTAAGATAGACGGAAAATAGATATGGAAGCATACATCATAGATGCAGTTCGCACACCCATAGGTAGATATGGTGGCACGCTGAGTTCAGTTCGGCCCGATGATTTGGCAGCAGTGGTTATTAAAGCTTTGGTCAAAAGAAATTCCTGGATGGATGAAAATCTGATAGAGGATGTAATTTTGGGTGCAGCTAATCAAAGTGGAGAAGACAACCGAAATGTAGCCCGTATGGCTGCATTACTAGCAGGGTTACCCAAAAGTGTGGGTGGAGTAACGGTGAATCGATTGTGTGCATCTGGTTTGCAAGCTATAGCAGATGCTGCCAGAGCAGTGAAGGCAAATGAGGGGACAATTTTTATTGCTGGAGGTGTAGAAAGTATGAGTAGAGCTCCTATGGTGGTAAGTAAAGCCGGTAGTGCTTTTGACAGAACGCAGCAACTCTTCGATACCACAATGGGGTGGCGTTTTACCAATAAAAAATTTCCTGCCGATTACACTATTTCTATGGGGGAAACTGCCGAGAATGTAGCCAAACAATGGAATATATCGCGGGAGCAACAAGATCAATTTGCACTTTCTTCGCAAGAAAAATATCAGCAAGCAAATAGTGCTGGTAAATTTGCTGATGAAATAATTGGGGTGGAAATAGAAAAAGGGAAAGAGAAATTTCTGTTTGAAAAAGATGAGCATCCGCGTCTTTCTTCTCTGGAAGATTTATCAAAATTAAACCCCGCTTTCTTAAAAGATGGAACAGTAACCGCGGGCAATGCATCTGGAATAAATGATGGTGCTGCCGCTACTTTGGTGGTAAGTGAAGCTGTAATAAAACAGAATAATTTACAACCACTGGGGCGAGTTGTTTCGGTGGCTGTAGCAGGAGTGGAGCCTTCTATAATGGGAATAGGTCCTGTAGAGGCCAGTCGAAAAGCATTGCAGCGTGCGGGTTTGAAAGTGTCTGATTTGGGATTAGTAGAATTGAATGAGGCTTTTGCATCGCAAAGTTTAGCTTGTATCCAAGAGTTGGGGTTGAATCCAGAAATAGTAAATGTGAATGGGGGCGCTATTGCTTTAGGGCACCCGCTGGGCTGTTCTGGTACTCGCATTACAGCTACTTTGTTACATGAAATGAAACGGAGAAAAGTTCGCTATGGATTAGCCACTATGTGTATAGGTGTGGGTCAGGGTTTGGCTGTGGTTTATGAATCTTATTAAATGTGAGAATTAGCGAATGAGGGAATCTGAGAATTAGCAAATGTGAGAATGAAGGAATACATGAAATGAAAATCAAAAATTTAGAAAATGAATTTGGAGAAAATAGCGTCTAATCCAATTGTAAAATTGAGTTTTGATTTTGCGTTGTTAGTAGTTGAATATTGTGATTTTTTGGAGAAGGATAGAAAGTTTGTTCTGGGAAATCAATTATTGAAATCGGGAACATCGATTGGTGCAAATATAAGGGAAGCACAAAATGCTGAAAGCAAAGCTGACTTCATTCATAAGTTTAAAATAGCAGCAAAAGAAATAGATGAAACTCAATACTGGATTCAGCTTTGCCAAAATTCAAAGGGTTATCCTGATTGCGGAGATTTGCTAAAACGATTAGAGGAGCTAGATAAAATTGTTAGTAAAATTATTTCCACTTCAAAAAAGAACAGCAAATAATTATGTGTTTATTTTCTATCTCATTTTTCCATTCTCTCATTCACCAATTCGCTAATTAATTACATGCGTTATTTTATTCATTTAGCATACGAAGGAACAAACTATCACGGTTGGCAAAAACAGGTGAATGGGGTGAGTGTACAAGAAAAATTGAATTTTTCAGTATCGTGTATTTTAAATGAACACATTGTTACGATGGGCTGTGGTCGCACCGATGCGGGGGTTCATGCCACCGATTTTTATGCGCATTTCGACACCGATAAAGAGTTAGATGAAAAATTTACTTTTCGCTTAAATTCTGTTTTGCCAAAAGACATTAGAGTCTTTAAAGTTTTTCAAGTTACACAAAATGCACATGCCCGTTTCCATGCTAAGAGCAGGACTTATGAGTATTTTATTCATCAACATGAAAATGGGTTCATTAGAAATTTTAGTACCAAAATTCACAACCGTGAAATGGATTGGGATTTGGTAATAGAAGCCACCAAATTGATACCTACGTTTAAAGATTTTACATCGCTTTGCAGAGCCAGTGAAGACTTCTCTACCAATCTCTGCAATGTAACAGAGGCTAGATGGGATAAGATAATTCGACCTGCAGTAGCAGGTGCTGGTACCGATGAGTTTATGCGATTTACCATTACCTCCAATCGTTTTTTACGAGGCATGGTTCGAAAAATTGTAGGAGCACTTATTTTGATTGGTCGTCATCGGTTGACTATTGAAGATTTTCAGAAAACAGTAGAAGCAAAAGAGCAATTTAAATTTGCGCTTACTTCCCCTCCACAAGGTTTGTACTTGACTAAAGTACGTTATCCAAACATTGATTAGTTCTTATGCTTTCTACCGCTTACCAAAAAAAGGTAAAAGAAATTTTTACCCTTGCGCTACCCATTATTGCTGGTCAGCTAGGACAAGTATTGATGGGTTTTTTTGATACCGTTCAAATAGGGGGATTGGGTCACGAATACATTGCTGCATCTGGTTTTGCCAATGGTATTTATTGGATGACTATTCTTTTTGGTATGGGAATTTTATTTGCCGTTTCTCCATTAGTAAGCGAAGCATTTGGTGAAGGGAAAGGGTATAAAAGCATTGGTGTTTTAAAGTCTAGTTTATTTGTATCATTGATTTTGACCGTAATTTTTATGGTGATAATTTGGTTGGTTGCTAACCACCTCTCCATATTTAAACACAGCGAAACGGACAATATTTTGGGAGCAAAATTTTTGCATATCGTAAATTACTCAACTGGTTTTGTTTTCCTTTTTATGGCTGGCAAACAATTTTTGGATGGCATGGGCAGAACTAAAATTGGTATGCAGATTACCATAGCGGGGTTAACACTCAATTTCTTTTTGAATTGGATATTGATTTATGGAAAATTGGGATTGCCTCAAATGGGTATAGAAGGTGCTGCTCTAGCCAATTCTATTTCACGAGCTGCTATGACTTTTGCCATTCTCTTTTTTATTTGGAACGATAAAAAAGTACGTGAGCTTCGGAGGGAATTTATAAACAATATGGAGTCTAGTTGGACGTATATTAAACCGATTATGATAATTGGAGTTCCTGCGGGTTTGCAGTTTTTTTGGGAAGTAGCGGCATTTAATGCGGGCCAAATAATGAGTGGGTGGATAAGTGTTACAGCAGAAGCAGCTCATATGATAGCTATCGGTTTGGCGTCTATTACATTTATGGTACTTACTGGTGTTTCTTCGGCAGGAACTATTTTGGTGGGCTATGCTTATGGCGCAAAAGACAAAGAAGGAATCCGCATTGCTGGTTATTCTGCGTTTTTAATAACACTAGGAATGGAGTTCATTTTTGCTGTTTTATTTTTCTGTTTTAGGAATCAATTACCTCACATTTATACCGATAATGCAGCCGTTATTTCTGTGGCGAGTGGCATGCTTATTTTTGCAGCTTTTTTCCAATTGAGTGATGGACTACAAGCGGTGGCTGCGGGTGTGCTACGTGGTATGCAAGATGTAAAATTCCCTGCTGTTATTGCCTTTATATCATATTGGATTATCATGATTCCTGCCTGCTATTTATTGGCATTTCCATTTGGCATGGGCTTACAAGGTATATGGATAGGTTTTATAGTGGGATTGAGTGTAGCAGCAGTTTTGCAACTATGGAGATTCAAAGCCAAGTTAGAGAAATTGAAATTTTAGCGCATCATTTTATTTCCACGAAATCACAATAACTCCAGCTGTGATAAGCGCAGCGCCTATTAACCTCCAAATGGTAATTGTTTCGTTGAAAAACAAATAAGATACAATAAAGAGTCCCACAATGGTAAGCGAAAAGAGAATAGCACTAGCCACGTGTAGTGGAATTTCTTTTAGGCTTTCGGTAAAGAGCACTGAATTGATCAAACCAAAAACTAGCCCTCCAATTAGATAACCCCATTTTTTTGATGGAGTAGCATCGTTTATGGCAGAAAGATTAAAGCCTACATTGGTAAGAACATTGGCAAAAATGGAACCGTAAAGAAAAACGTATTTCATGGGATTGTTTTTTATTCAAACTGAAAATAGAAATAGTTTTTGGAGAATGGAATAGAATGGTGTCTTACAAAAATCTGCTATTTGTGTTATTCCGAAGGTTATCTCGAAATATAAATAACCATGAATTTGTAATTCATTAACCATTTTATTTTGAATGATAGCCATTACAAATGTCATTTTATCTCTAGTTCGCCATGCCCCGAAGGGAATGGCGAACAGCTAGTTTTCAGCCGTGAGTTTTGGTTTGAAATTAGGCTATGCGGGTTTTGTTTCTGAAAAACAAGAGAACTAATTAGCTATACTCCATTTAAAATAATACCATTTTGGTGAAATCTCTTTTTTGTTTTCAATTTTATGACCTAATTCCTCAAACTGATTCATGCTTTTTTCGGAAGCCAAAGCCGAATACGTAGAATTGAAATACCCTCCTTTGTGAGAGAGAATAAAAAGAACTGTGGCATCTTGGAATACTGCAACTTCCATATTACCTACAAAAGCAAAGTTTTTGGCTAAAACATTCTTGTATGCTTCTTTTAAAAAAACTTCGTGTTTTTCTGGATAAAAACAAAAAACCTTATTAGTCGGAGATAAGCTATCAATACCGAATAAAGCGATGTTGTTAAAAGTGTAGTTGAGTGTATCGTTCTCATAATAAACAGATGAACATACTTTTTCAATTGCTGATAAATAAATTACTTTGCTACTATACTTCTGTTTTGGAGAGTTGCAACTTAAAGCACAGAAAAGAACTGCGATTGGTAGAATTTTAAAGAATGAAGTCATACTAATCTATACCTGAAATCCAACTAACCAAATACCAATTTGCCTTGGGCAGTTTTTTAATGTTTTCAATGTCAAAATGTTTTTTTGTTTCAGAGGAAAGTGTGTCGTTTGGCAAATAGGCAAATGAATAAATCTCACTCACCACAAATCCATCAGCAGCATAACATTGCATAAAAAGCTCCCTACGCTTGGTGAGCATACACTCAATAGTTTTATTTTTCGTATCGGTAACAGATGTGCATAGTTTAGAATCCTTTTCATCCCAAAAAACACCTGCATATTCGTTAAACTCATTTATTCTTTGCTTGTAAAAAATGGTGTCAAAATTCATATAGATATTTGACCTTGCTTTTTCAAGAATGGGCAATTGTTTTTCAAATTGCTTAGCACACTTAAAATTATTGCACGCTACAAGCGACAATACCGAAAGCAATGCTATAAAAAGATAATTTACTCTTGACATTCTGTTTGAGGAGTTTCTGTTTTCTGAAGGCTTGAAGGAGCAGCAGGAAAATTCGTCAAATTATAAGGTTTGTCGGTGTGGTTTTGAGGGACAAAGTTTCCTGATTTCAGTTGTTCGGGAGTTAGTTCTTGCACATTTCCTAAAAAATTCTTTACAACACCTCTATCTTCTGTAGCTGGAATTTGCCTATAATTAGGTGCTGACTTTGGCTCAGTAGCTCCAGCATTACAAATCTGTTCTGATAAGCTATTTAGAAGTGCATCTCCAGTCAACTGAACTGATGCGCCTGTTGCTGCATCTTTTGTTGAAAGATTTAATGTGGAAGCAAATTTATTTGACGGTAAATCTTCATAGGAGTAATAACTTGTTTCTCCTTTTCCATGCAAAAATGCTTCCCTTATGATTGCAAGACCTGATGCTGGTTCTAACAAATCAGTTGCTGTTTTTCCATTTTCAAGAACAGAAAATACATGGTTCATATCTATCCACCCATTTTTTTCAGTGTATATGTATCTTGGAGTGGTTCCTCCACTATTTTTCAGTAGGTATTTATAAATATCTGACGATGTGATGACACCATTAATGCCTGTTCCTGTAACTTTTTGGCTAATGAAAAGTGAAAACCCTTGTGTTGTAGTTGCTTGTGCAAGATTTGGTTCTCTTCCATCTTTATCTACATAAATTATCGGATTGTTATTAGTAAATACATAAGGTGAAGAATAGGGGAACTTCCATGCCAACGGGTCTGGGCTTAACCATCTTGAAATTATTTCGGGTTGTAGGGTGGCTTCGGAATAGGCGGTGTCTTGTTGCACGAAGGACACTACTTTGTTGGTGTTGGTGTTGAACATTACTGTACCGATTTGCACGATGGAATCTTCATCAAAATACTCATCGTATTTGCCATTGCTAAAAGTTAGCACTTCGGTTTTGATGCCGTATTGCTCGAATGGTTTTTGCGCTTGTAAACTATTTGCAAAAGCAATTCCTAAAAACAGAAGAAGTGTGTGAAAATTTTTCATGCTGTTTGTTTTTGATTATCTAAAAGTAGAGATTTTTTTGTTGCTGAACTTTTCTTTCTGTACATGCAGTTCGTTTAGCCAGTCTGCATACATTTTATCGGGCATTTTTCGATAACCAAATTCATAGATTTTTGCATAGAGTGTTTCAAAGTCTTCAAACAATTTTTTTGCGTTGGGGTTGTTGAATGTTTCTTTGGCGTAAGGGATGTGATTCTCTTTCATGTAGTTTTCCAAAATACTTTTCTTGGTTTCTGCTTTTAGTAAGAGCGCATTGATGTAAGTGGGAAAATACTGCAACGATAAATTACAACACTTCAAAACAAAGGCAGTGCTATCTTTTCCAAATTTGCGTTTGTAACCTTGTGCTAAATCTAAGGCACAAAGCGCGATGGATTGTTTTATGCCTAAAGTGTCTAAATAGATTCCATTTTGAACGGCTGATAAATGAATGTAACCCGAAGCCATCAACCACGCATCAATAGGGAATGAACCGCTTGTGAGTTCGGTATTAAACCAACCATCTTTTTTGGAGTAGTGCTTGATGTAAATATGATTGGGAGCAAGTGCAAGATGGGCGGTTTCGCCCATCTCTGCTGCAATTATTTTATAGAGAAATGGTAAGGAATGACAGTTGCCTGAATGTGATTCAAGCAATTTAGTAACAAACATTTTGCTCCAATTATTATTGCCTGTGAAGTCGTCAAAATCGTAAGCATAAGGCAAATGATAGAAGGTGTCCAATGATGCTGAAAGAATAGGCAAGGTGTCTTTCATCATAGTGAAGATGGAAGCAAATTTTTGTATGCGCGAACTGTCCGCAAGATTGTAATTGAGTTTTCTGTATTTAGAAATTTGCTCACAAAAATGTTTCAAAGAAGCAATGTGCTTGTTGAACTCATCATAAAAAAGTGAGTTGTCGTAATAAGCATTCTCGGTAACAAAAACAGCCCGTTTGAAATTTGCAGGAGCTTTATCAGAAAGCATTTGTTCCAACTCTATGTAAGCATCTAAATAGAACTGGTCTTTGCGTGGCGTTATTGGAATGGGTTTGGGTGTGCTTATTTTTACAATCGTGTCCTTTACTATAACGCTTGTGGTAGTGGGTGAAACTGTGGCGGCTGGCGAAGCCACCGGCACTGTTTTTCGCTGACAAGCGAAAAGAAACACCAACAAAAGGCAAGCGTATGTTTTTAGTGTATTCATTTTTGTTGCATCAAATTTATGCTTTTACTCAATTCGTTTTTTAAGATTTTATCTTGTTGTATTTGTTGCATATCGTTTACAGAACTCAACCACTTTTGATATGCTTCTTTGGGCATTTCTGTAAAGCCGTTATTGTCTTCCCAATCGTAAAGCGAATTACGCTTGTCGTAAATCGCTTTTGCTTTAGGGTCTTGCAAAATCTTTTCTAAAGATGGTCTGCCCTTTTGTGTAGCGATGTAATCAAAGAGATAGGTATAGTAATTTGACTTCATTAAAACAGTGTTGATGTTGTTAGGATAGTAAGCCAAAGCAGTGTCAACTACTTTTAGCATGAACTCGTCATAACCATACTTAACGCTATAACCCATTGCCAAATCTTCCATGCATTGTGCGATTACTTTTTTGGTGTCCAACGTGTCCAAATAGATTTTGCTTTTGAGAGCTTCTCCTTTTACATAGCCGCTTCCAAGAATCCAAGAATCGGAAGTAAAGCGTCCGTTGGTTAATTCGATGTTGCGAAGTTTGTTGTTGTTGTCAAGGTAGCGCACAAACGTATGATTGGGAGAAAAAGAAAGAAAGGCTTTTGCTCCTAACTCCTCACAACAAAGAAGAAACAACATAGGCAATGAATGGCATTGTCCCGAACCTTTAGAAAGTAATTTTGTCACAAACATTTTTGACCAGTCTTGATAGCCACCATAATCTTGAAAGTCGTAATAGAAAGGATTGTGTTTTACTTTTTTGTTGGTCGCGGGATTTGTCATAAAAGTAGTGTCGGTAAAAAACTGAAACAACGTTGTGATTTTTACAAGGTTGTTGTTGGGTGAATACCCTTTGTCCTTTATGATTTGACGGCAAGTAGTGGTGATTGCTTTAATGCCTTGTTCAAATTCAGAGAACTTGATTTTGTTTTCATAGTAGGCGTTTTCTGTCAAGAACACGGCACGTTTCAAATTAAGTGGTTGCTTGTTTTGAAGCATTGGCAAAATGCTGTCGAATGCTTGCAGATAAAAATTTGCTCCTTGCTTTGCAGTATATGAAGGGAATAGATATTGAACTAGTTTGTTGTCAGCAGATTCATTTTCTCGCACCAATTCCCTTATTTCTTCTCGCTGTTTCGCTCCTTTTGGTTGGTTTTGTTGTTGGTGTATGAGTTGTTGATTTTGTTGATTGATGCGCTGTTGTTCTTGTTGTCGTTGTGTTTCTAAAATAGAAGGTTGTTGATTGAAGGGATTGTATTGTGCTGTTAAGTATTGTGTTTGTAAAAGGAAGCAACCTAAAACTACTAAGAAGCGGAAACTATCGGACGAAGGCGGGCTGATGTGCGTAGGCGCAAAATAAATGGGATAACTCTTTTTTCTAAAAAAATAGACGATCATCATCTCTTTCATTTTGCTGAAGGGTAGCTATTGGGCTTCGCCCTTGTGTTTGTTTTGTAACGATTCACATGCTACTAATTTATCCCTAAAAAATACGAAGTGGCATTGTCCCTCATTTAACAAATAGGTGAAGTTTTCTTTCTAAAAATAGCTTTCTATCTCATAGTAAACGAATATAGGTGGAAGTTTTTTGTTTTTTCAGACGTGTGGGCTGTAATCCTTTCTTTCCTATTCTTTTTATATCGCTCTTTTGATTTTTTACCCAAAGGTGGGTTCCGTCCACCAATTGGTAAATTCCACCTACCAATTAGTAAATCCTTTCCACCAAATGGTGGGTCGTTTCCACTAAGGTATTTTTTCCAAGAATACCTTAGTGGATGAGAATTACTAAATGGTGAGTCTCATCCACCAAATGGTGAATCCTTTCTACGAAGTGGTGGTTTGCTTCCACTAATTGGTAAATCATTCCCACCAAATGGTGGGTCATTTCCACTAAGGTATTTTTTTCAAGAATACCTCGCATTTGTCACAGAATTGTCAAAAAATGTAAAAGCACTAAAAGGTGCATACTAAACTAAAAGTGGCTTCGTTTTTCAATTGTAATTTATTTTTTAACCAATTAAAAACAAACAACATGATGTACAGCTATCTGCCAAGCAAGGACAGCGAATTGCTGGTTTGGCTACAAAATTACAGGACAAAAATTGCTATAGATGGTCTTACCTTGGGACTTTCTCCAGCGCAAATTACTGACCAAGAAAATCTTTGCACCACCATGCAGGATGCCATCGTGCTGGTCAACACAAAAAAAGAGGAATTAAAAAGTGCTGTGAGTGCCAAAAACAGTGCTGCCGAAACGCAGTTAGGTTCTCTACGTTTGGCGATTGCAAATATTAAAACACTTCCAAACTACACTGATGCCATCGGTAATGAGTTGGGAATAGTTCACGTAAGTACTGGCTTAGATCAAGCTGCTTACAAAGCCGAAATTTCGGTAGAACTTTTGGGGGGATTTGTACGCATTAAATTTAAAAAGAAAGGGGCAGATGGGGTAAACATTTATCACCGTTTAAAAGGAAGTCCGAATTGGGTTTTCTTGGCTCGTGATACTAAAAGTCCTTATGACGACCATATTGTACTCACCGTTCCCAATCAGCCAGAACATTGGGAGTATTTGGCTTACGGAGTATTAGATGATTCGCAAATAGGGCAGCCATCTGATATTGTGGAAGTGGTGTACGGTGGGTAGTTTTTCTCTGGGTTCTCTTTTTTTTTTGGTGAAAGGCGGTTAGCGAAAGCTAGCCGTTTTTTTTTGCGGGTAAACAGGTTTAGAGATTGGTTAACAACAGGAATAGTGCTGGGAAGAAGGAGCGAGGCGCGTGAGGGATAGAAGCGGATACCCCGCATCCGCCAAAGGCGGTAAGGAGTAGAAGCGAATAGCCCGACCCGCCAAAGGCGGGGCACGCAATGAATTGTTTTTTTAAATTGAGGCATCCGACAAAAACAGCGTTTCTAATTCTATCCTACTTCTTTCATTCTGTCTTCCAAGGTCATATTTAGATTGCCTTCTTTCGCTGGAACTTGATCCATGGCATATTCGCTCAAAGCAGTGATGGTAAAGGACGGATTTACCCCCAAATTGGCAGGCACAATAGAGCCATCTAAAATCATCATATTCGGGTAGCCATGCACCTTAAAATTTTCATCTACTACGCCTTCTTCTTTGGTTTTACCCATAGGGCAGCCACCTAAAATGTGAGCAGTGGTGCTCATGCTGAAAAGTACTTCACTAAAGGCATTCATAGGTACTGCATTTGCTTTTTCTGCGTAGCGATAAACCACCTCTTGTCCAATGGGAATGTAACTGGGTACTTTAATGCCATGCTCGTTATCGAACTTTAGCGAGCTTCCGAAAATCCCCTTTTTAATTTGCATTTTCATAGCATTTGGAAGGGATTGCATAATCAATAAAACAATCGATTTTTTAGCTACTTCGGTTTCAAAAAAGAAGCGGAAAGAATTAATAGGTTGCGAAATCATATTGCCCAACATCTTAGCTGTGCGCACTAAAGCACTACCATCACCCGCAGCCATTACACCTAAGCGCATCATGGCGCCACTACCATCGGGGTATTTGCAAAGTTCTATGTGTGTATTTTCATCAGGATTAAAAACACGACTAATGGCTATCCCGTTATTTAATTTTTGGTGCGCACCACCCACTCCTGCTATCATTTCGCTATTGGTCAAAATGTTTTCACCCAATTTATCGGAGAGATTTGGCAATGTTTTGTGAACATATTTTTGTTCCAATAATAATTTCAATGTTCCTAAAACACCACCACTTACTACGAGCCCTTTCGAGCGAAAAGTTTGTTTGTTTTTGTTCCAAAAATTGGTTTGGCTTTCAGTGTGAATCAGGTATTCATTATGGATAAACTCTATCTTTTTAACCTGTGTTTCTGCTACTATTTTGGCACCATAATCTTGTGCAAAATGCAAGTAGTTTTTATCTAAGGTGTTTTTTGCATTTTCTCTACAACCCACCATGCATCCCGCACACTCGGTGCAACCTTTTCTCATAGGCCCTAAACCTTTAAAATAAGGGTCTTTTTCTTTTTGAGTATCACCAAAATAAACGCCTACATAATCTACACTTTTATAGGTATCGCTTTTGCCCATATCGGCAGCTACAGCTTGTAAGAATTTATCTTCGGGAAATTCGCGTTGGTATTTAGAAGAGCCAAGCATAAAACGGGCTCGTTCGTAATAAGGAGCCATTACTTCTTTCCAGTTTTTAAAATGACTCCAAATGGGGTTCGTCCAAAATGCTTCTTTTGGAATCATGTGGGTATTAGCATATACCAGCGAACCACCACCTACTCCAGTACCGCTCAGCACTAAAACTTCTTTAAAGAAATCCATCTTCATGATGCCAAACCAGCGTAGTGCAGGCACCCATAAAAATTTACCTAAACTCCAATTGCTTTTTGGAAAATCATTTGATTTCCACCATTTGCCTTTTTCTATCACCAAAACTTTGTATCCTTTCTCTGAAAGGCGCATGGCACTCACACTTCCGCCAAATCCCGAGCCGATTACAATATAGTCGAATGTTTCTTCCATAACTTTTTTATGTATGTGATAGTATCGCAATATAGGAAACTTAATGTAGATGAAATAGATAGGAATAGAAGATATGTATCTAAATTGTCACAAAAAAATGCCCTATCGTTTGATAGGGCATTTGGGAGTGGAGTTGGTGGGAATTGACCCAAGTCCAGACAAGATGGTGATAAACCTTCTATATGCTTAGTTTATGGTTAATTGTCAGGAAACCAGCTGGTCAATAAACAATCCTACTGTTTCCTTACACGTTCTTGTGTCTCGATTTTTGCGGGCGTTAATCGCTCCAATCCAGCTACCAGTTTTGATTGCATGCACGCTGTGTAGGTAACCTCAAGCGCGGTGCAAATGG
>JBGAVP010000027.1:0-42946 GCA_044228065.1 Chitinophagales bacterium | reverse complement strand
AAAAAATAAGTGGATTCCTATCAGCTCGTTATTCCACAGGTTGGGGTTATCCTCTTAGCAATATTATTAACACTGCGGTAAATCCGATTTTCACTTATTCACAAGGCGATACTGTTTTCACTTATCTCAATAATTCTTTCAAACCAGTTTATTTCTTCAACGCACAGGTTGGTGACACTTTGCCTTATTTAAATTTCTTTTTACCTAGCAACCACTTTACAGGCTGCGATACAGCACTTACACAGGTGGTAGATTCTACAGGAAAAATGGTTGTAAATTCTGATACTCTGCGTTTTTATATAGCACGCAATATAAATTCTGCCTCTTTTATTAAAAATTCCAAAGTAACCATTGTAGAACGATTTGGAGCAATCAATAATTATTTCGTTCCCTACTTTACATGCGCCACAGATGGCGATGAGTACAGATTTCGTTGTTACAAGGATCAAAATTTTGCAACCTATCAAACAAATCCTTCAACAGCTTGCGACTATATCTACAACAGCATAGAAGACATTGAAAATAAATCTATTTCTATTTCTCCCAACCCCGTTTCCTCATCTCTTCACATTAGCACCACCGAGAAAAACTACCTAGTAGAAATCTATGACCTTAGCGGTAGGCTTTATTCTAGCTTCATTTCTAAACAAGAAATAGATGTAAGTTCACTACCAGTAGGGATTTATTTCTTGCGCTTAAAAAATGAAAAAGGTAGTGTGGCAAAGAAGTTTGTGAAGGAGTAGAAAGTTTATTTACACTTCTTACTTTCCTATTTTTACATTCAGCCTCTTAGAGTTAATCCGCAGTCCTTTTTTATCAATATTCATTCCTCCCTTAGAGCCTTTTACATCCATTCCTTTTTTGTTTACATCTACCCCGTTTCCGCTTTTTCCTTTGGCTTCTACATGTCGCTTTTCTACCGTTACTCCATTGCCTGCACTCCCTTTAGCAGAGGCGCCTTTACTATTTGCTCGCACAGTAGCTTTGCTCGTTTGCGCAAAGACCTGCATTTGTAAGCAGGCTAATAAAATAGTGGAAAACAAAATCAGTTTTTCATGTGGCTATTGTTTTGTTATAAGTAAAAAATGATAACATCAACTGTATAAAGTTAAATGATTTTTTTTGAAATGTTGTAGGCAATCCATGCAATATAGCGATTGAAGTTTCGTTGAAAAATAAAATGGAATTTGAAATCTAATAGACAATTGTAAAAATGGTGTGAATTGCAGCGATACTAAAGTGCTTTGTTAAGAGATTCGCATTTGAAATGAAAGAAACCAATTCGAATGTCTTCAAAAAATATTTTGTAATAGGAGGATGGTTATTGATAGTGTTGCTGTCTTTGGCGGCTATATTATTATCGGCTGGCTATTTGTTAGAAAGTAAAGCAAAAGATGTAATCGTTTCTAAAATTAATGAGCAGATAACAGTTCCCGTAAAGGTGCAGGGAGGAATAGAGTTGTCGCTGCTTCGTCATTTTCCTTATGCTGCATTGTCTTTTCACGAAGTTTCTGTTTCCGATAAAATAAAAAGGAGGGAATAATCAATTAATGCATGTGAAAGAGAGTTCTCCTTGCTATTTAATATTTGGGGGCTTTGGAATCATTTGCTGTTTCTAAAGTATATATCCGCGATGGAGATTTGAATCTTTTTGAATGAAAAAGGAGAAGCCTTTATGATATACTAAAGAAGAAGAGCACTGGAACGAATGCAGCTTTGGACATAGCTATTAAAAAGCAATGGTGGAAAATGTTCAGCTTTAGCTGTAGATTTCTTTAAACAAAGGAAAAGATGAGAATTCTACTGAAAAAATTGGATTTAAAAGGAATTTCAGTGCTGCACGTTTTGATTTTAGAATCGAAAAGTCAATTAGAAAATAGGCTTAATAGAGGATAGGAGGAAGAAACGTATTTAGAAAACAAACGCATTAATACCGACATAGTGGTAGATGTAGATCAGCAGGGAAGTAAATTTTCTTTAAAGCGAGCCGATCTAGAAATAGAGCGAAATCAATTTTCGGTCAGCGGTTATTTTGTTTCCAACAAAAGGAATTCCTACGTAAATTTTACAGCACAAAATAAAGGGGAGGATGTGTCTAAATTGATAGGCTTGATACCAGCCAAATACAAACAAGTAATAGAAGGCACCGAAGGTAAGGGAGAGTATGCCGTAAATGCTAGTATAAAAGGAAATATTAATGCGCATAGTTCCCCGAATGTAGAAGTACACGCAGATTTAAAAAATGCCGAAATTCAAATTCCTAAGGTTAGCAAAGCCCTTAAAAATGTTGCAGCAAAAGCATTCTATCGAATAGATTCTGTGGGAAATGACCGATTAGAAATTCAGCATTTTGCCTCTACCTTTAGCGGAGACCCTTTTAGTTTTGAATTGAAATTAGTGCATTTAGCAGAGCCTGATTTTGATTTCGCTGCGAATGGAATTGCCAATTTACAAGAACTGAAATCTTTCTTTTCAGACACCATTATTCAGAATGCGGAAGGCAAAATTCATTTTCGCAATTTTAAATTAAAAGGGAATAAAAGAGATTTTGATCATTTAGAAAATTCTTCTCTTTCGGGTAGTGGAGAGTTTGAATTGAAGGAGGTGGAAATTCAAAATAATAACATAACCTATGGCAATATAAATGGTACACTTCAATACAACAATAAAGTCATAGAGGCTACTAATTTTTCATTTAATTTCTTGAGTACTGATTTTGTATTTAATGGTAGCATTCAGAATCTTCTACCTTTTATAGTTTCTCAAAACAATAGAAATAATACAGCAGACCTTCCCCTGGGGTTGAATGGGAAATTGGCAATGAAGTCTTTTAACTTAACGAATATTTTAGCTGCTTACGACAAAAAAAATAAACCCAAAACAGAGAGCAGTAAACCAAAGTTGGATATTAGAGATGTGTTTAACATGGAGGGGAATTTGACGGTAGCTATTGATAAATTTTCGTTTAATAAATTGTTATTTGAAGATGTAAAAGCATCTATTTCCTTGGAACCATATCAGATTAATCTAAATCGTTTGGAATGTAACACCATGGGTGGTACGTTAAAAGATGCGGGAACTATTCGATTTACCCCGAACAAAGAAATGCATTTGGATGGTGATTTAACTATTGATAAAGTGGATTTACCTTTGCTTTTTCAACAAGCAGAAAATTTTCAGCAGACAACACTTACCGATAAAAACTTGAAAGGTCTAGTGTCTGCTTCTGTTCAATTTAAAACAGTTTGGAAAAATTACAAAGAAATAGATTTTGATAAACTCAATGCAGCTATAAGTTGTGAAATAGCGCATGGGGAATTGTTGAATTTTGAGCCGATAAAAGCTGCTTCAAAATTTATAAAAGTGGAAGAGTTGAATCATATTGTTTTCTCGGATATGACTAATCAATTGGTGATAAAGGATAGAAAGATAACTATACCGCAAATGGAAGTCAAATCTTCTGCTTTGAACTTAATGCTTTCTGGTACACATACGCTGGACAATGAAATTGATTATCACCTGAAAATTAATTTGCATAAACTTTTAGCCAATAAGTTTAATAGGAGAGGAGGCGATGTGCAGTACATAGAAGAAGACCCTTATGAAGGCGTAAATTTATTTTTGACCTTAGAGGGAAATCTTAGTAATCCTAAAATAAAGTACGATAAAGCTTCGGTAAAAAGTAAAATCAAAAATGATTTTAAAGAAGAGAAACAAGAGTTGAAAGAGCTCTTTAAAAAAGAGAAGACTAAAAAGAAAGACGAGCGAGAAACGAAGCGTGAAGAGAAATATTTTGATACCAAAGAGCAGCCTAAGTTCATAGACTTTGAGGAAGAAAAGAAGGAGTAGTTTTTCCTGTGGCTTTAGCTACGTTTCTACCTTCTAAAATTAGAAGCACTTTATTTTCCTATCTTCGCGCCATGCATAAAGCAGGTTTTGTAAATATTGTAGGATTGCCAAATGTAGGGAAGTCTACGCTCATGAATGCGTTGGTAGGGGAGCGAATGTCTATTATTTCTCCAAAGGCACAGACAACCCGCCACCGAATTATTGGTATTGTAAACGAAGAAAATTATCAAATCGTTTTTTCAGATACACCAGGGTATATCAATGAGCCCGCTTATCAATTGCATCGTTCTATGAATAATTTTGTGCATCAATCTTTTGAAGATGCAGATGTGTTGTTGTTTATTACCGATAAGTATCAAAAAGCAGAAGAGCAAGCTTTTATTGTAAGTCAAATTACTAAATCCTCAGTGCCGTGTATTTTGTTGTTGAATAAAATCGATTTATGCAAAGAGGGGGAGGTAGAAAAATTAGAAGCTTATTGGAAAGGGCAATTGCCTAAAGCAGAGTTTTTGGCCATTTCAGCAGAGAAGAAAATTAATATAGAGCAAATTGCTACTGGAGTTTTGAAGCATTTGCCAGAGTCCCCTGCATTTTATGGTAAGGACGAGTTGACGGACAGAAACATGCGCTACTTTGTGGCAGAGATTGTTCGGGAAAAAATATTTTTGAACTACGATAAGGAGATTCCGTATTCCTGTGAAGTAGATTGCGAGGATTATAAAGAGACAGATAAGATAGATAGAATTCGGTGCTTAATTTATGTGGAAAGGGATTCTCAAAAAAATATAATTATAGGCAAAGGGGGCTCTGCTATTAATAAAGTAGGAACAGAAGCAAGAAAAGATATAGAAGAATTTATAGGTAAAAAAGTATTCTTAGATCTATTTGTAAAGGTTCGACCAAATTGGAGAAACAATGAGTTGTCTCTTAAATCTTTTGGTTACAAAGGGGACTAATCATAATTTATAATTCATAATTCATAATTAAATAATGGGTTTTACAGTAGCAATAGTAGGAAGGCCAAACGTAGGTAAATCAACGCTTTTTAATCGCATTATCGGTGAAAAAAAGGCAATAGTTGATGACCTTAGTGGGGTAACAAGAGATCGCATATATGGCGAGTCAGAATGGGGAGGAAAAAAATTCAACATTATTGACACGGGCGGTTTTGTACCTCGCTCAGATGATCTTTTTGAAAAGCACATTCGGGAGCAAGTACTTATAGCTATGGAGGAAGCCTCTATTCTATTATTTGTAGTAGATGTAACTTGTGGCATTACTGATTTAGATGATGAATTTGCTCGATTACTAAGACGTTCGCCTAAGAAAGTTATAGTAGTGGTGAACAAGGTAGATAATGGAAGTAGATTGTATTCTGCCAATGAGTTTTATAGTTTGGGTTTGGAAAACATGGTATTCATTTCTTCTATGAGTGGAAGTGGCACAGGGGAATTGATGGATGCTATAGCTCAAGAAATACCAGCGGATTTGCCCGAAGAAGATACCAAAGCTTTGGAAATTCCTAGAGTTTGTATTATAGGCCAACCCAATGTAGGTAAGTCTTCTATTATAAATGCGCTTTTAGGCGAAGAGCGAAATATAGTTACGAATATTGCTGGTACTACTAGAGATTCTATTCACACTCGCTATAATAAGTATGGAAAGGAAATGTTGCTTATTGATACCGCAGGTCTTAGAAGAAAATCAAAAGTGCATGAAAATCTGGAGTTCTATTCTGTGATAAGGGCTATCAAAGCCCTAGATGAATCGGACATTGCTATTGTCGTATTCGATGCCACTCAGGAAATTTCACAACAAGATTTGAATGTATACGGATTAGCAGTTCGTAAAAAAAGAGGTATAATAGTGGTGATGAATAAATGGGATTTGGTGGAAAAAGTCACCAATACCATGAAAGACTACGAAGAATATGTAAAATCAAAGTTGGCACCATTTAATGATGTACCAGTGGTATTTACATCTGCATTGGATCAACAGCGTATTTTCAAATTATTAGAAGTAGTAGAGCAAGTTTATAAGAACCTTCGACTCAAAATTCCTACTTCTCGCTTGAATGAAATTATGTTGAAAGAGATTGAACGCTATACTCCACCTGCAGTTTCGGGTAAGTTAGTTACCATTAAATTTGTAACACAGCTACCTACCTATACCCCTACTTTTGCATTTTTCTCTAACCATCCTAAGTATATAAAAGAGGCTTATCGTAATTATTTGGAGAATCAATTAAGGAAAAATTTCAGCTTAACAGGAGTGCCGATTAATATCTTTTTCAGAGAAAAATAAAAAAAGTTAAAAAAAGTTTGGAAATATGCTCAACAATATATTATTTTTGCGCGTCATTAATTAACCAAAAACCTAAAAAACAAACAAAATGAAAAAAGTATTTTTCGCTTTTGCTCTAGTTGCTGGTGTAGTTTTAGCTGCATGCAACAACAAACCAGCTGTAGATGCAGCTGCTGCTAATGCTGATTCTATTGCTGCTGCTGCTGCTGCTACTGCTGCTGAAGCTACTGCTGTAGTTGATTCTACTGCTACTGCTGCTGTAGATACAGTTGCTGCTGCTGTAGAAACTGCTAAAGAAGAAGTTAAAGAAGCTGTTAAGAAATAATTAGTTTCAAGACATTTCTATAAAAGAGTCCCGAATTTTCGGGACTTTTTTATTTTCGCCTTACATGGCAAAAGAATTCTCCCTCCCTAAGCTCGTTCGAAGAGCACATCAGAAAAAAAAATCCCTTGGTTTATTTCTCAATCGTGTAAAAAGGAATCCTCCAAAAGATTTACAGAAGCAAGTAAAAGCTGCTGACGAAGCTACCTGGGCTGAGGTAGAATGTCTATCGTGTGCTAACTGCTGCAGAACGATGACACCTACTTTTAAAAAGTCTGAGGTGAAGGTAATAGCAACTCATTTGAAAATGAGTTACAAGCAGTATTTCGATAAATATTTAATGATAGATGATGATAACGGAGATATTGTAAACAGAATACAACCCTGTCAGCATTTGAATTTGAAGGATAATAAATGTAGTATTTATGCCATTCGCCCATCAGACTGTAGCGGATTCCCACATCATGTACGTAAGGATTTTTTATGGCAAATAGAGAATAAAACTTATCTTGGTAATATTCCTAGATGCCCTGCTACTTTAATTTTTGTTGAAAAACTACAACAAGCAATGGAGGGTGCAAAATAGATTTTAAAAGTCAGACAACAGACCAACGACAAAAAAATACACACAATTTCCAAACCAACAAAAAATAACTCGTAACCCGATACCCTGTAACTGTTAACATTACCCGAAACCTAAAAGCATGCAAATATTCAACAACATACTCGATACTATTGGCAATACACCTTTGGTGCGCATCAATAAAATAGGAAAGGATAAAATCAAAGCTAACCTTCTAGCTAAGGTGGAATATTTTAATCCAGGCAATTCTATCAAAGACCGAATTGGGTATCAAATGGTACTGGATGCAGAAGCTAATGGAACACTAAAACCAGGTGGTACTATTATTGAATGTACATCTGGCAATACGGGTATGGGCTTGGCTCTGGCTGCTGCAGTGAAAGGCTATAAATGTATTTTTACTACCACCGATAAACAGTCGAAAGAGAAGATTGATATTTTACGAGCATTGGGGGCGGAGGTGATTGTTTGCCCTACGGAAGTGGAGAACGATGATCCTAGGAATTATCATTCTGTAGCGCATCGTTTATCACATGAAGTTCCAAATTCATGCTTCATTAATCAATACGAAAATCTCTCCAATAGAAAGGCACACTATCTCACCACTGGTCCTGAAATTTGGAACCAAACAGATGGCAAAATTACGCACTTTGTTTCTACGATTGGAACAGGAGGAACTATGTCGGGAACATCTATGTATTTGAAAGAGAAGAATCCTGCTATTCAAACTTTAGCTATAGATTCTTATGGCTCATTGCTCAAGAAATTTAAGGAAACAGGTGAAATGGATATGAAAGAAGTATATCCATATTTAATAGAAGGTATAGGGCAGGATATTGTGCCAGGTAATTTCAATTTTGACGTAATAGATTATGTAGAGCAAGTAAGTGATAAGGATGCCGCTTTAATGTGTAGAAGGTTAGCGAGAGAAGAAGGCTTGTTTACAGGCTATTCTGGAGGTGCTGTCATGCAAGGAATTCTGCAAATGGCTGACCGTTTCAAGGAAGGGGATAATGTAGTGATTATTTTCCATGACCATGGAAGCAGATATGTAGGTAAAGTCTATAATGATGATTGGATGCGCGATAGAGGGTTTTTGCAAGATGAAGTGATTACGGCACAAACAATCATTGATAGAAAGAAAAATATTAAACAATTGGTGGTAGTAGCACCAAATGATTCAGTTGCTTCCGCATTTGCAAAAATGAAAGAACTTGGTTTAACACAACTACCCGTGATGGAAGGGGATTCAATCAAAGGAAGTATTTCAGAAAATTTGATTCTTCGTTTGCTCGTAGATAATCCTGCTATGAAGATAGAGGAGGTGGGTAAAGTAATGAATAAGCCATTCCCTTTTGTAGATTTAAAAACACCGGTTTCTGAAATTTCAAAATTGATATCAAAAGAGAATACAGCAGTGCTTGTGAGAAAGCAAACTGCAGATTTAGCTATTATTACAGAGTTTGATTTGATAGAGGCTATGGCCTAGTCTATTTTTTTTAGTTTGATGGTTTGAAATGGTTTGATTAAGCTTAATTATCAAATTGATGAAATAGTATGCAACAATTCACTGATCAATTGGGTAATATGATTGAACTCAGTTCTCCTCCCAAGAGAATTATTTCTTTAGTGCCCTCGCAGACAGAATTTTTGTTTGATTTAGGGTTAGATGCAGAAATTATTGGTATTACTCGATTTTGTATTCATCCTTCGGGAAAATTTTCTGTGAAAGAAAAAATTGGAGGGACTAAGAGTTTCAATTTCGAGAAAATAAAAATGCTCCAACCCGATTTGATTATTGGAAATAAGGAGGAAAATTATCAAGAGGGGATTGAAGAATTGCAAAAATATTTCCCTGTTTGGATGAGCGATATTGTAACCTTGGAAGATGCTTATAATATGATGCTAAAATTGGGGGAAGTTGTAAATAAGGAAATTGAAGGCAAAAGAATTGTCAGTGAAATAAAATCTAAATTTAAAGAATTCGGTATTCAAAATTTTAAAATCAGCAATCCGACTTGTGCCTATTTTATCTGGCGAAAACCTTATATGGTAGCGGCTTCGGAGACATTTATTAATGAGATGCTAGAAGTTATAGGATTCAAAAATGTTTTTGAGAATCATTCGCGCTATCCTGAAATTGACACAAAAATTTTGTCAGAAGCAAAGCCCGATTTTATTTTTCTTTCTTCAGAACCTTATTCTTTTTCTGAGAAACATTTAGAAGAGTTTCAAATACTGAGTCCTAGCTCTAAAGTAATATTAGTGGATGGAGAACTTTTTTCTTGGTATGGAAGCAGATTGAAATTTTCTCCAAGGTATTTTAATTCTCTTTTAAAGTTGTGTAGTACCTAATTATTAAAATTTTATTGGCTGATATTCTTAAGCATATCCACACACATTTCTTCCAAATTAAACTGTGGTTTCCAGTTCCAATCTTCTCGGGCGAAATTATCCTCTATGCTCTTGGGCCAGCTATCAGCAATGCTTTGACGAAAGTCAGGTTTGTATGTAATTATAAAATCTGGAATTATTTTTTTTATAGTTTCCGCTAATTCTTTAGGCGAAAAACTTAGTGCAGAAAAATTATAAGAAGAGCGAATTCGAATTTTTTCTGCAGGAGCTTCCATTAATTCGATGGTACCCCGAATAGCATCAGGCATATACATCATAGGAAGGGTCGTATTTTCAGAAAGAAAGCATTCGTAAGTTTTATTTTTAACTGATTCAAAGAAAATATCTACTGCATAATCAGTAGTGCCCCCTCCTGCTTTTGTTTTGTAGGAGATAAGCCCAGGATAGCGAATGCTACGCACATCCAATCCCCGTTTTTGAAAATAATAATCGCACCATCTTTCTCCAGCCTGTTTGCTGATTCCATAGATAGTGTTAGGCTCCATGCAGCAATGTTGAGGCGTATTTATTTGGGGGGAAGTAGGCCCAAAAACAGCAATAGTGCTAGGGAAAAATAATTTTTTAACACCAGCTTCTACACAACAATCCAAAATGTTGCGTAATCCTTTCATATTCACTCTCCAGGCTAATTCGGGATTTTTTTCTCCAGTAGCAGAAAGCAGTGCTGCTAAGTGATATACCTGTTTTACATTGTATTTTTTAATGAGACTAGCTACACTTGTTTTATTTAGAACATCTAGTCTTTCGAAAACGCCACTACTTTTTATTTCATCAGTAGGCTCTTTTAAATCAGAGGCTATTACATGGTATCTCTCTCTAAGAGCCATCACCAACTCACTTCCTATTTGTCCACAGGCTCCTGTCACTAGTATCGTATCAGCTTCCATTTATTATTTTTTATAAAGAGAAAATTGGCTAAAGCGAATCAACTATTCTTTTGTGGAATTTCAAAAGAAAAGTTTTTGCTAAAGGAAAGATACAAGATTCCTCCTGATTACAATTCTCTAAAATTGTTTACCAATTCTTGCCAAAATCTTGGGTAAGTCTGTAATACCAAAAACCATCTTTGCTACTAGCTTCAAAAAGCAAGGCACAACCTAACAATGTTAAGTTAGAATCTATCATGTGCATATTGTGTTCTTTAGAGCGGCTAAGTTCTTTTACTGCTTTGTCAGCTATTTGAATATAGGTCATTGGTTTATCCATAGTAATGTATATCCTAGCTAAGTTTTCTGCAATTCGCTCACCAGAAAAACCATTTAATTCTGTTCTGTTGTTTGGAAAACGAATTGTTGCATCAGCTTGGTTGATATGGTCGAAAAAATTTCTTCGAATCATTTGGTCGGTATGAATAGAGGCCGCATCTCTCATTCGGGGTTCAAACTTGAGAGTGGCTATTCCCTTAGATGCACGGTATTTATTCACCGCAAAAAAGCATGCTGCATTCATCAAATCAAAATCATAATTCAAAGGATCTACTAATTCATTTGTTTCTTCCAAAGAATAAAATTGTTGCCATGTCATTTCTTTATAGCGTACATCTTCAAAGGAAGAAGCCTCATTGTACTTGTTTATTTGAGCCAAGTAGAAGTACTTGCCTTTTTGTGCAAAAAGGGTTATGGATAAACTGCACAACACCAAGAAAATTGCGGTTTTCATAAACTGTTTATTAAGAAACGCAAATATGAAACCAAAAAGTATAATTGCTTGAAATAATTAACGAATTTTTGTGGAAGACTTAGAACTTTACTTCGCACATGACACCGTAGTGGTCAGATAAATCGTGTTTGCCTTTTTTCCATTGGCGCTTAAAAACACTTACTGAGCGCTTTACCGAATGTATTTTAGCACCATTATTTCTGAATAGAATATAGTCTAAAGTTGTTTTCTCTTTTTTCCAAACGGACAATGCTAGTTCGTTATTCGTGCCATCATACGATTCTTTTTGTATACCATTCATATCGCCATTTTCAGCATCCAAACATTGTAACATTTCACAATAGTTTTTTTCTATTTCTATTTCCGTATTCATGTCTCCACAAATAATTTGCGGTATACCTTCTACCTTGTATTTGGATAATAATCCATCATACATTTCTTTGAATTGTTTTTTTCTAATTTCAGGAAAGTTTTGGGCTTGCATGTGCGTACCTAAAATTTGAAATACTTTTCCATTAAAATTCCCTTGTAATAAAGCCGCTCCTTTTCGCGGAACTCTGTCTGCTACTTTAGCATCCGTATATTCTATAGTCCCCAAAAGATCTAAAGGAATTTTGCTCAAAACCCATACCCCGCTGCTGATTCTAAAAGGAGATTTAGCAGGATTAAAAGGACCATACATGTGTGGGAAAATATTTTTAAGCCCTTCCCGAATTACACTTACAGCTTTGCCATGAAAAGCCTCTTGAAAAACAATTACATCATAATCTAAATGGTCTAGTGTATCCACTATTGCATGTGCTCTTTCTATTCTTCCTTTCATGGGCACAATACCAGGCAACATATAGATATTCCAACTTAATATTTTAAGGTTTTTTTGTGGTAAGATATCAGAAGTATCTTTCTCTAAACGAGGTGCAGCAAAAGTGCTGTTAAGAAGCAAAAGAACTGCCGAAATAATTATGTAAATCCTTTTATTCATTTGATATCTTTGAAGTACTTCAAAAATGGAGGAATTAAGTTAAGGTTACGTTATGCAATCAGTAAGAGTTTCATAATTTTCAATCAAAAGACAAACCATTCAGTAAACGACATTTTTTTTGCCATGAACAAGCAGCAGTTTTCTTTGGAAATAAAGAATCGAGCCAAAGAATTGGGTTTTGATAGTTGTGGAATTGCTCGAGCGGTACGTTTAGATGAGGAAGCAAAGTATTTGGAAAATTGGTTAAATCAAAGTAAGCATGGAACCATGTCTTACATGGAAAATTATTTCGATAAAAGAATAGACCCCACTCTTTTAGTGGAGGGTGCTAAGTCAGTCATTTCACTTTCGTTTAATTATTATTCTGAAAAAAAGCAATTAGACACAACTGCTCCCCAAATAGCCATGTATGCATTGGGAAAGGATTATCATTTGGTAGTAAAAGAGCGATTGACGTTACTTTTTGATTTTATAAAAGAGCAAGTCGGAGAAATAAATGGTAGAACGTTTGTGGACTCTGCTCCAGTGCTGGAAAGAGCTTGGGCACAACGGGCAGGCATTGGGTGGATGGGGAAAAATACCAATCTGCTTACTAAACGAAGTGGTTCATTTTTCTTTTTGGCGGAAATTATTTTGGATGCAGAATTAATGTATGATTCACCTGTAAAAGATTATTGTGGTAGCTGTACCAAATGCATAGATGCCTGTCCCACGCAGGCTATTTATGAGCCCTACAAAGTAGATGGTAGTAAATGTATATCGTATTTTACCATTGAATTAAAGGATAAAATTATTCCTAAAGAGTACCAGGGGAAGTTTGATAATTGGATGTATGGTTGTGATATCTGCCAGCAGGTTTGTCCTATTAATTCTCAGGCTAAAACCCACAATACAGCTGAGTTTGAGCCATCTCATGAACTACTTCAAATGACCAAAGAGAATTGGCTGGAGTTAGATGAGCCACTTTTTAAAAAGTTATTTAAAGGCTCTGCTGTGAAGCGAACTAAGTTTAGTGGGCTAAAAAGAAATATTGAATTTTTAAAATGAGCGGCAAATTTGTTTTATGAAAACTTACTCTTTAATAAATTTTCTACTTATTGATTCTCCATCTTTTGTAAGTGTTACCAAATAAATTCCAGCAGGAATATTGCCTAATTCGATAGTGTGTTTGCCAGCTAATAGCACATTTTCTATATACAATTTTTCTCCTAAAATGCTAGTAATAACAAGCTGCTCAAAGTTTCTTTCTGCCTTTATGTATAGCTTGGTTTGAACTGGGTTAGGGTAGATTTGAATTTCTTCATTGCCAGCAATGTTTTTAATCGAAGTAAAAGCGGTATCATCATCAATAATGGTAAAGGTGTATTGTATAACGCTTGTGCGCGTGAAAGATGGGTTGATATTGGATAGTGAAAGATTTATTTGTTCATTTCCTTCATCTAAATTATCTTGAAGTAAAACAACTTTTACATACTGTGTATCGGAAGAATTTGCTGGAAATACAACTGTGGTGTCGTTGAAAATAAAATCTACATTTTTAGTGGCATTACCATTTAAGTATTTAATATCCACAGAAATTGGATAATCAATGGAAGACGTACTTACGATGGGCACTAAGCACACTCCTTCGCTTTCCACATGGGTATATCCAGCACCTATAAAACCAATGGCTACTGAATCTCTATCTTTTATGTAAAATGTATAATTGGTGTCGGCAGAGGTATTAATGTTTTTGTATAAAATTCTGAGTACAACACTTTCTGTAGATTCTACTTTAAAATCGTGAATAATTTTGAGTCGAGCAGTATCGTGAAAGGTACCCGTGCCATGGCTAAAAAGTGTATTGGGTAAAACAAAATCCAAGCCAGTAGTGGCAGTTGAGGTAACAAAATTTGGAGCTATATTATATTCCACCACATTGTAATTAGGGTTTGTAATCGTTATGGGAACAGCTACTGTTCTTGCTGAATCTTCCCAATTGGAATCTACAGCAAAATCAAAACTAATGGTAGGTGGGGAGAAATAGTCGTCATTTTTTATGGTAAAAATGAGTACAGAATCGGTGAAAATATTTCCTTGAGCTGAATCAGTAAGAATAATTTTTAGCTTTTCATTTGCTTCATTTACAAGATCATCTACCATGCGAATATTTTCACAAAAAGTAGAAATGCCCGGAGGTGCAAAATGCCAGCCCCAGTCAAAAAAGTAATCATAACCACCGCAAGCGTTTAATCCTGGAATATTGTCCCCGCAATCATAAGAGCGCATGTAGTATCTTATGGCAAAGGGATTTGGGTTATTCACATCTACACAAACACTATAACTAAGTTCATGCTCAAATCTAGAGGCAGTGTCCGTTTGAAAAGTAATAGTAGCAGGTAAATCATTATCGTTAATCGTTAATGTAAAAATACTATCAGTGCCTATAGTGCTTGCTGCTGTTGGGTTTTGTAGTACAAAGGTGACCTTTTGATTTGGATTGACTAAAGTATCATCGGTCAATAAAATGGAAAATGCAAGCGAATCAATACTTGGATTAAATGTAAGAGTTTGAAAAGTGAAGTTGTTTATCTGTACAGAATCTTGGAAACCAGATTTTAGAACAACATCAACAGCGGTGGTACTAGTAACGGGATTATTTGCCTTAACATACGCAAGTAAAGTATTACCACTGCCCTCCGTTTTAGTAGCGGATAAAACTGAAAAAGTAAAAGCAGGGTTTTGTGTATTTCCTATTAAACTAGTAATAAGTAAAGTAAAGAGAAACAATATTTTTTTCATAGCAAGCGGTAACATAGTACAGTTCCAAAGTAAGTGAAATTGATTGAGAGTTGATGTAATTTTATTGTCATAAAATGTGAATACGGTGCTGTATTTATTCCTCTTTTTAATTTAGGTTTACAAAAATGTCGGAAGAAAAAAAAATATGGAGTTATGAGTGGGAGAAAGATAAACCACTTCAAGCTGGGCAGGTATTGCTCTCGGAGCCTTTTATGTGGGATGAAAATTTCCGAAGAACGGTAGCGCTTATTTGCAGGCACAACCATGAAGAAGGAACTACAGCACTTATTTTAAATCGTCCCATCAAAATTAAATTGCAAGATATTGTAGATAATTTTCCACCAGATTTTACAGCTACACTTAATTTAGGAGGCCCAGTAGGTACCGATTTAATTCAGATACTGCATTCTTTGGGTTCAAAGTTAGAAGGGAGTGAAGAATTATGTAAAGGGGTTTATTGGGGAGGTAATTTTGAACAGTTAAAAAAGTTGATTCGGAAAGGCGAAATTTCTCCTCAACATGTACGCTTCTATGTGGGTTATTCGGGTTGGTCGGAAGGGCAACTCTTGCAGGAAATGAAGGATGACTCTTGGATTTTGGCACCCGCATCGCACTCATTGGTTTTTAATGAAAAACCTGAAACAGTTTGGAAAAACACCATGACGGGAATGGGAGGCATTTATGAAACTATGGCGAAATACCCAGAGAATCCTATCTTAAATTGATGAGTATTTTGTTTTAAAAAATAGATAAATGAAATTGATAAAATGGAAGCGAGGTAATGAATGGTTAGCTGCATTTTGCATGTTGCTTTTTAGTTTTCATCTTCAGGCACTTCCTCTTTCAGAAAAAGCTCGTATCAGTTTGCTCACTTGTTCACAAGGAGATGAATTGTACTCTTGTTTTGGTCATAGTGGCATTCGGGTTACTGATCCAGAACTCAATGCTGATATCGTTTTTAATTATGGTGTTTTTGATTTTGGGCAGCCCAACTTCTATTTAAATTTTATGAGAGGTCATATGATTTATAGTATGGGAATAGACCGCTACAGCAATTTTTACGACCAATATGTTTATGAACAACGGGATATTTCAGAGCAGGAAATTGTTTTGCCTTTAGAGGATAAACAGCGCATTTTTGATTTTCTTTTAAACAATGCAAAGGAAGAGAATAGAAACTATCGTTACGATTTTTTGTTTGATAATTGCGCCACTCGTATTAGAGAAGTTTTCGAAAAAAACTTGGGAAAGGAAATGCAGATTGACTACAGTTCTTTTGATAAAAATCTTTCTTTCCGAGATTTAATAGATCAGTATTCTTGGGATAAGTATTGGGAAAACTTTGGAATGAATTTATTGATAGGTCTTCCAGTAGATGCAAAAGCTACTCCCTCGCAGCAAATATTTTTACCCGATTATTTAAGCAAAGCATTTGCAAATTCTTATTTCATTAATGCAGATGGAACTAAGAGAAAACTTTGTTCCCCACCAAAAATTGTACTAAAGGCAAAGCCTATTAAAGATTCTCTTTCCTTTAAAATCACACCTCTGATAGTATTCCTTTTTTTATTTATAACTATTGCTCTTGTTACATTTATTGAATTACGAAAAGGGTTTAATCTGTACGTATTTGATGTTTTTTTATTTTTTGTAGCTGGCTTTTTGGGGCTGTTGTTTTTGAGTCTTTGGTTGTTTACAGAGCACACTACTACCGCTCGAAATTTGAATCTACTTTGGGCTATTCCTACACATCTGTTTTTTGCATTTCTGCTCTTGAGTAAAAGAAAATCAAATCTTAAGCGAAATTATTTTTTAGTTACACTGGTTATTCAATTGCTATTCATAGCATTCCATTCATTTTTGCCTCAGCACATACAACCTGCTATGGTGTTCATTTCTGGTATATTAGCAGTACGAGCTTACCGTATTTATAAATCTCAAATTTCTTAATGCAGCTCCATCATTTAAAAGTTCAGCGCACAGCACGGTATTACACATTGGGGAACCTCAATCATCAAACTGAAGAAGTATGGTTTGTTGTTCATGGCTTCGCTCAATTGGCAGAAAGTTTTCTAAAAACTTTTGAGCTATTGAATAATGGGAAACGATTTTTTGTAGCACCAGAAGCACTCAATCGTTTTTATTTAAAAGGTGGCTATAATGAAGTAGGTGCTACTTGGATGACAAAGGAAGATAGAGTACATGAAATAGAAGATTACATTCAATATTTAGAAACATTGTACGATACTGTTTTAGAAAATAGTGGCGTTAGTATCACGGTAAAGGTGTTAGGTTTTTCTCAAGGTGTGGCAACCGTTTCACGCTGGTCAGCAGTTTCCAAAAAGAGAATAGATACACTCATTTTGTATGCGGGAGAAATAGGAACAGAACTGCAAAATAGGGAAGGTGTTTCTAAACTTGCTAAGACACAAAATTATTTTGTATACGGCACAAACGATAAGATAATACCAATAGATAAACTAAAGCCTTTTCAAGAGTTATTAGGAAATTTTACGTTTCTAACTTTTGAAGGAGGACATGAAATTAATACAGCAGTGCTGGAAAAGTTGTAAATAGCTTAGAGAATTTTTATTATGAAATCTACTTTCCGTACTATAGTAAAAGTTGAAAAATTTCCGTTTGATATTTCACATCAAGATGGAATTGTAAGTATGGGTTCTTGTTTTTCTGAAAATATAGGCGGGTTGTTTCAGCAATCTAAATTCAAAATAAATATTAATCCATTTGGGCAACAATACAATCCTATTTCTATTGCTAATGCTTTAGAAAGGCTTGTCAGTGCTGAGTTGTATCAGGATTTTGATTTAATTCAACACAATGGTTTGTATCATTCATTCATGCATCATGGAAGTTTTTCTGGGGAAGATAAAGAGGTGGTTTTGAGTACTATAAATGCAGAACTATTACAAGCTTCAGAAGATTTAAAAAAGGCATCTGTGTTGTTTGTTACCTTTGGTACAGCACATTATTTTAAATGGAATGAAAATGGGCAAGTAGTTTCGAACTGCCATAAGATCCCTAATAATTTGTTCTCTCAACATCTAGCTACTCCCGATGAAATTGTATCTGCTTTTGAAACAGTATGGTTAAAAATAAAAGCAATAAATCCGGATTTGAGAGTTGTATTTACGGTAAGTCCAGTTCGGTATTTTGCATTCGGGCATTATGAAAATTCGGTAAGTAAAGCACATCTTTTTACAGCAATTTATGCCTTGCAAAAGAAGTATGGGGAAATATTTTCTTATTTTCCTGCTTATGAGATTGTATTAGACGATCTTCGAGATTATCGTTTTTATAAGGAAGATATGCTGCATCCAACTCATCAAGCAATACAATATGTTTGGGAAGCATTAGTTGCTGCTATCTTTTCTGAAACTACGCTTCAATTGATAAAGGAAATAGATGAGATTCGAACCGCTGCTAGTCATCGTCCTAGAAATGCTGATACCGAAGCTCACAAAACTTTTCGGAAAAAGTATTTAGCCAAAATTGATTTTTTACAGAGGAAATATAAGTTCGATTTTGCAGAAGAGAAAGGACTTCTATCATAAACTTACAATTCATTTAAGTAATTCTTTAAAATAATTAGTATGAATAAAGATAAGGCACAAATACTTCTAGAGTTGAATGATGTTTTTAAGCGATTAGCGGATATTATTGCAGTTTTTCCTCAAGAAAATTTTCAAAAGAGTATCGATAATAAATGGTCGGCTGAGGAAAATTTGATTCATCTAATTACTTCAAATACACAAACAAAGTTGCCATTTGTATTGCCTAAATTTTTGGTAGCACTCATTGGTGGAAAAGCAAATCGTGTTTCTGTGGATTATGAGAAGGTGGTCGCTAACTATCAGTCAAAATTAAATGCAGGAGCAAAGGCAAGCGGTATTTATGTGCCAAAGAAAAGTGATTTGTCAAAAGAACAATTACTAAAGAAGTGGATTGCTTCAGGGCAAAAATTGATAGCAGCTATTGCTAAAACAGATGAAAAGGATTTAGATAGGTATGTGATTCCGCATCCACTTTTAGGGAAAATTACACTTCGTGAATTATGCTATTTTACCATCTACCATACTTCTCATCATCTTCAAACCTTATCTTCGCTTTAATGAAAATTCTCTTACAGTATTTAAAGAACTATAAAGAACTAGTTGCACTTGCTTTTGGTCTTACCATCATTAATCAAATTTTTTCTTTACTCGATCCCTATTTCTATGGTCGTTTGATTGATTTGGCGGTGCATCATTCCAAAGATGAATCGGAAGTTGTTTTTTTAAAATCAATAGGAATCTTAATCGGTGGGGCATTGGGTGTAGCTATGGTAAGTCGCATAGCTAAAGCATTTCAAGACTATTTCCTCAATCTTATTATTCAAAAATTTGGAGCTGCCGTTTATACTGACGGATTGAAACATTCACTTCAATTACCATATCAAGAGTTTGAAGATCAGCGCAGCGGAACTACTTTAAATATTTTGCAGAGAGTGCGCACCGACTCTGAAAAATTCATGACCTACTTTTTGAATGTTTTTTTCTTTGGAATAGTAGGGATTGTGTTTGTAATGATTTACTCTGCTTTTGTATATGGTACTTTGGTAGTGGTTTATTTTATTGCTTGTGCAGTCCTTTATTTTGTTATTAATTATCTTTCTAAGAAAATAAAATTAGTACAATCGAGTATTGTAAAGGAAACCAATGTGTTGGCAGGTGCTACTACCGAAAGTCTTCGAAACATTGAACTGATAAAGAGTCTGGGACTTACCAATCAGGAAATAAAGCGACTTAATTTAGCCACTTTGCGCATTCTTCAATTGGAACTTAAAAAAGTTCGAACCCTTCGGAGTATCAATTTTGTGCAAGGAACATTGGTGAATTTTTTAAGACAAGGAATTCTTTTTGTGTTGTTGTATTTAGTATTTAAAGATAAATTCTCTCTTGGTCATTTGGCTACCTTACAGATGTACTCTTTTTTCATTTTCAATCCATTGCAGGAAATGGGAAATGTAATTTTAAGTTATCGCGAAGCAGAGGCATCTCTCCAAAACTTTGCAGGTATTATGTCGAAACCTTTAGATAAGAAAGTAGAAAATCCTATTCTATTAAAAGCTATAGAAAAATTAGCTTTTCAAGATGTTTCTTTTCAACACAAAACTGCTCGTAACAAGGCTTTGAATCATATTAACTTTCAAGCTTACAAAGGCGAAACGATTGCTTTTGTAGGTCCTTCCGGTTCTGGTAAAACCACTTTGGTAAAACTTTTAGTTGGATTGTATAAGCCGCAAGAAGGCAGTATTCTTTATAACGATAATGATTCTTTGCTCATTAATATAGATGAAGTACGAAATCAAATAGGATTTGTAACACAAGACACACAACTATTTGCGGGAACTATAAAAGAGAATTTATTGTTTGTAAATCCTCGTGCTTCAGATGCAGAGATTACAGATGTATTGCATAAGGCGTCTTGTATGAATCTTTTAGTGCGCTCTGATAATGGCATCAACACCGTGATAGGAGAAGGTGGTATGAAAGTTTCGGGTGGTGAAAAGCAACGACTTTCAATTGCTCGTGCGCTTTTACGAAATCCAAACTTACTGGTGTTTGATGAAGCTACCTCAGCACTGGATTCTATAACGGAGGAGGAAATTAGTAATACCATTCGCACTATTTCTCAAAAGAAAAATCACATCACTGTGATGATAGCGCACAGGCTTTCTACCATTCTTCATGCCGATAGAATTTATGTATTAGAAAAGGGCGAGATTGTAGAAACAGGGAAGCACGAAACTTTGATAGCAGAAAAAGGATTGTATTATGCAATGTGGCGTCAACAGATAGGAGAACGAAAAGAAGAAGGGTAAAAAGGAAGTAGCTGAATTTATGAGTTTGTTTGTTTTTCAAAAAATCGATATTTAAAATTAATCCTTTGTCAATTTATTTTAGACCATTATTCATTCTAATATTTATGCTGTTGATGAACTCTATTTCCAACGCACAAACTGCTTTGTCTTTAGCAGAGTCACAAGCTGAAAATCAATCTCACGATATAATTCAACGAATGAGTTTGAAGCAAAAGGTGTACGAAATGCATGGACATGGCATTATTCGTTTTGGTTTATCGCATGTTTTTGGCAAACACTTGAAACCTATATTGGCGGGAGGAAATAAAAAACTAGGCATTCCTGCTACGATTTTTTTTGATGGACCTCGTGGTGTATTTAGTAATAAAGGTGCTACTGCTTTCCCTACCACGATGGCCCGGGGTGCCAGTTGGGATATAGATTTGGAAAGGAGAGTAGGAGAAGCTATGGCAGAAGAAATTCGTGCACTGGGCGGCAACTATTCTGGGGCAGTTTGTATGAATTTGCTGCGCCATCCTGCTTGGGGAAGGGCACAAGAAACGTACGGGGAAGATCCGCATCATGTAGGCGAAATGGCCTCGGCTTTGGTAGAAGGAATTCAAAAGCATCAGGTGCAAGCATGTGTCAAGCATTTTGCTGCCAATAGCATGGAAAACAATCGATTTGGAGGAAGTATGAATATGGATGAGCGTACTCTGCAAGAAGTTTATTTACCTCATTTTAAGAAGGTGATAGAGCGGGGAGCTGCTTCGGTAATGAGTGCTTACAATAAATTAAATGGAGAATACTGCGGTCACAGCAAATCGTTGCTCACAGATATTTTGAGGAAGCAATGGGGGTTTAAGGGATATGTAACGAGTGACTGGAGTTATGGTTTATTTGACGCACAAAAAGGAATTGAGGCGGGTATGAATGTGGAGATGCCAACCAGTAAAGTTTATAAACTCAGCACTGTCAAAAAATTATTGCAGGATGGAAAAATTACGATGCAGCAAATAGATAATTTGATTCACCCTATCATTCGTACCAAGCTGCTTTTTGCTTCTCGTAAAGACCAGCAAGATTACCCGAAAACATTGGTGGGCTGTAAAGAGCATACAGACTTGGCTCTCGAAGTAGCAGAAAAGAGTGCAGTACTTTTGAAGAACGAAAATCAATTTTTACCTCTGGATAGAAGTAAGGTGAAACGGATTGTAGTGATAGGTTCACTTGCCGATAAAAAGCAAACAGGTGACCACGGTAGTAGCAGTGTAATACCCAATTACATTGTAACAGCCCTTGATGGAATCAAAAAATATTTTAGCGGAATGGGGGTAGAAATTCTTACAGTACCTAATGATAATTTAGATGCTATAAAGTCTGTTTGTAAAAATGCAGATGCAGTGATAGTGGTGGCGGGAACTACTTACTTAGATGAGGGCGAATACATAGGCGACTTTAAAATACGCGATCGAAACAATCCCGATAAGAAGAGTTTTGTGGTGAAGGCTGGAATACTAGGTATGGGAGGAGATCGAAAGTATTTGCATCTGCATGAGGAAGACATAAATGTGATTCATGCGGCTGCTTCAGTCAGCAAAAATGTGGTTGTAAGTTTGGTGGCTGGGAGCGCTGTAACTGTTGAAGAATGGCACGAAGAGGTACCTTCTATCATTGAAACATTTTACAATGGAATGGAGGGAGGTGATGCACTGGCACGCATTTTATTTGGCGATGTAAACCCAAGTGGAAAGCTTCCATTTACGACTCCGAAAAGTGAAAACGATTTACCCTTTTTTGATTCTTATGCAGACCATGTAGATTATGGTTACTATCATGGCTACACCCTATTTGATAATCAAAAGAAAGAGCCCCGTTATCCATTTGGTTTTGGATTGAGTTATACCAATTTTTTGCTTTCGGATATTCGTATTGCATTTGTAACCCCTTTTGACCCGATTTCTTTAGAGCCATCGGAATATTATACGGTATCAGTTAAAGTAAAAAACACTGGAACGTTTGCTGGCGCTGAAGTGGTGCAGTTATACATTGGATTAGAGGATACTTCTAAAGACCGTCCCGAAATATTATTGCGTGCTTTCAAAAAGGTTAATTTGCAGGTAGGAGAGGAGCGAGTTGTTGATTTTAAACTTTCCTATAGTGATTTTACCAATTTTAATCACGACACCCAAAAATGGGAAGTACAGCAGGGTAAGTATGTAGTATTAGTGGGCAATTCTTCGAAAGATAAGAATATGCTTAAAGCGGATTTTAAGGTTGATTTTTGAGTAGCATTCTTGTTTGCGCCAATCAGAATGTAAAACTAAAGTTTCACTTTCTCTCATTCATTTTCTTTTACTACTTTTTATTGACGAACTTTGCAGCTTGTAAACTCGCTTAATGAAACGCCTGCCTTTTTTTCTGCTGCTATTTTTGGTGAAATGTTCTTTTGCATTTTTACCTAAAACAAAGCATACCGCTATTGAACGAAACGATTCATTATTAGTAGCACAAACAGCTGCAGCTCGTGAAAGTGCATCCGATTTTTTTTATAAACTGCAATACGTTTCTACTCCTACATTGTTCTCTTTTTATTCAGAGTACAGTAAAGTTTGGCCCACATCTAAGCAATGGCAGAAGAAACCTTTTTTGTTTCATGCTAATATTCAAATTCCTATAGCTATTGGTGGCAGGTGGTTTCAGACAGTCAATCATGGTAAGGGAGTTCGTTTTGCTTTGCTCCTTCATCCCGATTTTGAAATACGATTGTTACAAAACGATAAGTCGGTAGGTGACACTTCTACTCCCGTGCGCACTCCTAGTTATTTGCCTGGTGTTACTTTTTTCTTTACACATGCTACTATGTGGGACAAGCATCCTTCTCAGCATTATGTAGGATTTAAAGTATACCATCATTCCAATGGACAAGATGGGGTGCATTTTCGTGCTCAGGACAATGGGTATTATAATCGCTATAACGGAGACTTTAGTGACAATGTTTGTTTTGAATTTATTTATGGCGGTTTCTTTGGTAGCAAGGAAAATAAAGTCCTACACCCCAATAAATTATTTAGCAATAATCATAACAGAGTGCTCTCTATCTCCCACAATTTCTTTTGGCGAACCTCCTTTGAACTCCGCCCAGGCACTATGATAGACCCATTTTTAAACGCTAATAATTTGTATGGAAGATATCGCTCTCATGCACAGTTCGGTTGGATATATGCGCCCGTTTATCAAGAGATAGTTTCTAGCGGTAAAGAAACGATACTTAATGGCGACCCCCAAAAGATGGAACGCTTTCGCTTGTGGATAGATCTAGATTATATTCAAGATTTAAACTACAATTCTGGTGCTGTTATTTTTCCTTTAGATGCCAATGCTGGCAACAATTTGAAGGCTGTGCCCGTATATGATGTAGCCAAGCGATTAAATGTAGCTGTAACAGGTTCGTTTAGACTGTGGGGCGTACCATTTGCTGGTATTTTTGCGCAGTTGGGTTACCAAGGCTCTGATCCTTACAATGCCTATTTTCAGCAAAGTAGATTTTTTGTACGTGCAGGAATTTCTGCGGGTTGGTTGCTTTATAAACCTCGCTCACAAAGGTTAAATAAATTTAGAAATTTAGCTGAAAAGTAGTTGTCTTTGTGATGATAAAAAGGTTAGATTTGAAAAGCACAAGAGCAAAGATTTATGTACTCGTGTTTCCCAAAATTGCATGGAATCAAAAGTTGAATATTTAGACATTACTGATTTTATAAAGAAGTCGAAAGGTATTCTAACATTAGATGTACGTGCTCCTAAAGAATTCAAGAAAGGGCATATTCCCTCGGCAACTAGTTTTCCATTGTTTGATGATATAGAACGAGCGGAAGTAGGCACTGCATACAAGAAGCAGAGTAAAGAAAAAGCTATAGAATTAGGTTTAGATATTGTAGGAAAGAAGATGGGAGATTTTGCCCGCACATTAAAAACATTAACGCAGGATAAGAAAGTTTTTATTTATTGTTGGCGGGGTGGAATGCGCTCTGGCTCTTTGGCTTGGCTTATAAATTTATTAGGGTACGAAGTATTTGTATTAAAGGGTGGCTACAAATCGTATCGAAATTTTGTTTTAGAAGGGCTAGGTAAACCATTCACTCTTTCTATGCTGAGTGGACAAACTGGAAGTGGTAAAACACAAATTTTGCAGGCATTGCAAAGTCAAGGGGAACAGGTAATAGATTTAGAAGCTATTGCTCATCACAAGGGTTCTGCATTTGGTGGATTAGGGCTTCCTGCTCAGCCTTCACCAGAGCAGTTTGAAAACAATCTTTATGAAGCACTTTCTGTTTTAGATACCACTAAAAACTGTTGGATAGAAGATGAAAGTAAAGCCATTGGAACTTGCTATTTGCCGGAACCATTTTGGTTGCAAATGAAGCAAGCGCCACTTTACAATATTACGGTCCCTTTAGAAAAAAGGATAGCGCATCTGGTAGATCAGTATGGTCAATATTCGGTAGAGAGTTTAACTGCTTGTGTCAAAAATTTAGAAAAGCGACTGGGTACCGAAGCAGCTAAGTTGGCACTTGAAAAATTGGCTGAAAATAGTTTTAAGGAGGTAGCTATTCTTTTACTTCATTATTATGATAAAGCGTATTTTTTTGGAGCTAGCAAAAAAGTAAATGTGCTAAAAACGAATCTTTTTTTCGAGGCACAATCTGATAGCGAGATAGCTAAAGCACTTATTCATTCATCTAAGCAAAATATAAAATAAATGGATTCTATTAAGTTGACACAATACAGTCATGGTGCAGGTTGTGGCTGCAAGATTGCTCCTAAAGTATTGGACCAAATGTTGCATTCTTCCACTCTCATAAAAGGGGAAATACCCAATCGTAAAAATTTATTGGTAGGAAATGAAGCGAAGGATGATGCAGCTGTGTATGATTTGGGAGATGGCACGGCCATCATCAGTACCACCGATTTTTTTATGCCCATTGTAGATGATGCTTTTGATTTTGGGCGCATTGCTTCGGTGAATGCGATTAGCGATGTGTATGCTATGGGCGGCACTCCTTTGTTGGCTATTGCTATTTTAGGCTGGCCTATCGATAAACTACCAGCAGAAGTAGCCGCAAGAGTTTTAGATGGAAGCAGGCAAGCCTGTGCCGATGCAGGAATACTACTAGCAGGTGGGCATAGCATCGATTCACCAGAACCTATTTTTGGATTAGCGGTAACTGGCAGAGTGGATATTGTACAGTTGAAGCAAAATAATACTGCTACCCTTGGTTGCAAATTATTTTTGACAAAGCCTTTGGGCGTAGGAGCGTTGACTACTGCCGTTAAAAAAGGAATTATAAAGCTAGAACATAACCACATCGCACCCGATTCTATGAAGAAATTAAATAGTATAGGGGCGGTATTTTCAAAGTTGCCTTATGTACATGCTATGACTGATGTTACAGGCTTTGGACTGCTGGGGCATTTAACTGAAATGTGTGAGGGGAGCGGTTTGAGTGCGGTTATTCAGTACCATAAAATTCCTGTTTTTAAGGAGGCGCTAGGGTACATTCAGCAAGGAGCTGTGCCTGGAGGTACGCATAGAAATTGGGATAGCTATGGCGAAAGAATAAAACTACAAGAACCCAATCAGAAATTGATTTTAGCAGACCCACAAACTAGTGGTGGCTTGTTGGTAGCGGTAGATGCCAACTATGAACAAGATTTTATAACATTGGCAAATGCTCATGGATTAGTGCTGGAAAGTTTTGGTGAAATGATAGTGTCCTCAGAACATTTAATAGACGTTGTTTGAAAGGAAATAGCAAAAGCCACTAGTTTTAGTAGCTTTTGCTAGATATATTTAGAACTCCTATTTGGGTTTTATATAAGCACTTAACGCCTGCACATATTTTTCAAAAGCGTCTATTCCTTTTTTTGTAATTAGACAAGTTGTAAGCGGATAATTTCCTTTGAAAGATTTTTCAATAACAATGTAATTTGCCTCATACAGTTTTTGTAATTGTATGCTCAGATTCCCTGAAGTGGCTCCCGTTTTTTCTTTTATATAGCCAAACTCTGCCTCTTTTACCACAATAAGTAGCGACATTGTTGCAAGTCTTAATTCAGAATGGAGTAAAGGATCAAGCGGCTTGAACATTGTTTTCTTTTTTAAATTTTTTATTCAATAACATACCTGGAATAATGTAACCTGTAAATATGGATACAGCTTGGATTAGTAATTGTTCCTCTCCTCTTATTTGGATGCAAAGTAAACTACTAAGCCAAAAAATTATTCCACCAATTAACAGAGGTGTAAATTTTAAAATTTTTCCAGTGGTAAAAGTAACCATACCAGTAGTGATGAGTATATAGGGTATAGGAGAGGTTTTAGAAATAGAGCTGAACACAATTACTAAAATCAATGCAAACAAATAGGACAACCAAATATTGCTGATGTATAAATCCTCATTACTCCTTGTCATTCCATTGGCAGTTCTGCGTCTTTCATAGTAACTACCTACTGATACTCCTATAAATGGCAGGAGCAGCCATGGTAGTCCTGACCAATTTCCAATTTCTAGTTTTAAAAAGATATAATTAGCAATACAACAGCTAATTACTAAAACACCCCATAGTATAAGATGAAAGCCATCTTCTGCTACTTTGCTGCGAGCAGAGTTTATCATTGTTTGAATAATTTTTAGGCTTTCCTCTGTAGTTAGATTTTTTTCTTGTGTTTCCATTTTTTATTTTTTTGTTTATAAATATAGTACAAATGTAAAGTAGTTTATTTTATAAACCAAAATTTTTCTTTTTTTTATTAAAGAGTTTTAATGTCTTTTATCTATTGATTAGTGTAGCTAAAAGATGGTGATATCAAGGAACTAAAAATGCATCAACAAAAAACCCCACACTTTCGTGTAGGGTTAAGGCCTATCAAATTTCATTCACAAAAGCTGATGACCTATTTTAAAACCGATAGGAGAGCTTAAGGAATTACCTTGTTTTTATCATTTGCTTGGAGATATTGCTATTGTTAGCTTGTAGCTTCAATACATAAACTCCAGTTGGTAGCTCATGCGTTGAAATTTTTGTTGTATTCGAAAATATTTCTTGTAAAATTTCTCTTCCCTGCATATCTAAAAGTGTGGCTATAACATTTTCATCTTCTGTTTCTATTTGTATGAAATCAGAAAAGGGGTTGGGATATACCTTAACAACAATTGAACTAGCATAGTCTTCGAGACTGTTTGGGTTTTCTGTTTTAAAACTCCAAACATTACTCCAAGCACTTGTACCACCTGTTCCTTTCGCTCGAACTCTCCAGAAGTATGTGCTGTTAGCACTTAATGCGGAAGAAGGAGTGAAATTTGAAAGAGTGGAAGTGCTATCATTCACCACCAATGTTGCAAATGTATTAGTGCTAGAAACTTGAATATGATATGTGTTTGTTGCAGAGGCATCATTCCAATCAAAAGAAGGTATTGTAGATACATTTGAAGCAGCATTAGTAGGTAACAATAATGTAGGAACAGAAGGTGCGGGTGGTGTTACAGGAATTGTAGTAAAACTCCAAACTGTACTCCATGCTGAATTGCCCAAGGCATTTTTAGCGCGTACTCGCCAATAATATACTGTATTGTTAGCTAAAACTGTTGTTGTGGTATGATTTGAAGATGTAAGGGAAGTTTGTGAAATAATATTTGAAGCAAAGGTATTGGTTGTTGAAACTTGCAATTCATAGGCTGTAGCATTCGCGGCATCGTTCCAATCGAATGCAGGAGTAAGTGAAACATTGTTTGTTGAGTTTGCTGGAGAAAGCAAAGTAGGAGTTGCCGCAGGTGCAAGTGTTGTGAAATTCCAAATACTACTCCATGCTCCATTGCCAGCAGAATTACTTGCTCTTGCTCTCCAGTAATAGACAGTATTATTATTTAAAGGCGTTGCGGTTGTATAGTTTGATACACTCAATGTGGGTTGAGAAATTATGGGGTTTGCAAAAGTATTGGAAGTGGATACCTGCAATTCGTATTTAGCTGCCAAAGACGCATTGTTCCAACTAAAGGATGGAGTGAGCGATACATTTGTAGCATTGTTGGAAGGACTGATTAATGTAAAAGTAGATGGTACATCTAGCGTTTTGAATGTCCACACTGGTGACCAGAAAGAAAGATTATTAGCGCCATTAGTGGTGCGTACTCGCCAGTAATAGGTCGTGTTTTTTACAAGTGCCGTATTAATGGTCAAAAAATTATTTAAGCTATCAATTACTAAAGCAGAAAAATCAGCAGTGGTAGAAACTTGTATTTGATAGGTGTTAATGCCAGGTGCAGCCGTCCAACTCAAAGTAACTGGCAATGCCACATTAGTGCTGTTATTAGCAGGGCTTACCAATGTAACGGGCTCGCGCATGCCCGTTTCAAACCTAGCTAAAGCAAAATCGGTAAGGAAATTTGCTGCATTACCAGCACTACCTACGGCCAATATTTTCCCGTTGGGCTGAAAAAACATGCCATAAAGGCCATCATACTTTCCATTAAAATCAGTAGCTACTTCTCCGCTGGAGCCAAAAGTTACATCTACTGTACCATTGCTCTCAAGGCGATTCAAATAAAAATCGTCATTACTGCCGTTGTATTTAATACCACCGATAATTATTTGTCCATTAGGTTGAATCAGCAGCGCTTTAGCGCGATGGGTGGAGGGATTATTAAAAATCCCAAAGTTGCCGAAATTGGCATCGTAAGTTCCATTTGCATTCAGGCTCACTACATACAAATTGGCAGGACCGTCTCCTGCAGCTACTATCCTTCCATCGGCTTGTAGTGCCAGTGCGTGTATAGCGTGGTTGGAGTTACTGAAATCTAATTTAGCTTTTCCATTCGTACCGAAACCAGCATCTAAAACCCCTGCCGATGTAAGCCTTACCAATCCAAATGCTGAATACGCATTTGATGAAATCGCGTAGGTTCCCCCCAATACTATTTTCCCATCGGGTTGCAGCAGCATGGCATCGGCCTGATCGTAGTTTGATTCAAAATCGATGTTTATCTTTCCATTCAGTCCAAACCCATTATCCAGCGTGCCATTCGTGTTTAATCGTGCCGCTGCAAAATCTACATTACCACTTACTTTTGCATCTCCACCTACTATTATTTTGCCATCGGCTTGTATTGCCACTGCACGAGCATAATCATCGCTGTTTCCAAAATCTAAAGTCACTACTCCCTTGGTGCCAAAGGTGGAGTCTAAGTTGCCATTGGATTTGTATCGAACGATAGCGAAGTCAAGATTTGTTCCTAATAAATTTGAAGTATTTCCTGCTGCCACTATTTTACCATCGGCTTGAATCGCTACTGCTTTTAATTCTGAATAGTGCTTCGTGTTTACATCCGTGCTCACGCTACCTCCATTTCCGAAGGTTGCATCTATACTTCCATTAGCATTGTAGCGAGCAATACCACATAAATGATTGCTAGCGCTAAATAAAACTTGACCAGCTACAATTATTTTTCCATCGCTTTGCAAGGCTGTAGCAGCACCGCTGGAAATATTTGCATTAACATTATCAAAGGTGCCAGTTACTTTACCGCTATTGCCAAAAGTTATATCTAATGCACCTGGCACTGGTTGTGCTAACAATACAGTACTAGCGAATAATAAGGCGAGTAAAAATTTGATTGAATTTTTCATTGTATATTTTTTTTTGTGAATGATAAAACTGGATTGTTATTTTGTTTTAATAATTTGTTTAGAAACCTTTCCAGTATTGCTTTGCAGCGTGATTATATAACTTCCAGCATCTAAATTTTCAGTATTCAGTTTTGTAGCAATAGCGGTTTCTTGTTCTAAAATTTTTCTGCCTTGCATATCAAAAAGTGCTATCGTGCCACTTTCATTTTCTGTTTCCACTTGAATGAAATCTGTAAATGGATTAGGATAAACTTTGACAGAATATTTTTTTTCATTTTCTGAAATGCCACTTGGTCCAAGGGTTTTGAAACTCCACGTAGGACCCCAGGCTGTGGTACCATTGTAATCACTAGCTCGCACATGCCAATAGTAGGTGGTGTTTTGCGCCAATGCAGTAGAGCTAGTGTAAGTAGAATTAGAATCGTAGATACTTAGAATCGGGCTCGTAAAATTGGGATTACTAGCAACTTCTAGATCATAATACAGTCTATAATCTACATCGCTCCAATCGAAGGTGGGTAACAATGAAACCTGCGTTGTATCTTTTGCTGGTGCAATTTGAATAGGTTTGGTAACTGATGCCGATAGAATGCGAACTGCTGCGAAATAATGGTAGTTAGCATGTGCTGGATCAGAAGCAAAACCAGCCATCATTATCCTCGCTTGGTTATCTAAGCCAATTGCATACACATTTTGAGACCCATTTGTATAAAAATCAATATCTAAAGTATATCCCTTGCCATATCCGAAGTCTACATTGCCATTTCCATCAGTAGTAATCCGTACGGCTTTGAAAAAATTGTGTCCTAGTCCATCAGATAAATTTCCGCCTAATAAGATTTGTCCGTTGGGTTGTATCGCTACACATGTTCCATATGATTGCTGCTGAAAAAAGGGAACATTTACTATGCCATTTATTCCAAAAGTGGCATCTAAACTTCCGGTAGTAGTAAAACGTAAAGCTACCATGTTATCGTATTGAGTAATTGAATCACGTATGGTAGTAGCCGCTAAAATTTTTCCATCATTAGCCAATGCAATTTGTGTGATTTCTTTATCGCAATTATTGTTGAGTGGTGCATACGTTTTTTTTCCGCCAACGCCAAAGCCAGCATCTAAGGTTCCGTTAGGATTTAAACGGACAAGAGCAAGATTTTTGAAAGTTGGGGTAGAGGCAAAACCTCCTAATACGATTTTTCCATCGGCTTGTAATATCACAGAATTGGCTTGCTCTGCACCGCCCAAAAAGTTAATAGTAACTTGCCCGTTCGCGCCAAACGTATTGTCGGGTGTACCATTTGGCAAAAATCTTATGGCTAACATATCTTCTGAAAAGCCACCTGTAGCTATATTATAGCCTGCTATTACAATTTTTCCATCGGGTTGCACCGCCATGCTTTTTGCAAGGGCGGAAGAATTATTGCCTTTGTATAGTACTTTACCATTTGTGCCGAAACTTTGGTCTAAACTGCCATCGGGCAACAAGCGCAGTAAGACTATTTTATCGGAATCCGAACAGGCAACCAAAATTTTTTCATCGGGTAAAATTGCAACTGCATCGGCTTCGTTATCGCGTGTGCCTAAGTCTATATTGATAACCCCCGAGCCTCCACCAAAACCAAAGTCGGCAGCTCCATTTTCGGTTAGCCGCGCCACTTGCACCACCGACTTAAAACTATTTTGATTAAAAGCGTAACCCACTATCACGGTCTTGTTATCAGGTTGTATTGCCATTCCTTTTGCAAAGCTTTGCCCTGCACCGGAACCTATTGTTGTCCTACCAGGTTTGCCTGAAATTGCACCATAAGTAGGGTCTACATAACCAGGAATGATTTGAGAGAAAAGTTGAATACTACCCAAAAGCAGTATTAACAACGCTGTTGAATTTTTTTTCATAGTCGTTTTGTTTTTTGTGAATGAAAAATTTGATAAACCAAAAGTGGGGATAGTAGAAAAGTAGGCACAACAAACTTTTGTTATATATTCAGTATTCCAAAATTTTAATTTGTTCTGTATAGGATTATATTTGGAATATGAAAAGTACACTTCATCAATTGGTAAAATCAATGACAAAGGCCGAAAAAAGAGCTTTGAAGTTGTATGCGGGTAATGATGAGAAAAACTACATACGTCTCTTTGATATATTGGATAAAATGGATGTTTATAGCGAAAAGGAAATGCGCTTAAAAATTTCAGATATAAAAGGTTCTGCACTTTCAGAAACCAAACGTTTTTTGCAGCTAAACATTATGCGAACCCTTCGAATGTTGCACAGCAAGGATGAAGATGTTTCTTTGCTGCAACAAATAGAAGATTTACATATTTTAAAAAAGAAGGGTCAGAATCAAATTGCGCTTCAAGTGATTGCAGATTTAAGACAAAAAATTTCAGAAGCCCAACGGTTTTTTTTGTTGAGTTATTTAAAGCAAATAGAACTCGAAATCATTCGAACTCGCTTTTTTAAAGAAGTTACTTTTGACGAAATGCAACAACACTATGTTGCTCTTTTTGAAAGTATGGAGAAAGGGAAGAATTTGTATCAGTATCGAGAGCCCAATCACCTTGCCCAGTTTATGCGTTCCCGTTCTGGTGCTAGCAATCGCATGCAAGATTATGAAGCTTTTATGGAAAAATGGAGTCGCACTGATTTATTCACGTCTACTCAAAAAGCGAAGTCTTTTTTGGCTCTTGATCAATATTATGTTTTTTGGCTTTGGTATTTCGAAATGAAGAAAGACGAAAAAAAACAACTACAGTTGATTCAGCGATGGAATAAAGAATTTGAAAAAGTCCCCACTTACAAAAAGCAATTTGCTGTTCGCTATATTTATGTGCTTTATCAACTCGGAAATGCCGCAGCTACGCAGGGTAACGAATCCGTTTTGCAAAAATCTATTTCTGATTTACAAACTTTTTCTTCAAAGAATAAAGAGTTAGAATACGATCGTTTGGTCTACCTTTTTTCAGTACAATATTTTGCCAATCAATGTAAGAAGCAAGAGGAAAGAACAATTTTTTTAGCGCCACTTTATCATAAAATAAAATCGGAATTCTCAGATTATTTGAATGCAGAAAGAGATATTACATTTCAGAAAAATTTGGCTGTTGCATTCCTCTTAAAAAAAAATTTCAACAAAGCATTAGACTATGCTAACGAGATATTAATGGAATATCCTAAGATGGTTTTTACACATTTATGTCAGATAAGAGTGCTTGTTGTTTTGGCACATATTGGACTGAAAAACTACCTGCTTCTGGAAACACTATGTCGTTCATTTATTTATTTCGTGAATGAAAACGATAAGCTTACTGAAGAGGAAAAGCTGATTGTAAAACTAGTTCATCAAATAGAAAAAAGTAGTGGTCAAATGAATTTGAAGAATGCTTCAAAGATTGCGAATCCTATTTTTCAGAATGGCAATATTGATGATGGTTCTTATTATTTTGTAAAACGATTTTTTCTGTGTTAAAAGTGAATTTTTACAACTCACTTAATCGCATCGTTTCTTTTTCTCGCACCCCTCTTTCGGTATTTTGTAAACTGCACATTTCGGTAGTGGGGTCATGCTCAAAAAAGAGCAAATAATTTTTATCAGCAGCTTCGGGAAGTAGCTGTTCTTTTTCGCTTAATGTGAGAAGAGGTCTGGTATCGTACGCCATCACATAGGGGATAGGAATATGCCAGCGCGAAGGGAAAAGGTCAGCTGCATATACAATGGTTTGCCCTTTATAATTTATATGAGGAGTAATCATAGATTCTGTGTGACCAGAAACGGTTTTAATCAAAATATTGGGATGGATTTGTGAGGAATCATCTTGTATAAATTTCAATTGTCCGCTTTCTTGAATAGGAAGAATATTTTCCTTTAAGAAAGATGCCTTTTCTCGTGCGTTTGGATGAATAGCCCACTGCCAGTGGCTTTCATTGCTCCAGTAAGTAGCGTTCTTAAAAGTAGGTAGTAGTTTTTCTCCTTCTCTTACAATGGCACCACCACAATGATCGAAATGAAGATGTGTGAGCAAAACATCGGTAATATCGTTTTCGTGATATCCTAAATTTTTCAATGATTTGCTGAGCGTATCGTCTCCATGTGGCTCGAAATGACTAAAGAATTTATCGTCTTGCTTATTGCCTAATCCTGTATCAATTAGAATAAGTTGTTTGCCATCTTCTATAAGCATACACCGCATTGCCCAGGTACACATTCCTTTGCTATCGGGCGTAGTTAACTTCTGCCACATTTGGCGAGGCACTACCCCAAACATAGCACCACCATCTAATTTAAATAAGCCAGTGTTGATGGTGTGTAGTTTCATATTTGATTAGTTAGGAGTTGGATTTTAGAAGTCAGAAGTCAGAAGACAGATTTTAGAATTTAATTAAGGTATGAATTGTCTTCTTCATCATAATATTTCTCTTGTAGTGCTAACATCTTTAATGCAGCCACCGCACATTCTACCCCTTTGTTTCCGTGTTTTCCTCCAGCACGATCTTGTGCTTGTTCTAGATTATTGGTAGTGAGCAAACCAAAAATAAAAGGGGCATCGTGTTCTATATTTAGGTGTGCAATGGCATTGGCTACTGACTGATTGATGTAAATATCATGGTCGGTATCTCCTTTTATAACACAGCCTAAAGTAACGATGGCATCACATTCTTTTCCTAAATATAAAGTCTGTGCACCTAGCGGCAATTCAAATGCTCCCGGAACATAATCTATCACAATATTATCTCTTAAAACACCATTGTCTAAAAGCGTTTTAAGGCATCCATCGCGGAGTGCAAAGGTAATATCAGAGTTGTATTCAGAAACCACAATTCCTATAATGAAACCTTCTCCATCTGGAACTTTTTCGGTATCGTGGGTAGAGAGATTTTTAAGATGAGTAGCCATAAAATAGTTTTAATAAATTGAAAATATAAAAAGTGTTTGTTCTTCCTGCCCTAAATAAAAAAGAGGGAACTGTTGTTTCCCTCTTTCCATTTCTTTTCTAAAAAAGATTAGCTGGAAACTCTAGCCAAAAATAGCTCTACGCTTCTGCCTTCTTCACTATTTGGGTATTTATCTTTAATAGTTTGATATGCCTCTTTAGCTTCTGCGTTTTTCTTTAATGTTTCATAGTACATACCTAACTTCATAAGATAATAAGGAGTGAACTGTTCGTTCTCTGAAAAAGCAGCCGCTTTTTTATAGTAGCTAATAGCATCGTCTGTTTTATTTTGTTCTGAATAGGCATCGCCTATGGCATTTAATTTAGCTGCTCCTAGAATTGGGTCGCTGGTGCTAAATTTATCCAATGAAGTCACGGCATCCGCATATTTCTTTTGGTTTAAATAACAGATTCCAATGTAATAATGGCAAAGGTTAGCAGCTTTTGTAAAACTATATTTGTTTTGAATTTCGATAAATCCTTTCGCATTTAAGCCGTTTCCGTTTAAAGCCACATTAAAGGAATCTTTTGCGAAAGCCATTTCCGCTAAATACATTTCACGTTGTGCTTTTACGTTTCTTTCAGGAAGCCATTTTGCAAAAACAAATACCAATGCTACAATTACCACTGCCAGTACTCCACCACCTATAGCTACTTTTTGAGCATTTTCTTCAAAGAAATGTTCTATGCGGTGATAAATATCTAATACTTGTTCTCCTGCTGTTTCTTGTTCGTCTTTTTGAGCCATTGTGCTGTTCTTGTTTATTTGATTGTAAATTAATTATTCGGTTATAAAAGGATAATCTGCTTGAGTGTAAATGTCTTTTAATAATTCATCGTCATTTGGATAAGGCGATTCTTCGGCAAACTTAACACATTCTTCTATTTCATTTTCCACAGCCAAATTGATAGCATCAATTTGTTCTTGAGTAGCGTACTTTTTCTTTAAAATAGTCTCTAAAGTTGTTTCAATGGGGTCTAGTTTTTTATAGCTTTCTACTTCTTCTTTCGTTCTGTATTTCTGCGGATCACTCATGGAGTGCCCTTTGTAACGATAGGTGCAAATTTCTAAAAAAGTAGGACCATCACCTTTTCTGGCGCGGTCTGCAGCTTTTGCTACTGCATCGTGTACCGTTTCGCATTGCATACCATCTACCGATTCAGAAGGTATATTGTAGGCTTCCCCTAAAGTTGCAATTTTAGTAACATTCGAAGAACGAGAAACGGAAGTGCCCATGGCATAACCATTGTTTTCGCAAACAAAAATTACGGGTAATTTCCACATCATGGCCATATTAAAGGTCTCGTGTAAAATACCTTGGCGTGCTGCACCATCTCCAAAAAAGCAAATAGTTACGTTGTCTTTATTTAGGTATTGGTCAGCAAAGGCGATGCCTGCACCGAGTCCAATTTGAGCGCCCACAATTCCATGTCCACCAAAGAAACTATGTTCTTTTGAAAAGAAATGCATAGAGCCTCCTTTGCCTTTGGTACAACCCGTTACTTTGCCGTACAGCTCTGCCATAGCGGCATTGCAGCTAATTCCCTTGCCAATAGCCAATGCGTGATCACGATAAGCTGTAATCATTCTGTCATCTGGGCGAAGTGCCGAAAAAGTACCCGCAGCTACTGCTTCTTGTCCTATGTATAGGTGACAAAACCCACGAATTTTTTGTTGCCCGTAAAGCATACCAGCACGCTCTTCGAACTTGCGAAGGCGAAGCATCAGTTCATACCAATACAGGTACGTTTCTTTTGTGGGTTTAGTAGCCATTCTTTTATAAGGAGCGCAAACCTAACTGAAATCGGGCAAATGTCAAAATGGTGGCTTTATTCTTATTTCAAGATGGTTATACTTTGATATACTAGGTTTTTAACAATTGCTTCACTACAAAAGGAAACTTATTTCAAGTATTATTTGTTTCAAAGTAAGTGGTTTTTCTATCAATTTCATCTGTCAATTTAGGATTCATTTGTGATAATGTTATAGGCAGAAGTAATACACATGTTGTTAATGATTCTCTCAATTATAAAATTATTTTTGACTCCCTTTTAAATTGACCTATCCTTCATGACTATTAAGCAGATTTTATTTCTAGTAATTGTTTTTCTTTTTGTAAATGATTCCAAAGCTCAGCTTAGCGCTACTTCTAGTAAGCAAAATGCTACTTGTGGTCAAGCCAACGGTTGGGTAAAAGTGACCCCAAGTGGAGGTAGTTCTTATAATTATTTATGGTCTACTAGTGAAACAACAGATTCCGTAGGAGGTTTGAGTTTTGGTAGTTACACAGTAACTATTACTGGATTGGTAGGAGGGGTTTCTAATTCTCTTATTGATACTTTTCAAATAAATTCATTAAACATTGATCTTTCTGGAGTTATAATTAAGGATGCAGTATGTGGAAATAATGATGGAGAAATAACTGGAATAAAGGGACTAGGGGGAACTACACCATATACATATAATTGGGATAGTGCTGGTGTTCCTTTTAGCAATTCAGCAACTTTACAAAATGTATATGCTGGTACCTATCGTTTAAAAATAGTAGACGCTAGTAGTAGTTGCGCTTTTGATACTTCATTTGTTATATTATTGGCTGGTTTGCCAACTCTTAAAATTACACCTAACCCCAATATTTGTGCGGGTGATAGTGTGGCTTTAATTGTGTCTGGTACTTCTAGTGGAACTTTTACGTGGAGTGGAGGTGATTTAGTAAATCCTTTTATTGGAGATACCCTTATTCGTTACCCTAGTGTTACCAATACTTATAACCTAATTTGGACAGATGGGTATTGTACCATAAAACTAACTCCAACTATTAATGTAGGTAAAGCAGATATTAATTTTACGTATGCTTTAAACGATACTATCTGTTTAGGAAGTACCACTTCTATAAGCGTTACTAGTTCTGGGTCTGGAGGAACTTTTACTTGGACAGGTGGTGATTTAGTTGCTCCTAAAAGTGGCAATAGTATTACAGTAAGTCCTGCTTTTGCAAATTCTTTTAGATATGCAGTTTCGTGGGTGAATGGTACCTGTACTTCTACTGATACTTCTACTTTACTGGTTACACAAGTAAATGCGGTTTTGGTAAATTCTACCCCCCCTAGCTGTGGAAAAAATAATGGCTCTATTAATTGTGCTGTAAATGGAATTTCGCCTTTTAATTTTACGTTTTTAAAAAATGGAACTGTTGTTCAATCTGGATCTAGCTCTCAAATAGCGAATCAGGGACCTGGAACCTACACTTTTATTGTTACGGGTACGGTTACAGGCTGTAGTGATACCATAAAAAATATTGTTTTGATAGATAATAGCTCTAGTCCGTACATTGATGCATTTACCGCTACTTCTATAAAATGTTTTGGTGATGCAGATGCTACAGCAACTATTTCGCTAAAAGGAGGAACCGGAAATTATACCTACAAATGGAGTCAAGATGCGAATAATACTTCTAATACAGCTTCAGGTCTTACATCAGGTGTAAGCTATACGGTTTCTTTTACGGATGGAGGCTGTAGTAGCTTAGATACGACCTTTACTATTGATGGTCCCTCAGCAGCTTTGTCTTTAGTTTTAACTAAAAGTGATGATAACTGTTTGCAAGGTGTAGGAACCGCTAAAGCTACTGTTTCGGGAGGTACTACTGCTTATACTTATGATTGGGCAAACGGTCAGCAGGGAATAGGAATAGATTCACTTTCTTCATTGACAGCAGGTACTAGAATAGATTTGACTGTAACGGATGCAAACGGTTGTTCTGTAACAGCTTCAGACTCCATAGGGAATACAGGTTCTCCTTCAGCTGTAATTCGAAATAGTGATTCGGTTTGTACAGGTTCGAGTAATGGGAAACTTACAGTCTTACCTACTTCTAATGATGGGCCTTTTTCTTTTATTTGGAGTAATGGTGATACAACCGCTACTGCCACTAATCTTTCTGAAAATAATTATACGGTAACGGTTACGAATTCCAAAAAATGTGGAGTAATAGTAACAGGCTACGTGGCTATTTTTAGTGGAGGGTTTGTAGATTTAGGAGCAGACAAAACGATTGCATTGGGAGAAACGGTTGAGTTAAATGCAAGTACGGGTGTGAATCCAAAGTCAGTTGCTTGGAGTCCTTATGTACCGAATAGTGGAGCGAGTCTATTAGTATATGCAAAGCCTACTGATACCACACTTTACAGGGTTAAAATTACCTACGGAAGAAATTGTATAATAGAAGATAGTGTAGTTGTAAATGTTATAATAGAAGATGCAAAGCTTGTCATGCCCAATGTTTTCAGTCCTAATGGTGATGGAGTGAACGACTATTTTTATGTAACCACTCATAAACTTATTAGAGACTTTCATATTTGGATGTATAATCGTTGGGGCGATAAAGTATTTGAATCTACGGATGTAGATTTTAAATGGGATGGCACCAATATTTTTATGAGTAATCAGGAAATGAATACCGCTGTAATGGGGTATGTTATAGAATACCACACAACAATCAGTGACCAAAAAATAATTTCAGAAGGTAATGTTACTTTGGTTAAATAATTTGCGAAGCAACCCAATTATGAAAAAGATACTCTTTATAGCAACTGTTTTTTCAGTACTTAATATGAAAGCCCAAGACGTACATTTCTCCCAATTCCATTTAATGCCTATGCAGCTAAACCCTGCTATGACAGGCTTTTTTGATGGGGAAGCGAGGGTGGGAGCAATTTATAGAAATCAATGGTCATCTATTCAATCACCTTACGGTAAAACAAAATTTGAAACTATAGGGGCTTATGTAGATGGCTCTTTTTTAAAAGGTAAATTGAAGAATGATTATTTGGGAGCTGGACTCTCTTTTTTTCATGATAGGGCAGGGGATATGGGCCTTTCCACAAATGATATTTCGTTGAACTTAGCCTACTCTAAAGGGTTTGGGTTGCGGGTAAAACATTCTATTGCGATTGGGTTACAAGCCGAGGTGATTTTGAAAAATATACAGAACGGAGGTGCAAAATTTAGTGATGGAATTCAAGAAAATTTAGGAAGAACAAATTTTGCAGTAGATGGAACTGTGGGAGTTCGCTATCATGTAGAATTTAGAAGAAGATTAAACATGTATATAGGGTTTGCTTATGCACATGTAGCAAGGTCTACAGAAACCTTTTTGAATGTAAAAACAGAGAAATTATATGCAAAATATGTAGTAAATGCAGGTGCGCAGATTGATGTAAACGATAAAATAAATTTAGTGCCCACTTTTATGTTTTTGATGCAGGGCCCATCGTTACAAGCAAATGTTGGGATCAATGCGCAGTTTATTTTTGGAGACAGCTATACCAGTAAGAATTATTTTTCTTTAGGAGTGTCCAGCAGATTTTCGAACCCTACACCCGATGCAGTTATCCCCAATGTGCGGATAGATTATAAAAACATTACACTGGGTGTTGCGTACGATATAAATGTATCGAGTCTAACGCGTGCCACATCTAGTTTTGGAGCTATAGAGGTAGGGATGATGTATGTATATAAAAAGAAAGAACGAAAAATGGAAGGAAGAGCTACATGCCCAAAGTTTTAAATCGTTTGTTGAAAGTTTTTTTTGAAAGTTGGTATTGTTTTTGCAATTTCATGCAAGTAATGTTTAAACATTATAATGGAATCTAATAGGTTAACAGAATTTATGAAGAGTTTGTTACATAACATAAAAATTATAATTACTTTTTTGTTAATGGGATTTGTAGTCGATACTTCAAATGCCCAAATTAGTAATTGTGATATCAATGCAACTTCAACTTCTGGCTGTACGCCTCAGATTATTATTTTAAATGCTTCCGCTACTTCAGGTTCTCCCATTAACAACACGGGGTATGTGTGGACTGTAAAAAATGTTTCTAGTCCCAATCCATTACCTACAGGTGTCCCAAGTAGTTCGTTTAGTTTTAATTATACCGATACAGGATATTATGATGTATCAGTGGTTATTACGAATCAAGCTGGGCAGAGTTGTACTGTTAACAAGCCTAAATTTTTGAGAATTTTTGCAAAGCCATTTGCAAATGGCTTTTTTAGGCCTTATGGTGGCTGTGTGGGAACACAGATCTGTTTCAACAATACATCTACTGCAGGTTGTGGAAATTTAGATACGATACTTTTAGATTGGAAGGATGGAACCGTATCTAAAAGCAACTCTTCTACAATTTGTCATACTTATTTAGCTCCAGGTACCTACTGCCCAACATTGTATGTGAAAAATAGTTGTGGATGTACTGATGATACTACTTTTACAAGTACGAGTTGTATCAATATTACTGTTCCACCTATTGCGGGTTTTACAAATACGGATCCTACCAATTGTACTTTCCCTTACCCTGTAACCTTCACTGCAGATCCTACTGGAATTGTTGGTCCTATTTATGAGTGGAGGAGAGATTCAGCAACAGGTCCAATTATTTCTACATTATCTAATTTTACCTATAGTTTTTCTACAGCTGGGAATTATGGAATTTATCTAAAAGTTACCAATCCCTTATCTGGCTGTTCTACTGATATCTTGAAATCTAATTTGATTCAAATTGGGCCATTAGCTGCACCTCAATTTACATCTTCTGCACCAAGAGGTTGTTCGCCACTAACAGTTAATTATTCTGACAACACTATTAATTCAGTAGCACATTCTACTTCATGGGTTTTTTCTGGTGGTTTTCCTACATCTAACCTTACCAATCCTTCCGTAACTTATACCACTCCAGGTTGCTATGATGTAAAAATGATTGTAAGTTACATAGGAGGCTGTGTAGATTCTGTTGTAAAAAAGAATTATGCATGTGTAGGTCCAATAATTACTCCTAATTTTACCACATCTGATACTTTAATTTGTCAACTTCCAGACACCGTTACTTTTACCTATACTGGTACTCCTTGTGCTTCTTGTACTTATACTTGGAATACTTCAGAACCAGGCTCTCCTAATATTAGTCCTCCAGGTTTAAAAACACAAGGTGCTTTTGTTTTTAAAACGTATGGTCTTAAAACAGTTTATTTTACTATTAAAGATACGTTTGGCTGCACTAAAACATTAACAAAATACGATTTTGTAGCAGCTCAGAAACTTACGGCATCCATAAAAAAAGTAAAGGACAATAATTGTTTGCCATTAAATGTAACCTATACAAATACAACAGTTTCAGGATCATCTTTAAAACCGTGTGTTTGGACTTTTCAAAATGGAACACCTTCCTTGTTTGTGGGTTGCACTCCGCCACCTATCGCTTATAGCACTCCAGGATGTCATAAAATAACCCTTGCAATAGAAAATCAACAAGGATGTAGAGATACTTTGAGAGATTCAATTTGTGTCGCAAATTTACCTACTTTCAATGTGAGTATTTCACCAAACGTAATTTGTTTTGAGGCTACAAAAATATGTTTTAACTTTTTTAATTATCCGCCATCTGTAGATTCCATAATTATTTATCCAGAAGTACCTAGTGATACATCCATTATTAGAAAAGATACAACAAATGGTAATACTTCTAAAGCTATATGTTATCAATACACAAACTTTGGTAAGTTTGCCCCATGTT
>JBGAVP010000026.1:0-42918 GCA_044228065.1 Chitinophagales bacterium | reverse complement strand
TCCTGTTGGACCTGTGGCGCCAGTGGCTCCGTCTACTCCATTTGTTCCATTAACTCCATCAACTCCGTTGGTACCGTTCACTCCGTTTGCCCCTGTTGGACCTGTGGCTCCTGTGGCTCCATCAACTCCATTTGTACCGTTCGTTCCATTAATTCCATCTAATCCGTTTGTACCGTTCATGCCATTAATTCCATCTACTCCATTTGTCCCGTTTGTTCCATTAACTCCATTTGTGCCATTAGTTCCATTAATTCCATCTAATCCGTTTGCCCCTGTTGGACCTGTGGCGCCTGTGGCTCCATTTGTTCCGTTCGTGCCATTCGTGCCATTAATTCCATCTACTCCGTTGGTACCGTTCACTCCGTTTGCCCCTGTTGGACCTGTGGCTCCTGTGGCTCCATTTGTACCGTTTGTTCCATTAACTCCATCTACTCCGTTTGCTCCTGTTGGACCTGTGGCGCCAGTGGCTCCGTCTACTCCATTTGTTCCATTAACTCCATCAACTCCGTTGGTACCGTTCACTCCATCAACTCCGTTTGCACCTGTTGGACCTGTGGCGCCTGTTACTCCATCAACCCCATTTGTACCGTTTGTACCGTTTGTTCCATTAACTCCATCCACTCCATTTGCCCCTGTAGCTCCCGTTGCTCCGTCTACTCCATTTGCTCCGTTCGTGCCATTCGTGCCATTAATTCCATCTACTCCGTTGGTACCGTTCACTCCGTTTGCCCCTGTTGGACCTGTGGCTCCTGTGGCTCCATCAACTCCATTTGTACCGTTCGTTCCATTAATTCCATCTAATCCGTTTGTACCGTTCACTCCGTTTGCCCCTGTTGGACCTGTGGCGCCTGTTGACCCCGCAGGTCCTGGAGGACCTTGTGCTCCAATTTGACCTGTAGCGCCAGTAGGTCCATTAGATCCTGCTCCAATATGTGCATCTATGTATGCTTTAACTGCTGCTTGTGTGGGAATAATTGTATTGCTACTGTCTGTTAATCCAGGATCATTAGAAATAGCGGTGATAGTATCTAATCCAAGTATGAAATATTGATTAATTTTTATCCCTCCTTGAAAAACAGCATTCGTTGTAACTACTAGTTGATTGGTTTTAATTGTATCAGCAGGAACCCATGAACTTCCATTCCAACGTAATACTTCATTTGGATTTATTCCCGTAACATTTACATTAAGTAAATCTTCCATTTTCAGATTTGCAGGAGGTGCGTGCAACACAGTGTCTGAAACAAAAGCGTAAGGAACCGAAATAAGTTGAAGGTTGCCGAAATTAACAAACCCATTTCCCAAATCTACTTTCACATCTAAAAACCGATTACTACTCGCCCAGTTTATATCTTTAAAATTGGGAGTAGTCCCCGCTCCAGTTGATGACCCAGTTCCTATCTTGAGAGTAAAAAGACCAAGTTGATTTGTGCTAACAAAATGATCTTCCTCCCACAAATTTTGTTGGCTGATATTTTGAACCGCTAAGCGAACTATTATACTCCGATTTGGAATAACAGATCCTGAGCTATTTCTAAGAACTGCTTGATAACTTATCTGCTGTGGCACTCCCTGTGAATAGCCAATTAAAGGGATAATTGCAACAAAAAAGATAAGCAGACTTGCGAGTAATTTATTCCCACTCATGATATGGTGATTTAGATTTTTTCGAGAAGATAGAATTGTTGATATGTGTAGATTTGACTTTGCCTACTAAAACTCCTAAGCAAATTTCATGATTGCCATAGATAGATTTAGCAATTCCATTTGTACCATACTTAAATGTGTATTGAAGCGTAAAGCGCTGCGCTATTTGTGTTCCTAATCCAGCACTAATAATACTTTGAGCACCGTAACCTAAATTTAGCCACAAAAGATTATCGTACTTTACTGAAACAATTCCATTATAATTTATTGGTGCATTCAAAATATAATCAACTAAGACTTGTGGCTTTACAGACCATTGACGATTTATAACAATATCATAAGATGAATGTGCTCTAAAATGGATAGGTTGTGAGTACAGAAAAAGACTCCCCATTTTTTTCATAGGAATAATTCCTGGTGCGGAAATAGTTAGATTAAACTTCTTCCAAGCATAGGTAATTCCCAAAGATGCATTCAACCCTATTCCATTTTTAGTTTCTGTAGAATTGATAGCCAAATCATTTTCAGCATCTGAGTTGTTATTAGCAAAATCAATGGATGTTTGAGCGACTGAAACACCGATACCAATTGACAGTCTGTGGTCACTTGCAATTTTTAGATGATAGGCAGTGGTTATATCAGCCCTGATATTTCTAAAAGCTCCGAATTTTTCGTATCGAACAGAGGCCCCTATTCCCAAATTACCTTTCACCATACCATTATAGTTAACCCATGCACTGTTTGGAGCGCCTTTAAATCCGCTAAAATGATTAATGTAACTTGCAAAAATTTCGTGGTTAGAATTGAATCCTGAATAACTAGGGGAAACAGAATAAGGATTAATTACAAACTCGTTGTCCCGAAGAAAAGAATTTTGTGCAGAAGAAATCTGCACAAGAAAAATCAAACAAAGCAAAATGTATTTCTGTTTCATGATGACTTATTTATCGGATAATATTCGTTATACCTTTTACTTCTGGAACTTCTTTGCATTTTAAGAAATAGTAATACGCCCCAGCATTACAGTTTCCGCCACTCCATTCATTTTTATAATCATTTGTTGAAAAAACCTGTAAACCTCTTTCATCAAAAATCTTCAATTGGCAATCAGAAAACGCATCAGCATTTTTAAAAAACAATACATCATTTTTTCCATCTGAATTAGGTGTCAAAAAATCATTTGCTTGTTCTAATTTACTTGGAGGTGAAATTGTGTTTATATTAAATCCACTAGAGACAATACATCCTGAGCTATTTGTCAGTATGTAGGAATAATAACCTGGAGCAGTAATAACACGATTTGAACTAGTAGAACTATCTTCCCAAAGTATTTTTACAAAATCTCCACTAATCTCTGCGGAAGTAGATTGACCTTGATAAAACTCAGTCCCATTAGAAAAAGATGTAGAATAGTTAACCGTAGATTCCACTATTACCGATTTTGTAATAGAATCAGCACAGCCACTTGAATCAATTACTTTTAATTGAACAAAAAAAGTATCACCTATCGCATAGGTATGAAATGCACTGTCCTTGCTGAAACTTAAATAATCATCTCCAAAACTCCATACAAACTGCTCAGCAGGGCTTCCAGGAAAACTTGATTGATTTACAAATAGAGTAGGGGAATTAACACAGGGACTAGGTAGGCTAAAATTGGCATTGGGCAATGCAGAAATAATGATACTTTTCATTTTGGATGCTGTACAATTTTGGCTACTGGTAGCAATTAATTTAGCATTGTAAGTTCCTAAAGAAGAATATAGAAAAGCTGTATTGGGAGTAGAGGCATCTGTTACTCCATCATTTGTAAAATCCCATCCATAGGTAAGATTAGAGCCATCTGTAAGAAAAGATCTGTTAAAAAAAACAGTATTCGCTCCAACACAAAATCCATTAACATCAAATGATACAGATGGTAATGGGTCTACAATAACAAGATGAGTAGTTAGCGAAAAAAATTCTCTACCTGAAGAATCTGTAATTCTTAATCTAACATCAAAGGTATCTGCTAGAGGGAATATATATTGAATATTGTTTCCAGAAGTATCGTCAAAAAAACCATCATTATCCAAATCCCATTCTACTAGTGATGTAGCGGGTATGCTTGATGTATTTTGTAAATTTGATGGCAAGCCAAAACAGACTCTGTTTGAAGAGATTGTTACTTGAGAATGACAAGAAAAAACTACAAAAATCATTGCCCCTAAGAGGACCGAAACTTTAGCGTAAACTTTCGCCATGCAACTAATTTGATTTTATTTTTTCATAATAAGCTGTAACCCAAACTACTTCACCTAGCTAATATAGTGTTAAATTAAACTATATTAACAATTTTATTAACAAATCTCCTTTTTAGGACATCAACTACAAAAAGTAAATGTAAATTATGCAATAAATAGAATAAAACAAATGGATTAGTGAAGGCTCAAAAGCATATTTATTTGAAATCAAAAAAATTGATATCATTTAAATATTTACTTCTACAAAAGAGCAAAAAAAAGAAAGTGATCCCGAACGCTCTGTAATTTATTATTGTGTATGTCAAATGGAAGGATCTTAGAATCTACATTTCGGACAAACAGCATCACACTTTCTCTTGTAATCGTATTTTAAATTTCTTAAAAAGATATTTGTCATTATAAAAATATGCTAAGACTATCTTAACAATTGTTTTGCAGATTCAAAAATTGGAATGATACAAAACAGCAGTAATTGATACAAAGCAAAACGCTGAAAGCGGGGTGCTTTCAGCGTTTGGAGGAGAAAGAGGGATTCGAACCCTCGGAACGCTCATCACGTTCGACTGTTTTCAAGACAGTTCCATTCAACCGCTCTGGCATTTCTCCAATCGAGGTGCAAATATAGAAAGATGATAGAAAAACTGAAATCTGTTTTCGCTTTTTTTGAAAAATAAACGAACAAGTGTCGCTATCAGGTGGTTTCAGCTAATGTAGCAGACGCTTTATTTTGTCGAATAGTGTGATGATAGTAAATAGCAGCATTGATTTCATACCCTACTAGTAATACAAATGCATTCAAATTTAACCAAATCATCATAATCATAATAGTACCTATGGGGCCATAAAGCGAACTAAACTTTGCAAAATGACGAACATAATAAGAGAACCCCAATGAAGTGAGAATAGAAAGTATAGTAGCTACCGTAGCACCAGTAGAAATAAAACGATACTTCTTTTTAGTGGCAGGACCATAATAATAAATAAGTGAAATAGAAAAAAAGAACAACAGTATAATGGAAGAATATTGAATGAAACTAAAAATGAATTTGGTGAATATATCTTTGATATGAAAAATCTTAAATAGCCACTCCAGCAAATCCTGACCCACCACTAATAATAGCATAGAAAAGATAAAAAGAAAGCCTAAAAAAAATGTAATCTTTAGTGCTATAAGCCTTGTCATTAAAGCATTTCTTTTGTGGTAATGGTCATATGCTTTATCAAAAGACCCCATCATAGCTACCACTCCGTTCGATGCTAAAAACAAGGTCAGTACAAAAGTAGTTGTCAATAAGCTTGGTCGCTTTTTAGCAACTGAAACGATAGCGGGTTTAATAAAAGCCCATAGAAAATTAAAAACATCGGTACTCGGAGATATATCTTTTATCAACTTTCTTATATAATCATCTACCTCTGACATGTTGTATAAAGCCAACACATAGGGAACCAAAGAAAATACAAATAAGAGAGCTGGAAAGAGTGCCAAAAAAAAGCTAAAAGCTATAGCTCTGGAACGCATGCCCAATGAGTTACTCTTTACTTCCTGAGAGAAAAAACGAGACACATCATAAACTGCCACTCCATCTAAACCAGGAAGTGTAAATGTATGCAATCGTCTGTCCCACTTTTCCAAGTGAGGATTTTCGGCTACAATTTTTTTCCAGATTTTCTTCATGAGGACTACAAAAATAACTTAATGAAAGAGATAAAAAAGTTAACTCTTAAAATAGGGAGCTAAACTTTCTAAAAGCAAATGAGGCGCATGCGTTACTTTTCTGTCAATAGCAGTAACAAAAATCAACTGCGTTTCTCCTTCATTGATAAGATTTCCTTTCTCATTAAATATTTCATATTGAAACAGAATGAGCCGATTAGGAAGATTTGGAATACTTGTTTTTATGGTCAATAATTCATCGTAGAAAGCAGGTGCTATATACTTTGTATTCATTCTGGTAATCGGCATCATTATACCAGATTCTTCTAACTGTTTGTAACTAAAACCGAGCGAACGAATAGCTTCACTTCTGGCTTGTTCATAGTAGTAGGCATAATTACCATAATACACATAACCCATTTGGTCGGTATCTCCGTATCGAACTCTAATAATATGTGAGTGAGTAAACAATGGAAAAATAATTATTGTACTAAACCTCTACCTTGTTTTTTTATTTCACCGCTGGCTATCAATTGAGCTTTCACTTTGTCCAAAACCCCGTTTATAAAATCTTTACTCTTAGGCGTACTATACAGTTTGGAAATATCTATGTATTCGTTTATGGAAACTTTTACAGGCACAGTAGGGAAGTATTTTAGCTCACAAACAGCCATTTTCATAAGTACCAAATCTAAGGATGCAATACGCTCCAACTCCCAATTCATCAAATTGGGCTCTATAATTTTTATCAACTCTTCATCGTGCTGATAGCTGAGACGAAGTAAATCTAAAGCAAATTTTTTCTCTGTTTCCCAGGTTTGAAGAGAAGTTACAAATGCACCTTCTTCTTTGGTATCAAATACCTCTGCATACTTTTGGATAACATGATTTAAGAGTAAAATGTCATCATCAAAATTCACAAATTGCTCATCTAACAAAATATTCAAGTCTTTATTGACAGCAAAAACCTTCTTAACTAAATACACTATTATTTCTCTATCAGCGGCCAAATCTGGCTCTGAAAGTGAACAATAATTTTTGTAGCGTTCCTTTGCCTTTAAATCTGTGAAAATAGATTTTACAACTTCTTGATCTATATAATTATGGATGCCCTCTTTTTTACAAGCATCGTTAAAAACCTTGTTTTCGGCTAAGTATTTTACAATACGGTTAGCAGCTATTAAAGTACTAGCTTTTTTATCTTCTTCGGTTTGAATGTATTTAGCCATACGCTTGGCTGCATCTACCATAGAGTATTCCCCTACCGCTTTTATGTAAGCCAAATTTGTCAAATAGAGAGCCGTAGATTTATTAATACTCCCTTGCAATAAACTTTCTAAAAACGAAAGTGCATTATCTTTATTCAGTTCAAAACCGAATAGCACTTGCATTACCTTTATTCTCAAACTTCTTCTTCCTAACATTTTAGTTCCCCTTCCTTTTGCTTTCCATGATTTAAAATTCTTTCCTTGGCTATTTTTATAGCTGCTTCTTGCGTTGGAATTTTTTCAGACCTTGATTTGCTGAAAATCTCCAAAGTTTTGTTGTAAATATTTTCGATATATGGAAGTGTTTCAGCTTCGCTTAATCCTTTTACCTCTCTGTAACAATTAATAACTCCACCTGCATTTATCAAAAAGTCTGGTGCATAGATAACACCTTTATCTAAAAGCATTTGCCCATGTAGTTTTTCGTCAGCTAATTGATTATTGGCAGCACCTGCTATTACCGCACATTTCAAGCGATAAATGGTTTCAGAATTAACCGTAGCACCCATGGCACAAGGGGCATATACATCTACATCCAGGTCATATATCTCATCTGTTCCTACCACTTTGGCTCCAAATTCACTAGCCACTGCTTTTAAATTCTCTTGATTGATATCTGTAATAAAAACATTCGCTCCACTCTTAGTCAAATGTTCTACCAAATATTTGCCTACATGCCCTACTCCCTGCACGGCTATTTTTTTTCCAGTTAAATCGTCTTTACCAAATGCTTCTTTTACAGATGCTTTTAATCCTAAAAAAACACCATAAGCGGTAAAGGGAGAAGGGTCGCCAGAGCCACCTGCTTCTATCGGTTTTCCAGAAACATGTTTGGTCTCTTTCATAATGTAAGCAATCTCATTTGTAGAAGTTCCTACATCTTCGGCAGTAATATATTTGCCATTTAAACTTTCTACAAATTGCCCAAATCTTCTCCAATATTTTTCGGTACGCTGTTCTTTGTTGTTACTTATAATCACTGCCTTTCCACCACCCAGATTAATGCCACTAATAGCCGATTTAAAAGTCATTCCTCTAGATAATCTTAAAACATCCCAAAGTGCTTCTTCTTCATTGTTGTAATTCCAAATTCTACATCCGCCCAGAGAAGGTCCAAGTGTAGTATCATGTACCGCTATCAATCCCTTAAGTCCTGTTTCCTTATCATTAAAAAACAATACTTGCTCGTGCTCCATCCCTCCCATCAAACTCAGAACATTGCTTTCTGCCTTGGTTTCGCTTACCACTGTTTCCATAATTGAAATTTACTTAGTTTCGCCCACTTATTATTGGAAGGCGGTCAAACCTACTGCAAATATTTATTTTACCAAAACAGAAATGAAATCCCTACTCACTTTAAAAAAATATTTTGCCCAACACAAACTGCACACCGTTGGGGGATTGGTGTTTGTATTATTGGCTAATCTCTTTAAAACCTATAACCCTCAAGTAGTTCGGCATGCAGTAGATGCTGTTACCGAAAAATTGAAAACAATTTCTGGCCCTGAAAATTTAACGTCTGAATTTGGAATAGTGTTACTTATATTTTTAGCAACCTACATTGGAGTGGCACTCATGGAGGGACTTTTTACTTTTTTCATGCGCCAAACTATTATTGTGGTTTCCAGAATCATAGAATTTGATATGAAGAATGAGCTCTATGCCCATTATCAAAAACTAGATTTAGCATTTTACAGAAAAAACAATACAGGAGATTTAATGAACCGAATTACAGAAGATGTATCCAGAGTTCGTATGTTCATTGGTCCTTCTATTATGTATAGCATTAACTTGGTTTGCATGTTTGTTCTCTGCACAGTGGCTATGTTTCATGTAAATAAAACGCTAGCAGCTTGTGTTTTAATTCCACTTCCTTTTTTATCGCTCACCATTTATTTTTTAAATACCCGCATCAATAAAGTAAGTGAAGAACTACAATCCAGACTTTCAGATATTACTACCAATGCGCAAGAAAGTTATTCAGGTATAAGAGTTATACAAGCGTATGCACAAGAAAAATCAATGCTCGGCTTTTTTAAAACGGAAAGTGAAGATTACAAAGAAAAATCACTCAAACTGGCAAAAGTGGAAGCGTTTTATTTCCCCCTAATTATGTTCTTGATAGGCTTGTGTATGGTCATTATCATTTATGTGGGCGGTATTTTAAAAAGCAGAAACGAAATTTCCTACGGAAACATAGCAGAGTTTATGATGTATTTGAATATGCTTACTTTCCCTGTAAGTGCTTTGGGCTGGGCAGTTTCACTCACCCAAAGAGCTGCTGTATCCATGCGCAGAATCAATGAATTTTTACACATCCCTCCTACTGTTTTAAATACGGAAGGAGTAAAGAAAAAAATGCTGGGAGAAATAGAATTTAAGAATGTAGATTTTGTGTACCCCGATACTGGAATTTATGCCATTAAAAATTTATCGTTTAAAATTAAAAGCGGAGAGCGCTGGGCTATAGTGGGTAAAACAGGTTCAGGAAAATCTACATTAGCAGATTTAATGATGCGGATGTATGATATTTCGAGTGGAGAAATTTTAATAGACGGAACTCCCATCCAAGCATGGAACACAGGAGAACTCAGAAGGCAAATAGGGTTTGTACCACAGGATTTGTTTTTGTTTTCAGAAACCATACAAGACAATATAGGTTTTGGTGAAGAAAAAATTACAGCTGAAACTGCAACTCATTTTGCGGAATCAGCATCTATAGCGGAAGAAATAAAATCGTTTCCAGAAGGATTTGAAACCATGGTAGGAGAAAGAGGCGTAACACTTTCGGGAGGGCAAAAACAAAGAATATCTATTGCTAGGGCATTGGCTAAAAACCCAGAAGTATTGATATTGGATGATTGTCTTTCTGCGGTAGATGCTTCTACAGAAAAAAGAATAGAAAAAAATTTAGATAACATTATTGCAGATAAAACTTGCATCATCATTACCCACCGTATATTTTCGCTCATGCAATTTGATGCTATATTAGTTTTAAATGATGGAGCTTTAGCTGAATTAGGAACGCACGAAGCCCTACTTCAAAAAAAAGGACTGTATGCTGAAATGTATGAAAACCAAATGAAGAACTCGAATGATAAAGAATCTTAATTTTTTGGCATGATTTTGGAAAATATTTTTTACTCAAGTATTTAATTGAATATATTCGTAAACAACTAAACTCGATTAGCAGTGGAAAACAACGGAGGCAAATACAGTGGCTTTTATTCAAAAAAACTAAAAGCAGGAAAAAGAAGAACCTATTTCTTTGATGTAAGAAATACCAAACAAGGTGACTACTTTATTACCATCACCGAAAGCAAAAAGAAATACGAGGGCGAAGGGTACGAAAGTCACAAAATCTTTCTGTACAAAGAAGATTTCAAAAAATTTATGGAAGCCTTAAATGATACCGTAAACCATGTAAAAACGGAGCTAATGCCAGATTTCGATTACGATTCTGAAAGAACGTACAAATCGGAAAACAGTGAGCAAACGGAACATACCGAATCTTCAGAGCCAACTGCTGAAATCCCTAAAACTACGGAGTCAGGCACTGACTTTACTACACAGTCTAAGATTTCGGACGATGAAGAAATGAATTGGAACTGATTTGATTTATTTTTATTTAATTTTCCAAAGGCTGATTCTAACTATCAGCCTTTGCTATTTTTAGAACTTATTAAAGATGAATGCAGATGATTAGAATTGTAAAAATGACCTTTAGAGAAGATACAGTAACAGAATTCAGGAAAATATTTGATGAGCGTAAAGAGCTAATTAAAAACTTTCCAGGATGCAGTCACGTAGAGTTGCTAAACGAAAGGACTGTCTTTTTTACGTATTCTATTTGGAACAGCCCACAAGATTTAGAAAACTACAGAAACTCAGAGTTGTTTCAAAGTACTTGGGCATTGGTAAAACCCTTGTTTGCAGCCAAAGCCGAGGCTTGGTCCTTAGAAAAGGAATTTTAGAATTTTAGTTGCAGCTACAATATTTCTGAAGTTTACTAGCTTTCTCTACTTCTCTTTCCGTTTTATGAGCCTCCGTTAATGTTCCAAACGAAACCACAAATTCCTCCACTTCCACGGGTCTCATCCATTCACTCATTTCTCTTTCCTTCTTCTCTTCCTCTCCACATTCCGTTCCTACTTTTCCAAAATACTTTCCCTTATAGTAGTACCAATCTATAAACTCATCGCAGTTAAATTTATTGACTTCTATTTTTCTGTTTTTGAGATTGTAAATAATCAAATTATCATAATCTCTTTCCGCCAAAATAAAAAGCAAGGGATGTTTTACGCCTGCCCAAAATGCCCCACCACTAATGGTTTGCAAACTACCATCAGGATTTAAAATGTAGGTTTTACCGTGCTGCTTTTCATGTTTGGTAAAAATGAAATAGTCTTTGAAGGGTTGTTTCTCGGGGAAAGAAAAACCTTCACATTTTCCACCCTTCTTTACAAAGCTATCTTGCAGGAGTATGGCATTGGCATTGGAAATAACTACCTGATTTTTAGCAACACGAATGTTGAAATTTTCAAAGGAATAAACCTGAGCAGCAATAGAAAAATAAGAGAAAATTAAAAGCCCTGCAAAAAGGAGGCGCGCACAGCTCACTTCTTAGGGAATTTCATTTTGTAGTTGACATCTACATCTCCTTTAGATATTTTTTCGAGTTTACCTTTTAAGAGACTGCGTTTGAGCGGTTTGATATGGTCAATAAAAAGCTTGCCTTCTATGTGGTCGTATTCGTGTTGTATAACCCTTGCAGTCATGTCATTAAAAGTCTTTTCATGCAATTTAAAATTAGCATCGTAGTACTTTAGTTTAATAACCGGTTTGCGAAATACATCTTCGCGAATATTTGGGATACTTAAACAGCCTTCCTCATACTTCCAGTCGGTTCCTGTTTCTTCTATCACTTCAGCATTGATAAAAACTTCTCTCAAACCTTTATCTTCCTCGCCTTCCTCAAACATACGGGTGCTATCTATAATAAAAAGACGGATTGCTTTATTTATTTGCGGAGCAGCCAAACCCACTCCCCTACTCTTTTCCATGGTTTCAAACATATCCTCTATTAATTTCTTCAACTCCGGATAGTCCTTTGAAATTTCTTCTCCTTTTTTACGCAAAACGGGGTCGCCATAAGCTACTATTGGAAATACCATATTCTATAATTCATTTATAAGTTTAAAATTAGCGCAAGAATATAAATATCCTTCTAGCTTTCATTCACTTCATTTCTAAAAAAGTCTGCAAGATAATAGTTGCGCTGATTTTATCTATAGTTCCTTTTTGTTGACGGTGTTTTTTATTTACACCACTTAAAAGTAAGGTTTGCGATGCCATTTTAGAAGTAAATCGTTCATCTATTTTTACAATTCTGATAGCAGGATACAAGCGAGTCAATTCTCCTATAAAATGGTCTATGTGACGCAACACTTCGTTCTCCTTATCATGCCCATAATTAACAGGATAGCCTATCACAAAGGCTTCCACCTCTTCCTTACTCAAATAATTCTTTAAGAAAGTACCTATCGTTTTTGTTTCTACGGTTTCTAAACTGTTAGCAATTATTTGAAATGGGTCTGTCACCGCCAGTCCTATTCTTTTTAATCCATAATCAAAAGCGAGTACTCTAGCCATTATTTTGAAATAGGTATAACCAACGAATGAATATTCAATACCGTTTTGCTGGGGCTGGTGTTAGAGGTAACCGTCACCGTTTTTAGGTTTTCGCCCATTCTACCATGTGTATCGAAGGCGACACTTATTTCACCAGATTTTCCTGGAGCAATTGGCTCTTTAGACCAGCTAGGAACAGTACAACCACAAGAGCCTACAGCATCGCTTATCAGCAAATCCTCTTTGCCGGTATTCGTAAATTTAAAAACAGTTTTATAAATGCCGGATTCCTGAATCTTTCCGAAATCATGTTCTGTTCTATCAAAACTAATGGTGGTAATAGGTCCTACGGGAGGCTTTTCTGCTTCATAAACGGGGTCTTTGGGAGCAGTATCAAATGGACTAGCCTCATGTGTTACAGCGGTTACACTTACATCTTGCTGGCTTTTGATTTTTTCATCCCTTTGATAATCTCTGTAAAAATTAAAAGCTAAACCCACTAAAAGTAAGAAAAGCAACCCTGTATTCAGCTTCGTATTCATTCCGCAAAAGTATTTTATAAAAATGATTTTAAGTGTTGAATTTATTTAAAAATTAAACAAGGTGCTTGATACAACAAAATTTAGAAATTAAATTCCAGGCTTTTTGAGCTTGTACGTTTCTCCATGTTGAGAAAAATCGAGCCCTTCCACTTCCTCTTGCACACTTACTCTCAGCGGCACTATCATTTCTGTGATTTTATAGAGTATGTAAGAGCCCCCAAAAGTAAATACACTCACAATTAGCAAGGCAAGCATGTGGTATAAAAAGGTTTCGGTATGCCCATAATATAACCCTACATTTTTGGCAAAAACTCCTGTCAAAATCATTCCTACAATTCCTCCTACTCCATGACAAGGAAATACATCTAGTGTATCGTCCAAATTGGATTTGTTTTTAGCTCTTACCGCTAGATTTGAAATGATAGAAGCAGCAAAACCTATAAAGAGTGCATGTGAAATACTAACATAACCTGCTGCGGGTGTTATTGCTACCAATCCAACCACGGCCCCTATACATGCCCCCATAGCAGAAACTTTTTTACCACGAACGGCATCAAAAAATATCCAAGTCATCATAGCTGCAGCAGAGGCAATAATAGTGGTAGCAAAAGCTAATACTGCTGTTGTATTGGCACCTAAAGACGACCCAGCATTAAATCCAAACCAACCGAACCAAAGCATACCTGTTCCTAAAATTACAAATGGAATATTCGCAGGCTCTGTATGTTTACTATCGCCAAAAGATGTGCGCGGACCTAAAATCATAGCTCCTGCCAGTGCAGCATAACCTGCACTCATGTGCACAACTGTACCACCTGCAAAATCAAGTACCCCTAGTTTATGCAAAAATCCATCTGGATGCCAGGTCCAATGGGCCAATGGGCAGTATATAAAAATGCTAAAGAGTGAAATAAATACAAGGTAAGCATTGAATTTTACCCGCTCCGCAAAACTTCCCGTGATGAGTGCAGGAGTAATAATGGCAAACTTTAATTGAAAAATGGCAAACAACAATAGCGGAATAGATGGTGACAAGAGAGGGTGTGAGTTCAACCCTACATTTCTAAACATAAAAAACTGAAACGGATTGCCTATTAAACCATGGAAACTATCTCCAAAACAAAGACTAAAACCCACAAATACATACAATACCGTAATGACTCCCAATGCAATAAAACTCTGCAACATGGTAGAGATAATATTCTTTTTACTCACCATTCCGCCATAAAAAAAAGAAAGTCCAGGAGTCATCAGTAATACCAATCCAGCAGCAGTGAGCATCCAAGCTATATCTGCAGGATTCACTTTATCTTCCAAATTAAGTGGCAACTCTGCTGGTTGATAAAACAAACCAAGACAACAAATGACCGACAAAACAATAAAAGAGAGCAAATAACGAGTCTTCATGCAGAAAATTTATATTTTTTTCGCTCCAAAGATAAAAATTGAAGGCTACTTTTTAGAAAAGTATTATATATCTATTTTTATAAATTATACTTAAATTAAGTAGGAAAGCATATAAGCAAGTAGTGGTAAAGAAATTGTGTATGAATTGTGCATTGTTTTTTGGCACGAACTATGCAATGGCAGTTGGATAAAATAAAAAATAAGTAATTTGCACTAACTATTAAACTATGCAAAAAACATACTCATTGATATCCTTATTACTACTCTTATTTGCAACATCTTGCACAAGCACTAAATTGCCTGGCGAAATCTATTTTGGCTCTGGTGGTGGATTTACAGGAAATGTAACCACCTATACTTTGTCACCAGATTTAAATTTATACAAAACTGAAAGTATAGCTCAAAAAAAGGAATTACTCAGATCTGTTAGCAAAAAAGAACTGGCAGGCATAGCAACTGCTTTTACAAAAATGAATTTTAAAGATATAGCTGTAAACACCCCAGGCAATATGTCTCAATTCATTACTATTAAAGAAAATGGAAAAGTCTACACCTCTATTTGGGGCGGGAAAACATCTGGCAATGAATCCATTGATAAATTGTACAGCCAACTCATTCAACTATTACCCAACAAAAAATAAATCCCAATTATGAAATTGAAACTATACTCCATTTTAACGCTTAGTTGCGTTAGTCTTTTTTCATTTAGTCAGCACAAAACAATAGCTGGCAAACCTATGAAACCAATAGGGCAAGTAAATATGGCTGGCTTCGGAAAGCTATCAAATTCTTTAGGAACTGCCAGTGCATCTGCTTTAAGCAATAAAAACGCTTTGAACCCTTCTATGTTACAATCGAACATTCAATTGAAGGAAGTGAAATATTCAGAAGGAAGTACATGCCCTTCTTTCATTAAAACCAAACTAGTTAAAACAGGAACTTCCGTAGAAACTGAAAGTGAAGCTAGAAATGCAGCATTAGAAGTATTAAGCAGTTATAATAAACTAATTAAAGTAAATAACCCCTCCAAAGAATTTTCGTTAGAAAGTTACGAGAAAGATGCTCAAAACATTACTCACCTTAAGTTTCAGCAAATCCATAATGGGTTACCGATTTTAGGAAAGGAAATAATGGTACATTTCAGCGCTCATGAAACAACCATAAACGGACGTTACATCCCAACTCCTACTTTACTATCTACTTCTCCTAAAATTAATGAAGCTAATGCTGTAAACAGTGCTTTGGATTTCGTGAAAGGCAAAACTCATTTTGGTGAGTTAAATGCTTTTCAAAAAAGCTTGTTGCATTATACTTCCCCTCAAACAAAACTGATTGTTTATGCAGATTACAACAATGAATCGAAAGTAAATTTAGCATATCATGTTTTGGTACGCCCAAATTTTATAGAAAGATGGGAATGTATTGTAGATGCTAGTACTGGTACTATTTTAGAGGGCGGAAATACTACTTGTACCAATGGTCTCTTCACTTCTAATGTAACTGATTTAAAAGGAACAACTCAAACTTTAAATACGTACAATGTAGGAAGTGGTTATTATATGATTGATGCTAGTCGTTCTATGTTTAATCTAGCAGCATCTACACTACCAGATAATCCAGTAGGAGCTATTTGGACTATAAATGCAGGAAATTCTCCCGCTGATAATATGTCACTTTCTCATGTAGCTTGTAATGATAATATTTCCTGGCCTTCAGCTGCCACTGCTGCTTCCGCTCACTCTAACGGAGCTGCTGCTTATAATTATTACAACACTACACATGGTCGTAATTCAATTGATGGTCAAGGAGGCACTATTGTTTCAGTAATTAACGTAGCTGACCAAAACGGAGATCCTTTCGATAATGCATTTTGGAATGGAGAACTAATGGCTTATGGAAACGGAAATGTAGCTTTTAAACCATTGGCAAAAGGCTTAGATGTGGCAGGACATGAAATGACACATGGGGTAGTACAAAGTACTGCAAAGCTAGTGTATCAAGGACAGTCAGGGGCTTTGAACGAAAGTATGGCAGATGTTTTTGGAACTATGATAGATAAAACCAATTGGCAAATAGGAGAAGATGTAGTAAATCTTTCCTACTTCCCTTCTGGAGCATTGCGCGATTTATCTGACCCACATAATGGCACTACCTCTGGTAACAATGGATGGCAACCTGCTACTATGTCTGAGTTTGTAAATACTTCTGCTGATAAAGGTGGAGTACACACAAATAGTGGAATTCCAAACAAAGCATTTTATATTTTCGCTACTGCCATCACAAAACAAAAAGCAGAAAAAGTATACTATAAAGCATTGTCACAATACCTCACCAGCAATGCTCAATTTATAGATTGTAGAAGAGCAGTAGTGCAAGCAGCTACAGATTTATATGGAAATGGCACCGAAGTACAAGCAGCTAAAAACGCTTTCGACCAAGTTGAAATTTTTGACGGGACTCCTACTCCTCCTCCAAGTACAGTAAATGTATCGGGAGTAGATTGGATTATGGGCGAGAATACCGACCCTGCCGATGGTAACTCTTTCTATGTAATAAGACCAACAACAGCCCCTCAAGCGAGCGACTACCACCCTTTAAATACACGCCATGCATTAAACAACGTATCTATACCGAGAAGAGGCGATGTAGCCTATTTTGTAGGCAAAGACCATAATATTTACACCACAACTACTAACTATGGTGCGGCCACAGAAGCGCAATTAACAAACACTGGAGGATGGGATAATGTATCGGTTTCAAAAGATGGAAAAAAGTTAGCACTCATTTCTCAATACCAAGATACCGCCATTTACATTTATGATTTGGTTACAGATAATGTTCAAAAATTTCAGTTATACAATCCTACAACTGCTCAAGGTGTGAGAACAAACGGACCTCTTTTTGCTGATGCAGTAGACTGGGACGCATCTGGTGAAAACATTATGTACGATTGTTTTAACAGTTTAGGAAATGGTACTTCTAACCTAGTTCAGTATTGGGATATAGGCATTATGAATGTTTGGAATAACAGTACTAATTCATTTGCTGCTGGAGATATTTCTAAACTGTTTAGCTCTTTACCTGAGGGATTGAATGTAGCAGACCCTGTTTATGGTAAAAAACATACTGATATTATTGCCTTCGATGTGATTGACCAAAACGATGGCACTTACAGTGTAGCGGGCGGAAACCTTACTAGTGGCGATGTAGGAACATTAATTGCATCTAACAATTATTTGGCAACCCCTTCTTTCTCCAAAGAGGATGACAGAATCACTTTCACCGACATTCAAAGTAGCGATACCAGTCTTTACATTAAAGTCTTAGATGCTGATTTTATAAACAGTGCTGCTAGTGCCACTTTCTTAGCAAGCGGAGCTAAATGGAGTGTTTGGTATTCGCTAGATTTAACTGCGGGCATTGAAACTACTACAGATGTGAAAGCAGCTATTTATCCAAATCCCGTAAAAGACGAATTGCAAATTACACTATCAGGAAACAGTGAAAATATTGCTGTAGTCATATCTGATATTACTGGCAGAACAATCCAAACAGAAACACTTAACACCGAAAAAACCACACTTCGAACCAGCAACTGGAGTGCAGGTGTTTATTTTGTTTCATTTAGAAATAGTAACGGAAAAAACCTGACTACCACTAAAGTTGTAAAGAGCAATTAACACCTTTTTTATCATTCTATCCTAAAGCCTGCTAGATTTATAAGCAGGCTTTATTTTTGAATACTATTTAATGACAGTGCTAGAAGCAAACGCCCTGTCCTCTTTTGCTTTTTCAGAATAGCCTAGAGCATCATACAGTTCTGCCCGAATTAAATAATAGCTCGCCTTGGTTTGCCCAAATTCTATAACCATACTAATATTGTAAAGAGCTTTTTCCTTTTTATTCATAAGCATGTAAACTTCATATAGCTTAAAGTACCCGTGCCAATCATTATTATTATACATGAGTACCTTGTTCAAAAAGCCAGTAGCTTCTTCATACTGATTTTGTTTTACTTTGTTTAGAGCCAAATAATAATAGGCATCTCCATTGGTCTTTACAGATGATGTGTATCTATTTAAACAAGACACTGAAGAGTCAATCTTATTCGTCCTGAAATACAAAACTCCTAGATAGTAGTACAATTTTTCAAAATTATCACGAATAGTACGTACCTGCTCAAAGTTTGCAAGTGCACCAATTGAATCCTTCCGATCGTACTTAATGAGTCCTATTTGGTAGTACGATTCTGCATTGGGCTTTAGCTCATTCGATTTCGAGTAATCTTTTAAAGCCTGCTCTTTATTTCCCTTTGCCTGTAATGCATTAGCCCGGTGAAAATAATAGTAACTCTTACTGGGGTCGAGCCCTATGGCTAAATTATAGTTTTTAATAGCTGCATCATACTGCCCATCGGTAAAAAGTTGAAACCCTTCTTTAAAGTAACCACCTGCATCTGCTTGAGAAAAAGCAGTGAAAGATAACATTTGACACAAAATCAGAATAGAATAAAGACGTAGCATACCATCTGCATTTTAGATGTGAATGAATACTCAAATGATACGAAAGTGCAGCCATAGAGTTACATTCTGCCAAAAAGTCTATCTAATGCTATTCGCTTTGTCAGTTTCTAATCAATATTGTCACCTTTTTGGAGTGGCACAGAGATTGATTAAGGAGCATGAACCTAATTTTAAACGAAAAAAACTAACAACATGGGAAAAATTATAGGAATTGACTTGGGTACCACAAACTCGTGTGTATCTGTAATGGAAGGAAGCGATCCAATCGTAATTGCGAATGACGAAGGTAGAAGAACCACTCCTTCTATCATTGGTTTCTTGGCAAACGGAGAGCGCAAAGTAGGTGACCCTGCAAAACGCCAATCTATCACCAATCCTACCAAAACCATACAATCTATTAAACGATTTATGGGTATAGGTTTTAATGAGTCAGCAAATGAAGCTACTCGTGTACCTTACAAAGTAGTAAAGGGTGATAACAACACTGTACGAGTAGATATTGATGGGAGAAATTATTCTGCTCAAGAGCTTTCTGCTATCATTCTTCAAAAAATGAAGAAAACTGCCGAAGATTATTTAGGGCAAACGGTTACCGAAGCTGTTATCACCGTACCAGCTTATTTTAACGATGCGCAACGCCAAGCTACTAAAGAAGCAGGTGAAATAGCAGGATTAACCGTAAGAAGAATCTTAAATGAACCTACTGCTGCGGCTTTAGCTTATGGCTTAGATAAACAACACAAAGACATTAAACTAGCTGTATATGACTTGGGAGGTGGTACGTTTGACGTGTCTATCTTGGAAATGGGTGATGGTGTGTTTGAAGTGAAATCAACCAATGGAGATACACACTTAGGAGGAGATGATTTTGACAACGAAATTATACAATGGTTGGCAGATGAATTTCAAGCAGAAGAAAGAATGGATTTACGTAAAGACCCTATGGCTTTACAACGCTTAAAAGAAGCTGCTGAAAAAGCGAAAATTGAATTGTCTTCTTCTCAAGAAACCGAAATCAATTTGCCATATGTAACTGCTGTAGATGGTGTGCCTAAACACTTGGTAAAAAAATTAACGCGTGCTAAATTTGAGCAATTGTGCGATAAATTAGTAGAAAGAACCTTAGAGCCTTGTCGTCAAGCATTGAAAGATGCTGGTTACAATGCATCGCAAATAGACGATGTTATTTTAGTAGGAGGATCTACTCGTATACCTAAAATTCAGGAGGTCGTAGAGAAGTTCTTTGGAAGAAAACCAAATAAAGGCGTAAACCCTGATGAAGTAGTAGCTATAGGTGCAGCTATTCAAGGTGGAATTATGAGTGGAGAAGTGAAAGACGATATCGTTTTAGTAGACGTAACTCCGCTTTCATTGGGATTGGAAACTATGGGAGGTGTAATGACACGACTAATTGAATCAAATACAACCATTCCTACAAAAAAATCGCAAGTGTTTACTACCGCTCAAGATAGTCAGCCTTCCGTGGAAATACATGTGCTACAAGGTGAAAGAGCTATGGCTAAAGACAATAAAACCATTGGCCGCTTCCACTTAGATGGTCTTCCACCTGCTATGCGTGGAGTGCCGCAAATTGAAGTAACTTTCGATATTGATAGCAATGGTATTATACACGTATCGGCTAAAGATAAAGGAACTGGCAAAGAGCAAAACATTCGTATAGAAGCTTCTTCTGGATTATCAAAAGAAGAAATTGAAAAAATGAAAAATGAAGCAAAAGCCAATGAAGATGCTGATAAAATAGCTCGTGAAAAAGCGGAAAAAACCAATTTGGCAGATGGACTTATCTTCAATACTGAAAAACAATTGAAAGAATTTGGAGATAAAATTCCTGCTGATAAAAAGGCAACTATTGAATCTGCTCTTACTGAATTAAAAGCAGCGTTAGCATCTCAAGATCTAGCAGCTATAGATTCAGCTAGCGAAACATTGAACACCGCATGGAATGCTGCTTCGCAAGACATTTATGCCGCTTCGCAACAAGCAGGCCCACAAGCCAATGCAGAAGATGCAGGGTCTACAGAAAATGCTCAAGCAGAAAACAATGTAACTGATGCAGAATATGAAGAAGTAAAAGATAATAAGTAAGTACTAAAGATGCTGTTGATTTTGTAGCTATGTGCAAGCATACTACATATCAGTCCCCTCGAACGCTCGAGGGGATTTTTTTGGTATAAAGGACCCAAACACTATAAAAAAAAGTATTTACTTTTAAAATTATAGCCCAGAAAAGTAGCCTCAAAATTTTTAACGCAGCTACAAAGCTATAGTGGAAAGAACTTGACTAGCATGTAAAGTATTACCTAACACATCATAAAAAAAGGGTTACTGAAAATTCAGTAACCCTCATCATAATTCTAAAATATTTTTTATTCTGACAAAGTCCAGTTAGAAGTTCTACCTAAAAAAGGCATGCCATGAATATAGCCTCTTAAATCAACCGAAGCTCCTTTGAATGTCATTTTACAATCATATTTTTTACCATTCTTTGGGTCATAAATTCTACCATCTTCATATAGATTGGGGTCGGTAGCACTCTTTTTTAAACCATAAAAAATCAATAATCCCATTAAAGGTTTAGAGCGTAATTTTTCATCAGGATTTTCTTTATCGGTCTTTGGTTTTCCGTTTTCAACAGGCTCCTTTAGCCATACAATTTTACCAGCAAAGGTTCCATCCGATGGTACTTGAAACACCTCTACTTTAGATGTTTTCTCTTGGTTGTACCACACTTTACAAAGCTGATCTTTTTGGGCGTTAACATTAAAAGTAAAAAGTAAAATGGTGGCTGCGAAAAGCAATTTAATTTTGTTCATGTTTTTTGTTTTTATGAAAGATTCAATATCTGTAACAATATTAAACATAAAATAAAAAAGCGAAAAAATGAATTGCTGATTTTACAAAAAACGAGTTGTATCTATTTAGGACAAAACACCAAACAAAAGTTAATAAGTGCAATAAAGCCAACTCCTCAATCGTTAAGTTTACAATATGCAAATAGAAGCATTTGTCAATTATATAAGTTTTGAAAGAAGGTACTCTAAACATACAATACTTTCTTATAGTACCGATTTAGAGCAGTTTCGTCTTTTTTTGAAAGACCATTTTGGAAAAGAGGAAATACCCAGTGCTACACACATAGAAATTCGCTCTTGGATGGTTTCTTTAATGGAAGAAAAAATATCTCCCAGAAGCATCAATCGAAAAATTTCTACTCTAAAATCTTTTTTCAAATTTATGATACGAAAAGGGGTAGTGACTAAAAATCCCCTTGCTAAAGTTTTAAATCCCAAAACTGCAAAGCGGCTTCCCGTTTTTGTTGAGAAAACGAATATGGAACAACTTTTAAAAAATATTCAATTCTCCGATGATTTTGAAGGGTTCAGAGATAAAACAATTCTTGATATTTTATATAATACTGGAATAAGAAGGTCTGAATTATTAGGCTTAAAAGATACAGATATAGATAGTTATAACAGTCAAATTAAAGTTTTAGGAAAAGGAAATAAAGAACGTATTATCCCTATTTCTCCGCAACTAATAGAATCTATCAAAAACTATATACATATAAAAAAAGAGTTTGTAATTAACGAACAATCCTCTTCCCTATTTGTAACAAAAAAAGGGAAACCGCTCCAACCAATTCAAGTTTATCATTTAGTAAAAAAATATCTTAGCATGGTTACTTCTATTGAAAAGAAAAGTCCGCATGTTTTACGACATACTTTTGCTACTCACTTAATGAACAATGGGGCAGATATAAATGCGGTAAAAGAATTATTGGGTCATTCCAGCTTGGCGGCTACACAGGTGTATACACACAATACTATTGATAAATTAAAATCCATTTATAAGCAAGCGCACCCAAAAGCATAAATTAATCCATTGCATTTAGAAGCAACAAACCTGAAAACTAATTCTATAAAAAAACGTAAAATATCCTTAATATTAAATTCATTTTTTCTACTTTAGAATTGTATTTATTTTCTCACCTTAAATATATAGCATTATGAACGTAGTCATTCATCCAGTTAATTTTGACGTTTCTTCTCAACTTACCGACTTTATAAATAAGAAGTTGAAAAAACTAGAAACCTTTTTTGACAAGATAATAGATGCAGAAGTATTTTTAAAACTAGACAGTCAACAGCATGTTAAAGACAAAATAGTAGAAATAAAATTGCATGTACCTGGCAAAACTATCTTTGTTTCGGAAACCTCAAAAACCTTTGAAGAGAGCACTGACACTGCAATAGGAACCATGTCTCGTCAACTGAAAAAACAAAAAGAAAAAGTGAAAGCACTTTAAACAAAACTATGTTGACAAAATAATTGCGTCATCAGTTTTGATAAATAAAAATTAAATTACTAATATTGCGTCCCGTTTGAAAGAGCGGGACTTTTTTTTGTTGTTTGACACCATATAGAAATTAAGAAAAAATAAGCCGAAGTAGCTCAGTTGGCCAGAGCTACTGATTTGTAATCAGTGGGTCGGGGGTTCGAATCCCTCCTTCGGCTCTTTATTTTTTGAAATGTTAAACAAGGCTTGGGCAGATAGTCAAGTGGCCAACGACAACAGACTGTAAATCTGTCCTCTTACGAGTTCGAAGGTTCGAATCCTTCTCTGCCCACGATTAAGAATTGTGATAATAATAAATGGTGCTAAATGTTCTTTGATTAACAAAATAATGCGGGAGTAGCTCAGTTGGTAGAGCGACAGCCTTCCAAGCTGTAGGTCGCGGGTTCGAGCCTCGTCTCCCGCTCACAAAAACAAGAGGAACTGGAAATTCCTTAACAAGCTGTTGTAGCTCAGTGGTAGAGCACTTCCTTGGTAAGGAAGAGGTCGAGAGTTCGATTCTCCTCAACAGCTCTAAAGAGTGTTGAAGCAGAAAAAAGAGATTTTAAGATTTTAATAAATATTCAAAAACAAAACAAAAACAATAACAATGGCTAAAGAGAAATTCATCAAAGACAAGCCGCACGTAAACATCGGTACTATCGGTCACGTAGATCACGGTAAAACGACTTTAACTGCTGCTATTACATCCGTATTGGCAAACAAAGGTTGGGCTGAGAAAAGAGATTACTCTTCTATCGATAATGCTCCGGAAGAAAAAGAAAGAGGTATCACGATTAACACGGCTCACGTTGAGTATCAAACTGCCAATCGTCACTATGCACACGTTGACTGTCCAGGTCACGCGGATTACATCAAGAACATGGTTACTGGTGCTGCTCAAATGGATGGTGCTATCTTGGTGGTAGCTGCTACAGATGGTCCAATGCCTCAAACTCGTGAGCACATCTTGTTGGCTCGCCAAGTAGGTGTTCCACAAATCGTAGTATTTATGAATAAAGTGGATTTAGTAGATGATCCTGAATTCTTAGAATTAGGTGAAATGGAAATCCGTGATTTGTTGACTTTCTACAAATACGATGGTGCTAATACTCCAGTAATTAAAGGATCTGCATTAGCAGGTTTGAATGGTACTCCAGAAGGTATTGCTTCTATTGAAGAATTAATGGCTGCTGTAGATTCTTACATTCCAGTTCCTCCTCGTATGGTGGATCTTCCTTTCTTGATGCCAGTAGAAGATGTATTCTCTATCACAGGTCGTGGTACAGTAGCTACAGGACGTATCGAAAGAGGTCGTGCATTAACTGGAGAATCAGTTGATATTATTGGTCTTTCTTTTGACAAATTGACTTCTACTATTACAGGAGTTGAAATGTTCCGTAAAATTTTGGACGAAGGGGAAGCTGGTGATAACGTAGGTTTACTTTTAAGAGGTATCGAAAAAGAACAAATCAAACGTGGTATGGTAATCTGTAAACCAGGTTCAGTAATGCCTCACACTGAATTCAAATGCGAAACTTACGTCTTGAATAAAGACGAAGGTGGACGTCACACTCCATTCTTTAACAAATATCGTCCTCAATTTTTCTTCCGTACTACTGACGTTACAGGAGAAATTACTTTACCAGAAGGAACAGAAATGGTAATGCCAGGTGATAACGTAACTTTATCAGTTGTATTGATTTACCCTATCGCTTTGGAAAAAGGACTTCGTTTCGCTATCCGTGAAGGTGGTAGAACAGTAGGTGCTGGTCAAGTAACTGAAGTAACTAAATAATATTTTTTTAGAAATTCTATTAAAAGAGCGAACTTAGGTTCGCTCTTTTTTTTTTACTCATATTTTTTTACATTCGATTTGTAAATAATACATATATGAGAAAAAGTATTCTATTGATATGTTTGGGTATATTAATCACAATTAGTAGTTGTACCAAAAAATCAAACCCTGTAGATTTACTAGTAAAACCAAATGGTTGGCATTTAAAAAGCCTTTCTCTTGAAGACACACTGATTAAAGTAGAGCGATATACCACACGGGATACTAAAATATCATACGATATATTAAGGTATATTCATGATGAAAATGGTAATACATTAAAGTACACCACCAATTTCGAATACGACTCGCTCAATTATTCCAAAATAGACAGAGCTATACAAATAGATTACTTCAAAAACAATTTAACCGTTACATTTTATGAAAACGGTACTTTTCACATAGACTTAGATAGGCAGCTAACTGGAGATACCATTAGCTATGTAAATAATGGAGTACCTGTAGTAGGTATAGGACATACGTATACTAATCCTGCCAATAAAGAATCATTAGAAGGCATTTGGGAATGGAGTAAAAATTCTTCTGATAAAGCAATACTATATTTTCATGAGCCTCGCTTTTTCCAGTTCCTTTCCGGTGATGAATATCTTGAAATTTTTTCGTACAAAGCGCCTTTCGTGGTACAAAAAATTAGTGAAACTGAATTGGAATTAGAGTTTGTAAATAATTTCAGGGTAGAAGAAAACTTTTCTACTGAACCTTACTACTTTGAAAAACTATTTCATGGAATTAATAAAATAAGTCTTCAAGCCAAATAAAAACTCAACTTAAAAATCTAACACTATGAAAAAGATATATTTCAGTTCTTTGATTATTTCCCTTTTATTTTTGGATAGCTGCAAAAAGAAAACTTCCACTGATTATTTGCCAGGCACGTGGAATGTGAGCAGCATTAATGTTGTCATATACGATTCTTCTAATACTACCTACTCTAATACTATACCTTCTACAGAGTATATTCAAAGTAACTTAAAAAGTATGCAAGGCTCTTCAGGAACGGGTAGTAGTGTTGAAGCGACTTACTATAAATACACTTCCTCTTTAAATGATACTAAAACTGAAAACGAGTTAAACTTTAGCGGTCAGTTGGTAATTAATACAGATGGCTCCTTTAGTTACACCTATTCTAATCAAAAAACGGTGGAAAAAGTATATCAAAGTGGTGTTTTACAAAGTACAAAAGTAATTAGTGAACTTCCTTCTTTACTCACCGGAAGTGGGGTTTGGGAATGGGGTTCTACGCAAAAAAGTAATACAGTGTTGAAACTTAAAGATTTTAATCTAGGAACAGCCTTTGGTCAACCGTTTGATGTATTTACCATAAAATCTATCAGCGAAAATTTATTAGAACTTAGTTTTGAAAACAACTCCACCAATATCGGAAAACCAGATTCAACCACTAGCAGTTTTCAAGTTAAAAAATCATCGACTTACATTAAGTTGACCAAATAAATTTTATCTTTTGATTAACTTATTTTAATGAGTTTCGTATTTATAGTTTTCTAATAAAAACTATTTTAGCATCTTACTCATTATAATGAAACGATTTTTCTTTTTTCTAAGTTTTTGCTTGTCATTTATCGCACTAAATGCGCAGGAGGTAATTAAACCCTCTTCGATTGTCTATAAAAGCAAATTGCTAATAGCCAACTCAGAAACAGTTCGCTTCAAAGAAGACGATTCGCTTATTGTTCGATTTTCAGATGGTCATATTTATTCCAACATGTCGGAGAAACCAGACCTATCGCATCTTACAGATGTAAAAAAAAGAATACGATACTCTAATTTAGAATCTCAGCAACTTTTTAAAATAGAAAAAGTAAATCCTGATACTACTTACTATGATTTTACCTATGTAAAATTGAGAGATACCTTGATTTACAAAAACTATATAGGTTACAAGCATAAATTTACCATGCGTGATAAATTTAACGGCACCACTTACACCGTTACATTATACGAATGCCCAGAAATACAAATAGACCCCATTTACGCTAAGTATTATTTTAGTGAATTGTTCTTTATGAAAGTTCCCATTAAATTACACGGTGGTGTAATAAAAGCATTGGCTGAAATGAAAATTGGCGATAGAGTAATTACGCGCGGGGAATTATTGTTACATCGATTTAATGATGATAAAATCAAGGGCGATGAGTTTATCCCCCCCATTCAAAAAGGGTATCGTTTAATGCTTCCCGATTCTGGTAAAAAAGATAGACAACGAGCGCAGGAATTGGCGAATGAGTTAAGTGGCAATCCTAATTATCCATCGGTTCCATATCGATCTGGAATGGATCATGAATAATTTTTTTGGATAAATTTGTTTTTTTCTTTTCTGATAAATATTTACCTATTTTCGCAGTACATTTTTTTTAAATAAAATAACTAAATAATTTGATACCAAATCGTCCCCGTTTTAGAGGTCCTGTAAAGAAAGAAGCAGAACACCGTATTAATGATTTAATAAGAGTAGCCGAAGTGAGAGTAGTAGGTGAAAACGTTGAGCCTGGTTTATACACTACCAGAGCCGCTTTAGACAAAGCTTTTGAGTTAGGTTTAGATTTAGTAGAAATTTCTCCTAATGCTGTGCCGCCAGTTTGTAGAATAGTAGACTATAAAAAATTCTTGTACGAAAAGAAGAAAAAGGAAAAAGAAATGAAGGCGAACTCCAAAAAAGTGGAGGTTAAAGAAATTCGCTTTACTGCTAATACAGATGAACACGATGTAGAGTTTAAAGCAAAACATGCCGAAAACTTTTTTAAAGATGGAAATAAAGTAAAAGCCTCTCTTATGTTTAGAGGACGTGCCATTGTATTTAAAGAAAGAGGTGAATTGCTATTACTACAATTTGCTAAAAGACTGGAAGAAGTAGCCGTAGTAGAACAACTTCCTCTCTTGGAAGGAAAGAGAATGATGATGACTTTAGCTCCCAGAGCTAAGAAAAAGTAAAATTCTTGTCTAAAACTATTTGAAGTTGCCAGTAGTGTCTTATTAAAAGTACTGCTAACATTCATTTCTACACTTATTTTTTCGTAAAGCTGCTAAAGTATTTTGAAATCAAAAAGATTCCGATATATTTGCAGTCCAAAATTTTGAGAAATGCCAAAAATGAAAACAAATTCCGGAGCTAAGAAACGCTTCAAAGTTACCGGATCAGGAAAAATTAAAAGAGGAAAAGCATACCATCGTCACTTGTTGGGTAGAAAGGCTACATCTCGTAAAAAAGAATTATCTCAAGACGCTGTGGTGCACACCTCAGATGAAAAGAGAATTAAGAAACTATTAGTTTTAGCATAATATTTAAAATCAGTACAACATGCCACGTTCGGTCAACTCAGTAGCCAGTAGAAATAGAAGAAAAAAAGTCCTTAAAAAAGCAAAAGGATATTTCCTAAGCAGAAGCAATGTATATACAGTAGCCAAAAATGCTGTAGATAAAGCAGGTGTTTATGCTTATGTAGGTCGTAAATTAAAGAAAAGAACTTTCCGTACTCTTTGGATAGCACGTATCAATGCTGCTAGCCGTGCTGAAGGATTGAGCTATTCTAGATTTATAGATAAATTAAGCAAAGCAGGTATTGAACTAAATAGAAAAGTTCTTGCTGATTTAGCTTTAAATAATCCTGCAGCCTTTAAAGAAGTACTTTCTAAGGTTAAATAATTAAAATCGTTTTCATAGGTTCAAATTTGGTTGCCAGCAATGGCAACCTTTTTTTTGTTTATACCTCTATTTCACATCCTTTACTTTCCTTGCTACAACTTGGTTTGATGCACATCAACTATGTGTATAACCTTCTACCATCTTCATTCTGTTTTCTACTCAAAAAAATTATTTTTACAGACGTTTATTGATAAAAAGCTATTGTTGATTTAAACTTTTAAAATGAAAAAATTATTACTTTCCCTGCTTATATATATACTAATATTTTCAAATGGATACGCTCAAACCGTTACTATAAAAGGAATAGTAACAGATGAAAAAGATAACAGTGCCATGATGGGGGTAAACGTAAAAATAAAAGGCACTACGAATGGAATGGCTACCGATGAAAACGGAAACTATGAAATAAAAACTACCCCTGGAGGTGCTACCTTAGAAGTAACATACGTAGGTTACCAAAACAGAACGGTAGATGTCTTAACTTTTAAAGATGGTGAGGTGAAAACAGTCAATATTAAAATGACGGATATAGCCAAGGAAATGAATATAGTAGTAGTAAGTGGCAGTAAAACTGAAAAGAAATTCGGGCAAGAAATGCAGTCTATAGAAGTTTTAAAAGGGCAAAATATTACACAAGGGAATCAAGGAGTAAGTGAAGCTGTGAATAAAGTGCCAGGTGTAAATATGATAGGAAAAACTATCAGCATAAGAGGTAGTAGTGGTTTTGCCGATGCTACCAGTAACAGAACCTTAGTAATGCTAGATGATGTGCCGATGGTAAGCCCAGAGAATGGAAGTGTACGCTGGGAATTTATGCCTGTAGAAGCCATTGACCAATTAGAAATTATAAAAGGTCCATCTACTGTGCCTCATGGCTCACAAGCTCTTAGTGGGCTTATAAATGTACGCACTACCACCCCACAAAAAGGAGATGTAATTAATAAAATTTATTCCAGTATTGGTTTGTATCAACCTTACCAAGACCCAAGTTTTACTGATTTTTGGAAGAAAAATGGTAAAACAAAAGTACCTCCAGTAATGGGAAGTGTGAGCTACATTTACGGTAGAAAATTTAAAAACCTAGATTTTGTATATAATGGTGGCTATCAACAAAATCAGGGATATACTGCGTGGAACAAAAATTTAATAGTTCGCAATTACGTAAAGCTAAGATATACACCTGCTAAAGTAAAAAACCTTACCGTAGGTACTGCCATCAATTTTGGCTATCAAAAATTTGATGATTTTTTCATCTATAAAGATTACAATGATACCAATAGCGTAACACCTCGTTGGGGAGCTACTCCTACTAACAACAGTTATGTATTATTCCCTACAGATTCACAAGTTTCCAAAGTATACGCCTTAAACTTTAATCCATATATCAACTATTACGATAAAGCTGAAAACAAGCATAGTCTTCGATTAGGATACTATATGGTGCGACAAGATAACACCACAGGAGACAGTAGTATCAACCATAAAATTTATGGCGAATATCTCTTTAGCCGCAAATTCAAAAAAGCAGATGTTGAAATTGTAACTGGGTTAAGAACTTCTTATAAAAAAATTAGCAGTGTCACTTTTGGTAACAGACAATCCACTTATGCTGCCTTTTTTGCACAAGTTGAAAAAAAGTTTGATAAGCGATTTACCATTAAAGTTGGATTTTCATTGGAATACAACAAGCTCGATACTGTAAGAACAAAAAATGAGTTAACTTTCCTAAACACCTTATCCAATAAAGATTCTGCTCACTACAAATATTCTCCCGTGAAACCCATTTTTAATGTGGGTATAAATTATCAAATCACAGAAGCTACTTTTTTGAGAGCATCTTTCGGGCAGGGATATCGCTATCCAGATATTGCTGAAATGTTTATTCAAACGCCTAAAAGTGGAGCCTATGCAGTACCTAACTTCAGACTTCAACCAGAAAGTAACTGGAGTGCAGAAGTAGGCTTAAAACAAGGTTTCAAGATTAGTAAATGGGTATTCTATGCAGACCTCTCTGCTTATTTTACCCGTTATAAAAATCAAATAGAATTTTTAAATGTAAAGAAATCCGATATTGATTCCAGTATTCGAGTTAACATCCCTCCTAGCTATTTTATTTTTGCGCAAGCTAAAAACATTGCTGCTACACAGGTTTGGGGAATAGAATTTTCTGCTATTGGTACTGGTAAAATATTTGGAGTGCCTTTGAACTTTTTGTTAGGTTACAACTATATGAATCCTAGAAATCTAAATTGGGATCCTAAAAATCCTAACTCTCAATATCTAAACTACCGTATAGACCACTCTGCAAAAGCCGATGTGCAAACTACTATCAAAAGTTTCATTATAGGTTTTACCGCAATCTATATTGGTAGAATGCAAAAGATAGACCCACAAATTCAACAATTAAGCAAAATAGCTGATTGGAGAAATGAACATGGTACAAAAGGTGATTTTGTGCTGGATGCTCGCGTAGGATATAATTACAAGGATAAATTAACGGCAACTATAATTGCTAAAAACTTTACTAACCACGCCTATACACTTCGTCCTGGCTTTATTGAAGCTCCTGCTAATTACACCCTCCAGGTAACTTATCAATTCGGAAAAATTTTCCCTTTAAAGAAAAAAGTATCGGAAGAGGATAGTAATGCAAGCATGTAATTTTTGAAATTGTTTTCTATGACGCATCACAATAAAAATTAAAGCATGCGTTAAGGTAGAAACAAAAATTATGAAAAAACTACTTTTTGCCCTTTGTATTTGCACCTTAATTTCAAGTTGTAAAAAAGATTTACGCACCAAGGTATATCAGCTTCAAACCTACGACAAATCAGGAGTTTCAGGAAGCCTAACCCTCCAAGAAACAAATGACAAAACCATTACAAATGCGCATCTAGAGGCTTGGGGAATGCAGCCAAGCCTCCTCTACCCTACTCACATTCATGAAGGAGTGATAGGAGGTTTAATAAATATACAAGTTGATTTTGGAAAACTACAAACCACATCGGGTTCTGTAGAAGCAGATGGAAAATGGTATACACCTTATGATGATGCACTAAAAGCCAATGCCTGCTTTACCATGCACAAACCAGATACAATGGCAAAGTATGTATTGGTTAGAAACATTGGAAAAAATGAGTAACAAAAAATGATGATAAAAATGAAATAGCTTGATAAACATTTTATATCATTGTTTCACTAAATTATTCAAACATTTAAAAACAAACAATCATGGCATTTGAAAGTATTCTAACTGCACTACAAGGAGCAGCAGCATCTGCACCAGTTTTGGGCAAATCATTAAAATTCGATTTTGGTGGAAGTGTTATCGTTATTGATGGCAAAGGTGATACGAATGTAGTATCTACTGATGATCAAGAAGTAGATTGTAGCATTGGTGTATCACAAGAAGATTTAGAATCTTTGATGAGTGGAAATCTTAATCCTATGACTGCTTTTATGAGTGGGAAAATAAAAGTAAAAGGTGACATGGGAGTGGCTATGAAATTACAATCACTTTTCAAAGGCTAAGATTAACCCTTACTAGAAATCAAAATAAAAGCCACTTCATCAGAAGTGGCTTTTATTTTTTAGAGATTCTTTTCGAATGACTTTTATTGACAGAACTTTTTAATTGCCTTTTCTGCTTGTTTAAATCCCAATTCAAAAGAAGATGAAAAATCAAGACAGCCTTGCAAAAGTTGGTTCGATAATACCTTAGATATTCCTCTTTGATAAAGAATGTAACCATCCGGGTCTTCTATTTCTAAATACTGATTAAAATCCAAAACAGCCCCTTCAAAATTGTGTGCTTCCATTTTGGCTAAGCCTCTTCCTTTGTATGCCAAGGAATAATATTTATTAATAGCGGTTACTTTATCATAATCATCTATGGCTCCTGAATAATCTCGTTGTTCTATAAGCAAGGCTGCCCTACCTAAATAGGCCAATAAATACTTATCGTTTATTTCCAGCGCTCTTGAATAACACTGATAAGCTTTATCTGTATTATTAGCTCTACCAAAAAGAAGCGCCATATTATAAAAAACCTTGGGATTGGTAGTGTCAATTTCGGAAGAGATGGTATATTCCTTTAGTGCCTTTTCAGGATAGCCAGTAGCGGCATATAAGTCGGCATGCAACATCCAAGCCTGAGCGTAATTAGGATTTAACTCTAAACATTTTCGCAATAACTTTTCGCCTTCTTTAAAATCGGGTTTGGATAATGCTTTGCGAGCAAGTATCAAATAAAATTCAGACTTAATTCTACGTATAGAATCTACAGGAGTCAAATACTTAGGTCTATTTCTATAATCCGTAAATGTAATGTCTTTTATAACTACTGTTTTCATTATAAAATTGGAATCTGTCTTGTAGGTAGCCAATGGATCGTCATTTACTTTTTCAGGCTTCGGTTTTAAAACAGTAGAATCAATTTGATTACTCAAATAAAATCTACTCGTATCGGTGTAAATAGAATTAGAAGCATTTTTATTTTTTAAAGAGGATATGGTATCTAAGGTGTGATAAACCGTAGGGTCTGCATCTAACTCATCCACTTGTTTAAGTTTAGGGTTCGTGTTTTGTGCAGGTACAACGGTTTCTTTACGCTCTTTTGAATTACTATTGGCATCCTTATTCACACTTCCTTTCGTATCTACATTTACATTTGCAGATGCTTTATTCGACTCCACTTTAGGTTTTACTGCTTCTTTGGAAGAAGCATCCTTCACTCCTTTTGTAGTTGTATTTACTTCCCTATTGGTGATACTCGTTTCTACTGTTTTGATATCCGATGCAGTTTTGCTTGCTTCTGTTTTTGAGTTCAGAGCGGTTTCATTAGACGCTCCCTTTTCTGGACTTCTTACATCCGTTTTTACAGCATTCGAAGAGGGTGGTGCTACATAAGGTTTATTACCCTGTGAGCGAATAAAATTATTATTCACTCCCAGTTTCTTATCTTCATTTGTTTTCAATTCGTTGCTGGCAGCGGAATTGGGCATGGACTCTATTACTGCATTGGTTCTTTCCTTAGAAGAAACGTCTGTGGCATTCTTGTTCTCGTTTTTAGCTTCCACTGAACTATTGGTATTCCCTTTCTCTTGCGTAGTTGCATTGCCTTGTTCAGGTTTTGATGCTTCTTCAGTAGGCTGCGAACTTTTATCAGAAGAATTAGTGGCACTATTTTGTGCCTCTTGCTCTTGACTCTTTTCAGTAGCTAGGGGTTGTTTTTTCTCTTCCTCTTTTCTGTTTTCTTCTTTTCTATTTTTCTTTAAAGTCAATCCGCTGCTTAAATAACTACTTTCATTAGCTATCTGGCTACCAGGCTCACTCATAATCGTATAAGAACTCTTCAATCCTTCTTTCTTTCTTCTGAAATAATCAGTGTTTTCTTGCAGGTATTCGTACTCAGAAAGGCGTGCTTTAATTCGTCCGTTTTCTTCTCCTAAATGCGCCTTGAGTGCGTTTAAACTATCTATCTGTAATCCAATTGGACCGGTGCTGTAATAACGATCTCTCGCCAATTTCATCTTATGTAAGATAGAATTCTTATCATTCTCATCAAACTGAAAACTCAAATCTGCATTCTTGATAGAGTCTAGCCGATATTGTAAATACTTAATCTGATTTTCTATTCTTTGGATATGGTTGGCTATTTTATTTCGCTGAATAGAGTCTGCTTCCATATCCGATGTAGTCACAAAATCTTCTTTTATCTCATCGTCTAAAGAATCCATATCTACCTCAAAATCTTCCCGTGGTCGAGCATCTTCTTTGGTTAAAAATGAATTAAATGTAGTAGCTGTTTCTGGCGACCATACCTTCTCTTTTATAGTTACAGGTATCCACAATTTTCTTCCAGGATAAATCACTTTATCCTTTCCTTTAAAGTGGTTTATTTTAATGATTTCTTTAACCGGCACATGAAATCTTTTAGCAATAGCAATCACATAATCACCCTTGCGAATCATGTACTGTACTAGTTTCACAGATTTACCGCTCGTTTCAGAAACAGGGGTATTCTGTGCTTGAACTGCATTCAAAAAACACAAAAGCAAAACCAACAAACTTGTGTAACTATAAATTTTCAATGGTCGTACATTTAATAAATCAAAACTTCCTTTATTACCTCTGCTCCCAACTCTTTATTAAAAATTTCTTTTATTTTTTCTCTAGAATAAAACAACTCATTTTTAAGCGGAGCAGATTCTATTGTCAAATACAATTTCCCTCCTTTTAAATTGATACTTTTTGTATAACGGGCAATTGTTTTACCCATTACTACTTCCCACGTGCTTTGAATTTTAGCCTCATACAAACCACTGCTAAGTTTCAATGTACCTATCATTTCATCTATAGCTTCGCCTAATGTTATTTCATTTCCCTTTTTCATATTTTCTTTATCTCAAATAAATCTTGTTTGCTTTCGAGTGCATTTAAAATATGAGCCTCATCTGTATCGGTAATGAATATTTGTCCGAAACTTTCTCCAGAAACTAACTCCATCAAACGATTACTTCTTTCCTTATCAAGTTTATCAAAAATATCATCAATTAACAAGAAAGGCTTATATGTTTTATGAAATTTAATAAAATCGTACTGTGCAAATTTAAGCGCAATAATAAAAGACTTCTGCTGCCCCTGCGAACCAAACTTTCGCATTTTATTCTCTCCTATCTTAAAATCCAAATCATCTTTGTGAATACCCACAGAAGTGCGTTGCAAAATTTTATCGCGGTTTCTGTTATCTAACAATAATTTTGAAAAACTGTTTTCATGTAGCTGAGATGTGTACTCAAAAGAAACCATCTCCCTTTCTAAACTTATAAAACTGTAATACTTTTGAAAGAGCTCTAAGAGTGCTGCCACAGCTGCTTTTCGCTTCGTATAAATATAGTTGCCGTATAACTCTAATTGCGCATCGTAATGGGAAAGCAACACGATATCAGCGCTCACATTTTTTTCTGCGGCTTGCTTTAAGAGGGCATTTCGCTGCTCTAAGTTTTGATTGTACAGCATTAAAAAATTCAAATACTTATCTTCTATTTGAGATATTGAATTGTCTAAAAACTTTCTGCGCTCCTCACTACCTCCCAGTATCAATTGGTTATCATCTGGCGTAATCATAATCACGGGCATTTTGCCAATATGCTCCGACATGCGCTTATAAGGCACTTCGTTCAATAAAAATTCTTTTTTCTTTCCTTGAGGCAATTTACAAACCACCTCCAGCTTCTCCCCTGCTATTACCACCTCCGCATCCAGACGCATAAAATCTTTTTCAAACAAAATGTTTTGCTGGTCTACTGCATTAAAATAACTCTTGGTAAGGCAGGCGTAGTGGATGGCATCCAGCACATTGGTTTTACCTATTCCGTTTTGCCCTATAATACAGTTTATCTTTCGACTGAAAGCGAGTTTCAGCGATTCATGATTCTTGAAATTAAGTAAAGCTAAAGAGGTTAAAAACACAGCGGCACAAGATAAAAATTATAAGCCCAAACTTACAATTAGAGTTACTTTACTCCCCTTGTTTAATAATCTTGTTCTGGAAAATTTGGCTGGAATCTACATCGCGAACTCGAATCAAATACATACCACTAGAATATTCGTGAATGCTTACCGTAGTTTCTGTAAGATTTTGTTTTAGCATCAGTTGCCCCACCGAATTGTAAATCTCCAATTCATAAGTATGTGCTTCCTCTGGTAAAACAAAATGCAGTTCGTTGCTGGCAGGATTTGGATACACTTTTATAACATCTGTAGCCTTAGCAGTTTCTTTTATGTCCGAAGTAAAACCATTGTAATGCCCAAATAGCAGGCGAATCATAGGGCTACCCTTTTGTGCTATGGAAGATTTTTTCCAAGTACCGTTGGTAAACACATACATGTGGTCTGCCCCTTTGGTAGAATTTAAATCGTAGCCAATTTGTAGATTTCTTGTATCGGTTTGTGCCCATCCAAAATAGAAATGCTTTTGCATGAGCAATGGACTATCCAAAACATAAGTGGTGTAGCCATTTACAGAATCAATATAATAAGGCTTTCTGTTGTTGCTCGTGTATATAGGTGTATCTACATAAGCAGGATCATTGAACTTTAAATTATTCCACAAATTAAAATAGAAAATCAAATCGTATACATTCACATCTATATTAGAATACATCACTTGATATCCCACTAAAGTATCAGGAGTATTCAAATCAAATTCGTACCCGAATTTTTTAATTCCTAAATTTTCTAAACCATACGCACGCTCGGCCGAGCCATCATCATAAGCCAGTGTATTGGTATAAACATCTGTTCTTTTAATCGTATCGTTTCCATAGAAAGAATTACTTACACCCAGATAAGCTTGCGAATACAACACAATGCTATCTCCTGTAGGGGTAGGCACATTGTAATCAGCCGCAGGATGCAGGGTAACTCTTCTAAAAATATCGGCTGGTAAATTGTTGTAGAAAGGCGTAAACACAGTGGGGGTAGGATAAATCTCTTCTGCTGTAGAACGTACATCGGTGGCTGGAGGATTGATAATAGCCTGGTCATAATTTACATTATTAAAAACCAACTGAATTGAATCTGCTAAATCTGCTACACCTGTAAACTGTTTAGCAGGCATGGTTTCGTAGTTTTTTAATAAAGATGGAATAGGATACACCATGGCTATATCTTGTATGACCGTATCCTGAAAATTTCTATTCTTATTCAACCGCACATAGTCTATATGCCAGTGGTCGTTATTACCGGTAAGCGATGCCAAATTCTTGAAACGAAACTGAAAGGTATTGTAAAAATAGGTACGGATTACCGCATTGGTATCAACAATAGGAATGAGCACCTGCTGAAACGAACGATCAAAAGAAGGGGCAACGGTATCGCCTCTCACAGCCCACACTTTATCCCATTTGCTGGTGGTTTGATTCAGAAATTCTACTTCCAGAGAATCTTTCTTATTCGGCCAATCACCTAAGCCTTCCGCTTCGTAATAAAAACTTAAATACACCGAATCGTTGTATCGGTAGCTACTCAAATCTATCGGCTTTGAAGTTAAGTAATCTGCCACTCCATAACTACTGATGGAACTTTTATCGTAGGGCAAACCTTTCTCATTCAAACCATCTAAAGTAGCCACTCCTATGGTGGGCGGATTGATAGGCAAGGTATTGTTTACATACGCATAATTATCTACCCAAAGGGTACTGGCATCTAATTTTGCTTTGTACAAAAGAGGCGCATATGTGATAATAGTATCAGGGTTTATCGTATCATTCGTCATCAGCTTTTGAGAAATAATTTTGCCGTGAATGGTATCGAACACATAGGTATAATACTCTGGATAAAGCATAGTAGATACCGATCCTGCATAAAAACAGTTCACATCATTTCCCGCAAAATATTTGAAGGTGATAGGCGCTTTGGGAGTGGAATCTATTTTTTTATTGATGGTGTCGTAGGTGTAATCCCATGACTGCTGCAAATGAAAACGTCCCGTAATTACAGTCACCCTTCTGGCGGTATCACAAGGACCATAAGCATTTATAATGGAATCGTAAATATTGGTTTGGTTAAAGTTTCTGGGCTTGGTTCTATTGGTAGAAAAATCATCTATAAACGGCAATTGAAGGGTATCAGATTCAATTAAAATAGTTCCTTTATCTACTATAAGCGAACGATGATTACCTCTGGTAGAAGCCGATGTATGCTGGCTTTTAGCATACAAGGCAGGATTGTAATTCAGCGGGCTCAGCACCTCTTGAGCTACTAAAGCTTGCGTACAAAAAACAAAAACGATATAAGTAAAAAGGAAACGCATATTTGAGGCTAAACGGAGTTAGGTAGTTTTTATTATAGAGTATCTAAATTTAAATAGCGTTGTATTAAGGTTCTTCTACTGAATCTTGCACAGCATTGTAATATTCCGGATGCACCTCTATGCCTTCCGGCAATTCCTTCGCTATCCATAAATCAATTTCTTCGCCCAATCGAATCTTATTGCCATCGCCATAACTCGGGCTCTGTTTGTATATAATTCCACTAAGGGTATCGGTCAATCCATCATCAATTATCAGCGCACCCGTGTTTAACTGGTACTCTCCTTTTAATTTAAACAACGCCTCTTCGTACTTCAGTCCTATCAAATAAGGTACATTTATCTTACTACTATTGAGCCCATCTCCTATTATAAGCGTAACCAAAGTACCCTTAGGCACACGCATATTTTTACTCACCGATTTCCCCGCCACTAGCATATCTAAAACAGCGTATTGATGCGGGTCTGGCTTATAAATAGGCTCTGCTACCTGCAATCCAAAACTCTCTAACTGCATCTTGGCATATTTAAAAGAACTCTTGCCCACCAAATCAGGAAGCTCGGTAGTAGGTGCATTGGTGGCATTTACGGTCAGGTAAATAGTTCTGCCCGATTTTACTTTAGAACCTGCCTTGGGGTTTTGTTCTACTACTGCCATAGGAGGCATACCCGTAACAAAAGAAGAATCCAATATCACATAATCCAGATTGTTGTCGTCTAAAATCTCAGCAGCTTCTTTGTACACCTTGCCTTTTAAATCAGGTACGGTAAGGCTTTGCCCGTGTCGGGTATAAACTCTTAAACCCCAGGATACTAAAAAAAGCAATACTAAAAGTATTCCTAATGCTAACAGGAGATTATACAACAGTTGTTTCGTAAAAAACTTTTTCAAAATAGAGGAAGGTTTTCACAAAAATAGAATTTTAGAGAAGATATAAGAATGAAAAAGACTTTAAATTAGAAGCAGTTTTGCTTTTTCTATCTATGTTCATTTGTCCAGTGTTACAAGTTTAGCTTTCTCTTTTGCCGTTCCAATTGTTGCAATACTACCAGAGTTAAAGTTCAAAAAATCAGCCTCAATCCCGTCAGAGAAGATTACACCATTTGTCGGCATAAATGATTCTATTACAAGTTTTGTTTGCCCTGTCAAAATACCTGCGGTCAAATCGGCTTGTGTCTTTTTACTTTGGAATGGCTCACGCACTACAAACATTAACTGATTGTCTTTTAGTTTTGCCACTTTCTTTTTTGTGTCGCCTTTCTCTATGAACTTTTGCATTCCAAAAGTCATATTGAATATTGAACTTAACCAACCTGTCGAGCCTGCTTGGGTAGATACAATAATGCCTGATGAAGATTGTTCCTCTGTCTTTTTGCTGTAGGATATTTGATACCGAGCAGAAACGTGGGAAGATGCTCCAATAAACAAATCGTTGAACGCCAAAAGTCTTTGACCGTCATTTAATCTTGCCTCTGCAAGTGTTGCGGTGTGAGAGTTATAACTTCCCGCTATTACATTTTCAATACCGTGAATAAAATTGTCGGGGCTAAAAGGGAGCAGAAAACCGTCATAGCGTTCAATGTCGGGATTAACTGCTACAATAGGAATTTCATTTACATACTTTGCTGTGTTTGCAACAAGACCGTCTTGTCCTATTACAATTACAACTTGATTATCACTGAATAAAAACGAGGGTAGAAAACTGCGTTCAACAATTTTGTTCTTGATGACTTTTGAAAGTTGTCGCTGAACAGACGAGAGGGATTGATGGAAATTGAAATTTTCAATTTCATAATCCTCAAAATTTCCGCCTGACCGTTCAATATAAAACTTTGCTTGTGCTTTTGTATTGAACCGTTCAATCAGAGATTCAAGTCGGGTTTTGTTCTTGACTATGATTGCGTATTCAATACTCATTTTTTATTCTCTTTCTTGTCGTTGAGTAGTGATTCTAAAAGTTCGGGGCTGATATTTAAGTTACCAATTTTATCTGCGTTTTCTGCAAGTTGTCTAAACGCAAGTGCAATATTGAATCTAGGGTCAGGATTGTTATTCAGTGCTGTTAAGGTTTTCCAGTCTATGTCTTTGTAAGGTTTCAAAGTTGTTTCTATTACAAAACCTTGTGTTTCGGCTTCTTTTCTTTCGTTGGCTGTTTTTTGTTCAATAAGGAGTTTGCGTTGGTTCTCAACTGCAATGTCTGCCTGAACTTTCATCTCGCGAAGTTTGCGGTCGCTATCGGCTTTTTGAACTTCTGCTTCCATTTTCTTCTCGTCAATTTGTTTTTTCTTTTCCTCTACTGCAATTTCTGTATTTAGTTCACTCTCTTTGATTTTACGTTCTTGCTCTACAGCAAAATTTCTGCGTTCGTAAACTGCGTGGTCTGCCTCTTGCGATAATTTTTCTCTCGTTTCTGTTTCCAATGCTCTTGCCATTTCGGGTGTTGCTTTGATTGCAAGAATGTTTACCGTTAGAATTTCAATTCCAAGAATTGAAATTGCTTGTGATGCTTGAAGTCCTTCTGTAATTTTTGATTCAATTGTCTTTGCAGAACGGATTGCCTCCTTCAGACCAAGTCCGTGAATAAAAGAAGATGTTGCAGTTTGTGCCTCGTTTATTATTCTTTGATTTAATTTTTCAGAATCGTTTTTCTTGTAAGTCCCGTTGCTGTCAACGGTGAAATCAAGTAATTCTGCTAATTGTTTAGGATTACCTATTTTGTATGTTACTTGTCCTTGAATAGAAATACTTTGATAGTCATTCGTTGTCTCATTGAAAATGAAAGGCAAGTCATTGCTGCCCATTGGAATGGCCGCAATAGAACTGTTAGGTTCAAAGTAAAAGAACGAAAGTCCACGTCCTTCCTTTGCAACTTGTCCGTTTTTGAAGTGAATGACATAGGTCATTGAATCGAATTTGATGTAAGATATTCCAAACATATTTTTTTGTCGTTTAAGGTTTCAAAGTTAACATTTTGTCTGTTCATTAACTGCTCAAATGTTTCAAGTTAGCACTGTCCCCAAAAATTGCTGCAAAGGTTTTGCGGCTGTTGCAGTGAGCAGGGGTTTTTCTGCAACAAATGTTTTGCTCGTTAAGAAAAAACACCAACTAAAGTGTATAAAAGCAAGCATATTAAAAAGAGTATTGTATTTTAGAATTCTAAACAAAATATCCAATATGAAAAAGCTAATCAAAGCAACATTTGCTACCCTCTTATTTTTCGTAATATCCAATACCGCATCTGCTCAGTTTAAAATGGACAGCGATGGAAAAACATTGCGCAATTCCGGCAATTCATCGGTTGGCAGAATCGATAGCGATGGTAAAACTATACGCAATGCATCGAACAGCTCGGTAGGAAGAGTAGATAGCGATGGTAAAACCATACGCAATTCCAGCAATTCTACGGTGCTTAAGATCGATGGCAACGATATCCGAAATTCAAGCAATAGCACTATTGCCAAAATGAGCGATGTTACCAGTAGTATAAAAGGCTCAAAACCTGAAGCTATTTACGTGGCATTGTGGTGGTTTTTAGTAAAAGGAAACTAGTAATAGCGTTCTCTTCTAGCGGAAGTGCTTTTCAACATTGACATAGTCAGGAGACTAAGCCAAGCGGGGAGTGTTTTACATTTTATTCGTATCATTGTCTGCAAAAAATAGCCCATATGAAACCTTATACCCTTCTATTATCGGTTGTATTATTACTGAGCCTTTATACTTTACCTGGTTGCACCAATAAATGTAAAGGGGTTAACTGCCCAATAAACGGATCGTGCGACCCAGAAACAGGAGCCTGTATGATTGATTATTGCAAAACAGCTAATTGCGGAGCACACGGAACCTGCAACCCTACCAACGGCTTGTGCAATTGCGAAAACGGTTATCAGGGGGCTCATTGCGATACCATGTGGTCGGCTAAGTTTTTAAATACTGCCGGCTGGACCGCTTCGGATAATACAACTGCCTCTACTGCCGGTACACCACTGGGTATATTTACCTACGTACCTACTTTGACAACTACCGGAGCCGCTACCGTTCACGTAAGTCGCATGTCAGGATTTAGCGGTTCCGAGATTGATTTTGCTTTAACTTCATCTACCACATTTACCGCAAACGGTACCGATGCTGCGGGCAGGGTATATACCGGTTCGGGTAATATAAACGGTAATACATTAACGGTTAACTACACCGTTACTTTTTCTGATGCTTCACATGATGTAGTAACCGGTACCTGGACAAAGAGGTGATTGGTTAATACCAATAGTCTCATCCCGCCTCGTTTCACTCGGCAACCTTCTCTATGGGCATGGAGAAA
>JBGAVP010000059.1:0-5598 GCA_044228065.1 Chitinophagales bacterium | reverse complement strand
TTCTGTAGCTGTAAGTAACAGCAGAGCTACCAGAATTACCCAACAGCAGCGTGCTCTCACTGTTTATCTGATACAAAGCCTGAATACTTTCGCGAATACCATACGGCCCTTGGTATAAAAAATAAGCACTGCCATTGGCATCGGCTATAAAGTATTTTTGGGTGGTATCGCTTAGTGGAATCCAAGTGCCCGCAATAGAAGCCTGCCCGCTATCGGTATCTTTTTTCTTACAACTGCCTACCGTTAAAATAAACAGTAGCAGTGCCAGAGGATAAATATAAAATTTCAGCAATCGCATGAAGAGTATTTTAGTTATTTCAAATATAATAAATTTATAAAGTGGCAAATGAAATTTTTATAAACCACAGGCAGTAAGAGCAATCCTGTAAAATAAAAAGACCAACTGTTGTTTTTTCAGTTGGTCTGTGGGAGGGTAATGTGGAGCGATAAAAAGGAACCTTTCTTTATTCGGTTTTATCGCGCTCGCGGTATTCCTTTTCTGCCTCGCCTTTGTGAAACTCGAGACAGGGTATTTTTGAAAAAAGCACCGTAGTGGAAATGGCGCACCATTTGGTGGAAATGATTTACCAATTAGTGGAATGAAACCACCAATTGGTAGAAATAACTCACCATTTGGTGGAATGGTTTCACCATTTAGTAGTTTTCATCCACTAAGGTATTCTTGAGAAAAACACCTTGGTGAACGGAATCTACCATTTGGTGGAAAGGATTCACTAATTGGTGGACGGAATTTACCATTTGGTTGACGGAACCCACCTTTTGCTTTTAACTGTTCAGAGAGGCAAAAAACAAGAAACTTCCGCCTATATTCGTATAATTAGGAGGTAGGAGGCTGTTTTTAGAAAGAAAACATACCCTATACCAAAGATAGCAGCAACTTTAATTTTAGAGAGTGTTGTGCTTGTTTATTTAATTTTTTTATTTTACTACTTATGACTAAATATTTAAACTTTCTTGTAACAATAGTTCTGATTTTATTTTCTATTTATTTCTATAATAGAACTGAACATTTAAATTCAAGAATTGAAACTATTGGCAACAACACTTCTCATTACTTCTATTGTGACAGCCAAACTACTCATTACTTAGAAATGCAAAGATTCAGGGAAGATAGTTACATTAGACAACAGGAACATGACACTAATTTAATCCTCTTTATCTTTGGTGTGACAGTTACAATCCTTACAGTTGCATCTTGGAGAATCGGAAAAGATGAACTTGAAACCATCAGGAAGGAAATACTAAGATACAAACATGACCAAAATGAAAGCAATAGCAAATACCAAAATTATTTAGAAGAAACAAGAGGACAACTTAATTTTGAGACTTACATTACAAGAACACAAGATGCTTTAAGATATTGGGATGACAATAAACCAATATCTATAATGCTTTGGCTTGCTTCTAATACATACTTGACAGGTTATTATATTTTTAAATTAAAACATGAACCTGATAAAGCAAATGAAGAACTTCTCAAATTAAGAGCAGGTCTAGCAAAACTATTAGACAAAATAGGTAAAGATGAAATTACCATGACTGGTGTAAATCAAGCTACTATTGATGGAACTCTGGGAGCTATTATGCAAACCAAAGACGAAATTTCTATAGCTTTACTTAACCAAATCAGACTTAAACTACGTTTCACTTCGTGACTTATGTTTCATATTATCTGCTGTTCGACATGTTCAGCTGTTCGACATGTTCTGAAAGGCAGGTTAAACTAAAGGTAAAAAGCCATTTGTACTGGCAAATGTATAGAAAGAAGATGCTTCATAAATTAGAGAGTTTATTTTTATCTAATCTTAGTGATGCCCCGAAGGGCATCACTAAGAGCGCTAATTTTGTATAACCTACAAGAAATAAGTGAAACAGAGAAAATTTAAAGAAAAAAAACAGACTATACTACAAGAAAAAAAACTTGACAAAATACATTACCGAATATTAATCGGACTAATGATTTTTGGAATAGGTTACTATTATTTTATAGAACCAAATACCATTGGAAAGGACTATAAATATTGGGTTTACATTTTTCTTTTACCCACACTTATTGGAATAGTGATTTTAGGAATTTATCGAAAACAATTTTTAATAGATAAATTTTCGAGAAATAAAGGATTTGTTTTATGGACATTTATGACTTTATCTTATTTGATACAAGGTCTAATATTTTCATATTTAAGTTTTGGACAATTAGCAAAGATGAGTTGGGATTATGTAAATTACACAACTGCTAAACAGAATAATAATGAAACATTTAATTGTGAAACTTTAGAGGTTTGGACAACCAAGAAATCAAACTATTTAAGTTTTATTTTTAATAAGAATAGACAAACAATAAATGTAAGCAATCAGTTTATTAAAGATTATTCAGAAGTAAACATCAAAGAATATTGTGTAGAAATTAAAGCTAGAAAAGGCATTTGGAATTACTACTTATTGGAACATTTTGAAATGAAACGAAAATGAAAAACGCAGCTATAGCAAGTTTAGCTTTTGCGTAACGACTATATTTTTTAGCAACAAACAAAAATTAAAATAAGATTATGGCACAAATTAATCCTTACATCAATTTCAATGGGAATGCAGAAGAAGCATTCCACTTTTACCAATCGGTATTTGGTGGAGAGTTCGTAAAGGTGATCCGTTTCAAAGACCTTGCAAGCCCTGAATTTCCTGTATCAGAACAGGAAGCAGATAAGATAATGCACATTGCCTTACCCATAGGCAGAAACGTTTTAATGGGGAATGATGTTCCTGAAGTATTAGGAAGGGTAAATGAAAACGAAAACAGAAGTAAAATATCTGTAAGTGCTGCCAGCAGAGAAGAAGCCGAGCATTTATTTAATGGACTTACAGCAGGTGGGCAAATAGAAATGCCTTTAGAAGACAGTCCCTGGGGTTCTTACTTTGGCATGTTTAGAGATAAATACGGCATAGAGTGGACGGTAGACTTTGACCCCAATTATAAAGTAGAATTGTAAATTGAAAAATATTGATTCAGTGGTGCTCATTGTGCTTATATAACGAAGGGAAGTCTAGCTATTCCCCCACTGGTAGAAGTTTTCAAAATTATTGCGTACTTTTTATTTTCTTAATATATACATAATGTTTGTTTGATTAATTTGGCAAATGAAAAAAACGATACACACCCTAATTGTTGCCCTATTTTCGGCCAGTGCTATTGCCCAAAATAATATTGCAGATTTTACCTCTGTAAATCCAGTCATAACAAGCTTTGACCCTAATTTATACATTCCTTCCACCCACGATTTTCAGGTGTTAATAGAGGGCGGAGACGCTCTTACCCTAGGTGGTACAAAGGGGATTAATAGTGATTTTTCTGGCTACCGTGCTATCAATGGCAGCTCTAAACATGGTTACCTTTGTATAAACTCAGAGAGTTTGCCAGGCGGAGTTTGTGTCTTGGAAATAAAACGCAATACAAGCAATAAATGGGAAACTATTGAATCTGGTAATGTAGATTTTGGAGGGTTGAGCACCTTAGCCAATTGCTCGGGTACCATTACCCCCTGGGGAACTATGATTACGTGCGAAGAAAACGATATTAGTGTAGACGGAAATGCTGATGGATACGAGGACTATGGCTGGGCAATAGAAATAGACCCTGTAACCAGGAAAGCTATAGATCAAGATGGAGATACTAAAGCCGACAAACTATGGGCATTGGGTAAGAATAAATATGAAAATGTATGTATAGCCAGTGATAGAAAAACAGTCTACTTCGGACGCGAAACCAGTGATGGACATCTTTACAAATTTGTAGCGAACGTAGCTGAAAAGTTAAACGCGGGAACTCTTTATGTAATGCAAGTAACGGGTAGCAGTGGTACTTGGCTTCCTATTCCTAATACATCCAAAGCGGAGCGAAATGGTATTAATGCAGCAGCTACTGCTGCAGGTGCCAGTACTTTTGGACGAATAGAAGATGTAGAAATAGGTCCTGATGGTAAGATTTATTATACGGCTACATCTGAAGGTCGTGTATATAAACTGCAAGATAACGGCAGTTCTATTTCTGATTTCGGAGTTTTTGTTGAAAATGCTAATTATACTATCAATGATGGAACTGTTAACCACAGCGTTTCTTTCAACTCGCCTGATAATCTCTGTTTTGATAATCAAGGTAATCTTTGGATTACTCAAGATGGAGGAGATAATCATGTTTGGGTAGTGAAACCGAATCATACTGCTAGTGTTCCTCAAATTTCTGTATTTTGTAATGTACCCGATGGCTCTGAATCCACCGGTATTACTTTTTCACCTGATGGCAAGTATCTATTTTTATCTATTCAACATCCTGGGAATAACAATAAAAGTACTATGAAAGATCGTTTTGGAAAGCCTGTATCTTTTAGTAAAGATGCTACTCTTTCCATTGCACTTAAACAAACATGGGCCGATACAGCATCGGCTAATAGCATAGTTGCCGTTGAAAATGAAAGAGCCTTAACTTGTACTTATCAGCCAAATGAAAATGCATTGCTTTTTGTTTTTTCAAATAACAAAGTATCTGACTATGCGCAAGTCTCTATAGTAGATATGGTGGGAAATGTTGTTTTAAACGAAACAGTTTACCAACCTCAACAGCAAATAGCAATTGGTTCATTGCCTAAAGCCATTTATTTGGTAAAGATGAAAGTCGGCAATCAGTTTTTCACTGAAAAGATGGTATTAGGTAAATAGGCTTTACAAAGTCCTTCTCTTCTTTAAGCTTAACGTAGTATAGCTTTGTATTTATTTTTTTGGCTGTTACAAACTTCATTTACTAGTCTAGCAAGTGGTGCAGTGAAGTGGTGAACGAAGCATTCTCCAATAGCTTAGGTGTGATTGCTTTCTTTTAAAAAATTGTGTTTATTTTAAGTTTGATATAAATAGCGCGAACTGCTTAGATATGGAAATAAAAGTGAGGGTAACTGCTGTGTACAATTGTTCGCTAGAGCGGGCATTTAAAACCCCCATGCTTTGCGATGTAGCTAAAGTGCATACAGGGTTTTTGGTAATGCCTAAAATAACTCATAGTACAGATGATGAGGACTGGGGGAAGCCTGGCTCTAGTAAAAAGATATATGCCAGCAAATCGCTCACTCAAAAAGGAGGTTTTGCTTCGGTAGATAAAGTGATAGAGCGAATAGAAAACAAGTATTGGAAAATAGAGGTGAGCGATTTTCAAGCATGGATGCTGGGGTTTTACAAATTTGTAGGGGAGTGGAAAACCACAGAAATAGAAAAGGATAAAATATTAATAGAATACACCTATACCTTGTATTCAAACAGCGTATTGTTTTATCCCTTTGGTTGGTTATTTGCAAAATTGTTTTGGAAAACCTACATGAAGCGCGTATTAGAAAACATTCGGCAAATGGCTTACAACAAAGAGCCTTATTGGTATGACTAGGTGCTGCTATATTAATTCTTTCTCATTAAATAGTTTTAATAAATGAACGCTATGCTAATAAACAAAAATCGAATCTTGCTTCATAAGCTTGCGTAACGATACAGCAGTTTTATAATTTTTCTTATGATGAAGTCAGTAAGTATTTCAAGAATTAT
>JBGAVP010000058.1:0-5621 GCA_044228065.1 Chitinophagales bacterium | reverse complement strand
TAAAACAAGCCCTAATCGTAATGTGAATTCGACAATAAATATTACCCATAAGAACTGTAACAGTCTATGTTTCATCTTATCTTTTTTACAAACTTGTAAAACTTTAATTGTAAAAGCAAACGGTTTGCATGCATCTATTCGAATACTTCTATGTTGGAGATAGCAAACTAGAAACTATGACGCAGTGAAACAAGTTAAGGAAGGCTTAATAGTGTGGTTATACAAATTTAGCTGTTATATATAATCCACCATTTCATTTTCCACTCGAGAAAGATACCATGTTCCCACTAAGGAAACAACAACAGTAATTAAAATAGATACCCAATACTGCCATTCTGGAAAACCCTCCCCAAGAATAGCAAACCTATACCCTTTTATAATACCCGCCATTGGATTAGCATAAACAAAAAAATCATATTGCTCTGGTATAATGGTAGTAGGGTAGAATACTGGTGTAATCCAAATAGCAATACCTACAACAGATGGCACAATTTGATTTAAATCTCGAAATTTTATGTTCAACGCATTCATCCAAATAGCAACAGCAAAGCCACAAAAAAAAGTAAGTAATATGAAAAACGGAAGTGATAAAATCTGAAATCCAATACATACCCTTTCAAACAATAAAAATGACATCAGTATCAAAAGAGAGATTCCTGTTTCCACTGCCAATACAACAATTTTTGATAGTGGTAAAATTATTTTGGGAAAATACATTTTCCGTATTAACGATTGCTTTTGAATAATAGCCGAGGATGCGTTGCTAACAATTTGTGAAAAAAAATTCCAAGCAATCATCCCTGTAAATGCGAATAAATGGTAAGGAGCATGTGTAGAAACATGTAGAAAATTTCTAAAAATAAGAGTAAATACTAAAAGTGTAAAAAGAGGGCGAATGACTGCCCAAAATATTCCTAAATAAGTCTGAGCATAAACTATTTTTAATTCCTGATATGCAAACACCCAAATCAGGTGGTGATATTGGCCAATTTCTTTACAATAATTCACAAAACTCAATGGCCCAGACGATATTATTTTAGGATGTTGATTATAAGCCATTTTACTGTTTACTAATTAAAGTTGAATCTTTCATATTTGTCTAATAATATTATTTTTTTTAATCAGCTAAAAGACTTTGCGCTTCTACATTTCCAGGTGCTATTAGCAATGCCTTTTTCAACCAAAGTTGAGTGCTATCTCGTTTAGATGCCGCATTGTAAATCTTAGCTAAAGAAATATAAGGCTGAGGGTTGTTAGGCATTTTTTCAACTGCCACTTTTGTTATTTCAATTGCTTTGGCAAAGTTTTTTTGATTGTAATAAACTACCCCTAACTTTTCATATCCTGTAAACAAATTTGGTTGCAGTTTAACTACTATTTCATAATAAGATTTAGCCTCTTCTAATCTGTTTCGTTGAAACAATAAATCCCCCAAAACAACCGAAGCATCCGTAAAATTTGAATCTAACTCAACTGTTTTTTTCAAAAAACCAACAGCACTATCTGGTTGATTCAACAATAAATAGGTACGAGCAAGATCGTAATTAGCATTAAAAAAATTGGGATAAATTCGAACGGCCTCCTTGAAGTGTTGAAGCCCCTCTTGACGCAATGCCATCTGTTCACTTTCTATATTTGTATCAAATGAAGTCTTCATCAGCCTTATTGCTAATAGGTTGTGAGCTTGAGAGGAGTTACTTACATAGTTGATGTCTTTTCTAAATAATGTCAAATAATTTTTCCAATCCATATTTCTTGAGAAAGTGAGTAGGGAGTAACCGATCATAATGGTAAGGAAAATAAATTTTGCAGGGGCAGCAGTTGCCTTCCAAGAAAGAGGTGAGTCAATAGAAAAATTTCCGATTTTATAAAGAATTATTCCGAGCACTATTACCCAACCTAAAGAAGGTAAAAGAAGAAATCTATCTGCAAACATTCCAGGAAGAGGTATTAAGAAATTTGAAAATGCAATGACAGAAATTAAATAAATAAAAAGCCCAAAACTAAGTGGTGGATCTTTCTTCAAAAAGAAGAGCGAAATGAACAGTAGGCAGAAATGAAGAATTAGACTTACCAAAGGGATGGTCTCGGTAATTTTTTGAGGTTGAATAAATTTGTAACCGTAATAAAACGACAAAGGGTAAGGTAATATTACTTTACAAAAATAATTGCCAATAATTTGAAGAGAGGTCCCCATTTTAATTGCAAGAGGTGTATTTATGTCTATACATTCTTCTACATAATTTAGAGGTCTTACTTGAGTGTTTGAAATAACATTAAGATTGACATTGTTACTCGATACAAATAATTGCCAATAATTTGAAGAGAGGTCCCCATTTTAATTGCAAGAGGTGTATTTATGTCTATACATTCTTCTACATAATTTAGAGGTCTTACTTGAGTGTTTGAAATAACATTAAGATTGACATTGTTACTCGATACAATCATTCTACTAGTTGCCATACGATAGTTGATGGGACTATTGTAACCTAGATGATCCATATTAAATAGAACAAGTACTAAAAAGGCATAAAGAGAAACGATGTATTTATTTCCTTTCTTAAAAGTGAATGAAAGTAAAATGAATGCACTCCATATCGGATCAATAAACAACTTTAACGAGTTATCAAAAAAATATGGTGTAGGTAAGTATTTTGTAAAAAAACATTCTACTACATTACTTAATATTCCAATTAGCCAAATACAAATACCCACAATCCATATTTTGTTTTTTGATGTTGAAATTGTTAAAGTCAGGATACCTAGTATAGTCAAAAAGACAACTGAAACATTTTTATTGTAAACTCCGTCAAATATTATAAAAAGTAAAAACACTAAAGAAGGTATTGTGCTTTGGGGAGTTCTAAATGCAAATTGATAAAAGGCATAAATAAATAAAATGCAGTTGTATAAAACTTCATATGGTAGTACATTTTGTTCATGCCAGTTTCTACCATATACTAAATAAGTGCAAGCGATACAACAATTCAACATTATTTTCGACCAGTAAGCTATTTTATTTTCTCCCCACAAAATAAGAACTAAGAGAAGAAATGAGAATGATCCAACTAATATGAGATGCTTGTTGTAAAGCCCCCAATAATATGTGGAGGTAAGTATAACTATGAGAATCAAATAAGGAGAAAACAACAGGGACCTATCTGGCAGAATTTCATTAAAAGAAAAAGATGCTTTTGGGAAATTGTGATTTGACATTAAATCGTTTTCCCTATTGAAAATTTTTTTTGGAAGTGATGTTATAAGTGTTAACAACTTGGAAAAGTTAATTACACAATAAAGACCAACTATAAGTATCAATAATCCTAAGGATAATATAACCTTATTCGAATTACTATTAAATGATATAAAAACGAATGTAGGGATCAATAAGGCTAATGTACTTCCTATGATCGTAATAAAATCACACTCTGTCAAAAGTATTAGAGCTATAGGAATAATAACTACAAACGGAATCATTGTATTCTTGCTCAATAGAGCAAGTACAAAGAAAATGGATACAAAGAACAGTAGCCACTTTCTATCTAATAATACAGTTTTTATTGCAATAAAAAATGCAGAAAAACTGAAAAGAAGTCCTAGTATTTCATCTCGATTCTTAATACTACAAACCACTTCCGTATGGGCAGGGTGAGCCACGAAAAGAAATGTGATGCCGAATGAAAGTAATATGGAATAATTTTTGAAAAGGGAGTTTAGAATTTGAAAAAGCAATATACAGGCAAGCCCGTACAGAGCAACATTAAAAAAATGACTAACAAATGCACTCTCCCCAAAAAATTGATGTTCGAGAGCAAAAGAAGCAAGTACAACAGGTCTATACTCATATGAATAGCCCGATGCATCTTGATAATAAGGAGAGGTAAATATTTCAGGGATGGCAACTATCCCTTTTGAGGTGAGCCTATGATTTATAGTAACCAATTCGTCATCCAAGTTATAATCATTCGGAATAGAATTAGCAAATAATAAGAAAGCAAATAGAAAGATAATTAACTGATTAAAATATCTCCTTTGCCAAAATTTATTTTTGGCATTAGAAAAGACAGCATTGGGTGGTATCGGTTTTTTTATAGGTTTTGCCATATTCTCATCTCAAAGTATTACCAAATATAGATAAATAGAAATATTATCCCGAAACACCAACGATCTATTCTAAATGTATTGTACTCCTTAGGCTCATTATTCAAGGACAAACCAAAATTAATTATAAGCCACAAATGTTAATGTAGAGGAATTCTTATTTGTACTAAAATCATTCATCAATTACTCCACCTTAATTTCCTTACAGCTTTATATCTTTCTTTATATATTGCAATTTCGCTGATAACAAATACACCTCCTGAAAAAGAAATGAAAATCCCATTTAACATTTCCGTCACCTCTTCTGATAGCTCAAAAAACGTAAGCTATTTGGTTGAAACCCCTTTGGATATTTCAGAAAAAGCTTTTACTAAATCTTGTGAAAATTGGTTTCAAAAATTATACCCAGAATACAAAGCCTTATTAGTTACCTCTTGCACAAAAGCAATGGAGCTGATTGCTTTAAGCATAAATATTCAGGAGGGTGATGAAGTTATCATGCCATCGTTCAGTTATGTAGGAGTTGCAAATTCATTTGCAAATTTAGGAGCTAAATTAGTGCTTCAAGATATAGATCCAGAGACTATGAATATAGATAGCTATCTCTTAGAATCGGCTATTACAGCCAAAACGAAAGCTGTTGTAATCATGCATTATGGTGGAGTAACTTGTGAAATGGAAAAAATAGTAGAAATATGTAAGCAAAGAAACATCGTATTAATAGAAGACAATGCTCAGGGAATAGGAGCTACTTTTCAGGATATCCCGTTAGGTTCTTTTGGAGATTTTTCTTGTATAAGTTTTGATAGCTTAAAAAATATTAGTTGTGGTGAAGGTGGTGTTCTTTTGTATAAAGAAAAATTTGAAAAATCAGTAGCGGTTTGTTTTGAAAACGGAACGAACCGAAATGATTTTTCTGAGGAGAAAGTGGAATACTACGAATGGATAGGTCGTGGCTCTAAGTTTGCCATCTCAGAATTTAATGCTGCTATCTTATACCCATTACTACTAAATACCGAAACCATTACTGATAATCGAAAAGAGAGATGGCAAAAGTTGTATGATTCTATTTTTCAAGAAGAAAAAATAAAACACCTTCTTACATCAAAACTTTTACTGTACAACCATAACGCGCATATCTTCTTTTTAAAATGTGCCAATAAAAAAGAGCGGGATGCATTAATGAAATTTTTGAATTCAAAAGAGATTTCATGCTCCTTTCATTACACTCCTCTTCACTCTTCTGTACAAGGAAAAAAGTTAGGACTTCACCTACCTGATGACAAGCATACCACTAAAGAAAGTGAACGATTATTAAGGTTGCCTATGTACAATTCTTTGAGTGATTCAGACATAGAATACATAATTGAAAACCTAGTTTCATTTTTTAAAATAGGTTAAATAAAAAATCCCTTGCTATAATTTATATAACAAGGGACCATTTTAGGTGGTGGTTGAGGAGGGAATTGAACCCCCGACACATAGATTTTCAGTCTATTGCTCTACCAACTGAGCTACTC
>JBGAVP010000025.1:775-45308 GCA_044228065.1 Chitinophagales bacterium | reverse complement strand
CCAATGCAGCTTTTGATAAGCTTCCTGCTGGGACAGTAGATGGTTTACTAAAACCAGAAGCAAAAAAAGATTTACGTAATATTTTAGAATACCACGTTACAACTAGTTCGCTTAAAGAAGAGTGGCTAAAAGACGGTATGTCTATAGGTATGGTAAATGGAGGGTCTGTGAAAGTAACCAAAGGTGCAGATGGGAAAATAAAAATTAATGATGCAAATGTATTAGGAATTGTTCCAGCTTCAAATGGAATGGTGTACGTAATTGATGCAGTACTTCTTCCTCCTGCAAAATAATAATACCAAGTCTAACCCTAGCTGAGGTTCTGGAAACGGAGCCTCAGTTTTTTTTAGAAAAAATTGTCAAGAAAAAAATCTAACTATTTACACTTCCCGCAAGAGCGTTCTATGTGAAACAAACTTATCAGGAAAGAAATCTTTTCCTTCTTTCTGCAAAGCAGTAGCATATTTTTCTTTGTAATCGAAATAGTTCGCTAGTTCTTTAGCAAAATATTGAATAGCATAAGTGATACCATCAGTCTGATCTTCCTCCAACATTCTGTACATCTTATAGTCTACAAAACAGCCTGTGGCTAATACTTTGGGTATATGCTCCTCCTTCATCCAGTTAAACCAAACATCGTGAACCGAAAGGTCAATCTTAATTGTTACGTTGTAAATTATCATTCTAAAATTCGTGTTTAAATAAAAATTATTCCGTTTTATCACCTCGCAAAACTCTAAATCTTTTGCGGGCTTCTATCACTAAAAGAGAATTATTGTAATCAGTAATAATTGCTTTAAATAATTCTTTTGCTCTTTCTAGGTTATGTAATTCGCGCTCATTAATATCTGCTAAAAGAAAAGTAGCATCATCTCCCTTTAAATCTTTTCCGTAATTTTTTAAAATGTCTTCTAACAAAGGAACCGCCTTTTCAAACTCTCTTTTTCGAACATAAATTTGTGCCTTTGCAAATTCAATATCATCGTACAAAGCGTGCCCAGGAACCAAATACGTAATGGTATCTAACAATTTATTGGCTTCGTCATCTTTGTTTTGAAATAGGAACAAATCAGATTTTGCAAAACGCTCCATTGCTTCCGTTGTAGTATCCATACCTAAGTTGTCAATAATAAAAACGGAGAGGTTAATGGCATCATTGGAAATGAGCTCAGAAGTAGAGCCCTTCAATACTTTCAGCTGCTCTTGTGCCCAATCGAAATCTCCTTTGTAATAGGAAAGTTTGGCATTTTTAAAACGAGCTTCTTCTCCTAGTGGCGCATCCTTCTTTTCCTTATCAACTTGTGAATACAAAAGCGTAGACTCCCAAACATCTCCATCTATCAAATAAAAATCTCCCAATGAAAGCTTGCTTTGATTCTTTAGAGATTGTGCTATACCAGACATATTCACCACCTCTTCACAATGTTGAATTGCAGATTTTATATCGTGCAAATAGAAACCTTCTAAATCAGCTAACTCTTTCATCGAATTGGCTGTGCTACTATTCTTTCCATTGTCGTCAATAAAGTAACTTTTTTAAATTTCCATAAATCCTCTTGAGTATAATTAATGGTTTTTAGCAATTTTTTCTTTCCTGCAAAAAAGCAATTCTGTCTTAGCTTGAAAATATAAATTGCTTCGCGGGTCTTTATTTGCTACATACTCAAAGCCTTTCACCGCATCGTCATAAGCCCCTTCTGTTTGCGCCATTCTGGCAATATTAAGTACTCTGTATCCATTTTCATTTCTGCGTTTATCTAATGCTTTCATTTGCACTAGAGCACCTTCAAAATCTTTATTCTGAACATAAATCCAAGTCAGGAAATCTACATAGTTTTCGTTATCTGAATTTTTTTGAAGTTTGCCATATAACTGGGTTTCGAGCTGTGCCATTAGCTTTTCAGCATCCTTCCCCGTTTGAATTTGATTTTTTATAAGTTGCTGATTTTCGGGATGACGCTCAATATTCTCTATAAAGTTTTTAGCAGCTGTGTTGTAATCGCCTTTGTTGTTGTATGCATTCGCCAATTCATATGAAAAGTCGGCATTGCCTTTAAATAATTTATCTGCTTTTTCATACACCGCTATTTCATAATCAGACTCACGATATGCTTTAAAAGCATTGGTTGTAAACAGATATTTCGCATTTGGGCGGAGTGCTTTTATAACTTTTTCGTAGGCTTCTTTAGACTTAGATAGTTCCCCCTTTTCTTTTTTCTTTATACAAAAAGCCTAAATCGATTGTGTAATGTGGGTTATCGCTGTATTCCTTATTTCCTTTTTTCACTACTTTCTCGCCTCATCAAATTTTTTCAACTGTAAATAACTTCTGAAAAGTGAGGTGTAAAATTGCAAATCGAAATTGCTTTTCTCCCAAAGTTGCTGATACAAATCAGCAGCTTTTTCAAATTCCCCATTTTGAAAATAACTATTTGCAAGGGTCTCATCTCTTCCCTTTTGAGCAAAACAAAAAGTAAAAACAAAAAGTAAAAAGAGAGAAGAAAGAATATTTTTTTCATTCGTAGTAAAAGTAGCGAAACTACCGCTTATAGTTTCTCAAAAAAATGAAAAGTTTTGAGCAAGTGAATCAACAAAAGCCCAATCAATGCTCCTGCCGTATTTGCTAGGACATCCCACCAATCGAAATAGCGAGTAGTGGTACATGTGCCTTGTAGCACTTCTATAATGAAACCAAATAGTGGAACTGCTAACATTAAAACAGTAGTAGCTTTTTGCTTCAGAAACAAAATATTCGGTTGATATTTCCAACAAAAGTAAGTGAGTAAAAACAAAATTGTATAAATACTTCCGTGCACCAACTTATCTGAAACCCTTACCTCTGGTAGGTTTCGAGTAGGAAGTAAAGATGCCACCAAAATAAAAGCCGCCCATAAAATGGACGGCCAATTATATTTTAAAAATAATTTCAAGTTTGAAAGATTATGCTCCAATGTGTTTTTTGTAAGCTTCTGCATCCATCAACAAATCTAAGTCGGCAGGATTTGTAATTTCTACTTTTACTATCCATCCCTCATTGTAAGGATCCTTATTTACCGCCTCTGGATTAGCATCTAAGCCTTTGTTTTGCTCCAATATTTTCCGCCACTGGTAAAAATAAATCTGATACAGTCTTTACTGCTTCTACCGTTCCAAAAATAGCATCCTTTGCCAAACTATCTCCAATTGTATTGATATCTACATACACAATATCACCCAATTCCTTTTGTGCAAAATCAGTAATTCCTATAATACCTGTAGTGCTTTCTACGCGCACCCACTCATGTTCTTTGCTATACTTTAAATCTGCTGGAAAATTCATAGTTTTTTAATTTTTATCAAAAATACATTAATTGATTTAGTATGCAAATGAAACATTAGAAATAGCCAATGAGTTAAAGCTATTCTTAATCAACCAATGAGAACCGTAGCATCAATCCCCCTTTAATATTGGTAGTCGTGAAGCCTGAAGAAATTTTAGGAATCGTTTTGTTGTAATCTACAAACACGCGAATATTCATACGATTGCTAATTACATAATCAATGGCTGGACTCACCGTAATATTGGTACTACCACTTGTAATCTGTGGTGTAAAATTATCTATTCTATGATTCACAACTATTCCATCGCGATAAGAAAAATCTACCCGGAACTTCAAATCGTTATCTAGCTTAAGTGGCTTGCCTTTAAATTTAATAGGCAATTTCAAGCCCCTAATAGTATATACCAGCACCAGCTGTAATAGTAGTAGATTTATTTTCTATCAATTGATAATCTGAAAACCCAATCGACATCGTTCTAGATTTTTTATAATCAAATCGAGCACTGATATTATTTTTGAAAGTCATGTCTATTCCTATCAAAGGTGAAAATTGTTCATTCATAACAATGCTCGGCATGGTGTAACCAGAGAAGAAGTTTCCATTCAAACTATCCTTCGCTAATTGTTTTCCATTGGCATCTGTTTGAGCTTGCAAATTGGTCTGGAAACTATTGACAGTGAGGGTAGAGGTATAAGCGTGTGTAATATTGAAATTGGTGAAAATTCCTTGGAGCCATTTAATTTTAGTCAACCCATTGTAAGAAATTCTCCAGTTAGGAATAGGCATTGCTTTAAAAGGGTTCAAATTAACTTTGTTGGCATCTTGCCCTGTGTAGGCAGCTAAAAACGCGGGAATCAAAACATCCTGTGATTTAGGTCCATAGCCAGCTTTGTATGCTGCATTGGTGGCAGAATCGCTCGGGTTATAATATTGACCAACAGAGTTTGGATTCTGTGCTGCTAATCTTGCTGAAATTATTTCTCTGTTCTTTTCAAATGTCTTATACGTTTCATTATTACCATTGGCTTCTGTCTTTTTAAAGAATGTATTTACTGGCACGTAAGAAATACTGTATGAACCTATTTCCATCTCATTTAAATGAATGTATTTCCACCATCACTAATTTTTTTGAAGAACTGACTTTGTGTGAACTGAGTAATCTTTAAACAAATTCAAATCTAATTTTTTTGAAGAACTGACTTCAAATCTTTAAACAAATTCAAATCTACTTTCAAATCGGTAAACGGCTCAAAGCTGGCTGTAATATCTAAGCGGGTTTGGCGGGTTTGCACAAACTTCTGATTCAATAATGTATCTGCAGTAATCCAACCTTTTGCAGCTGCTCTATCTAACCATGCATTGCGAGCATTTCTATCAAAATTTCCAAATAACTTATCTCCTGGCTGATTTCCAAAAGAAAAATCATAGCCAGGGGCTGCACGTTTTATATCGTTTCCAATTAATTGAGTAGATGGCATAAAACCAGGCAACACTGTCGACTTTGTTTCCTTATATTCTACTGTCACTTTTTTAAGTGAAAGCAATGGTCGCATAATGATAGAGATAAACGTATTGGCTGGATATTGTTTTTGATTGTAATCTTTTCGTTTTTGACGAATCTGTTTGCGCGTATTTTTAATATCCTTTTTAATTACTTTGATTCGCTGAGTACGAACAGAGTCTGCTAAACTACCATCTGTTTTTAGCTTGTCAATACTAGCTTTCAGCTCTTCTTTTTTGCGTTTAAGTTTATCTATATCTTCTAATATTTTTTCTCTAGCTTTTTTTACAGCATCTCGCTTCTTATCATTCTCTTTTTTATCTCCTAAATTTGGATTAGGGGAATTATAGGTTTTTAAGAAAGGTACTTTGTCGTATATTTTTTTGAAATTCAAGTCTACTTTACCTCTGTCATTTTGAGAGTTATTAATAATGTTCCCCAGTGGATTTGCAACCAGATTTCCAGTAGCAGAATCGCGCACTAACGAAGAAGCTACCCAACCATAAGTAGTGCTATACCCTACATTAGCTGTCACAAAATCGAAGAGTGGAATTTTATTGAGTGGCAGGGTATAATTGATACTCATGTTTTGGGAGAAATTGGTATTTCTTCCACCTTGTTTAAAATTATTCCATATCACATTTTTCTTTTCCTTGGAATCTATTGCCCCGTCTGGTTCATCTATTCTGGAAAGATTAGTAGCTCCGTAATCGAAACTTAGCGATTTAAAAGGGCTGTATTTAAAACCATAAACTCTGCTCCATCTAAATGACTTATTGTAAGTAGCAGGAATGTTGTAATCACTTCCACCCAATGCCCTTAATTGTATAATCTGATAATCTCGATTCAAATCGGTATTGAAACTCATGGTCGCTGGCATCAAATTAAAGTTGAAGTCGCGGATTAAATCGAGCCACTTAGACTTGCTTTTAATTATCTTTTTGAAAGGGAAAAACTCTTTTGATTGTGGTGCAAAGTTCCACCCTATTTGACCAAGATAAGTCTCTCGTGAATTTTTTTGCACAAAAGGATCGCTCAGCAAAACTTTGTTATAGGCATACGTAAAACTAAAATTACCTGGGTCGTAAATATGAGGTCTGGTGGCCTTTGTCTGAGGCATAATGCGCACTCCAGAGAAATTATAACCACTTCGAGTGCTTCTGGTCTGAATCGTTTTTTTGTATTCCTTTAAAGAATCGCCTTTTAATTGTTTCTCTTGTAGTTCGGTAGGAATGTCTAATTGGAAAGGATCAAACTCTGGTGCACTAAAGGTCTGCGCTATACTTCCATAAAACGGCAAACGTACACCCCATTTGGCAGGGAAAAATTTACCCAATTCTAAATTAGAAGAAACGGCATATTGGTATAAATTATCTTTGTAACGCTGATCTATTCGTTGCTCTATCTGCCCAAAACCGCGCGTATGCATACCTCCAGAGAGATTCAATTTTCCTAAGTCTGCTAATTTTATAGCTACATCTGCTACTGCAGCAGTACCTCCCCTTTCATCAAATTCTGAAACTCGCAATTCATTAAACCACACCTCCACACATTTTGCTAAACCATCATCATCTGTTCTCGGGTTACTCACATCACCCTTTAATGGATTTTTTATACCTAACATTACTGTCTTTAGACTTCCTATATCTGGATTTCCGACTATAGTTAAAATGCGATTGTTAACGGTGATAGTAAAGGGTACATTTCGAGGGTAGCCCGCATTGCTGTTCCGTTGAATTTTTAAATTCACCAAATCCTCTAAACTTATATCTACATTATTTGCTGCAGGCCATACCGAGTCTCTATCTGCTGCATTTTCACTTTTGTAATCGCTTCTATCGGGAGTCATGTGAAGCGGTATTTCGTACTGATAGTAATTGTCTTTAAAGTCGGAACCTAGGCGTACAAAAGCAGTCACCTCACCATCTTTCACTGCGGTTTCACCTTCTACTCTATTGGCGTGAACAAACATTTTCACACGCTTGTATCTTCTAATATCTAAGGTCAAATTTTTAAATACAGCTCTCGATTTTCCGTCCGTTAACCCACAAACTTTTGCTGAAAGTGCTTGCTCATTTTGTTGAACAAATGTATTGGTTTGCGAGCCGATCGCTTGTGTTCTTTCTATCCCTGGAGGCAAAATATAATTCACTGGAGTCTTGCTACTGTTCTCTTCTATACTCGCTCTGGATACATTAAAGTAAGTGGATTGGTCATTATCAATAGGTGTATTTTCAGAACCTGGGTCTATAGGTAAATTGTAAGTTCTCCATTGGTTACGAATCAAATCTAAAGTGGCAAAACGAAGTATTACAGCTGTATCTATTCCACCCCAGCCGTGCATAAACATACGCATGAATTGAATAGATTTAAAGTCGGGAATCCCACCTACCTTGTTATCGTAATTACGAATAGGCACTCTAAATTGATACCAAGTAACAGGAGTATTATTTCCGTCTACCCCTGCATTTTCAACTTTAGAAACAATGTATTTGTTATTTCCAACATCCATTCCAGGAGACATATCTATCCGATATTGGAAGTATTCTTCGTTTTCATTTAAGGTATTATCTCTATTCAAATCTTCTGCATCTGGCAAGCTGGTTCCCGAATTGCTTACATTATTATTTCCTTGATTGGGAGAGTTACCATCTGGGCCGTTGTAATATTTGTAGCGATTTAAAATATTGGGTTCATTATCAAAAAACGATTCTGTTTTTCCAAAGAAATGATAATCATCTGAAGAAGGGTCATCTGTCAATTTTAGTTGAGCATCACTATTCATAAAAGTGATGTTATTTAAAAATGTATTTTGCAAACTATCTCTTTCTTCTTGGTCTCCCAATCCATCAAACCCTACATCTTGTGTGGTTCTATTGTTAGGGTCGTTATCAAATGCATTTACCAAAGGTGGCAACTTAGGCACTTGTCCCCAAGCAGTTTTATCCATGGTATTTTTATCTTTCGATAATCCATTTTCAAATTGCATTCTTGAATCACGCAAAATATCTTCTGAAACATTTCCTAAGTTGATATACAATTTTCCCCCTGGGCTGGTAGGATGTTTTAAGAATGGATCCATCATCCAAAACTCAATGAACTCCACATTTGTAGCTTCCAAATCGGTATTATCTAATGATCGCATAATACCTCCCCAACGTGTTTCAGGGTCTTTTAAACTTCCATCTGCATTGACCCCCGATGAAATGCCCGGAGTAATATTCGCACTCGACTCATAATTATAAGGTCCTCTTTCTCTTGGGTAGTAACCCAAATCAAAACTGTAAATATTGGCATCTAATGTTTGTACAGGTTTATTGGGGAAAACTTCTTTCTGACGAATCAATCTTGAATAATGGTCGTTTAATAAATCTTGCCTACCCCAAACTACAGCAGGTGCTAGGTTTTGAGAAAAGAAAGAGTTGTCAATTCTATACCATGCTAGTTTTGCACGGTTGTAACCGTACCTCAAATCGCCAACAAAATTAGCTTCTGGGAAAAGTACTTTTCCATCAGGTCCTGGTGAGTTACGAGGAGTAGAAGCTAACTTCCAAGCTGTGGTGGGTTGCTTCAAATCATAACCAGTTACTGCTCCTTCAAAATCATCTACATAAACCTGTCCTTGTTTGTCGGTACCGTTAATTGCCTTTTGGTGGCCTGGAAAAAGATGAGCAAATTCTCCATATGCTGAAATGGTAGACATTTCCTTTGTAGAATAAACTGGCAGTGCATCCAATGCTTTTGTCAACCAAGGTGCATTGGTTTCATATTTTACATCTAAACCTACTATGGTGTTAGATATAGGGTCTTCTCCCAAATTTACTTTTTGCGTAAATGGGCGCTCAGACATACGCATTACTGTTCCGCCAATATTAAATTTTTTATTAACCCGATAGTCTAAACGAGTTCCCATTAAATTTCGTTGCTGAAAGCCAAATTGATTATTGTTTTCGAAATCAATTTTAATCTGTTGTCCAGAATTCATTACCCCTTGGTCTAGTATAGTTACCTTTCCTAAGTTATAATCAACAGTATAGTCTTTATCTTCTTTTAATTGCTGCCCCCCTACCGATATTCTCACAGAACCTTTCGGAATATTTATTCCTCCTAAAGAAATTTCGCGAGTATTACTTCCCTTATATTGCCCACGAATTACAAAACGGTTAAACTCAGGAAACTGCTGCGCCACAAACTTTGTGGAATCATATAACTGGTCATAAATATATTGGTCAGTAATCTGATCAGCAGTTCCACTTCTTTTGAAGGCTCCTCTCAAATTATCACCAAAAGGTTCCTTTACTGGAAAAATAATTCTTCCATTTTGTGGTATAATAGTAACCCCAGGAATAAAGTCATAGAGCCCATCGGGCTGCTGATCGTTATTCACATTCACATTATCTAAATTCAAAACTTTTAAAAGAGGAATTCCTTTTAAACCACCTTGTGGCATGTAGCGCTTTTCTCCACCACCCGGATCGTTATAAGTAATGTCTAATCGAAAGTCTTCATTGCTTACTTGGTATGCTCCCAATGAGTACACATTTTTCATCATCAAATTCCAAAAAGGTAAGCGCGGACGAACGGATGTCCCTTTCAATAATTTCAGATAAATAACTTTGCTGGTGGTATTGGAATCAGGTGGTACTTGATTGGCAAATTCTCCCACTTGAAAAACTTTTCCATTCACTTCATATTGAAATGCCACAGCTAGTACATCATTGGGATTTAAGGAAGTGTTTAGTGATAAGAAACCTAAAGATGGATTGAAGGTATACTCTGTAGTTTGTAATTTACGTGCGTATGTTTTTTCAAAATCTTGCGCTTGTTCTAAGCCTAATAAATTTTGCAATTCCCCTACGGTATTTTCTACAAAACGTCCATTAGGACTTCCAGCTAACTGACCATACAAACCGTTGGAACCATTATCTGGCAAATCGTTTAAACCACTAGGTCCTGTGGTGTAGTGATAAGGATTTGCTTCTCCTATATCTGCCAATGCTACTACATCTCGCACGTTTTGAGTAGTTCCATTTCTATTGGTTACCCATACCTCCATTTTAGTAACATTCACTACCGATTTTACAATGGGTAAAGAAGATAAAGCGTAGTCGTATTTATCTCTAAAATATTGTGCTAAAAAGAAGTGACGATTCTCATCGTATTGGTCTGCTTTAATTTCAAAATTTGTTCGCTGAGCACCGCTTTCTACTACTACTGTTTCGCGTTTTGATTTTTGCTGAGAAATAATGCTGGTCCAAGTTAATCTTCCAAACTGTAATTTTACTTTTACACCAAACAAAGCCTGACTACCATTAATGAGTCGAGTGGGCAATGGTAAGCTCACATTACCCAAAGAAATTTCTTTTACGATATCATCTTCCTGCCCTTGATAACCGAGTTTAATTTGGTTTTCAAAATCAAATCCTGATTGGGTGTTGTATTTAATACCGAGTTGTAATTTGTCTCCAATTTTACCTACCACATTCATATTGATATTCATATCAAAATCGAACCCCCCAGTTTTACGATTTCGAACCGGAATATTTGGATTTTCAATTCGCTGTGAATTTCCACCCAATGTAATAGCTAAATTCCCCTGTGGTTTGATTTCTATTTTTGTTCCCCCAAAAAGACGGTCCAATAATTTACTCTTCATATTGATAGGAGGAAGTAATCCCTTTTCTTCTATCAAGTGAATGGCATTAGAACGACTTTTAAAATAATCATCTCGCTCTTGCTTTTCAGTGTATTTCAAATATTCATCGTAGGTGAGATATTGAGGCTCTTTAATATTTACATCCCCTACCTTTTCTGTAACCAAATATTTCCCAGATACAGGGTCATACTCTACATCTTTTTTAATATTGGATGGGTCTGGTAAATAGAAAGGATTTTTAGGAGGGTCGGTAATATGGTCACCAGTTACAGGCTTAATCGGATATTTTAAACTATCACCACCACCTGGTAAAGAAGGAGTAGGGTCAATAGGTTCGGCCTCCATAGCCGCAGGCATATTAATAGGAAAGTAGTTCGGGAAATTTGGTTTGAATTTGTACGAAAAAACATTCGAGTATGCTGCTATAAAAACAGAAACTGATGTGAGACCTATTAACCCGCTGACTATTTTATGTTTAACCTGCATTCTATCCTTAGAGCAATTTCAATGAATCTTTAATTAATACCTCTACTGATGCATTCGGATTAGAAGTTATCAGTTTTAAAACCACTTTTTCTACTGCCAATTTATTAAACCCAAGTGCTTGGAGCGCATTTAACGCTTCCTCTCTTGTGGTATTGTGTGAAGGGGCAGAAATTCTTACATCGCCCGATACTTTCCCTATTTTATCCTTTAATTCTAATATAATTCGCTTGGCTGATTTAGGACCAATCCCCTTTACACTTTGAATCATAGCCTCATTTTCTGATAGGATGGCATGTTGTATTTCTTCTGGCTTATAAGATGACAACATCATACGAGCAATAGAAGCTCCCACTCCTGAAACGGAAATTAATTTTTCGAAAATGTCTTTTTCTAGTTCTTCAGCAAAGCCATATAAATCGAAACCAGCCACCGACTGATTTTCCGTTTTCACGATTAAGGATGTATGTAAAAGGCAACTTTCCAAGTTCTGAACTTGTGTATAGGTATTCAGACTAATTTTCACCTGATAGCCAAAGCCTCCCATATCCATAATTAAATGGGTGGGACTTTTAAATACAATTTTTCCTTTCAGATACGCAATCATACTGCCTATTTAGGTAGGGTGCTAAGATATAAATTTTGACTTAGTGCAGGTAGAAAAGCGCTATAGGCTTGAGGTTTTGGACATTTGAATAGAAAAGAGAAGTCTGTTAAGCATTTAGCTATTTGTTACATTTTCCGAAAAATGGAGCGTGAATATAATAAAATAGCGGATTTCGTGATTATTTATTGCCTGAAAAGTAATAACCCTCTATACTAGATAAACTCAGTAAAATATTTACCACTCTGAAATAAATGAAATCAAAAGCAAGATGATTTGGCAATATCCTTAGAATAGAAACAAAAACTGCTTTTAAGGGCAATAAAAATTTGTATAGTGCAAGCTTTGTTGGCTTCATTTCCATTTTTACATCTTCGTGCCCCATATCAACTGCAACCCTTCTTGTCAAAGCATGACTTTTATATATACCCATAGTATTTACTAATTCCAGTCTATCTGCTTCATTATGAAATACTACATCCGCCATTGACATATACATTTTTAAACCATATTTTCTCATTTGTTTGGCTAGTATCATGTCTTCTACCCCTGCTTTAGGAATCTTTTCTTCGTATCCACCAATCATTTCAAAATCAGCTTTATTTATAGATAAAAAATAGCTTGCTAAACCATCAACTGATACCAATCCCTCCATCTGCTTAATATTTCCCTTACCTATTCTACTAGAGTTTGAAAAAATTAAATTATTCAACAAAAACCTTCCAAAACTATAATTAGGAAGTTTTTCAATTAAATCGGGAGGATAAAACCAAAAAAAATTAAAACAACTCGATTCATACTTTTTATGGAAAAACAAAATTTGATTAAGATTTGCAGCACTTACTAATACATCATTGTCTACAAAAAGTAAAACTTTACCTTTTGCTTGGGCTGCACCAAAATTTCTAGCTGATGCTGCACCACTTTTAGGATTTCTATAAATCTTAAGATTCAAGTAATCATCAAACCCAAAAATTGGTCGATCTGAATCGTTAATTACAATAACTTCAGCCGATATACATTCCGTAGATTCAAGAACCGTAGCTAACGTCCTTTTAAAAACATCATCTCGATCTTTGGTCGGAATAATAATTGAAATATCTATTGAGTTCATAATCTAAAGTATCGCTTTTAAATATATTAAATGAATTGGATTCTCAATTTCCTATCCAATCTGCTGGATTTAGCTTGTCTTTTCCTTTCCAAATTTCGAGATGAACTTTGGTTAGGGCTTCACCCTTATCTGTAAAAAGAGTACCTAAGTTTTGCTTGGTAATTATACGATCTTCTGCATGAACAGTAGGACTCGCAATATTTGAATAAACGGTGAAATACTCACCGTGCTTCACGATTACACAATTTTGAGTAGTGGGCAAGTTAAACACACTAATAACACTACCATTAAAAAGAGAACGAGCATTTGCTCCTTCGGTAGTCTTTATATCTATTCCATTGTTCTCTGTAAAAATTCCTTTTAATGTGGGATGCTCTTGCCTTCCAAAATTAGATACAATACTACCCTTAGCAACAGGCCATGGTAGCTTACCTCTATTTCCTGCAAAATCTTTAGAGAGCTCTTGATCCTTAGGTGAAAGCAATATAGTTTCCGTTCTCGCACTTGGCTTTACTGTAGTATTATTTTTCTTGGCTTCAGCATTGGCTCTCACGCGGGCAGCATCCTCTGCTTTTTTTCGTGCCAATTTTATTTCATCCTCGATAATGCGTTGTATTTTATTATTGAGAGCTTGAGCAGCTTTATTCTTTTCAGAAACTACCCTTCTCATTTTTTTTTCTCTTTCGTTCAATTGACTAATTAACTTATCTGTTTCTTGCTTTTCATTCTCTAACTTTTCCTTTTGCGAGGTTTGTTGTTGTAGTACTACTTCTTTCTTTTGTTTACTTTTCTCCAAATCTTCTTTCTTATCTTCCAAATCCTGTATACTTTGTTGAATAGCTATGGCTTGACTTCTGCGATAATCAGCTACTTTTTTTAAATAATTATATCGTGCAAAAGCTTCGTTAAAAGTAGAAGAAGAAAATAAAAACCCCCATTTATTTCGAAGTGCCAGATTGCTGTATGTTTTACGAATCATATTCGCATAATCTTCTTTCATCACCTCTATTTCAGAACTCTGAGATTCAATATTAGAAGCAGTTTTAGTAATATTCTCTTCCAAATTCCCAATCTGGTTATTGTAATTATCTATGAGTTGCTCCCGCTTATTTATCTTTTCTTTTAGCGCTTCTAGTTGCTCTAAATTTTCCTTCTTTTTATTACTCGTGCTCTCCAATTGTTTTTCCATATCTGCAATTTCCTTTTGCAGCTTTTTCATTTGTGTTTGGAGTTGTTCTTTCTTGGCTTTGTTTTGTTGAGAAGTTTGAGAAAAACAGACAATAGAAAACTGACAAAAGACAACAGATAAGAACAGAACTATTGTTTTTTTATAAAAAAAAATGTTGCGTCTCTGCGTCTCTGCAGTAATTTCTTCCTTTTTTATGGATGCTACGTTATTCAACTTTTTTCAGATTGTTGGAAATTTCAAAAGGAAATTCTAAAGGTTCATTAATTCTAAATTTCGAAAACTCCAGATTTAATTTTAGTGTATCATTCTGTCTTTTTGCTATTATGTTTCGAGTGGTAGCAAAAGGCTTTCCTGCTACCTCCGAATACCCATCAAAGGTAACATCCAATTGCTGTTTCACCATTTTGTCTACCAACAGAGATGTGGCAATTGTATAATTTTGGAGAAAAGCGTGAACATCATACTGAAAATTAAAATCTTCCTGACGTATGGTGACTATACTATCCACTACTGCACGCACACTTATTTGCTTTGAATCAAACTTTAAACAATAGCCCAAAATAAAATCTTGCAACTGACGTAAATCTGCCTGAATTGGCAAATAATTTTTTAAGCAACTCAAAGGGCGCTTACTATATTCCCCAGATAAGCGATTGATTATTTGTAATGAATCTTTAGTAATTAATATTCTGCCGCCCTCAATACCAAATGGTCCATAGAGCGAAAGCCAAACAATGCTATCCTTCCGCATTCTCAAAGTGGCATTAAACGATTGTTCTATCTTACCATCATTGTATTCCACACTCAATCTTGCAGCAAACCATTGATAGTCTATTTCATTTTTTTGAATAGAAAGCAAATATGCCTTAGCATTTTCATTGATAGAGGTAGAGTCATCTTTGGTTATCGCAACTTGCTTTTTTACACCTTCTTTCTTGACTCTACAAGAATTGAAAAGCAACAACATGGCGCAAAATAGTAAAAGCGAAAAATGGTTTTTAAAAAAATTTCTCATATAAAAACGGGGACAAAAGCTAATTGGTCCAAGATAGAAAACCAGCCTAGGGCAATATTATTCAATATACTTTTGACCTGAAATTTTAGCATCCAAAGTTTTAGAATCACTACCTGCTTCTTTAGCTTTTTTCCAATACGCCATTGCCTTTTCAGAATCACCTAACATAGAAAGTATATCACCAAAATGTTCTAAGAGCGTGTTGCTTTTCGAGTTTTTTTCCAATGCTTTTTCTTGCCAAATTTTGGCATCCGTATAATTCCCCATTTGAAAAAGCACCCAAGCATAAGTGTCTAAAAAAGAATCGCTTTCTGGATTCAATTTTACAGCATAGGCCGACATTTGTTTTGCTCGCTCTAAATTTACTTTTCGAAGCGATAAATAGTAACTGTAATTATTTAGAACGTATGCATTCTCAGGATCTAATTTCAAGGATTGCTCATAAGCCGAATCTGACTCTGTGTAACGGTTTAAGCTATGGTATGTATCGCCCAAATTAGAAAGCATCTGCGCCCTTAAAGCCAAATTATCAGGAGCCATTCTCTCGCCCTTTTGATAGGAACGTAATGCTTTTTCATAATCCTTTTGTTGATATTGTGCACCTCCTTTATAAAGGTATAGAACCGCTTGATTGGGAAATAACTCCATAGCTTCATCACAAACTTTATCTAAGGCTTTCCACTCTTGTTTGCTGTTATAAATAGCCATTACTTGTTGCCAAACAGAAAAAATATCTTTTTTCAATGCCAACGATTTTTGATACGCTGCAAGAGCTTTGTCCTCTTTCTGGTTTAAATAATATAAGTCTCCTTGAATAGCAAAGGCCTTTGCTTGATCAGGATGCGTAGTAGCCAAAATATCAGCCAACTCTTGTGCTTCTGCTATTTTATCCTTTTTAAATTCATAATACTGAATGTAGGGATACAACATTTTTATTTTAGTATCTACATTCATTTTTGGATTCGCGAAAATCTTCTTCAGGCTCTCAAAGCGTGCCGCAGTATCTCCTTTAGCAGCACTATAATCAGCGGTGGCCATAATGGCTTGAGGATTATCTGGCTCTAATTCTAGAATTTTCTGATATACTTCAGCGGCTTGTTCTTTCTTGTTATTTAGTGAATACAACTCTGCCAACATTCCTAAATACTGAACCTCACCAGGGTAATTGTCTACTAATTTTTTAATTTCAGAAACAGCATTATCAAACTTATTCATCTTCAAATAAATCTTCTCTTTTTGAAGAATGACACTCTCTTCCAAACCATAATTCTTTTCAAATTGGTCGTAGGTCTTGATTGCCATTTCGGGCTGATTGGTTTGCAAATAGAGATACGATAAATCGAAATAATTATCAGGGTCGTTAGGGTTATTTTTTATAAGCTGCTCAAAGGTTTTGATAGCATCTTTGGTATTGGAAAGACGCATATAGGCATTAGCCAATAACTCCAAATACCATTTATTTTTAGGATCTAGTTTAGTAGCCTGCTCTACTTCATCTTTTGCTTCAGCAAATTTACCATTGCCAAAAAGAATGGTTGCTATTTGAAAATGAGCATTGTGGTTTGTTTTATCTATGGCTAAAACATCGCGATAGTTTTTGAGTCCATCCTCTGCATCTTCATTAATCTTTGCCTTTTCGGCATCTAAAAAAAGCCTTTCTACTTTTACCTTATCCTCAGCAGAAAGATGTGAAGTAATTGTAGTTTGCTTATCGGCCTTAGCCATGCTACCGCTCGATTTGCAGCCGCTCAACAACGCCAGCAATAGTACTATTGGAAAAAGGTGCAGGATTTTTTTCATTTATTCAGTAACAATGTAATCGCCTATGCTTAAGTCTTCTAATTTGCCAACTAATCTAACATTATTCCCCACCATAGAGTTATCAATTAACTTATTTTTCAAAAAAGTATTGGACTGCACAATACTACTTTGAATCACCACATTTTCTAAAGATGTTTTTTTTCCAATAGAGACATAAGGACCCACTACAGAGTTGGTCAACTTTACCCCCTCATCTATAAAGCAAGGTTCTATGATTATGGAGTTTACATTCTGCACACTATCATGCACCAATTTAGAACCCTTTAAATACCCTAAATACACTTGATTAGTAGCAACCGTGGCGTTTTTATTGCCACAATCTAACCAATCTTGCACTACCCCTCTTTCAAATTTTGCACCCTTTTGTTTCATATTTTCCATAGCATTTGTCAATTGAAACTCCCCCTTTTCTTTCAAATCGTTATCGAGCAAATATTGCATTTCTGCTCTTAGATTTGCACCATCGCGGAAATAGTAAATACCAATGATAGCAAGGTCTGAAACGAAATCTTTTGGCTTCTCAATAAAATCAGTAATCACTCCGTTGGCATCTAATTTTACCACTCCAAATGCAGAAGGATCTGCCACTTTTTGAACGAAAATAACACCCTCTTTATTGCTATCTATTTTAAAATTCATTTTAAAAAGCGTATCGGCAAAAGCAATCAAAACTCTTGTGTTTAGAAAATCGCCTGCTTGCAAAATAGCATGAGCTGTACCCAGCGGTTGGTCCTGATAGCAAATATGCCCCGGCACTCCTACACTTTGAGCTATTTGTAACAACTGTTCTTCTATTTTCTTGCCAAAATCTTCGCGAATAATAAAGACCAAATTATCTACTTTTTCATCTGTAGATTTCAATAAATCTTCTACCAAACGATGCACTATAGGTTTACCAGCTATAGGCAACATTGGTTTAGGAATAGTTAACGTGTGTGGTCGAAGGCGAGTTCCCCACCCTGCCATGGGAATAATAATGTTCATGTTTTTTTTAATTAGCTAATTAGCAAATGTGATAATTTTTGAATTTTCCCTTTATTATAAAACATTTCTGTGTAGACTTTTTTCCATTATCTAATTGAACCATTCTCTCATTCTCAAATTAAACTCCCGTATGCCCAAAACCTCCAGCACCTCTTTGTGTATCACTTAAACTTTCTGCATTACTCCATTCTACCTTTTCATATTTTGCTATAATCATTTGAGCTATTCTATCACCACTTTTAATTACAAAATCGGTATCCGAAAAATTAATCAATGCCACCTTTAACTCTCCTCTATAATCGCTATCAATAGTTGCGGGTGAGTTAGGCAAGCCTATTCCGCTTTTAAATGCCAGTCCGCTTCTGGGGCGAATCTGCGCCTCATAACCATCGGGTAGTTCTATGTACAATCCAGTAGGTACCAGTTTTCGCTCGCCCGCTTTTAAAATAATTTCTTCTGCAATAAACGCCCGTAAATCCATACCTGCTGCACCCGCTGTTTCATAAGCTGGCAGGGGATTGTTCGATTTATTTACAATTTGTACTTTCATAAAGAGGGGCAAATATAATCTTTTGAATTGTATTGAAATTCAGTAAATCTGAATAGAATTATTTGATCATTTGGCGTAATTTCCTCCCATCCAACAACCACACCACTACTAAAAAAATTAGAAGAAAAATTACACTGATAAAGATAACAGGCAAATTAAAAAATGCCTTATTCAAATCCATAGCATGGCTGTGAAACAAATGCAAAACCAACAGCAGCAACAGATAACCTCCTACTTTCTTCCTATCATACGGCACAGGATAAAATTTTTGCCCCAATAAATAGGACACCCCTGCCATGCTTGCATAGCAAACTAAAGTAGCATAGGCGGAGCCCATATAGCCCAACTTTGGAATTAACAACACATTTAAAACAATGGTGAGTAAAGCTCCACCCAATGAAACATAAGCGCCTGTCATAGTTCTATCGGTGAGTTTATACCAGATAGAAAGGTTTACATAAATGCCCAAAAACAAATTTGCTAACAAAAGTATGGGCACTACCCCTAAGCCTACTCTGAAATCTTTGCCGATAAATAAACCGAAATAGTCAATAAATAGCGTGACCACCATAAAAATGAAACAACAAAAAATCACAAACCAATTCATGACATCAGCATATATTTTTCGAGAATCGCTCTTATCGGCATGGGCAAAAAAGAAAGGCTCTGCGGCAAAACGAAAGGCTTGAATAAAAAGAGACATGACTATACTTAGTTTGTAACAAGCTGCGTAAATTCCCAATTGCTGCAAGTTAGCCTCCGCATCAAAGGGTAAAAGATATTTAAGAATAACTCTGTCTAGCATTTCATTAATGATACCTGCAAAACCTATCACCACCATAGGAAGCGAGTAGGTGAGTATCTTCTTAAATAGAATAGAATCAAAGCCTGATTTTAATCCCTTAAAAGAAAAAGACAGCAACATTAATTTAGCTACGCTAGCTAGAAGATTAGAAATAAATACATACCCCACTCCTATTTCTGGTTTATACAAACTGCCTAAAGCAGAACTGGTATCTTTCTCATAAGCGCCCTTGCAAATGATAATAAAAAACAAATTCAACCCTACATTGACAAGTATTTCAAAGAGTTTAATTCCTGCAAAAGAAAAGGCTTTATTTTCATTTCTAAGTTTTGCAAAAGGAATAGCACAGATAGCATCAAATGCCAATATAAGTGCAAACCAGGTAAAATACTCTGGATGATTGGCATAGTGCATTATGCTGGAAAGGAAAGGGGTGAAAAGCCAAATAATTCCTACAAAAAAAACAGATACTATACTCAGAAAAGTAAGTGAGGTAGAATATAGTTTTTCTTCATTTTCTGATTTTACAAAACGGAAATAACCTGTTTCGAAACCCATGGTTAATAACACACCAAAGAAACCACTATAGGCATAAAACTCAGATACTACGCCATATTCACCCGTGGTAAAATAACGCGTATAAAAGGGTACCAATAGGTAATTTAAAAATCTGCCTACAATGCTACTGAGCCCATAAACAACTGTTTGTGAGGCTAATTTTTTTAATGGATTCAAAACTTTATTTATATGATATTCGTATACAAAGTTGAAATTTTCTTTCTTACCAAGGTATTCTTCTTTACAGCTATGAGAGTGTTAGTGCTTATTTTATTGTTCAGTAGTATTTGTTTCCAAGGCTTTTCTCAAAATTCTGATGAGAGTTCTGCTGTGAAATATATAAATGGCAAATACGATGGTGCCCATGATGCCAATGGAAAACGTAAAGGGTTTGGAAGAGCCACCGTTACAGGAGGCAGTAGCTATGAAGGCAACTGGGATAATGATATGCGAAACGGCAGTGGTAAAGCCACTTTTCCTAACGGAGAGCAGTATAATGGAGACTGGAAAGAGGATGTACGCCAAGGGAAAGGGTTTTATAAGTTTGCTAATGGTGATAGCTATAAAGGAGATTTTTTAATGGATGCCATGCATGGTAAGGGCACCTATACCTTTGCTAATGGTGATCGTTTTGAAGGAGATTTTGAATTTGGGAAAATTTCGGGCAAGGGGGTGTGCTATTATGCAAACGGAGAAAGATATGAGGGCTTGTACATAAATGGCAAACGTACAGGGCCTGGTAAATACTTTTATAAAGATGGCAAAGTCTATGAAGGAATGTTTGATGCCGACATTAAAATAGGTACGGGTATTTTATACTTCCCTAATGGAGATAAATATGCGGGGGAATTTCGTGAAAATAAACGTACCGGGAAAGGCACTTTTGTTTTTGCTAATGGAGACTATTATGAAGGTCAATTCTTAAATGGCAAAATGGAGGGAAAAGGAATTTTTTATTGGATAGATGGAGATAAATATGAAGGTGCTTGGAAAGATAATCAACGTGATGGCACAGGAAAATTGACTACCAAAGAAGGAGAAGTAACTTCCAAAAAGTATAATCTAGGGGTAGAAGTAAATTAAGATTAGTAGCAAACAAAAAGTCCCCACTTTTCAGCAAGGACTTTATTACATTTCTAACCCTAAGATTCTATTAAAATTTGATAACTAATTTATTGAATGGATCATCACTCAAGGTGTATTTGTAAGTGGTATTGTTACTACTAGGAGTTAAGCGTAAATCTACATCTACAATAGGAGCTACTTTACTCAAAGCTTTGGCTACAAAATTATCGTATCCCTCTACATTGAAAAGCAACTTGATTTGGTCTCCTAACTTAGTTTTATCCAATGCCAGTGCATAGTTGCCATTTTTATCAATAGCTGCATTTACTAGCTCTGTTCCAAATTTCGAAAAATTAATTTTCGCATCGGTAATGGGCAAATTAGTAAGGGCATCTACAATTCTACCTGTTACAATTACCAAATTAGGATTCGATACTACAGCGTTCATTACCGCTTGAGTACTTGGCAATAGGTTAGTAATATCTGATTGGGATTGAGCCATCAGATTTTGTCCGAAAAGACCTCCTAAGAGGCAGAAACTTAGCAAAGCTGTACGCAATGTTTTCATGGTATTCTCCTTTTTTATTTTGTGATTAATATTTCCTTGAGTAGTTGAGTCAACAATCCCTTCACCTTTTCTTCTTCATTGTAAACTTGGGGGATTCAAAAACTGCGCCAATTGCAGATTTTCTTGAATTCAACACTGCAAAGATACATCACAAGTACCCGCATGAACAAGCGCTGGATAAGACTTTGCAACGAAACGCACAAAAATTTCTGTGAACGAAATATTTTTTACGAATCTTAACTTTCTCATCATTTGAACGCATCAATTTCTTAAACGAACGGAAATAATTTTGAAAACCATTTCACCAAAAAGAAGATTGCCTTTATTAAAAACCCTGTAACTCTACCAGTTTTCTGTAAATGCCGCTTTGGGATAAGAGGGATACATGAGTTCCTTTTTCGGCAATCTCTCCTCCTTGCATTACTATAATTTCATCGGCAGATTGAATGGTAGAAAGCCTATGAGCTATGACCACCGTAGTGCGTCCTACCATTAACTTTGCCAATGCATCCTGTACCAACTTTTCTGATTCGGAATCTAAGGAAGAGGTAGCTTCATCCAAAATTAAAATAGGTGGATTTTTTAAAACTGCTCTCGCTATTGTTAACCTCTGACGCTCACCACCACTCAGTTTACCACCACGGTCACCTATTAAGGTATCATAGCCATTTTCTAATTTCATAATAAAATCGTGTGCATTGGAGACTTTAGCAGCATTCATCACTTCTTCCAAATTGCTATTCTTCTTTCCAAATACAATATTGTTGTAAACGGTATCGTTAAAAAGAATAGGCTCTTGTGAAACAATACCAAACAAGTCTCTCAAATCCTTTATTTTCAAGGAACGAACATCTTTTCCATCTATCAATATAGCTCCTTCGCTTACATCATAAAAACGAGGAAGCAAATCTACTAGGGTTGTTTTCCCTGCCCCAGACTGTCCTACGAGTGCAATTACCTTCCCTTTATCAATTTTAAGATGGATGCCATTGAGTATTTGCTTCTCTGATTTATTATAAAAAAAAGAAACATTTTGATACTCAATAGAATGATGAAAAATATTTACCAATAAAGGATTCTGGTCTTCTAAGATGGTATTTTTAGCGTCTAGAATTTCAAAAATACGATTAGCAGAAGCCAGACCTATTTGAATATTGTAAAACGCAGTAGAAAAACTTTTTGCGGGTTGTATTAAAAGAGAAAACATGCCTATAAAGCCAATGAATGTGGCAGCGTCAGGCAGCTCTTTATTTAACACCATATTGCCACCAAACCAAAGCACAGCACAAAATACACAGACTGCTAAAAATTCAGTAAGGGGCGATGAAAGTTCGTATCTTCTATTAATACTATTAGCGTGATTATAGAGTGCCTGATTGGTTTCCTTAAACTGAGAAGTCTTATACTCCTCCGCATTAAACCCATGGATAATTCTCAACCCAGAAAAAGTCTCTTCTAAAATGGCTATAATTTTCCCTAATGTAATTTGCGCCATGTTAGAATGCGCCTTCAAGGTTTTACCTACGCCACCCACTAGTATGCCCGTAATGCCCAACATCACAAAAACTAGAGCAGTTAACTTCACGCTAATCATCAACATAAAAGCAAGCGACAATAAAATATTAATAGGCTCCCTTACGGTCACTTCCAGCATACTTATAATGGTCATTTCTATAGAACGAACATCATCTGTCATCCTTGAAATTAAATCTCCCTTTCTTTCTTTAGAATAAAACGCCAAAGGCAAGGAAAGGTATTTAGCATACAAATCATTTCGGATGTCTCGCATCATGCCTGTACGAATGGGCGAAAGCACCCTTAAAGCTAGATAGCGAAAGAAATTTTTTAGAAAAACAATTAGTACAAGCGTACCGCAGACATACAGCAATGCTGATGCAGCTCCATTCTTAGCAATTTCTATACTCAGCAAATACTTTAAATACTCTAACAATACGGGTGCGCTCCATTTTAAAACTGGCTCTTGATAAACAGGTGGCACTTGCCCAAAAAGAATTTGAAGCAACGGGATAATCATCACTACTGAAAACAATGAAAATATAGCAGTGAATACATTAAATATCAGATTAAAAACGGCTAGATGACTATAGCGTTTCAGATAAAAAAGTATTCTTGCAAAATGAGACATGCTGTAAATATAGATGAATTAGCGAATGTGGAAATTGTGAAATAGGGAGATTATAAATATTGAATACTTTTTAAATTTCTATTTTCGCTTCACCTTAGAGCATTTTCTCTTTGTTATTTAAATCGTGCATACAATGGATTCCCGTAGACAAAATAAAGTAGCCTCTCTTATTAAAGAAACTTTTTCTGAAGTGATTTCTCGCGATTTAAAAGGGGCATTTGGTAAGGCCTTTATCACCATTACAAATGTAAAAATAACACCTGACCTTGCTGTAGCAAGATTCTATCTAAGCATTTTTAATACTGATTATAAAGAAGGAGTATTACAACAAATTGAGGAAAAACGTTTTGACATTAAACGTCATTTGGCTGAAAAATTGCGTTTTAACCTCCGAAAACTCCCAGAACTAGAATTCTATATAGATGATACTTTAGACCAAGCCTATAAAATGGATGAACTGTTCCAAAAAATTCATCAGGAAGATATTGAAATTACAACAGAAGTCTCAACACCAAAAAAAGAGAGTAAGAAAAAATAACAGTTACTCTTTTACTTTGTTTTGCCTACATATATAAATGTATTGCCCCACCTTGGGTTGACCTTGCTAATTTGCATACTCACTTTTGCGATTATTCCTTTTACAAAATAACCCAACCCTTGAGAAAAAGATATTTTTTCAGGAAATGGCCACTCAGCCTCAGTCACATCATAATACAAAGTTGCGAACCGATTGTTCTCAAATACCTGTCTTTGGTTCAATGCATTTGATAGAAAGATATGTGTTGGCGGGGTAGTAAATACCCAATCTTTCTGAAAAGTGCTTTTAAAAGAAAAATAAAATTTTCTAAAAATATAAGCAATGTTAAAATTTTCTTCTATTGGTCCCTCTATAATCAAAATACCAGATTGATTTAACTTTGCTTGTAATTTACAAATGATATCCCGAGGGTTTGAAAGGTGCTCAAACACATTACTCATTCTTATCACATCGTATTTTTTAGAATCACTAAAAAACTGATCTGGGGTAAAAAAAGATGAATCTGGGAACTCATTTTTCATTAACAAAAGAAGTTCGGGATTGTATTCAACTCCATCCATTATGTACCCATTCTGCGAAGCATTAAATAGAAAGTTTCCATTTCCACACCCATAGTCCACCATTATTTTGCCTGGAGCGTATTTATCAATTAGTTGATAGTGTTTTATATAACTATATCGCAGACCTATCAATTTTTCAACACCGTTATTAAGAGTTTTATCTACTCCTGCCTGATAAGAAATTGGGTACATTTTTTCATAATCTTCAACTTGAGGAAGCGGATTTATATATAACAAACCGCAATTACTACAAATCTCATACTCAAAATTCTTGTTGTTGAACAAAATCCTTGGGTAATATGACCTTTCCGATTTTGTAGTTTGGCAAAAAAGACATTCCATTCGATGTTTTTTATGTGGTGTATAACAATTTTTGAAAACTACTTTGATTTTGCTTTAATGTACAATTTTAAAAGAACATAATACAAAACTTTTGGAGTAATTATGGTACTAAAATGTTTATAGAAAAGAAAGCTATGTCTATTTCTATTTTTCAAAAAATATTGAATAAGAATGTCCGCTTTGTGTATTCGTAAAAAATCAGCTATCTCACTTTTTTCCAACGAAGAAGGCTTTTCTTTTTCCATAAACAACATTCTTATTTCCTCCAATTTTTGCATTGCTATATTCAAGTCTGAGGCTGATATAGAAACACTTTGTCTGTTTAAAATAATTTGCTGAATATCTCTTTCGATTTTAAATCCAAAATAGTTTTCAAAATTTTGCAAAGAAATCGTTACCATATTTTGTGATTGGGTACCATCATACTTATGCGTGGTGTTTTCAGAAAAGTCACGATACAAAAACAGAACCTCTCGAATTACCTTAGACTGGGCACCTCCCATAAGCATTCTAGACCACAAGTCGTAATCCTCAATATGCTTTGTAATTTCAGAGAAGCAATAATAATATTTCTTTAATGTGGAAGCTCTAAATAGTACGGTAGGGTGAGTAAATGGGGGGGCAAAAAAAGATTCAAACAAATTTGATTTTGTACTTGTTGTTCTTGTTTGCTTGTTGTAAATCTTAACGCCATCACTGTTAATAATGAAAGAACCACATGCTACAATATCTAGGGAAGGGGCTTCAATCATAGCTGCTAGCTCCATTTCGATTCTCTTGGGCAAACTAATGTCATCTTGATCCATACGTGCCACGAAATCACCTTTTGCTAAATCAATCCCTTTGTTTAAGGTCTTAATTAGACCTATATTTTCAGAATTTGCAAAGGCTCTAATTCGCTTGTCTTTTGCCTCATATTCCCTTATTATCTGAAGTGTATTGTCTGAAGAACAATCATCTATAGCAATAACTTCTATATTTCGATGTGTTTGTTGTAAAATGCTTTGAATGGCTGCATGAAGATAATTTCCAGCATTATAACAAGGAATCAATACAGAAACTAAAGGCATAGTAGACATTATCTGTTAAACCAGTTATATGTTAACTCCACTCCTTCTTGTATTGATATTTTGGGACTCCAAGAATATTTTTCTGTGAATTTTTGGTTGTCCAAAAAAGTATTTTGTACATCAAAAATAAAAGCAGGTGCATTTTCTATTATCAATTTACATCCTGCCATCTTTTCAAAGATCGAGCATATCTCTAAAACAGAAGTAGAAGTACCAAAAGAAATATTATAAACTTCATTGGATGGGTTTACCTTCAGAACTGCTATTAACGCATTGCACAAATCGTCTATATACAGATAATCCTTCTTACCCTTTCCATCTCCCCAAATTTTAAATGCCTTTTTATGAACGTAACTATCTGCGATAGCGCTAATCACTCCTTGTGGCTTGCTATTTAACTGTCCTAATCCATATATATTGGAGAGTCGAAGTGTATCAAAAGACAATCCTTCATTTTTATGATACAATGAAATATAATTTTCAATAGTTAGTTTCGATAACCCATATGCAGATATAGGATTGGGGAGGCTTTGTTCGTTTACAGGTTTACTATGAGTCCCATAAACACTCCCAGCTGAAGAAAGATATACGACCCTTATTCCTTTTTTTGCAAAAACCTCTAATAATGCAATGGCGGTTAACACATTCTCTTTAGCATCATTATATATATGTTGCATAGAACTATAGGGCACTGTGGTATGAGCAAAATAAACAACTGTGCTTACATCTTTTAGTTGAGAAGCTACAAAATTAATGTCATGCATATCTCCTTCTACAATCAATTCATTTCCTTGCTTTTTTCTGGAAATAATCTTGTGTGCTACATTATCTTGCTGCAATTTGACGGATAGCGCTTTGGCTATAAAACCATATCCTAAAAATAGTATCATCTCTGACGTTTCATTTTAAAAAAATTTTGATTGTATATTACAGCTAATATTGACTGCCTATAAAAAACCATAGAAGCTACACCAGTAAAGAACAAAGGAATAAAATTTACCCAATAACCACCTATGCTTAGTCCTAAATAAAAACTGACAAGAATAGCTAAAATAGCTACCAAATATATCCACCTAGTTCTTTGGAAAGCAAAATCAAGATTTATTAGTCTATTTGCAAGAATACGACAAAGTATTAAATCTATAATACGACTTAAAAGCATTGCTTGTACAATTCCCATTACACCCAACCATTGGTATAAAAAATAACACAGCATTAGAACAACTACAGTGAAAATAATTGTAAGCATGGTGAATAGGTATGTTTTCTTTGTTAAAACAAATACATAAGCATAAATCATACTTGGAGCTCTAAATAAGAATCCTGCAGTTAATAAGGGTATGTATTCTATTGCACCAAAATATTCTTTAGAGATTAAAAGATGGATGGCAATAGGAGCAAAAGCAATTAGACATACTATAGCAACTACAATGAGTATACTCATGAGCTCTATTTGTGTTTTTAATGCCTGTTTATTATCTTCTAAACTATCAGTAAGCATTCTAAAAATAGACGGAGATATTGAATTACTTAAAGCGCCCATCAAAATTTCTATTGTAGATGCTGCTAGAACTGCAAACCCATAAATTCCTAACATAGAAAGTGTAGACATTTTTTCAATCATTATTCTGTCTATACTATAGCTATATGCCCCTATTACCAATCCAACTAAAATAGGGAAGCCGATTTTAAACATGTATTTAGCCTCCTTCCAATTAAAACGTATTCCATTTTCGCGAATTACTGAAATTAAAAAATAAAATGTTATGATAGAAGCTCCAGCCAGCCTTCCATATAATGCCCCCTCTGCTTGCAATTTTAAAACAACTACACACCAGATTGAAACAATCGCAGTAAGCACTAAATTTCCAACAGATAAAAATGCGTAATGCCAAATTTTGTGCTGATTTCGATAGTAATAAAGTAGCAATGAATTTACTCCAATAAAAAAAGAATATATAATTGTCACAATCCGATGGGGGAAAAGAGGAAAAGAATTATCAGCTTTTACAAAAGTGGGAAAAATGAGCCAATGGAAAGAAAGCTCTAGGGCTATGACGATTGTACTAAATACGAAAACTGTTCCTAACCATGATGCCATAAAATTCTTTAACTTTTCTGGATCTTTCTCATTCTCCCAATACAGGACACTAATCACTTGAATTACACCTAATCCAACAAAATTTTGTAGTACCCCCGTAGCAATCATGAAAATATTCAAAACCCCATATTGCTCTGAAGATAAATATCGGGTATAAATGGGTGTGAAAAAAAAAACAAAAGACAATGGTAAAAACCCTAAAATAGTGTATACCGCTAAATTGCCTGCAATTCGTTTGTACAAGATTTTTTTTGCAAATGTACAATTTACTTCCTTCTAATAAAACCTGTTATATAATAAATGCCCGTTAATCTCATTTTGAAATATAGACTAATCAAAATATATTGCTCTTATATTTGAGTTAACAAAACGAATGTAGTAAACCCCTACCCCATAAGATGCCCAAGGTACTTAGAATCATAAATCGCTTAAATTTAGGCGGCCCAACATACAATGCAGCGAATCTCACCAAATATATGGAGGGTGAGTTTGAGACTTTATTAGTAGCTGGTATGAATGATGAGACGGAACAAAGTTCCGTTTTTATCCTAGATAAAATGGGGTTAAAGCCTGTCTACATTAAAGAAATGTACAGAGAGCTAAATCCTTTTAAAGATTATAAGGCCTATTTTAAATTACGAAAAATAATAAAAGAATTTAAGCCCGATATAGTTCATACCCATGCTGCAAAAGCTGGAGCAGTAGGACGTTTAGCTGCTTATCACGCTGGAGTTCCTATTATCATTCATACTTTTCATGGGCACGTATTTCATTCTTATTTTGGAAAATTAAAAACTAAAATCTTCTTAGAGATAGAACGATATTTAGCCAAAAAATCTACTGCTATTGTAGCTTTAAGCGAAATTCAAAGAGATGAATTAGTAAATGATTTCAAAATTGCTCCAAAAGAAAAATTCCATATTATACCTCTTGGGTTCGACCTTCATCGATTTACTGAGAAGCAAACTGAAAAAAGAAAATCCTTCAGGGAACAGTACAATATTGATGATAATGAAATCGCTATTGGCATAGTGGGGAGACTTGTACCTGTAAAAAACCACCCTCTTTTTCTTAAAGCCATTAAAATTGTCAGCCAAAAAACAACTCAAAAAATCAGGATCTATATAATTGGAGACGGGGAAGAACGAGCTACTTTAGAATCATTGGCCTTAGAACTAGACCTTACCTTCAACAATGAAAATGTTCAAGAAAAGAATATACTAACCTTTACTTCTTGGATTAAAGACATTGATGTGTCCAATGCAGGAATGGATATTATTGCCTTAACCTCTTTCAATGAAGGAACTCCAGTTAGTTTGATAGAGGCTCAAGCTTCAGGTAAACCTATTGTATCTACCAATGTTGGGGGAATCAAAAACATAGTAAAGCAAAATGAAACAGCATTACTTTCAGCATCAAATGATATTGAAGCTTTTGCAAATAACTTATTGCAACTAATTGAAAGTAAAGAAAAACGTACAGAAATGTCGGGTAAAGGGGTAGCCTTTGTGATGGAAAATTTTAGTCATATCCGATTAGCCAAAGATATGAGCAATCTGTATAATTTATTGCTTAGAGGAAACAAATGATAACTAGCCCTAAAGCATAATTTTACTTATAGAATGAATTGTTGTAGTTTCGCACGTCAAAATTAAAAATGAAGAAAGGCTTTCTATACATCATTATTTTACTTTTTAGCTTATCTTCTTGTAAGGTGTTTTACCCAAATGAGATGTTTAAGCAGAAAGACTATCAATTTTTTGAACTCGCAAAGAAGAAGATGGATGAGTATGTGATTGAACCTGGTGATGAATTATCGTTGCAAGTTTATTCAAGAGATGGATTTAAGTTAATAGATGTGTTGGGTGGTGGAGTTAGCGGTGGGGCAAATACAATTCAGGGTGGAACTGCTGCAGCAAACGCTGCTGCTTCCAATACTAGCACTAACACTACTACTTATATTGTAGACAAAGAAGGCTTTGTGAAACTTCCAATTTTGGGAGATTTTTTCGCAAAAGGATATTCCCAATACGAGTTGAGTAATTTGCTTTCTCAAAGATACTCAACATTATTTGTAAACCCTTTTGTAGTTTTAAGAGTTACTAATAGAAGAGTTTTTGTATTTAAAGGACAGACAGGAATGGTAATTCCACTCAATGAAACTCCTACAAATATATTAGAAGTTTTAGCAAAATCTGGGGGCTTAGATAGAACAGTCAAGGCTTACAAAATCAAAGTAATTCGGGGTGATCTTAAAAACCCTATTGTAAAGATGATAGATCTTTCTACGCTGGAAGGATTAAGAAATTCCGACTTGATTGTACAAACCGGTGATATTATCTATGTAGAACAAAGAAAAAGATTCACCACAGATATTCTTACTGAAATAGCACCTATTATTTCTGGGGTAAGTTTGATTTTAACTTCTGTCATTTTAATTAGAACCATTGGAAAATAATACAAATAAAGAGGAAAATCTAAATCAGCAAGATGAAGATGCTTTATTAAATCCCTTAGAGCAATTTAATCTTGGCTTGTTTATTTATGTCTTTAATAAGACCGTTGTTTGGGTTGTTTTAATCACCATTATTTCCATTATTCTTTCTCTTTTATATATTAGGTACGTTCCTAGAATATACGAGTCAAGATCTACCCTTTTATTTTTACCAGAAAAAAAAGCTCAAATTTTAGGCGTTGATAAAATTGCCTCTGAACAAGATGCAAATGCTATCAATAGAGAAATACAATTACTTAAATCCCCTTTATTAATTGAGAGAGTGACGGACAGACTGAACCTCTATACTGGATATTACAAAGAAGGGAAAACGAAATTTGTATCTACAGAACTTTATACATCAAGTCCATTTGAAGCTAAACTACAAATCAAGAATGATTACATATACAACAAACCTATTTACCTAAATATTATTAATCAAGAAACTTTTTCGCTTTCCTATACCAGTTCAAGTGGTGCTGAATTTGAACGCAATTATTCCTTTGGACAAAATATTAATACTCCAGATTTTAAGGGAGAAGTAATTAAAAAAGCGACTCGTTTTTCCAGCAATGATTTAAGTGGCCTATTCTATTTTAAACTTTTTAATAAATCAATGGTAATAGCTGATATTACTAATAAAGTTCAAGTAGAACCCCTAGACCCTAAAACTAAAAGTTTTAGTCTAATTTGTAGTAATGGTAGTGCAGAAAAAGCCAAAGACATTACTCAAACTGTAGCCAATGTATTCTTAGACTATGACCTAGAAAAAAAGAAAGAAGGATTTGGCAATATTATTCTATTTATTAATGATCAGATAGATAGCTTCGATGTTTCATATAGTCAATTTGAAGATTCAATTTCTGATTTGCGTTCCAAAAACGGTTATATTGGAACAGATGGTTCTAAAGATTTGCACGGTTCTTTAAATGCATTGCAAAGTGCTGCCAGAGCAATGAATATTGATTTAACTACTATCAAGCTTTTTAAAAAATATATTCTTACTAATCAATCATCCTACCTACCTGTTATTGACTTTAAACAAGCAGGAATAGATTTAAGTACACCCATCAATAAAATTAATGATCTTCAATTACAAAGGAATCTTGCTCTGCTTGATGTGACTCCTGAGCACCCTAAGATTAAGTTGTTGGATAAACAAATGACAGATGGCCGAGATGAGTTACTTAGAAATGTAGATAATGCCATTATTGCGCTTCAGGCTAAATTAAATGGACTTAATGGAGAATATGCTGATGGAATGGGCAAACTAATTGAGATGCCTCAATTAGAATCTGAATTTAATAGATTAAATAAGATTCGAGAGTCTAAGGAGAAGTTTTATTTAAATCTAATAGATCAACGTTCTAACTACTTAATAGCAAATGCAGGAGTTGTTTCTGATTACATAATTTTACAAAAAGCAGGAGTTCCTGGTTCTCCAGTCTCCCCAAACGTGTCTCTAATTCGTTTGGCTGGTTTGTTAATTGGTTTACTAATTGGTCTAATTATCGTGATAATTAGATACATGACCCATAAGACCATTATCTCCACTGCCGAAATAGAATTTAAAAGCAAAGCCCCTATATTAGGAGTAGTCCCTAGTTATAATGAAAACCTTGAGCGCTCACAAATAGTAGTTACCAAAGACCCTAAATCAACCATTTCAGAGGCATTTCGAGCCATTCGCTCTAATCTGCAATTTATAGATAACTCTCCTGGACCAAAGGTTATTTCTACCACTTCCACAATTCCTGGTGAAGGAAAAACATTTATGGCTCTTAATGTAGCGGCCATTCTTAGTATGCTTGATAAAAAAGTTATCATTCTAGACTGCGATATGCGTAAGCCAAGATTGAATAAAATATTCGAGCTAGATAATTCTAAAGGAATGAGTAGTATTTTAAGTGGTCAGGTTAAAATACAGGATTGTATTGAAAAAACGAATATTAGCAATATTGATGTTGTAACTTCAGGCCCTGTACCACCCAATCCTTCAGAGTTAATTCTATTACCAACTCTTAAAGAATCTGTTGAATATTTAAAAACAAAATATGATTATGTTGTAATCGATACACCTCCAGTGGGGTTAGTTACAGATGCCTTAGAGATTATGTCACTTTCTGATTATCCAATTTATATTTTGAGAGCAGCATATTCTAACAGGAGCTTCATTGTAAATATTAATAAGCTGATGATAGAAAACAACATTAAGCATTTGTCTTGTATTTTAAATGATTTTGGAAGAGGAGCTTCTAGTTATGGATATTATTATGGATATGGGCAAGGATATGGATACGGGTATGGGTATGGGTATGGGTATGGGCAAGGATATGGATATGGATCCTCTTATGGATATGGGTATTATGGGGACGATTCAAAGAAAAAGAAAGGCTCTTTTATTAAAAGACTATTCAGTAAATTTTAAACTATGTTTTTTGATTTGCAATATTCAGTGCTATTTTTATTCGTATTTTTTTTGATGTCAGTATTTTTCTCTTTCATCATTAACTGGCTTTTATTAAAATTATCATTTAATCTAGGAACTAGAAACAATGCTGAAATGCAACAAGAGCGATGGTCAGCTCATGTAAAACCATCCATAGGTGGCATTTCTTTTTTTATTGTTTTTCTCATTTCTATTTCTGTAATAGGAACGCTGCCCAGAGAAAGCAATTTATTTTTAGACAAAAAGTTAATTGGCATTATGGCAGCCTCTAGCCTAGGTTTCTTATTGGGTTTGGCTGATGATGCATATAACACCAATCCCTTGGTTAAATTTATATTACAGCTTTCTTGTGCCTTTATTCTAATTCTATCAGATGTTTACATTCCTATAATAGGAGTACCTGTTATCGATTTTGCTATTACAGTAATTTGGGTGATTGGGCTAATGAACTCTATTAATATGCTTGACAATATGGATGCGATTACCACCACTACATCCATGTCTATTATTATTGGATTAATAGCAGTAATATTTTCTACAGGTGTACATGGTTATAATTTTTACTTGGTAATGATGGTGGGTGTTTTGGGCTCTTTGCTGGGATTTTTATACTATAATTGGAATCCTTCTAAAATATACATGGGTGATACCGGTAGTCAATTTTTGGGAGTTTTCTTAGCCGCTTGTGGTATTATTTATTTCTGGAATTTTAGAGATTCTAATGGCGGGCAATTTCAATTTAAACAATTTGTAGTTCCTATGCTTATGTTCATTGTTCCACTCATAGATACCATTACTGTTACGTTTAGAAGATTAATGAGAAAACAGTCACCTTTTATAGGAGGAAAAGATCACATTACGCACCATTTAGCCTTTCTAGGATTCTCAGATAGACAAGTAGCTTTAACTTTAATAACTATTTCCTTTATTTCAATTCCACTTTGCATTTTACTTTTAAATCAAAATATAGAATGGACTGAATATGTAACTTTTGGAGCTTTTGCGTACTTTGGACTTGTGTTTATTATCTTCCAAATACTATATAACAAAGGAGCAGCTAAAAAAGCATTAAAGAATTTAGCCTCTTCTAATTCCTGATTATCTAGATAAAACAGGAATCACATTCCTATTCAAAAGTAATACTAGTTAAAGATAAATGGTTCTTGTTCTCCCATTTACACTAACGGTAGCAATGTTATCACAAACACCATTTCCAAAATCTATCTCGCGATTCAATTTACCTACAATTTGTATTGTTACTTTGCCAGCAGTAAAATGTCTTTTAGCAGAGCTACACACAAAGTCTTTAAGCAACGGTGCATTATCATCTATAGTAGCACTAAAACTACTTCCCTTAGCTGTAGTTCCGCTGGCCGTTCCCCTGATAGCATATTTGTCATCACTTATTTGAGGGGTAGATTCTCCCTCTAACTGTTCTCTATTTCTATCTGAAACCCAACTCACCACTCCCTCTCCATTGGATAGATTTACAGAACCCTCTACATGAATTTTCCAATTGAAATGGTTATTAGCATTAAGCCCTAGATTCTCAACATCTTTAAAACTATTGTTACTTACCTCATTCCCATTCACTGAATATCCATTAAAAGTGATATGAATTTTAGTTCCTACATCTTTATATTTTCCTGTATGAGTAACTATAATTTGTCCTTTACGAACTTTCATATCTGCTCCTGTGCAACCTGTTCCAAAATCTATAGTTGTCACTCTGGGTGATGAAATCGTATCTCTAGTTACATTCGCGCAACCGCCCAATATTCCTTGCTCCCCATCCGTTTTAAAAGATAGCGAACCAATATTGGAAGCCTCATCTGCTATGTTTTGCGCTTCACTAAAAATAGCATCTGCCGAAGCATGATTCGAAGCAGGAGTTATATCATCATCCATTCTATCTCTTCTACAAGAATTTAGTGAAATGAAGAAAGCAATTAAGGCAACAGACACAATTAATTTGAAGAAATTTTTCATCCTATTACTATTTAATAATCTTTATAAAAAAGAAGCAACCCTTATTATACTCTGTTAAAAAACAATTTTTTTATGAAAAATCAAAATCATAATCTAGTCAAAAAAATTCCCGAAAGGGTAAAGAAATAAATATATTGGCTCAAAATCTTTAGGATGGAAAACAATGCCGCTCTCGAATACATACAGGCACATATTGGAAAAGATAAATTTCACTCTCCTTGTGAATTTACAAATTGGTGGAATCCTAAAATAATAGCTGCTGACAAAGGTGGTTTAAAAGTTTCTTTTATGGTTTCATCTAAAATGCTAAACCCAGCACAACAATTACACGGAGGAATTACTGCCGCTTTAATGGATGATATTATTGGTGCTACTGTTTTTGCTTTAGGTGAGAAAGACCCTTTTACAACCCTCAACAACGTAATAGATTATTTCTATGCTGGTAGAGAAAATGATAACCTTTTGCTAATTACTAAAGTGATTAAAAAAGGCAGACAAATTGTAAATGTACAATGTGAATTATGGAACGAAACCGAAACGAAAATTTTAGCAAGGGGCTATTCAAATCTAATTCGATTAGAGAAAAGGTAGTTTACATTTTGCCAAAACGTGCTTCTAAAATTTTGATTCTATAGTCAAAAATACTTTCCAATTGTTTTCGAACAAAAAGCCAATGCGCTAGGTTGCCTAAAAAGCCTAGTGGTAGCTTATAGTCTACATAATCTATCATCTCTACACCTCCTGGTATTTCTTTAAAAAAATGTTTGTGATGCCAAAGAGAATAAGGACCAAAGCGCTGTTCATCTACAAAATACTTTAGAGGTACTACCTGTGTAATTTCTGTCATCCAAAAAAGCGGAATATTTAAAATTGGTCTGACAGTATAGGTAATAATTTGACCCGCAAACATTTTTTCAGAATCAGAATTAGTGAGCACTTCAAAACCCATGTAAGCAGGTGTAATCTCTTTCAAATTATCAGGAGACGAAAAATAATCCCAAGCCATTTCTATTGTAATAGGCAACTTTTGTTTTCTTTTCAAGACGTATGAACCCATGTCAACTCAACAAAATTTAAAGCACAAAGTTCATTACATCAAAATAGTACAACCGCCTAATGAAGTCTTAAGTTTGGTTACATCCAACTTCGTCTTTTTTACATTAATGTAACGGAGCTGTTTCATATCGGGTATAGAAACTAAATTTTTATTGAACGTAATATCCAATACTTCCAAAGATGCAAGTTGTAAAAACTCTGGCTGCAATTTCACAAACTCATTGTAACTTAAATCTAGATTCTCTAGTTTGCTAAGTTTGAAAAAACCAAGAGGGAAAGCTGTCAGAGAGTTCTTTGCCAAATTTAATTTCTTCAAACTCTTAAGCTTATCTATCTCTAAAGGCAATACTTTAATAGTCCCATAACTCAAATCCAAATCGGCTATTTTAGTAAGTTTCAATAACTCTACAGGGAAAGAAGAAACCTTATTCGCAGAAAAATTAAAAATAACTAAATTGGAAAGTGTCGAAATTTTTTTCAATTCAGCTACTGGATTTAGAAAAGGATTTACATCTAATCGAAGATTTACAAGTTGAATCATTTCTGTTATTTCATTGGGCAAAACAGAAATGCTATTGTTATTTAAAAAAAGAATCTTGAGCTTTTTTAATTTCAACAAAGGAGCAGGAAAGACAGTGAAATTATTATAAGACAAATCAATTTTTTCCAAATTCTCTAACTTCAAAATATCATTCGAAAGCTCCGATAAATTCTGACCCCTTAAATCTAAAACCTTTACCTCTACTGGCTTTCCAAGTGCCTCTTCTAAACTCTTAAAATTTCTATTTGCCTGCGAGAAAGTTAGTTGAGAAAAAAATAAGAGAGCAAAGAATTGAACAATTCTCATAGAAGAAGTTTTAGCAAATATACGTTCTACTCCTTAAGTTGTTACAATTTAAGCAACTGTTCTTTTTTAGATAGCCTGATGATTAAAAGGCTGAATGACCATTTCACTAACTACACCGCTAGTAGGTTGTTGACATAAAAACCAAATAGCCTTTCCTGCCTCTTCTGCCAGTATCATTTTCTCGCGCTGTACTCTTAAATCAATAGTATCCCAAAAATGAGAATCTACACCACCCAAAAAAAGTTGCGTGATTTTTATTTCTGTTCGTTTTAATTCTTCCCGTAAAGATTTCATCATACCATTTAAACCATACTTAGAGGCGGCATAGGCAGTAGCACCTGCCATGGGCGTTTTTCCTAAAACACCTGGTACATTAATTATAAGTCCGCTTTTTCTTTCTTTCATTGCAGGCAAAAAAGCTTGTAGCAAATTAAAAGCTCCAATCAAATTTACATTTAAACTTGTTTGAAAATCAACAGCACTTATTTGTTCAAAAGGTTTTATTATTCCTATACCAGTAGCATTAATCAAAATATCTATAGCGAGTATCTGTTCATGAATCTGTTCCGCAACTTTTAGAATGGAAACATTGTCTGTTATGTCAAAACAAAAAACCATCTCTGCTTGTATATGGCACTCTTTAGCAAGCAAAGTTAGCTTATCACTATCTCTTCCTGCTATAAATACATGAGCACCTGTAGCACTTAGCAATCGAACTACATGACTACCAATGCTACCAGTAGCACCTGCAACAAACACATTCTTTCCCTTAATTTTTTCCATTTTGTTTTGCTTAATACACAATACAAACAACCTCAGGTCAAATTTGTTTGAATTGCATTAGTCCTCAAATTCAAAATAATAGACATATAAAAATTTGCGTTTAGAAACTTTGTGAATCATACTTATAAAAAATAGATACTATTTGTTTCTTTTGCCCGCTGTGAAGAATTTGACAAAGCATAGCATACTACTATTACTATCAGTAATTATATTTTACTCTTGCAAAAACGGCTCCCATACAGCCGTTTCGCATCCTTCTATTCCAGTTTCAATAAACATTGATTCTGAAAAAATATATCAAGGGCTTTTGTACCATCGGCTAGATACTTACTTTTTAAATCGTTTTAAATTCAGCGGATTTAATGGCAATGTTTTGATAACTAAAGGCCCTAAAATCATTTACAAAGGATGTTTTGGATATGCATGTTATGAAACACATGACACGCTCACACCACAAACTTCTTTTCAAATTGCCTCCACTTCCAAAACTTTTACTGCCACAGCTATTCTCTATTTAGCACAAAAAGGAAGCCTGTCTTTAGATGATGATTTACAAAAATTCTTTCCCAATTTTCCTTACAAAAATATAAGCATTAAACTTCTTCTAGCCCATAGAAGTGGATTGCCTAATTACTTGCATTTTGGCGAAAGTATGTGGAAAGATAAAACTCATTACATAACGAATGATGCCCTTTTGCAATTAATGACTACCCATCCTCGCATCGAAGGTACCACTACCCCAAATACTCACTTTGAATACTGCAACACCAATTATGCTTTGTTAGCATCAGTAATAGAAAAAGTTTCTGGTAAATCGTATCCGCAATTTATGGTAGAAACTTTTTTCAAACCACTCGGAATGAAAAACACTTGGGTTTATAATGTACTAGATTCTAATCCAGCTCCTAGACACGCCATTAGTTACAACTCTAAATGGAAAATTCAGAACGATGACATTTATGATGGCGTTTATGGTGATAAAGGAATTCACTCAACTGTAGAAGACATGATGCTTTGGGATGCTTCATTTTATTCTAACCTTTTGTCAGAAGAAATGAAAAAAGAAGCTTATTCTCCAAGGAGTTTTGAGCGTAAAGGAGTTCGCAATTATGGCTATGGATGGCGCCTTATGAAACAACCAAATGGAGAATACATGGTGTATCACAATGGTTGGTGGCATGGAAACAACACTGTATTTTTTCGTTCTGTAAAAGATAGTTTTGCCTTAATAATATTAAGCAATCGTTATAATCCAGGCGTGTACAATGTACAGCCTATCTTCAACATATTAGGGGGAACAAAAGACACTGCTAATTATAATGAGGGGGAATAAAAAAAGCCCGCTATAGAAGCAGGCTTTTATAAATTCTCCTTTTATATCACTTACATTTTCTTCAAGTAAACATCCTTTACTTGTGAGTTTGCTTTGGTCAATTTTACTGCAAATGTTTCTTTATCTAAAATTTTTCCCATAGCAGGATATTCTAAAAACTTCTTCTTCAACATTTTCTTCAACTCAGGGTTACTTACAGCATTTACATTCTTAGAAATTGCTGTACATGCTTCCACAATTTGATCTTTCAAAGCTTTATAATAATCTACTAATATTTGTTCGTCTTTTGGAGCAGGTTTCATACGACCAGTTTCAGGATCTAATTCTGCATTTACAAAAGGCTGTTGACTAGCCCAATCGTCCAACAACATTTTTTGATCTTTTAATGCTTGTAACGGCTTTGCGTTCGCATCTATAGCTTTTGCTAAAACAGCATTGTCATTAGCATTTAATAATTGTTTTGCGCTATCTAAATCAAGCATCATAAATTTGTAATATGCATAATACTTATTAGCCAAATTTAAGTTTCCCGCCTTATCATAAATACGAGCAGCTAAACCAAAATTCATGCTCTTTACATTTTCGGTTCCTAATTTTTCAATTGCTTCTGTATTGGCAGTCTTGGTATAGTTTTCTACCATTTTTACAAAAATATTTTCTGATTCAGCTACTTGACCCATATCGTAAAAAACTTCCGCTACTTTACGCAAACCCTCTGTCACATCACCCGCAGAGTATGCTTCATAAGCCTTGGTGTATTGCTTCTTTTCAAAACATAAATCACCCGCTCTTTTCAAAGCAGAGGGGGTATTCACTCTTCTGTATAAGTCCACCGCTAACATGGTAGAAGTACCTCCCTTATTTTCATACGTACGTGCTACCTTTTCTACAGATTCCGTATCGGTAGCTAAAAAATAATAGTCTACTGCTTTGGTGTAAGACTTTTCTCCTTTCTCAAAGAACTTATCACCAATTCCTTTAATACCATCTTTTGCTTTGCCCGATTTATTATAAAAATTGACAGCACTTTTTAAATTTTTTGCTTCAGTTTTTTCATCACTAAATGCTACATCTACATAAGCATCTGCCAATCTTTTGTAACCATCCATTTTCTCGTTCTTATCGCAGCGACCATAGTAGCTAGAAGCTTGTGTCAAATCACCCTTATCTAAAAAAGCATCGCCTATTATCAGATTCATTTCTCGCTTCATACCTCCTTTCTGAAATTGCTCCGTAGCCTTTTGAATCATTTCATTTTTCTTGGCTGCCTCCTTTTGCTCAAACGCTTTTTTAAGGGTTTCCTTTCCCTTGTCTATGTCTTTATTTTGAGAAAACGCAAATTGACAACAACACACTAGTGTGGCAATAAATGTAAGTTTTATGTATTTCATAGAAATGTGATTTTATTAGCTAAAAGTAGTAAAAAAGTATTGGCACAGAAATTTTGTAAAACATTTATTACCAACAGTCGAAAATAACCCATCAAAGTTGCTTTTTATTGCGCTTGTATTCAGCAAAAGAAACCATCTTTTGGCGTTGCTCATCCCACAAATTTGCTTGCACAGTTTTTAGGCTTTGCCAAAATGTAAGCACCTGTGCATGTTTTTCAAAAACAGGATTTTCGCGATGGCATTTAGGCAAATTGTAATTAGGAATGGTAGGACACAAATGATGAATATGATGGTAGCCTATATTACCCGTGAGCCAGTGAAAAAGTCCGTTCAATTTGTAAAAAGTACTTCCTTTCATGGCTGACAAAACATAGTTCCAATTATCCTTGCTGCTTTTGTAAATATGCTCGTATTGATGTTGGATGTAAAAAAACCAAAGCGCATAAGTTCCAAAGAAAAAAAGATTCGCAAACTGCACTATTAAAAATCGCTTAGGACCAAGTAAATAAGCAAAGCCAGCGTACACCAGCAAAAACACAACATTGCTAATCGTTACACTCTTTCTTGCTTTCTTAAAATAATCTGTTTTCAGAAAAGCAAAACGGTTGTAAAGCACCACGTAAATAAAACCACCGATGGTAAAAAGATACAGTGGATTTCTATAAATTCTATAGTACACTTTTTGCTTCCAATTTAGTTTTGAATATTGTTCGGTAGAAAGACAATCTATATCCCCTATATCGCTGTACTCTAGTTGACCATTGTGTGCATGATGAAAGCTGTGATTACGCGCCCAGTAATTGTATGGAATAAGCGTACATACGCTACAAATACTTCCTATAATATCATTTGCAGTTTGATTGCGCGTAAACGAACTGTGACCACAATCGTGTTGAATAATAAAAATTCTCCCCAGTATAAATCCGTTCAAAATAGCAAAGCCTATAGAGAAAAAAACAGACTTGTCAAAAAGATAAAATTGAAGTCCCAACAGTGCTAAATAAAAAATAAAACTATTGGCAATTTGTATGATAGCATCCTTTGTACTAGGCATCTGATACTTTTTTAAAATAACATTCCAATTTTTTAAATCTGCCAGCACCTGCTCTTTATTAAATACGCTACTCATTCTATTTTTTTGAATTCCAAATATAGACTTTTCTACAAAGCGGATAAGAGAATTTACACCCAAATAGGTAGTATTTACAACTACCATCATTTCTCCTTATTATTGCAAAGATGCAATCCAATATTCTTTTCATTACTCCTCCTTTTACCCAGCTCAATACACCTTACCCAGCAACTGCTTATTTGAAAGGTTTTTTGAACACCAAAAACATTACATCTCATCAGGTAGATTTAGGGATAGAGGTAATCTTACATCTATTTTCAAGAAAGGGGCTAAAGGATTTTTTTACGCAATTAGAAGCGCATGATTTCGAACTCAATGAAAACAGCTTTCGTATTTACAACCTCCGCGAAAACTATCTTCAAACCATTGATTCTGTCATTCTATTTTTGCAAAACAAAAACCCCACATTAGCGCATGCAATTTGTGACCGTACTTTTCTACCAGAAGCAGGTCGCTTCAAAGATTTAGAAGATTTAGAATGGGCGTTTGGCAGCATGGGTACTCAAGACAAAGCACGCCATTTAGCCACCTTATATTTAGAAGATTTAGGTGATTTGATTAAGGAAACCTTAGACCCACATTTTGGTTTTAGCAGGTACGCTGAAAGACTTGGAAGAACCGCTACACATTTTCACGAATTACATCAATCATTACTCGTCAAAAATTCTTTCATTTCAGCTATTTTAGAAAAAATTTTAGATGCGAAATTGCAACAATGGCAACCTACGCTTGTCTGCATTTCTGTTCCTTTTCCCGGCAATTTATTTAGCGCATTAAAGTGTGGTCAATTTATCAAAAAGAACTATCCACAGATGAAGGTAGCCTTAGGTGGAGGCTATGCCAATACTGAACTTAGAAGCCTTAAAGAGCCACTGGTATTTGATTTCATTGATTACGTCTGTTTAGATGATGGCGAAGCATCCCTTTTTTCGTTGATAGAATTTTTAGAAGGAAAAAGAAAAATGCAAGATTTAAAACGTGTTTTTTTACGCGAGAAAAATGCAGTAATTTATTGCAATGGAGCAAAGGAAACTGATGTGCCTCAAAAAGATACCGGCACGCCCGATTACAGCGATTTGCTTTTAGAAGATTATATTTCAGTGATAGAAATAGCCAACCCTATGCATCGCCTATGGAGCGATGGCAGATGGAATAAATTGACACTTGCTCACGGATGCTATTGGGGCAGATGCAGCTTCTGTGATATTTCATTAGACTACATCAAAAAATACGAGCCGCTCACTGCTGCGCTTATTTGTGATAGAATGGAAACTATCATGGAGCAAACGAAGCAAAATGGCTTTCACTTTGTAGATGAAGCAGCGCCACCAAATCTTTTACGAGAGGTAGCATTAGAAATTATTCGCAGAAAACTAGTAGTGGTGTGGTGGACCAATATTCGTTTTGAAAAATTGTTTACACCAGATTTATCCTTACTCCTAAAAGCAAGTGGGTGTATTGCCGTAGCGGGCGGATTGGAAGTAGCATCTGATAGATTGCTAGCCCTAATGAAAAAAGGAGTGACTGTGGCGCAAGTAGCGCAAGTAGCAGATGGATTTACTCGGGCAGGAATTATGGTACACGCGTACCTAATGTATGGCTTCCCTACACAATCGGCACAAGAAACTATGGACTCTCTAGAGATGGTGCGACAACTTTTTGAATCAGGCGTGTTACAATCTGGTTTTTGGCATCGGTTTGCTATGACAGCGCACAGTCCAGTAGGATTAGAGCCTGCCCATTTTGAGGTAGAAAAAACAGGTCCCGATTTCGGTGGATTTGCCGATAACGATTTCTATCATGAAGATACCAAAGGAGCAGAACATGATTTATTTTCTAAAGGATTACGTGTCTCTCTTTTCAACTACATGCACGGAGCAGGGCTCGACTTGCCTTTACAAAAATGGTTTGAAACCAAAGTGCCCAAGACTAGCATTCCACGAACATTTATAGCCAAAGCATTACAAGATGGATTGCGCAAAATTACCAAACACAATGCTATGGTTGTTTGGCTAGGAAATAAACCAGAGATAACTCATTTCGAAGCCACTATAAAAGGTAAAAAAGTAAAGCTAGCAGAACTCGAATTTTTTGATAAAAAGAAAGATTGGACATTACAAACCCCTGCTGAAGAAGGCGCATGGATTGCAGCTATCGTTCCAGGTTTATTAATTACTTCACAAAGTCCATTATCTTTTAAAGCATTAAAAGAAAACTACGAAACTACTTTAGGTAAATCGTTTGAAGTTTTTGAAAACTCTGCTACATGGAAAGAGTTAAGAGGAAATGGATTGTTGATTTTGTAGTAATTTAGATTTCCCTTTTTATAACTGCTTTTCTTTCTGTACTTTAGCATCCCAAAAAATCAATAAAATGAAAAAAGTTATACTATCCCTTTTGATTATTTTTTGTGCTAGTCAATTGTTTTCTCAATTAGGTGGCACACTCGACCCTTCATTTGCCAATGCTGGCAAATTAATTCTTTCTATCAATCCAGGTTCTGATAAAGCCTATGGATTAGCACAATTATCGAATGGCTCCTTTTTAGTAGCTGGGAGCACCTATAGTTCTATTTATGGCAATGATTTTTTCTGTATCAAGGTAGATTCAAATGGTGCCTTGGTAAGTAGTTTCGGTAATGGCGGAAAAATAACCACCGATGTACAATTGGGTAGTCAAGATGTAGCTTATTCTATAGCCCTAGATGATGCTACAGGGAAATTTATTTTGGCAGGAACCAGTGATAATGGCACCAAACAATCAGCTGCATTGGTTCGCTATAATGCTAATGGACAAATAGATAGCACCTTTGGTGTAAACGGAAAAGTACTCACAAATTTTACTGCACCCAATGCCAACAAAGAAGAAATTAGAAAAATTAGAATACATTACTTGACTGGTAAGATAATTGCGGTAGGTAGAACCATTATAACCACTACATCACAACTACCAGTGGTGGCAAGATACAATTCCAATGGGAGTATAGACACAAGCTTTAATCACACAGGCATAGTAGTTCCGAATAATTATACGAATAAGGAATATGAGATGCGAGATTTAAGTGTAAA
>JBGAVP010000025.1:0-721 GCA_044228065.1 Chitinophagales bacterium | reverse complement strand
TCATTATTTCAACAATGGTGGAAGTATCAATTCTGGTGTAGGTGGCTTTGCTACCCGCATAAATAGCAACGGAACACTAGACCCAACTTTTGATGGCGATGGAAAACTGGAATGCTATTACATGGATGAAAATAACGCTATGTACATAGACCCTACCAACAATTACCTTTACAACACTGGAAATGTTACCGCCTATTTTGGTCAATCTTATCCCAACACTCGCATGACTATTAAAAGAATTTTTCCGAATGGGGATGAAGATTTCAATTGGGCAAGTGCGGGTGGCAATTCTGGGCACTACACTTCCTTTACTGGAGCAGAAGCTTCTGCCAATGCTATGGGTGTATTTTCAAACGGACAATTTGTAATGGCAGGCAAGGGGTACGATCCTAACAATAGTTTAATTTTAATGATAAAAACAGATGTTGATGGTTATAAAGACAACACCTTTGGACCTGCCTCGAGCTATGGTAAAGTAGAAGATTTTTATGGCGGTGCTAAAGCCGAAATTTTAGATTTGGTCATTCAACCAGCCGATGAAAAAATTGTGGTAGTGGGCTACGTTGATAACAATTTATTTGTATGCCGGTATTTTGGGATTACGATACCCCAGCTAGATTCTTTTCGTCTTATAGCTCCAGCAAATAATTCTACTAATATTATTACCACGGATGTAGACTTTGTATGGTCACCAGCAGTGGGTGCTAGTGGGTATGAGTTG
>JBGAVP010000024.1:0-47383 GCA_044228065.1 Chitinophagales bacterium | reverse complement strand
TACTTTGGATTGTAAATAAAGGCCACATCTACCCCCCTTGCATCGGGAGAATCATACTGCACAATTTTATAATTTCTTTCGCGCAAACGAGGCTCATTTACTAAATCTTGAAGCACGGTAGCGTTTTCAATTTCCGCTACTCCAAATAGAGCCAATCCATCTGGAGAAACATCTTTACCAATTATAGAAACTACATCTGTTAATCGTTTTACTTTGTCTTCGTAAACTTCAGCGGTGTAATGGTTTGCACCATCTGGAGTATACTCCTCATCACTTACATTTGGTTGATTGATGGTGTCGTAAAAATTTTCCAAATTGTAAAATCCAATCAAACTTAGCTTATACTGCTTTTGTGCAAAACCAGCCACTGAAAAAATTAAAAAAACGAACGTAAAAAAGACAAAACTATATTTTTGAAAAGTACTCTTCATCCTATTGTATTTTAAAATTAAAATCTAAAACTGCCATTTGCTTTAGACAAAGTGAAGTTATATATTTTGAGATATAAAGAAAGTTTGAATGGATAAAAAAACGCCTTTGCAAGATTACAAAGGCGCTTCATAGAAATCTTAATTTAAGTTTATTTCATTGCTAAATATTGTGTCAAATCATCTACACTAGAACTAAAAGTGAAGGTGCTATTTACCTGATAGTAATTTTGTTTATCAATAGTATGGTCATATAAGCTCTTTGCTACCTCTAGTTTGCTACTTTCAAAAGTAAAGAGATTCACTAAGTCTTTTACCTGATTGGTAGTAAAGTAATTTTTAGAAGCTACCAACTTTAACACATTCATTTTTGTACTTTCAAATGTTTGTTGAGCCACATTATTTCTGAATTGCTCAAAGTCAAACTGATTCATAGCTTGTGATCCATAGTAAGAATCGTTTCCACAGCGTGGACTTGGACGTGGTTCAACTTCTGGTCTTGGAAATGCATTAGGCGAATTGCTAGGATGATTCCCATAATTATCGAACCCATTATGCACTCTATCGTATCCATCAAAGCGTTCTTCGCGTCCGCACGCTACAGTCCTTTCTATGCGTATACAGTTGTAGTTATCAATCGTAGCAAAAGTTTCGGTGGCTGGTTGTACATTTATATAACCTTTGTAAATCACATTCATAAAAGGATGTCCGAAATAACCACGATTCATTTCCACCACTCTAATACTATGTTGACCTGCCTTTAGATTCGTAAGAATAGCATGGTTATTTGCTTCTGATGCTTTGTAGCCATCTACCCATACGGTAATAGCAGCATTATTTGCGGTTCTTACATGAAAAGTAGAAAGAAATGGATGAGCAAAAATTGAATGGAAACTCATCATTAACACTGCAAGTAAAATTTTCGTTTTCATATACTGTTTTCTCCTTTATTATTTTGGTTAAAGAATATGTTTCTATGATTACGAATCCTGTACCAAGTTTAATACACGACCAAAAATAATTTCAAAGAAAGAGTTACAATCCAATACAGATAATAGTTTCAGGAAGATGTAAAAAAATGTGAATGGATTTTGTACTTTTATTTTCAGATAAAAAATGATACCAAAATTTACCATAGCCCGAATCAAAGAAGAAGCTCGCATTGAAGAAGTGGTGGGTGAATTTGTATCGCTCAAGAAAAGAGGTTCTAGTTTATTAGGGCTTTGCCCCTTTCACAATGAGAAGACTCCATCTTTTAATGTATCGGTTTCAAAAGGCATCTACAAGTGTTTTGGTTGTGGAAAGGCAGGAGACTCTGTTAGTTTTTTAATGGAGACTCAACAACTAGGCTATGTAGATGCACTCAAGTATTTAGCCAAGAAATACAACATTGAAATAATTGAGGAATTTGTTTCGGATGAAACCAAAAAAGAAGAGGAAGAAAAACATTCACAACAAGAAAGCATTTTAATAGCAAATGCTTATGCACAGAAATTTTTCACCGATATTTTATTGCACAGCGAAGAGGGAGGAATAGGACTTTCTTATTTTAAAGAAAGGGGATTTTCCACCCAAATGATAGATAAATTTCAGTTAGGATTTTCTCCCGAAAAAGGGAACGCTCTTACTGAAAGTGCTCTCAGCAATGGCTTTCAATTAGACATTTTAAAAAAGGCAGGACTAACCTCTTCCAAGGAAAATTCGAAATACGATTTCTTTAGAAACCGAGTTATGTTTCCTATTCATAATTTAACGGGAAAAGTGATTGCCTTTGGTGGTCGCATCATGGTTAAAGATGAGAAAGCGCCTAAGTATGTAAATACCCCAGAGAGTGATGTCTACATAAAATCAAAAATTCTTTACGGAATTTATTTTGCTAGAAATGAAATTCGTAAACAAGATGAATGTTTGCTAGTTGAGGGCTACACAGATGTTATTTCTCTTTTTCAATCCTGCATAGAAAACGTAGTGGCATCCAGCGGTACAGCCCTTACCATTGACCAAATAAAATTAGTAAAAAGAATTACGCCTAACATTACAGTGCTGTATGATGGTGATGCTGCGGGTATAAAAGCGGCACTACGTGGAACGGACATGATTCTGGAAGAAGGGATGAATGTACGAGTAGTTATTCTGCCCGACCAAGAAGACCCAGATTCTTATGTGCGCAAAGTAGGTGCATCTGAGTTCACGAGATTTATCAAAGAAAACAGAAAAGACTTAATCAGTTTTAAAGCAAAATTATTTGCAGAGGAAGCGAAGAAAGACCCTATTAAGAAAGCGGAATTGATTCGTGATATTGTTCAATCTGTAGCTAAAATCCCTGACTTAATTCAACGCTCGGTTTATGTAAAAGAATGTGCCACTCAAATGGATATTCAGGAGCAAATTATTATTACCGAAGTCAATAAAATTCGCAGGCAAAAAATAAAAGAAGAAAAGCACGAAGACATAGCACCACAAACGGAAATAGAAGACCAGCAAAAACTACAAGAGTTACACAAAGAGCAATTGCAAGAATCTGTAAATCACAATTTAGAATTTGTAGAGAAAGATATTATTCGACTCTTGATTGAGAGCGGTACATGGGAAATAGAATTAGATAAAGATACTACCGAAACTACTACTCAATTTATTTTGGATGATTTAGAAGGGGTAGAATTTGAAAGCAAATACAAAAGACTATTTGAATACATAAAAAGCGAATTCCTTCATGGAAACATACATGATGCAAGCTACTATACAAAAAACGATGACCCAGAATTTGCAAGTCTCTCTATAGATTTATTGACCTCGCCTCACGAACTGAGTGAAGGTTGGTGGAAACGTCACGAGATAGCAGTACCTGATAAACATCTGACTCTTTCGAAAGATATTTTGTCAGCCACTATGCGACTAAAACAATTAAAAAATCTGGAACAAATAAAAAAGATAGAAGACCTTCTTAGAGTAGAAAAGGAAGATGACAAAATCATAAGACTGATGACCATGCACAAAAAAGCAATGGAACAAAAAAAGGAATTTGCTAAAGTTACAGGCACTGTTATTTACAGACCCAGCTGACTTCCATTCTTAATTATTAATTCCTCAACACCTCTACCAATTCGCTCAAAATAATAGCAGTAGCACCCCATATCACATAGTCTTGATATACATAAGCAGGAACATTTACAGAAACTTTATGCGACAATTGAATGCTAGTTTCTTTAGCGCTCTCCTGATTTAGAAAAAACGAAAGTGGTATTTCTACAATCTCCTCAACTTCCGATTCCTGTTTTACAAATTCTATTTTTTCTTTTAAAAATCCTACCGTAGGGTACACCAAAAAATTACTGGGTGGAATATACAACTCACTCAACTTACTTATCACTTCTACTCTATCTGATGGAACACCCACTTCCTCAAAAGCCTCTCTTAGAGCTGTTTCCAACACATCTAAATCTTCTTCATCTTTCTTGCCACCCGGAAAACTCATTTGCCCACTATGCACTCCAGGATATTGTCTTCTAAGTGTCAATATTAAATGCAATTCATTCTCTTTTTCATAAAACAAAACCAAGACACCACCTATTTTAGGGTTCATCTTTAATACCTCCTCTAATTCCAAATCGGGACGATACGATGGTGCCATTTTATACTGTGCGCCTTTACCGGGTAATGGTTTTGAAAATGCTACTTTAATTTCTTCTAAATTCATGATGCTATTATTCTAACATTATTCTTTAAATTGCAAACTCTTAAACAACGGCTAATTTAATGCAAACAAGATTTACAACAACTGGAAATATCAACGACTCTCAAGAAGTAGTGCTGGCGTATGAATTAAACGAGGCTGCTTTTAAAGTAGACTTGTATGTAATCGAAAAGAAAAGTTTGAAAAAAGACCAATTAGATCTACTCAACAAAGAGTGGGTGAATGGTGGTGAATTTAATTTCCCTAAAGGAACACAAATAATCAACCCTGATTTGAACAGCGATTCTATATTACCTGATGATATAAAGTCAGATAAAGTAGGAGAGATACGCCACAAGCAAAACGAATGGGCTGTACAATTGTTGACCAATAAATTATGGGAAAGTTATTTGATAGAACTTACCAATCTTCAAAAAAAAGCGGACAACCTAACACACTATGACAAAAGTTTATTTGAGGATGCAAAGTCTTACTGGGAAAGAGTTCTAGAGCATAAAAAAGAAAGAAACATTACCCAAGAAAGGTTAGATAAAATAAAAGACGATGTCAATAACATCTTTGAAAAATTAAAAACCTTCCGTAAAACAGAAAGCGCAGAATTTGAAAAAACATCAAATGCTATTTCTCAATTAATATTCGAAAAACTAGAAGCAATAAAAAAGCGTGCTGATGAAAAAGCAAATTTTAAAGCATTGCACGATGAAATAAAAAACTTACAAACTCAAAATAAAAATGCACGTTTTTCGAAGAGTGATGACACTACCGTTCGCAAAGCGTATGATGATGCATTTCATTACATCAATGAACAACGCAGCAAATTTTTTAACGATAAATACGATTCTAGAATTGCAGGTTTAAAGGATGTGATTTCTAAAATGGAAAAAGGATTGGATAGAGATAAAAAAGATTTAGAGTATTTCACCAAAAAATCGGATTCACCGAAAGCACAATCACTGGAAACTCAACTTTTAAAAGTTCGCCTTCGCCAGTTAACAGAAACCATCCAATCAAAGGAAGAAAAACTAAAAGACATTCATAAAACACTAGAGAGCATATTGAGACAAGCCGGAAAAAGTGAAGTAAAATCAACCTCTGAACCTAAGTCTTAATAAGACTTAACTTAATTTAGTTCCTGTATCAAAGCAGCAATATGATCTGCTCTTTTTTGAAAAGTGAATCTTTGCTTAATACTGTTGTGTGCGCTTATGGAAAGTTCTTTTTTGCAATTGCTGGACATTGCTTTTCTTAATAACTCTACAGCATCGACTTTATTCTTTTTGTGCAAAATGTAACCATTATTTGCAATTATGCTTGGAATGCCAAAAGCATCCGAACCTATAGGAATACATCCATAAAGCATTGCTTCTGCCAATGCATTCGGAAAACCCTCTGCTATGGATAGTTGTAAATAAAATTGATGATTCAAAAAAGCATTATACAATTCCTGATGTGAAATTCTACCAACTATTTTCACATTACTAGGCAATGCTTTTTTATAATCATACTTATCACCTATTATAGTAAAACTAGCTTCAGGCAACGAAGGCGCAATATCCAAAATCAAATCAATCCCTTTCCTGTAAAAATCAAACCCAGACAAATCTAAGGAAGCTGTTATAAAGCTATTCTCTAAGCGGGTAGATTCTAGCACCGCAGATTCTGGAAGATTAAATTCAAAACCACAATTCACTGCCTCTATTTTTGCCTTCAGTGTTTTATTAAAAGCAACTATTCCTTGATTGGGGTATACTGCATCAATATAGGTAACATGATGTTTAATTAAAGTTTCGTCAACTGGCAAAATCAAATCGGCCAATTCTAAACTTCTGCGCGTAAAAAAAGCGTAGAGTTTCTTACGATAGTTACCATAATCAATCTCAGGAAAAAAATGACATTCTGTCCCCCCCAATGCACATACCACTTTTTTCCCTAAAATTTTTGCCAATAAAAAAGGAAATAGCGTGTGGTACCCTACAAAAAAAGAATAGACAATGTCTACCTTAGGAATAGTAATTATAGCCTGCCAGGCGCTTCTAAAAAGATTAATAATTTCAGACTTTCCACTTTGATTAAAATCGTATGTTTTAATCAGATTAAAGCGCTGCTCTAAAATTTTAATATCTGTTCGAACAAAAGTAGAACTGTTTATGTAGATAAAATAAATTTTAGCAGAATCATCAGCCATAGCTTGAACTAAATTTTTCTAGCAGAAACCGTCAAATCGAACACCTTTGTGGGTTTTACCATATTTGCATCACTTGGCAATACAGCTAATTTGCGTTTGGTGTAAATACCACAAAGTGTATTTGTAACTCTGTAGATAAAAGGATGTGCAGCATCTGGAGCACCTAATAAAGCACCCGCAATTACATCGTTTCTTTGATCGGAATAATTATTTCCGAAATCGTGCCAAATTATTATTGAATTTTCATCCTTCAACAGCTTAAATGCATTCGTTGTATCAATCTTAACTCCATCTGTAGTATGGTCTCCATCAATAAAAATCAAGTCAAATTTTTTGTTGAATCTACTAAAATCAAAAGTTTGAGAATTGTGGTAAATCTGAGTTAACTTCTCATTAGGTTTTACTAACATGGAATCTATCTCAATAATACTTTCGGGAAAATTCATATCCCGCATTTCTTGATGAGAAAGACTTAAAGAAACAGTAGAGTTTGTATGAGGTAAAATATTCACTAAGCTTTCTCCGCGTAAACATCCAATCTCCAAATAATCACAGCTTGGAAACGATTTGGCGAGTGCTTTAATAAAAGCAATATCTGAAACACGAGAGGTAAAAGAAAGAAAGGTAAAATCAGTTACTGTCTCATTAAAATTTGGAATAATTTCTAATAAATCAACATTAGGCAATCCTTTCCCTTTTGTCTTTTCTGTTACAATATCTTTGGCATAAATATCTTCTGTAAATGCCATTAAATTCTTCATTAAAAGATTAAAATGCTTTACTGCTACTGGTATGAAATTTACTATAGCTTTATTTTTTCTTGTCATTAGCTGTTTTTTTATTTCTCAGAAGATTCTACTTTGATGCAATATTTATAATCATATTGGATAAATAGTTATTGGAAAAACGAACACCTAAAACCATTTGGAGCCACCAAGCTAACCTTGAGATAACAATAAATATTTTATTCAAAATTTTCTTAGCCATTTTGAACGTCACTTTCTCAACAATTTCATTTAAGGTAACATAAAGTGACGGAGTGATAATGTATCTTGTCTTCACTTCTTTAAATCCAACTTTATATGCACACCTTTCTAAGTCTTCTGCTTTTAATGGTACATGTATATCATAAAGCTGTTTATTTAACAACTTAATCATTTGACCATTCAATCCTGTAATATTAGGAATAGCTGTGATTGCTATACCTCCTTTTTTTAAAAAAACTGATAATGCTTTAAAAGCTGCCTCTGTATTTTCAAAATGCTCTATAACCCCATTTGAAAAAATGTAGTCAAATTTTTCAATCAACTCAACTGGAGGATTGAATAAATCTCCAAGAATGATTTTACCATTTACTTTGAATTGAAGCAAAAGCTCCTCTTCTCTTTCACATCCATACTTTGAGTAATCCAAACCCGAAATATCCATTCCAAATTCTTTCTTAAAATAAGGAAGAAAAATAGAATTGGCACAACCTATTTCTATAATACTTTTAGTAGCTAAATCATCCCTGCCAAAAACTTCTAAAAATACATTATGATACTCCAGATTTGGGAAATTTGAAACAGATTTATCACTAGTATTAAACTCAGGAGGTATCGGTAACTCCTTCCAATGATTAGTCCAAAACTCTTTACTAGCCTTATCTTCCATCCTTTTCTATTGTTGAAAAGGTAAATAAACAAATATTATTTTTAAAAAAGTATTTTTACTATCAAATTAGTTAACCATAAGTAAGGGATGGGAATAATACAAAGACAAGGTTTAATCAACAGTGTTATAAGTTACACAGGTTTATTGTTGGGTGCTTTTAGTCTACTTTATATTCAACCCCACTTTTTGAGCAAAGAAGAAATAGGTTTAACTCGTGTTTTATTTTCCTTCTCCTCTCTTATAGCCACATTTATGCCTTTAGGAATGAATGTGATTACGCTGAAATTCTTTCCGCACTTTCGAAATCACGAGAAAGGACATTACGGTTATTTTGGACTAATGCTTATTCTTCCCATTATTGGATTTCTTTTCTTTGGCACCATTCTTTTTCTCTTAAAAGGTTTTATTATTTCGAAATACATTGAACAATCAAAACTTTTCACAGACTACTTTTACTATGTGTTTCCACTTTGCTTCTTTTTATCTTTTATAAATCTTTTAGTAGCTTATTCCTACTCTATTTTTAGAACATCCTTTCCTTCATTAATAAACGATGTACTTGTACGCATTGTATCTATTATACTTTTCTCAGTTTACTTTGTAAAGTGGATTACTCTTCACCAGTTTATTACTCTATTTGTAGGAATTTATGGATTGCAATTTTTATCACTTTTAGTCTATTTATTTTGGCGAGATAATCCTAAAATATCAATAGACAAAGCCTTTCTAAAGCAACAGAACGTACCACAGATGCTTAGTTATGGGCTTTTAATGAGTGTAGCAGCACTATCCTCCTTGTCATTAAAATATTTAGACACCGTAATGCTGGGAATGTACCAACCGAAAGAAGCAGGATTAAACGCGCTAGATATTATTGGAATTTATTCCATAGCAGCATTTGTAGCCACTATCGTAGAAGCACCCTTCAATGCTTTAGAAAAAATCATTCAACCACAGATATCAAATAGTCTCGCAAAAAATGATTTAAAAAATGTGGAAGACATTTATCACAAATCGGCAAAATACTTGTTTCTGATTGGTGGACTATTATTCATTTTAGTTAATCTAAACATAGATTCGCTCTTTGCTTTAATGCCTGATAAAGATTTTTCTCTAGGAAAAAATATTGTTTTTATTATTAGCCTAGGTACGCTCATGAATATGGCTACAGGAAGCAATGACTCTATTATTTACACTTCCTCCAAATATTATCTCACCACCTATTTATTAATAGCTCTTTTTGGCGTGGCTATTGTAAACTATCTCATTTTTATTCCACTCTTTGGTATGACTGGAGCTGCCATAGCAACAGCCTTCTCGGCCTTATTGTTTAATATCTCGAAGTATCTACTCATTTGGAAATACTTCAAAATGCAGCCCTTTACTTTTAATACACTGAAAATTGCAGCAATCATAGTTTTTACTTTTTGATTTGCTCTTTGATTCCGCATGTTGGAAATCCAATTTTAAACATTCTGCTCCGCTCAACTTTTATCGTAGTTTGTTTTGTGTTGTTAGTATACTCTTTAAAAATCGTACCTGAGTTGTTAGAACAACTGAAGCAAAAAATAAATTTTTAGAATCGTTTTAGTTTAGTTTAGTTTAGTTTAGTTTAGTTTATAATTAAAAATAAAACATGAAAAAATTGTTTATTCTATTCACTATTGTTTTTGTTACAAAAACAAATTTTGCGCAAGCTCCTTTTACAAAAATCACTACTGGATCTGTAGTGTCAGATGGCAATAGTTCATTTGGCTCTGTTCTATTTGATATAGATAACGATGGCGATTTGGATTTATTTGTAGCAAATTACTACTCAGAGAATGATTTACTTTATACAAATAATGGTGGGGTATTTTCATTAGTAAGTAGCAGTGTAGTTAAAACCGATGGAAGAAGTACTGTTGGAGCAACAGTTGGAGATTATGACAATGATGGTTTTACCGATTTATTTGTTTCAGGATATAGTGGTGCCGTTAACGATTTATTGTATAAGAATTCTGCTTCGGGTTTTACATCCGTATTGTCATCAGTTGTAGATAGTGATGGCGCTTCCTCTTATTCTCCATCTTGGGTTGATTATGATAACGATGGCTTTTTAGATTTATTTGTACCTACACTTGACAAAGGAAATCTACTATATCACAATAGTAAAAATGGAACTTTTACAAAAAACACAACTGCTGCATTTGTTTCAGAAAGTGGCTATTTGCAGAAGGTGCTTGGGCTGATTACGACAGTGATGGTGACCAAGACCTTTTTGTACCAAATATTACAGGTAAAAATTTATTGTATAGGAATGATGGTGCAGGAGTTTTCACAAAAATGACATCTTCAGTTATCCCTCAAGACGGAAATTCAAATGGGGCAAGTTGGGGCGATTATGACAACGATGGGGACTTAGATTTAGTTGTAACCAATGGTGATAATCTGAATTTTAAATCCAATTTCTTTTATACAAATAATGGCAATGGAACATTTACAAAAAACACCTCAACAGCTTTAACAACAGACCAAGACGTATTTGCAGGTTCAGGTTGGGCAGATTATGATAACGATGGTGATTTAGATCTTTTTGTAACACATCCATCAGTGCAATCTTCCTCTGGTCCCAATTATTTATTTCAAAACAACGGAGATGGAAGTTTTACTAAAGTAGTTACAGGCGCTCTAGTTACAGATGCTTCTAAAGGAAGAGGGATTAGTTTTGGGGATATTGATAAAGATGGGGACTTAGATTTATTTATTGCGAATGAGTTAAGTACAAATAATTGGCTTTACACAAATAATGGAAACAATAATCATTGGGTTGAATTAAATTTAACTGGAAATACTTCTAACAAAAGTGCAATAGGTACTAGAGTACGAATAAAAACATCCAGAAAAGGGACATCTACTTGGCAAACACGTGAAATAGCTGGACAAACAGGATATTGTTCGCAAAATGCTTTAACTGTTCATTTTGGCTTAGGAACTGCTACCTGTATTGATTCTATGATTGTTCAATGGCCTTCTGGTATTAAAAGCTATTATGTGAATATTGCTACCAACCAATTTTATACTGTGAATGAAAATTCTTCTAGTAATACTTTCAATAACAATTGTACTACTGGCATTAATTCTACAGAAAATGATGATGAGACAAGAATTTCTTTGTACCCAAATCCAACCTCTTCTCTTCTTACTATTGATGCTCTTGGAGAAAAAATAGAGAATGTATCTGTCATTAATACAAACGGTCAACTAGTAGCTAAATTTAGCTCTTTGGCTAACAATCAAATCAATATTAGCGACCTATCAAATGGCTTATATTTTATAGAAGTAGCAGTAAAAGGCAAAACGATAAGAAAGACATTTGCTAAAGCCCAGTAAGAATTTGATTAAATTCCTATCGCACAAACTTCAACACTTTTCGTTCTCCATTTTGGAAAAGAAGTTCGCATAAATAGAGTCCCTGAGAAAGGGATTGTGTAGTTATATCTAATGAATTTTCGGTGGCTTCTTGGGTAGCTACCACCGTTCCATTGGTGGCAAAAATTCTTACTTGTTTAAGTAGCCTAGTAGAGCGTGCCACTCGTATCTGTAGAACATCGTTATGAGCTGTACAAGTCCATTGATTAGGAGCCACTTCTCCTATACCTGTGGGCAATTGTATATTAATAGGAATAAGGATAGAATCGTTAGCAGGATGCTGAAAGATAGGCCATATAACAATAATATCGGGACCTACTTTAAAATATTGTTGATCTATTTCAATATCAAACAGAGCAGGAATCTTTTCCTTTGGTAACAACTGAATTTGAGTTCCTGAATAAGGTGGAGAACTCAAAATGTTAGCCCCAGTGAAAATCTGTGAGTTGTTGGCAGCACCAAAGGTAACTACACCTGAAAAAGTTTGCGAACTATCAATATTCTGAAGATTAGCAAAAACGGTTACAACATCCCCTATCTTTGGCATGCTATCAGAAACCGTTATCACATTTAATTGTAGGCGAGCCTGACTAAATGCCGATAGCCCAATTAGAAAGGCAAAGATTATAAGAATTAGTTTTAGTGCTTTCATCTCCTAGTATTTAAAACAAAGATAAGAAGAGGTTCCATTTGGTTGCGTTGCATTTAATTTGTTTCTTACACACCCAAAGCCTATTTTTATACTATGGATATACTCAACACCATCATTGCCTCTCTCACAAAAGATGAAGTACGGCATTTTAAAATTTATCTCACCCGAGTACAAACTTCCGAGGCTCGTAAAGATGAAAAACTATTTGATTACATCAGAACGAATGGCGAGAAGTATGTAGAGGAACGAATCTTTAAAAAACTATATCCAAGCACTTCTGATAAAAACTCTTTCTACCGATTAAAAAATAGATTACAAGAAGTTATCAGCGAAAATTTAGTATTGCTGCACGATAACAAAGATGCACAAAATAGACTGCTACTCTTCTATTCGGTGTATCATGTATTTGCTAAAAAAAGCGAGTTTGGTGTGGCTTTATATTATTTAAAAAAAGCAGAAAAATTGGCTACCACCGCAGAAAATTTAGAAATGCTCGATTTAATTTATGCGGGCTTTATAAAAATATCAAGCGACCTACCAGAGATAAATCCAGAAACTTACATAGATAAAAGAAAAGCCAATGCTGATAAACTAAATAAGCTAAGAGATATGGATCAGATTTTAGCGGCTGTAGTTTACAGGATGAAATTATCTCAAGCGAAAGGAAGGGAAGATGTGGGCACACTGGCGATTTTAGATGACATTATAAAAAAATACAGCAATGATGAAACATTGGCGAACAGTAAAACTTTTCAAACTCGTATTTATAGAGCAGTGAGCCAAACCTTATTGCAGCGTCATAACTACAAGGAGTTAGAAAAATTTATGGTGGCTATTTATAAAAAATTTGGTCAACAGAATTGGTTTGACAAAACCAACCACGATACTAAATTGCAAATGCTCGTGTATTTGGTCAACTCTTTTTCCATGACCAAGCGGTATGAAAAATCACTAGAGTTTGCAGCTACTTTGGGTACAGAAATGGAGAAATTCAACAAACTACATTACGACAAGTTTGCCATCTATTATTACAACGCACAGGTAATTAACTACTCCGAAACCAATCCTCCAAAAGCCTTGCTAGCACTTAAAGAATTAGAGATAAGCATGGCTGGTAAGCTCACCTCTTATTATGAAATGTTTATTCACTTAAATAGAGGCATCTTAAATTTTAAGATAGGAAAGTACAACGATGCCATTAGAAACTTTGTAAAATACTACACGAATGATTATTACAAAAAATCAGACAACCTCTTTAAACTACGGGTAGCAGTGGTAGAATTAATGATGCACGTAGAATCTAAAGATTTAGAGAGCACAAAAATACGCCTTGAACAAGTAAAAAAACAGTTTAAAGAAGAGTGGAATAAAGAGGAGGCCTATGCAGAAAAGAAATTGTATGAATTTATAAAACTACTTACTAAGTACGATTTAAAATTTAAAGATGAAATGATTGTAAATACTATAAAATCATTGCTAAAAGACAAAAAAATAACAGAGCACGAAGGCAGCCAACTCATAAATTACAGACAATGGATTAAAAATAAAGAGCTAAAATAAACGAGTATTGGGAACGTAAGAAAACCTACAAATACGAGCTAACCTTTTAATTATTCCTCACATCTTTGTATCGTAAATTATTTTCAACCTATAAATAATCACCTATGAAAACACAAAAATTATTTTTGGCATGTATGCTCATTATGATGGGCCTATATGCACACGGACAGGCTTGTCAAGCCAATTTTTATTTCACCATCTCGGGCACTGTTGTGCAGTTTCACGATACCAGTTACCGCAGTACAGCCGGAACGAACAACTCCTATCAATGGACTTTTGGTGATGGTACCAGTTCAACCTCAAAAAACCCATCACATACGTATGCTCAACAAGGGGTATATAATGTTTGTTTAACTTTTATCGCTAGAAACACTCTTGGAGGTAGTATACTCTGTACGGATACGTTTTGCCAGAGTGTAACGCTTTACAATTGTACAAATCCACCTACAGCAACAATAACAGGTACTAGTCAGGTTAATGGAGGACACTCTGCGGTATTAACAGCCGGAGCTACAGGGGGAACAGGTCCATATACTTATGCATGGAGCACAGGAGAAACAACAGCGCAGATAACGGTTGCTCCGGTTTACCAAACAAATAATTATTGTGTAACGGTGTACGATAATGTACACTGCTCTGCTACAGCGTGTCATGGTATTTCCGTAAATTATCAGGTCTTGGAACCGATTGCTTTTTACGATTCCTTATGTACTACCCCTAATACACCAGTTACAGTCAATGTATTGGCAAACGATAGGTATTTGGATAGCTCTCCAACCGTTTCAATTTATGGTGTTACATACGGAACAGCGGTAGTAAACTCCAATCAATCTGTAATCTTTACTCCTGCTGCAGGAGTTTCATGGAGAGTCGCTAATATTAATGTTATTGTTACGAATAGCAATGGATGGGCAGATACAAGTATTCTGCGTGTGCGTATTGATAGTTCTTGTGGCACTCCAAACTATTGCGCGAACCCAGCACAAATAACAATATATAGTAACCCAACAAATCAACCTAATTGTGATACTATGTTTGCCTATAAAACAGGCGGTGGAGGTGTTGGGCCGTACCAATATACTTGGAACACCGGCAATAACTCATATGCTTTTCCTGTGTGTAATAGAACCGGCTGTTTTTCTGTAACGGCAACAGATGTAAATGGTTGTTCAACTACAGCGAGTTACTGCTATTACAATCTTCCACCATACGCAGTAACCCTAATGGGTTTTGTGATACAGGAAGGGTGGCAATAGGGGTAACACCAAATTGTGTGGGAACTAACCATGCTCCAGTAGCGCAAGTTCAAACCTATCAGACTTGCAATAGCAATTCGCTCGATATTCTTTTAGCTCAGTTTACCTCCGACCCAGATTTGAATGATTCTTTATCCTATTCCTTAGTTACAACTCCTACCTCAGGAACTGTAACTTTTATAGATGCTTCGACCCTTTTCTACACTCCTACTCCAAGCTACAGAGGACAAGTGTTCTTTAACTATTCTGTATGTGATAATGGAACTCCCAAATTGTGTGATACAGGTTCTATCTACATTTTTGTTGATACCTGTGGCGGTTCAACTGCAGGTTGCAAAGACACTATTTGCGGAGAAGTATTTAATGATATTAATGGAAATGGAGTAAAAGATGCTGGGGAAAATGGAATAGCTAACACTTATGTATATGCTGGAAATTACACAGGTTTTACGGACACATTTGGTCATTATGAAATTGTAGTCCCTTGTGGAACCAATTATATTTATGCTTATCCTAATCCTAACCAACAATGCTGTGTAGTAACTACAGTACCCCTTTCATCTATTGACTCATCTGGGCTTTACGTTATAAACGATACTTCTGGAACTCGCATTTGCGGATTTAATTTTGGCTACCAAAATACGGGTGTCACCATTTCAGGTTACATTTATTTAGATGCCAATAACAATGGAATAAAAGATGCAGGTGAAAATGTATTGCCTTATCAAAATGTTTCTATTGGTGGTTATTATGCTTACACCGATCAGTACGGATACTATGTAATCAATATGCCTGCTGGCACATATACCTTAGCATGTATACCTTATTCTCCATACTCTGGCGCTACAGTTAATCCTGCTTCCATAAATCTGACTGCAACTACTGTTGGGGCTACTTATCCAAATAATAATTTTGGATTGCACATTCCTCAAGGAGTAAACTTATCAGTTACAATATCTCAATACTCTACCGTTGCTCCAGGTTTCCCTGCATATTACTATGTAGATGTTTGCAATGTAGGAACTGTTACTACTGGAGGAGTTGCTAGCTTGTACTACGATTCTGAATTACAATTCATTTACTCATCACCAGCACAATCATCCCACAACACTAGTTCACACACCCTTACATGGAATGTACCAGCATTAGCACCAGGTGACTGCCAGGGATATTATGTGAAATTTAAATTGCCTGCTACTGTTGCTTTGGGAACCCCAATATTTAACCTAGCTACTGTTACTTCTACCATTAATCCTGATATTAATTTGGCGAATAATAAAGATACAATTCATCAAATTGTACAGGGTTCATGGGATCCAAACAACAAATTGGCAAATGGAAGTTATACCCATCCAGAAACTTCCACCAAATTCATTTTGCCAAATACAGATTTAGAATACACCATCAATTTCCAGAATACCGGAACTGCACCTGCGGTGAATGTTATTGTGAAAGATGCGCTATTAGCTGATTTGGATGCTAACTCCTTCAAGCTATTAAGAACCAGTCACGATTGTCAGGTGATTAGAGATGGTAGCAATTTAAATTTCAAATTCAGCAACATTATGTTGCCAGATAGCTTCCACAACGAAAAAGAAAGTCATGGTTTTGTTCGTTTCTCAGTGAAACCTAAAACTGCAGCTTTAGGAACTGTAATCAACAATACTGCCCAAATTTTCTTTGACTTCAATGATGCGGTGATAACGAATACTACTGAAAACATCATTGCAGTATCTACAGGAATCAATGATGATTATAGTGTTTCAGAAATTGTAGTAGCACCAAATCCATTCTCTTCTTACACCACTATTTCTGTAAAAGGTGTAGCCACTGAAAGCATTGAAATGACTACATTTGATGTAACAGGAAGATTGGTTAGCTCGCAAATTTACAGCAACCCAGAGAACATGCGTTTTGAAAGAAACGGATTAAATCAAGGGGTGTACATTTATCAATTAAAACAACAAGATAAGTTTATTGGTAAAGGAAAATTAGTGATAGAATAATATTGCTTGAACCTAAGAAAGCAATCTGGCGCAGAGGAAGTAAAATTCCTTTGCGCCTTTTTATTTAATGTAAAAACTTAAGCGAACTATTATTCTGAGTGCAATCAAAAAAACTAAATTACAGCTCAATAGGATTCCAAAAAATGACTTATGCCAACACTAAATTAGAAGTAGTTCCAGCTATCAAATAATCATTTCTATCAGAAGCAGAGCGGGACACCAACTCTGCTAAAAATCCAGCCAAGAATAATTGTACTCCTACCACAATAGCTAAAAGCCCCAAATAAAAAACAGGGCGCTCTGTCATTCGATATTGTTCAAATGCAAACTTGGCAATGCCTAAATAAAGAGTAATACAAAATCCCAAAAAGAAACTTAACACACCCAATCCTCCAAAAAGATGCATGGGGCGTTTAGCAAATTTGGTCATGAAAGTGACAGATAGTAAATCTAAAAATCCAAATAGAAAACGTTCCATCCCAAATTTAGTAGTACCGTATTTTCTGGACTGATGTTGTACTACCTTCTCTCCTATTTTACTAAAACCAGCTCGCTTTGCTAACACAGGAATGTAACGGTGCATTTCACCATATACTTCCACCGATTTTACTACTTCATTTTTATAAGCCTTCAACCCGCAATTAAAATCATTTAGCTCAATGCCTGTCATAGCACGGGTTGCCCAGTTGTATAGTTTGGTAGGAATTGTTTTTGTAATAGGGTCAAAACGCTTTTGTTTCCAGCCAGAAACTATATCGAAACCATCTTCAGTAATCATTTTGTAAAGTGCTGGCACTTCATCGGGCGAGTCTTGCAAATCGGCATCCATCGTTATAACTACTTCTCCTCTTGCTTCTTTAAAACCTACATTTAAGGCAGCACTTTTCCCATAATTTCTTCTAAAACGAATCCCTTTAATAAGTGCATTTTCAGCAGCCAATTTCTCCACTACTTTCCATGAATTGTCTTTGCTTCCATCATCAACCAATATTACTTCATACGAAAGCTGATTTGCCTTCATTACACGGTCTATCCATGCTGCCAACTCTGGCAAAGACTCTTCTTCATTAAACAAGGGAACTACAATGGAAATTTGCATCTGAAAGATTAATTAGGCTCTGAAACTGGAGTGATTTTTTCCGGATTTCTTTTTACAAATAAAGCGATTATCAACGATAATATAAGACCAATCACAAAACTGGAAATGAGGCCTATTAATTTGAAATCGAACTTCTCCAGCATCTTTTTATTTTGTTCAATCATATCGTCAGTCATACCCGCTTTCTCCCATTGTTCTACCGCTTTTTCAGTAGCCTGTACAATCATTTTTTGCTCTAAATTAGGGTCTATTATTTTCATTAATACAATAGAAGTAAAAGCATTCAACATCATAGAACCTACCAATGCGATAATCCAAACGGCAATAAAAGATTTTCCAAAACTCAACTCATCGTTATTCTCTTTGCGGTAGGTAATACCTCCATAAATCATACAAAATAACAAAGGAACATACAATAAATAGGCAGCCCCCCCATTCATACTGGCAGGGTTTATCAAATAGATAATAAGGTTAATAATAACGGCACATATACCTCCCAACAAACCAAATTTTAAAGGAGTAGCAAATTTCATAATCTCGTTTTTTGTTGTTTAAAATACTTTAAAAATTACAAGCATTATTTGCAATTACACCCAATGCCTTACCTGTAAATTCATAACCTACAAAGGGCGTATTCTTAGATTTTGACTGGATATCTTTTTCAGTGAAAGTCCACTTTAACGAAGGATCAAACAGCGTCAACTCTGCCTCTTCTCCTTCAGCTATTTTTTGTACGGGCAAACCTAAAATCTTTCGGGCATTGGCACTAAAGGCTGCAATTAAGGTACTCAACTCTACTTTTCCTTGGGTGGCTGTATTCGCTATTGCAAAACAAGTTTCCAAGCCTATCATTCCAAAATCTGCTTTATCAAACTCTAACTTTTTACATTCCTCATCTTGTGGATTGTGCTGAGAGGTAATGGTATCAATAGTTCCATCTTCCAATCCTTTTAGCAATCCTACTCTATCGGCAGCTGTGCGCAAATGCGGATTCAATTTATAATTGGTATCGTAATCCCCTACTGCTTTTTCATCCAACAATAAATTATAAGCATTTACAGAAGCCGAAAGTTTTAATCCCTTTCTCTTAGCTGCTTTAATTAATTCAGCAGAGCGCTTTAAAGAAATATCGAGCAAGTGTAATTTTGACTGCGTATATTCTAAGAGATATAAATCGCGCGCTACCGCTATTTCTTCTGCCAGAGCAGCAGCAGCAGGCAACCCAAGCTGTGTGCTGGTAATACCTTCATTCATTACGCCATTCTTAGAAATACTTTTATCTTCTGCATGATTTAATACTAAACCATCAAATGCTTTTACATACAACAGCGCCCGCTCTAACATTCCAGCAGAAACACTTGGTTTTAGTCCATCGCTAAAAGCAATGGCCCCGGCCTTTTGCATATCGTAAATATCGGCCAACTCTTGCCCAGCCAAATTTTGAGTCAATGCCCCCACAGGATGAATGGTTACCAACCCTCCCTTTGCTTTATTCAGCACATACTCTATCTGCGCTTTTGTTTGAGAGATGGGTTGCGTATTGGGCATAGTGCAAATACGGGTAAACCCTCCATAAGCAGCAGCTTTCACGCCACTTTCTATGGTTTCTTTTTGCTCAAAACCAGGGTCGTATAAATTCACATTCATATCTACCCAACCAAGAGAAACATGCAAGTTTTTATGCGTAAACTCTTTTACCTTCGAGGGATTGGGGAGTTTAGCACCTATTTTCTTAATCTTTCCATTGGAAATAAGAATGTCAACAATTTTGTTGTGAAAAGGGGACTCGGTGTGAATGATTTTCGCTGAGCGAAGGAGAATTTCCATCAGTTAGTTTTACCGAAACCCAAAATTATAAAAATCATTGAGAATTTCGCCTTTAAGTTTTAATGCTTCTTGTACCGCTTGGGGTCGAGTATGTAAACCACTCTCAAAGAGATAACATTATTAAACTGCCCCTTGGCTTTTGAACCAGCCACTGCATCGCGCACTTTCAACAGGGAATAAGAAAACCGAGCACCTATGCCCAATTGATTTTTAAGTAAAAAGAAAGTAGCTCCTACCTGTGCAGATACATCAAACTTACGAGGCAACTGCCCTGCGGGGGTTAAGGTATCTCTACCATCGCTATTGGTTTGGTTAGAACGCATCAGCGCACCAAAAGAAAGCCCCGCGCCAAACATAACCACTCGTTTATCGTGAATATTTACACTCAAAGGAATTTGAATGTAATCCCAGGTAATATCAAATTTATCTTTCTTGCCGCTATCGAAACTGCTGTAGCGCGGCCTAGCACCCTGCATAGAATACACTATTTCAACACTGGCAGAAAACAACTTACTAAACTTCACCAATGTGCCCACGCCTACATTAGCTCCAAATTTTTTGTAACCAAATTCCTGGTCGCCATCTACCTGTGTCATGTTTAAGCCTGCAGAGAAAAGCCCCTTAAACAGCGACTCCTTCGATAAATCGGGTTTGGTTTCTTCCAGTACCTCCGTTTCTTTTGCCTCTGGTTTCACTATTTTCTTTTTACCACTCTTGCTATCTTGCTGTGCAAAAACAAAGAGGGGTACCAAGAAGAATACCAAAAGGACTTTCTTATTCATCAGGTGAAAATAAAAAAGAAAATGTTGTAGGCTGTTTTGATTTTATACAAAGAGTCTGTTTCAGCGTTACACTGAGTTGAATTTCGATAGTTTATGACTGGTACGGTGAAAACACCGACCAGAGGTATAATTTTTTTTAAAAAGAAATAATAATAAATTGCAATTTAAACAAACTCTTAAAAAATTTTTTTATGAAATCAAAAAAAACTACGCTTGCTTTAATTTTCCTTTTAACTTTTTGTTTTATGAAAGCACAAAAAGTAACCGTTTTACCAGCTAAGACTTTTATTAATGATCTGACGACAAAAAATATTTCAGAAAATCAGCTTGGAGTTAAAGGAATTAAATCCTCTGAAATACCAGTTCAAGATTTTAAAGAAAAAGTTATAAGTCAACCTGAAAACCCAAAAGAGAAACCTTCGAAAACTGGAGATATAAACTGGACGCAAGGGTATTTGGAAGCAAAAGGTAAAGCCTATTTTAATGGCAAACATGTAGCCAATTTGGGTTTGGATTATGCGCGTGAAATGGCAAAAATAGGTGCTGAAGCTGATGCGCGTGCAAACCTACTGGCAATGGTACAAGCTGTAACAATTTATGATACGGTACGAGTGGTGGACAAAATTACGGAACAAAAAATTACTATTCAAGTATTAGTGGGTGCTATTAAAGCAAGACAATTTGGCTCCGATGTGTATGGTGACAACTGGGTGGAAGTGGCGATGCGTTGCGATATTGATGGGAACGATGGAAGTGTGAGAGATTTTGTCGATAAACAGAAAATGACTCCCCCTCAAGAACAAATCGTTACCGAACAGCAAAAACAAGAAGCACTAGGTTGGTTGCTACAAGAGTATAAAAAAGCTGGTATAGTTGAACCTAATGCTACGGTAGTGCCTCCTTTAGTCGCAGAGGTACCTAAGGCTCAAGCTGAAAATTATCAACCTAGTTTGTTGCCGAGTGTAGGGGTAGAATGTAACGGCAAAGGAATAAATGTTGACTTGTCGAAATATTTTCAAGTCAACGACCCGAAGGCTTTGGCCATTGTAAACGCATCAAGAGAATTGATTAAAAGTACAGGTATCACAGACAAGGTACCAGTACTTAACGGATACATTAATGACGGAAACATTACTCTTGACCTATGCGCTATTATCAAAGACAAACAGAAAGATCAACGCAGACAAAAAATTGCAGAAGGGTTCAAAAAATTTGGAAATATTTTGCTTCAAGCTATACCTATTGTAGCCATGTTTATATAACTAAGTAAACTTTGAGAAATGAAAAGAATAAAATTATTGGCTACAATAGTATTAATAACAACTTGTTCTTCTTTTTCGTTAGCACAAATAATTCAATTGCCAGTGAAAATTGAGACTGGTAAAGGAATAGATTTAATTGGTGTTGTCTATATAAGTGATAAATACTTTTATCCCGATTCCTCCATTTACCACTATTGTGATAGCATTTTAATACAAGGAGCGTCTAAGCTGAATCCAAAACATATAGAAAACATAGGCGCAGAATATGCAATAGAAATGGCAAAACAAGGTGCTGATGTTGATTTTCGAGTAAACAGTATTAGGCTATTGGATTATTTAAAATCATTTACAATTACATCGACAATACATAGTGTAGCTAATGTTTTCCAAATAGATACTATACGTGTAGTATATGATACCAAATCAATAAATGCAGAATACTTTTACAATCAAAGGTTCGCAGGAGTTCAACAAAAAAATGAATGGGTTGTTGTGACAAACATCATATATCCCAAATATTTAAAGAACACAGATTCCCTCCGTGAGAACCCCAGCGTCAACTTACCACAACCAATCAAAAAAAGGAACAAGAAACGAAAGTAGTTATAAATTGATGCACATATTTTTGAAAGTCAATATATTACAAACTACATTAGACATTAAAACCTAAACAAACCAATGAAAGATAGCTGTGACGTTTATTTTAAATCCCTTGCAAATTCTGTATTACCTAATACTTTATTGTTTATTTTGCTAATCAACCTTGTCTTTATAAGTAGTTTAAATGCCCAATCCACAGATCTTACGCTTACCGCTAAGTTTAAGTTTACTGGAGAGCAGGTATTAAACAAAGCTTCTCTTTTGGCTTTTCTAAATAATCAATCAAGCGATCTTTTTAGCAAAGAGAGCGATGCTACAACAGATATTAATAGAGCTAAGGCTTTTAATAATGGCATAGACGCTAAAGATAAAGATATAGATACAGCTATCAGTAAACATCAGTCTGACGCAGGCGTTTTTGCAGGTATAAAAATTTTAGCTGATATACGACAAGCAATTAAAGTGCAACAAGAAGATAGAGATAAATACCAACAAGACTTTGAAAAACAACTACAGCAAAATACCAAAACTCGCGGTTTATATTTAGTTGTATTACCCAATACATCTGAACAAACACAATGGGATGCACGAAAGTTCAAAGAAACTGCTCAGCTAACGCTGAAGGCCAGAGCCATAAAAGAGCTGAACGATGTTTTCATAAAAACAGTTACCCAGGTCGTGAACCGTAGTGAGGTTAAACAAAGCATCACTAGCCAGGTTTCGGGAGTTATGACTGTCGATGAAACTCCATTTGAAAAGAGACGCGCTGGGAAACAAGATTATTTAATGTTGATTTATCTAAACGTATCCCCGATGTCAGTAGATGCAAGTAACTCATCTGGGACTGGTTCTGCTGCGGTTAGTCCAATCTATTTGGTGAACTGCCAAAACACAGAAGAAGTTAATAGCACTATTATTAAATTAGGACTAAATGAAACAGATCAAACGGAACTAAGGGGTATTCTACAGGTTTATACAGACAAGTCATTGCAATCTAATATTAGTGCCAAAGGTGGAATTAGTAACCTTTGGACGGAATTGAATATTGAGTTAGAAAAATTAAATTCTGCTATTGAAAGTACTCGTAAAACCGAACAAGAAAAAACAGCCCAATTGCAAAAGCTAAGTGCAAGTATGTATCCACAGGGGATGAGAGCATCTACACTTAAAGATAGCCTACAGGAATTGCAAAAAAAATTAGAGGAACAACGAATGCAAATTGATAAACAGCAAATAGAGTATGAAGCGAAGCGATTGTTTATTAAAGAAAAAGTAAAAATAACGATAAACGATGGTGCTCCGATAGAAGTGATAGCTGAAGCTATTCTAAAAACCGCTCAAGACATGTATGCGACTTATGGTAATAAGTCAGTTTACAGCGAAAAGACATTGCTTGTTGATAAAAAAGTAGAGGAAGCTAACACCAAAGGGTCAGTCACTAAGAGAGGTGAGCTGAAAGATGTTTGGGTACATGTTTGTATTGCTAATGATGATGAGTATAAACTAACAATGCTAAGTACGCTTGAGGTGAGCAAAGAAGATGAAAAAAATAATTCTAAGACGGTACGTGGCGTGGATATAGCAACACAGCAACCTATAAAAGAGGATAAAAAGAATATTGCTAACAAAGATAGTGCCCCTGTTTTGAACAATACTAATACTACCAATTCAAATGTGCCTGATACCAAAACTCCAACTTTAAAATCACCAGAATTTAAAATACTATACGAATCTGATGGTAAATACGAGGGTTTTGTGATTAATGGTAAAAAGAATGGGCAAGGTACGAAAACTTGGGCAGACGGTAAAAAATATAAAGGCGAATGGAATGATGATTTAGAGAACGGGCAAGGTATGTCCTCTTGGGCAGACGGAGACATACATAAAGGCGAATATAAAGATGGTAAAAAAATTGGGCAAGGTACTTACACTTGGGCAAACGGCAACAAGTATGAAGGCGAATTTAAAGATAATAAAATAAACGGGAAAGGTACGTTCACTAAACCAACCGGAGAAACACACAAAGCCGAATTTAAAGATGGTAAAAAAATTGGGCAAGGTACGTGCATTTGGGCAAACGGCAACAAGTATGAAGGCGAGTTTAAAGATGATAAATTGAATGGGCAAGGTACTTACACTTGGACAAACGGAGATATATATAAAGGCGAATTTAAAGATGGTAAAAGGAATGGGCAAGGTACGTATGTTGCTGGAAAAATTTCTAATTGTCCGAATGGTGTAAAATTTGAAGGAGAATATTATAACGATTCAAAATATAAGGGTAAAGTATATGATAAGTATGGAGTACTTTTATATGATGGTTATTTTTCTAATGGGAAGCCTACAGGTACTTATCCACTACAAACTACTACAACAACAAAAACAATAGTAACATCTACGCCTTATAACCCGTCTAAATATACTAATGATGTTAAGATTAAGATTGATTTATTAATAGCAAAAAATTATTTTGATAAAGGCGATTTTGAAAACTCTTTTAATAAATACCAAGAGATTCTCTTTACCCTAAAAGATCGTGCTATTATTGGAAATGAACCATTGGATTCAGTAGATCATTTTAATGTAGGGATGATGATGTATCCAAATATGAATTGTACTATTACTAGGGTAGCTAATAAAGAATCCGCAATCTCTTTATTAAGAGGTGCGGCAAAAGAAGGATATGTAAAAGCCCAAAATGTCTGTAACCAATTAGGGATTAGTTGGTAAAAAATAGATAGTTTTATTCCCACTGCTGGCGCGGGCTTGTAGCCACTGCTGGTGCGAGCTCAACAGTCGCTCGGCTCTGTATTCTTGCCCTGTGGTTGTATATGTTCCCGTGGCTTTGCCACAAATAGTAGCGGGTTAAATCACACACACCCCCAACAGTCGCTCGGCTCTGTATTCTTGCCGAGTGAGCTTTATATATTCCCGTGGCTTTGCCACAGATACAAGCGATCAGTAGTAGAAGAGTAAAAAGAAAACAGTTTACACAGTTTTTTGGACACTCTCTAAAAACTTTCTTTACAGACCGAAAAACTATTTTTACATCCGTCTTTAAGACAAACACACAGGTAAAAACAATTTTTACATGTGTAATCAAGACAAACGCGCAAATAAAAACTTTAACTACAGACCGAAAAATCATTTTTACATCCGTCTTTAAGACAAACACAGATGTAAAAACTTTTTTTACATCCGTGATTAAGACAAACACGCATGTGAAAACTTTAACTACAGACCGAAAAATCATTTTTACATCCGTGATTAAGACAAACACGCATGTGAAAACTTTAACCCCACTATCGCGCAAGCATAAGCGAAGCGGTGCTTGAGTGCATGAAGTAAGATTCACACAAGATTCGTTCGTTCCTCACTTATGCTTGCGCGAGATAAGCACGTAGCGGTAACAGCCACCACCTCCGTCCCGCCAAAGGCGGGCCACCTCCGCCAGCGGAGGAGAGAACAGCCCGCAAGCGCGGTGGGCTGTTTGCAGCAGGGATAGAAACGGAAAGCCTTTTTTGCTTTGCCTTTTGGAAAGCAAAAAAGCTTGTAGTGGATAGCCCGTCCGCTGCCCAATTTTTTTTAGAAAACAGAACAAAGCCGAAGTATTTTCTTTTTATCCACAGTGTGAGTTTCTTCTTCTTCCGAAAAAAATAAAGAAAGTAACTTCGTAAGGAATTTTAGAAAAGAGTAGTCAATTATGATAAAGTACAACACCGCCACCCAAAAAAAATTAGAAGATTTGTTTCATGAAGGCGGCTATACCGTGCGCTATGAAAAGGGAAACTTCAATTCTGGTTTTTGTATTTTGGAAAAGAAGAGAGTGGTAGTGATCAATAAATTTCATCCACAAGATGCTAAAATCAACAGCCTGATAGAGATATTGGGAATTGTAGACCTAAATATGGAGGGACTTTCAGAGGAGTCGTTGCGGTTGTTTAATTCTTATATGGAAGTAAAATCTGAATTGATTTTCTAACTACTTGGCTAACACTTCCTACTTATGCAAGTTACTTTTTTAGGCACTGGAACTTCAGGAGGTGTACCCATGATTAGTTGCCCTTGTGCCGTTTGTAAATCTACCGATACAAAAGATAAACGACTGCGCACTTCTGTGCTCATAGAAACAGAAGAACTGACACTGTGCGTAGATGCTGGTCCCGATTTTCGGCAGCAAATGCTTCGAGAAGAAGTTAAAAACATAGATGCACTTTTAATTACACACGGGCACAGAGACCACATTGGTGGCTTAGATGATATTCGCCCGTTCAATTTTTTTCAACACAAGATTATTTCACTTTACTGCAATCAAGAATCGGAGGCTATGATTCGGGAGCAATATGCGTATGCTTTTAAAAAATCGGATTACGACTTTGCTCCCAAAGTGGAATTCCAAACCATTCGCCACTATGATTTTCAAATTAAAAACTTAACCATTACTCCCATAGAAGTAATGCATCATTCGCTTCCTGTAACCGCTTTTCGGATACATGATTTTACATACATCACAGATGGTAAAACTATTTCTGATACAGAGAAAGAAAAAATAAAAGGCACTAAAACATTGGTGATAAATGCGCTTAGAAAAGAGGAGCATCATTCTCATTTTACATTGGCTCAAGCGCTCCAATTAATTAAAGAAATTAATCCAGAGCAAGCCTATCTTATTCACATGAGCCATCAGTTTGGATTGCATGAAGAAATGCAAAAAGAGTTGCCAGCAAATGTAAAGATTGCTTATGACGGGCTGAAGATTTCTGTTTGATTTTTTCTTGAATAAAAATTAATTCTATATTGCAAGATTCAATTTATAATCATTACTCAAAAAACTATGGCTGATTTATTTAGAAGAAAATCTATTCCGCATTTAATAGAAGAATCTCATTCGGGTGAGCACACTTTAAAACGTACCCTGGGATCGGTAGCTTTGATAGCTTTAGGAATAGGAGCTATTATAGGTGCTGGTCTATTTGTGCGTACGGCTGCTGCTGCAGGGTCGCATGCAGGACCTGGTGTTATTTATTCGTTCATAATAGCAGGAATTGGTTGTGCGTTTGCAGGTTTGTGTTATGCAGAATTTGCGGCTATGATTCCTGTAGCGGGAAGTGCTTACACTTACTCTTATGCCACTTTAGGTGAATTTGTGGCATGGATTATTGGTTGGGATTTGGTGCTGGAATATGCACTGGGAGCGGCTACGGTGGGCATAGCGTGGTCGGAATATCTTAATAATTTACTGGGGCAGTTTGGTATGAATATTCCCTACCAGTGGTGCCATTCACCATTTCAAGCATCGCCTGATGGAGTAAGTGGACTAATGAATCTACCAGCACTTTTTATTGTAAGTGTTTTGAGTTTTGTATTAATAAGAGGAACTCAAGAATCGGCTACGGTCAATACGATTATTGTAATTATAAAAGTAGCCATAGTATTGGTGTTTATTGCGCTTGGATGGCAGTATATCAACCCTGTCAACCATGCTGTAATGGTACCAGAAAACACTGGTAAATTTGGTGAATTTGGCTGGTCGGGAATTTTAAGTGGAGCAGGAATTGTATTCTTTGCCTTCATTGGTTTTGATGCAGTATCTACTGCTGCACAAGAAGCAAAAGAACCACAAAAAGGAATGCCCATAGGCATTTTAGGGTCATTGGCAGTTTGTACTTTATTGTATATTCTATTCTCATGGGTGCTTACCGGTATTGCTAGCTACAAAGATTTTGGACCAGGCGGACCAGGGCACGAAGCTTCGGTAGCCTATGCCATTACTACTTATATGCACGGTTATGCATGGCTTGGGTTGCTTATCACTGTAGCAATTTTAGCTGGGTTCTCTTCTGTAATATTGGTGATGCTTTTAGGACAATCGAGAGTATTTTTCTCTATGTCGAAAGATGGTTTGCTTCCAAAAGTATTTTCTGAATTGCATCCAAAATACAAAACACCCTACAAATCAAATTTGCTATTGTTGATTTTCGTAGGATTCTTTGCCACTTTTGTACCAGGTGATATAGTAGGTGACATGACTAGTATTGGAACTTTGTTTGCCTTCGTTTTAGTTTGTGTAGGCATTTTGATTATGCGCAAAACTTCCCCTGATATTGAGCGTCCTTTCAAGACCCCTTTTGTGCCAGTAGTTCCTATTCTTGGAATACTAGTTTGCTTGGCTATGATTTTTGGTCTGGGATGGGCTAACTGGGCTAGATTGTTTGTATGGCTGGGAATTGGTTTTGTAATTTACTTTGGTTACAGCGTTAAGAATAGTAAATTGAGTAAGTGATTTCGATTGCTGATATTCAAACATCAGTTCTACAAAATGGTTGGATGTTTTGGTTTGATGTGCAATTCTTATTATCCATATGGTAGAAAGCCTTTAGCATTCTTACTTTAAAAACTTAACCATGCAAAAAAAACTCACCCTACTTGATGCTATTCTAATTGTTTCGGGTTCTATGATTGGCTCTGGTATTTTTATAGTAGCAGCTGATATGGCTCGCACAGTAGGTGGACCTGGCTGGATGCTTTTACTATGGGTGCTTTCGGGTATCATTACTATTTTCGCAGCACTCAGCTATGGTGAATTAGCGGGTATGTTTCCCAAGGCTGGAGGACAATACGTTTACCTAAAAGAGGCCTACAATCCTTTGGTAGGATTTCTTTATGGATGGTCACTTTTTGCAGTAGTGCAATCTGGAACCATAGCCGCAGTAGCAGTAGCCTTTGCTAAATTTTCGGGGGTATTGTACGCGCCTTTCAGCGAAAAAAATATTTTACTGGAAACTGATTTCATCAAAATTTCAGCAGCACAAGTAGTTGGTATTTTTTCCATTTTAGTGCTTACCATTATTAATAGTAGAGGAATAAATTATGGCAAAATAATTGTGCGCGTTTTCACTTCTGCTAAATTGATTGCACTCTTTGGTATTATCATATTGGGGTTGTTTTTTCTTGGAAATGCAGATGCCTGGAATCTAAATCTTTCCCGCTTTTGGGAATATGGACAGTACACTAAAAATGCTGATGGGCAGTGGACTTGGAGCTCTCTCTCTCACTTTGGATTAATGACTGCCATGGGCACTGCTTTGGTGGGCTCTTTGTTCTCTTCCGATGCATGGAATAATGTCACCTTTATTTCTGGAGATATAGATAACCCCAAAAGAAATATTCCACTCAGCTTATTAATAGGCACCTCTGTAGTTTGTGTTATTTACATTCTCACCAATATTGCATATCTCAACCTCTTGCCTTTTTTTGGTGATGCCAACGGCACCGATGCAGTATCACAAGGTATACAGTTTGCGGCTAACGATAGAGTGGGCTCTGCTGCAGCTACCATAATTTTTGGAGCTACGGGTACCGTGATTATGGCAGTATTAATTATGATCTCCACTTTTGGATGCAATAACGGCATCATCCTTTCAAGCGTGCGAGTATATCAAGAGATGGCAAAAGATGAACTTTTTTTCTCTAAAATGAAAGCCAACAATAAATTTGGGGTGCCTGGATTTGCCTTGTGGATTCAATTCATCTGGGCTTCGTTGCTGTGCCTATCTGGTAAATATGGCGATCTGCTGGATTATGTGATGTTTGCAGTTATGCTCTTTTATATTTTAACCATTGCAGGTATTTTTATTTTAAGAAAAAAACAACCCGATGCAGAGCGTCCTTACAAGGCTTGGGGGTTTCCAGTGGTACCCATTATTTACATTGTATTGGCAGTGCTTTTTTGTATTAATCTTATTTACAGCAAGCCCCAAAATTCTCTCCCAGGTTTAGGAATTGTATTGTTAGGCATTCCTATTTTCTTCTATTGGCAAAGCAGAAAAAAAACTATAGTGTAATTATTCTGAGATAGATTACTACTGTACAATAGCTAACAAAAGTCATATTCCAAACTAATTCTTGTCAGCCATTTCATTTGCTGTACCTTAGAACTTTGCAGAGCAATTATTGCACTACTTTAATAAGCGATTATGAAAAAGATTCTAGCAATATTTGACGGAACAAAATATTCAGAAGGAGCTTCTAAATATGCATTAGAGTTAGCTAAGGCTAGCAACTCGCTTTTGGTAGGTGTATTTCTAAACGACCTGAGTTACTTGAGCTATACCTATGCCTATGGCTGGGAACAGCCTTACATTGACTATGGTGCTATCATAGAGCAGTCGCGTGAAGAAGATAAGGAAAAGATAGATTTAAACATAGCGCTCTTCAAAAGAGCATGTGAAGAAAAAGGCATTTCTTATAAAATTCATCTAGATAAAGGCGTACCCTTCCAAGAAGTGATAGCTGAAAGCGTTTTTGCAGATTTACTCCTGATAGATTCGCATACCAGTTTTTTGACCTTTGGAGAAAATACACCAAGTCTCTTTTTAAAAGACGTATTGACAGATTCACACTGCCCTGTGTTGGTAGTACCACATCACTATACTCCTTTCGATAAAACGGTTTTATGCTACGATGGTAACCCTAGTAGCATCTACGCTATCAAACAATTCGGCTATTTGTTCCCGGAATTAAGTACCATGGAAACTACCGTAGTTAGTATCAATGAAAGTCATTCAAGAGTATTAAAAGACGGTAGCAATCTGAGAGATTTAGTGAAACAGCATTACCTAAAAACCAATTATGAAATACTCTCTGGCAATATAGAAGATAGCCTATTTGAATTCTTAAAAGTAAAAGGAAACAATGCCATAGTAGTCATGGGAGCCTATGGCAGAAATGCCCTCTCTCGCTTGTTTCAGCAGAGTTTAAGCAATAGAATTATCAAAGAACTTCACGTTCCCGTTTTTATCACCCATCAGTAAATTAATTATTTAACCATAAAAAAGCAATAGCATGAAAGCATCTCTTAATTCATTACACCATCAAGCAACAGACTGGTTACGCGAAACCGAATTTTACAAACAAGAACTCGCTATTCTTCAAACTAGACTAGAAGAAGTAGCTGCTAAAAATACTGCACAAGAAGTATTGGCTCAGGTAGAGCACTTCCAAAATAAATTTATCTTGAACAGAGAGCAACAAGATACGCTAATACACGATTTAAGAAAAGAAGCCAGCAATTTGGAAGAAAAAATAAAAGGTCTATTAGAACACACCAATGAAAAATTTACAGATGTAAATGAAAGCATGCAACACAGAATGAAAACTTTCGCGGCTGCTTTTGCCGATTTACGTTTTGAGTTCAACAGCTTTGTGAGCAAAGTAATTTAACCCTAATACTAAACTCAAATTTGCGGGGGTGCTTAGGCACTCCCGTTTTTTTTTGTGGTAAAAAGCCCACTGAGAGCTACTAAATATATTGCCACAAGATTGCCATCTTTTGACAGCAGAAGAAATACCAGACAAAGCGAAAAGCATGCAAAAGGTTATTATTTTCAATGCCAGAGAAAGATTCACTTCCTAATTTCACTAAAATGGACAGAGTAAAGTTTGGCATTGTATTTTTAACTAGTGACATTCGTATCATCCATTGTTTACCTATCTTAGTATTCAATTTTTAGATTATGTTATCACGAAAAGACTTTCTTTATACCACTGCATTTGGAGCGTTGTCGCTGGCTATAGTGCCTACACAGATGAGTTGTTCTGCTCCTAGCTCACAAGACGATGAATTTTGGAAAAGTATGCGCGAAGCTTTTATCATTTCACCAGAAATTATCAATCTAAATAATGGAGGTGTAAGTCCGCAACCCAAATCAGTACAAAAAGCACACGAAGAACATTTGAAATTTTGCAATGCCGCTCCCTCGTTTTTCATGTGGCGAAAACTTGATGAACAACGTGAGCCTTTAAGACTTCGACTAGCTACCCTTTGGGGCTGCGATGCCGAAGAACTGGCTATCAATAGAAATACGACCGAGGGGCTAAACACCATTATAGCTGGGCTTCCACTGATTGCAGGCGATGAAATAGTGCTGAGCAAATACGATTATCCTAACATGATGAATGCCTGGAAACAGCGCGAACAAAGAGATGGCATTGTACTCAAATGGGTGGACTTGAATCTGCCTGAAGAAAATGAAGATGCCATAGTAGCTAAATACCAAGCAGCCATGACAGCTCGTACTAAAGTGGTACACATCACACACATCATCAATTGGACGGGGCAAATACTGCCTGCCAAAAAGCTGACAGCCATGGCTCATGCAGCTGGTAGCGAAGTAATATTGGATGCATCGCATTCGTTTGTGCATATTGATTATAAGTTGAGTGATATTCGTCCGGATTATGCAGCTACTTCTCTTCACAAATGGTTGTGTGCTCCTTTTGGCACAGGCATCATGTACATTCGAAAAGATAAGATACACAAAGTGTGGCCTGCTTTTTCTGCTCCCGAGCCACTGAGTGATAATATCCGCAAGTTCGAATGGATAGGTACTCGCTCTTTTGCAGCAGAGATGAGTGCTCATGCAGCTTTAGATTTTCACAACAAAATAGGCATACAACGAAAAGAAGAGCGTCTGCGATACTTAAAAAACTATTGGTACAATCAGGTAAAGGATATACCGAAAGTAAAACTGTACACTTCGCTCAAAACAGCATTCAGTGGTGGTATTGCTACCTTTGGTATAGTAGGAAAAGAGGCCGTTGAAATAGAAAAATATTTGCTCGAAAAACACCACATACATACTACTGTAGTGGTACACGAAAAACTAAATGGTGTGCGTATTTCTCCTCACATTTATACCACAACTGCAGAATTAGATATTTTAGTAGAAGCTATTAAAACACTCGCTCTTTAAGATGCCACCAAGAGAAACTATAGCAACTAGAATTGTTTCCTTTTTAGAAAACCACCGTACACTCAACATAGTGCTGGTGATAGCTTACAGTTTTTTCATCTTGTTGGGGCACGATCATTTTGTGCAGCTTTCCATCCTGGTAATGAATAAACTCTCGCTACCGGTGTACAATCAGCGAGTCATGCAATTGATGCTTTTCTTGGGTTTGACAATGATAGGGCTCACACTATTTCATCTGTATAAAAATCCATCGCAGTGGATAGCAAAATTGCTATTCCTGCTCGGTTGCTCGCTCCTATTGGGATGGCATGTAGCGGTACTTTTTGAAATGAATATTGAAATCATTCATGTGGCAGAATTCGTACTATTAGCATTGCTCTTATTTCCATTTACTAGAAGCATAGGCAGCTCGCTGATTTATGCGCTGCCAGTAATGGTAGCCGATGAACTAAATCAATATCTGCTGCTGTATCCTACCTACAATAAATACTTTGAATGGAGCGACATAGTGCTTGATATTACAGGAGCAGGCACCATCCTATTAATGCTGAACATAGCAGGTTTATCTATTCTAAAAAAACAATCGTCCTTTTGGAAAAATCCTGCACTACTTTGGCTACTAGCCGCGGCACTTGTAGTGGTGATAGGAATAGCTACCAATGCACTCGCTACTACCACAAACACCAGCTGTGCACATTCCATTTTTGTTTTCAATCGTCTCGATAACCCTGAATTGTTTTGGCAAGTTCACGCCTTCACTGGAGCGCGTTATCACGTGCTAATGCCATCGGAGGGATTAGGATTAGTAGTAGGTGTTTGTTTATATTTTTTGAGTATAGATGCTGTATTAGGAAAAGAATCGTAATTGCTAATAAATATATTGCTCCCCATTCTGTAAAAAAACACAACCTTAACTTCCATATCACCCCATGAAAATAACTATCACACACATAGATACCGCTTGTGTTTTATTAGACATAAATGGATACAAGATTTTGACAGACCCAACCTTAGACAATGCTGGTAGTTGGTATCATCACGGGTTTGGTTCTGTATCGCGCAAAACCGACAATCCTGCTTTGCAAAAGATTGATTTAAACTATATAGACCTTGTGCTACTGAGCCATCATCAGCATAAAGACAATCTTGATAACAAAGGCAAAGCACTTGCTCTGACTGTGCCCAAAATAATCTCTACCAAAAAAGCTAGCCAAGTATTACCCAATGTTGTAGGACTTAATGATTGGGAATCACACAGCATCACTACTGAAAAAGTACCAGGCTTAAAAATAACGGCAACTCCAGCACAACATCATCCCTGGTGGTTGCCAGAGTTTTTTGCAGGCAAGGTGATTGGATTTATTATAGAATTTGACGGGCAGAAAAATGGAGTACTGTATATATCGGGCGATACCGTTTACTTCAAGGGTATAGAAGAAATTTCAAAGCGATTTAAAGTGGATATTGGTATCTTCCATGTAGGCTCGGCACAGTTTCGCTATCTCTCTGGCTTTGGTCAATACACCATGGATAGCCACGACCTGCTGAAAGCAGTGCAGGATTTGAATCCTCGTAGCATCCTTCCTATTCACTACAAAGGTTGGACTCATTTTAAAGAAACTGAAATAGCCCTAAAAAAAGCACTCACTAGTCATCCACTCACCAAAAACAGAACTACTTTTTTGGTATCGGGTGAACTAGTAGAAATTTGGAATGATAATCTAGGATAAGAATTTCATTAAAATATACGTCAAACAAATAAACAGAATTAGGTATGTGTAACATCAACATCAGATCAAATTACAGTTCTTTCGATTTGCATTATCAGATATCTATCCTAAATTTGATAACATGAAAAAACTTCTTCTTCCTTTTCTCTTTTTTAGTTTCATTGCCTTAGTTAGCTCTTGTAAAAAGTGCTACACTTGTACCAATGAATGCATTCAATGCAACTTATATCAGGCAGATTCCATTGCAGATAAACAACGATTCTGTTCAGATTCTTCTTTTTATAAATCGAAAAAAGCATCCTTAGAAGCAGCTGGTTATAATTGCACCGAGGCCCCTACTAATTATAGAGATGATTTTTGCGCCAACAAGCCTGGGGCAGAAAATTATCTTAACTACCACGGAGCAAACAGACACAAATGTATAGAACAATAATTTAATCATAAGCTCGATATACTACTTAATGGAGTCAAAAGCAATTATATACATAATAATGGGAGTGGTTTATCTACTCTACTCACTTTACCAAAAAGGAATAAAAGAGCAAGAGAAAAAAGCTCCTGAAAACCCTACGCGTAAATCTGTCTCCCCTCCTACTAAATCAATTTTTGAACAGGCTTTAGAAGAAATAAAACAACAAGCTGCTGCAAGAGAGTTAGCCACCAATTCGTCAAAATCTTTAGTTACCGAGAAAAAGAAAGAACTCTTGGTACAGCAAAAAGTCAACCCTCAATTTGAAGAAGGGAAAACAGCTTTTAATTTATATGAACGTGAAATGACAGCCGAGGAGAACCGGGCAACCGAAGCAGAACGAAAGCGCGTAATTGTTGCATCAAAGGCATTTGACATACCCGAAGAAGAAGAGACTGGAATATCATTTGATGCACGCCAAGCCCTAATCTCTTCAGTGATATTTGAACGAAAATTCTAAATGAAACAGCCTCTCTTTTTTGAAAATATTGATTCTTTAAAATCTAACTTAAATAATCGTTTAAAAAATTTTTCCTTTGTATTTGTGCTTGCAGATGAGAATGTTTTAGATCATTGTTATCCTCTCTTAAAGGAATCGTTTCCCGCGCACAAAGTCATTCAAGTTTTGAGCGGAGAAGAAAATAAAGTATTAAGTAGTTGTGAATATATTTGGGCTAAACTCACCAAAGCAAATGCCGATAGAAATGCTCTTTTGATAAATTTAGGAGGTGGCGTAATTGGCGATATAGGTGGGTTTGCGGCCTCTTGTTACAAAAGAGGAATTTCTTTTGTAAATATACCTACTACCCTTCTAGCTATGGTAGACGCAAGCATAGGTGGCAAAACAGGAGTTGATTTTGCAGAGCTAAAAAATCAAATTGGACTTTTTGTAGAACCCAGAGCTGTGCTTATTTGCCCAGACTTTTTGAGCACCTTACCAGCCCGAGAAATGAAAGCAGGACTAGCAGAAGTGGTTAAGCACTATTTGATAGCTGATGCAGATGCTATTGAAAAAATGACACAACTCTATCAAATAGAGATGATGGATTTAATAAAAGAAGCTATAAGTATTAAAACTAAATTTGTAGAAGCAGACCCACTAGAAAGCAGCATCCGTAAGGCTTTGAATTTTGGACATACCATAGGACATGCAGTAGAAAGCTATTATTTACATTCTGAAACTCCGCTTCTACATGGCGAAGCAGTAGTGGTAGGTATGATTTGCGAAAGCTACATCTCTCTACAATTAAACTTAATTTCAGAAGAAGATCTCCGAAAAATTTCAGAACAACTTTTTTCTATTTTTCAACCTGTAATTATTGATAGTAAAGCTTTTGAATCCATCACAGCGCTATTAAAAAAAGATAAAAAAAACACTTCTACTCAAACGAGATTCTCTTTGCTAAACGGTATTGGTGATTATAAAATTGATGTAGAAGTAGCGGATGACTTGATTAAAAAATCACTAGAATACTTCAACTCTTTGTGCAAATGATGGCTGTAAAAATTTCACATCCAACAAAGATGGTACAGGCAGAAATTGTACTTCCTTCTTCTAAAAGTGAGAGCAATAGACTTTTGATACTCCAAGCACTTTCCAATGGGAAAATAAAAATTAAAAACCTTTCTAAAGCCAATGACACAAAGCTTTTGAGAGAAGCATTAGCATCGGATGAAGTAGAAATAAATGTGCAAGATGCGGGAACAAGCATACGCTTTCTCTCAGCTTATTTCTGTGCCACTAATCAGCATAAAATATTGACGGGTACTCAAAGAATGAAAGAAAGACCCATTGGTATTTTGGTAGATGCTTTGCGTGAGATTGGCTTTCAAATTAATTGTTTAGAAAAAGAGGGTTTTGTTCCTTTAGAAATAATTTCACAAAAAAACTTGATTACAAAACAAGAGGTGAGTATTATAGGAAACATCAGCAGTCAATACATTTCTGCACTTTTAATGATAGCTCCTCATTTACCCAATGGGCTCACTATACATTTTACTACAGCAATTTCTTCGAAGCCTTATATCGAGTTAACCCTTTCATTAATGAAAGCATGTGGAATAGAACATAAATGGAATGAAAATACAATTTCAATTTTACCACAGCGCTATAAAGCTTGCGAACAAACAGTTTCAGCCGATTGGTCTGCGGCTAGTTATTGGTATGAAATAGCAGCACTTTCAAAAGAAGCAAACATTTTATTAAAAGAACTTTCTTTCAAATCAATTCAAGGTGATAAAGTGATTGCTGAATTTATGGAGCCATTTGGAGTTCATTCAGAAGAAAAAAAAGAAGGTGTTTTGATTTCAAAAGAAAAGCCCAAAGAAACTCATGCTTTAGTCAATTTTTCTAACTCTCCTGATTTAGCGCAGACCCTCATTGTTACTGCTGCTGCAAAAAATACATCATTTGCATTTACAGGTATAGAAAGTTTACGAATAAAAGAAACTGATAGAATACAAGCGTTGCAAAAAGAATTGGGGAAATTCAATGTAACATTAAAAGAAAAAGAGAAAGATGCTTTTGAAATAGAAGGCAACTTTCAATTTAGCAAGGACCCCATACAGACTTACCATGACCACCGTATAGCCATGGCATTTGCGCCATTAGCATTACTAGATGAGATAACGATTAATAACCCAGAAGTGGTAGAAAAATCATATCCATCTTTTTGGGATGACCTAAAAAAAGGAGGTTTTGTAATCAAGTGAAAAACTAATATTGTTGACAGAAAAAATATCATAGATAAATGGAATCGTTTCCCAAACAGATTTTTGTAACTGGTATTGGAACAGGAGTAGGCAAAACCATTACCTGTGCAGTGTTGTGTGATGTGCTTTATGCAGATTATTGGAAACCTATTCAAACAGGTAGCGATGAATTTTCAGATGCTGAGTTTATTATCCATAGTGGAAACAACCCTATAACAACTATCCATCAGGAATCTTATATTTTTAGGACACCAGCATCACCTATAATTGCTGCTGAACTAGAAAACTGCACAATAGATATTTCTAAGATTTCACTTCCGAAAACTTGTAATAATCTAGTGATAGAAGGAGCTGGAGGTGCCTTGGTGCATTTAACTAAGAAAGATTTTATAATAGATTTAGCCAAGAAATGGAATACTCCCGTAGTATTGGTTGTGCGAAATTATTTAGGCTGTATCAATCATACTTTACTCACCATTGAAGCCCTTAAAGCAAGAAAAATTTCGATTCTAGGAATTGTTTACAGCGGGGAAAAGGATGAAAGTATGCGAAAAGTAATTGAAGAAAGTTGTGCGATTCCAATACTCGGTTCTATTGATTTTTCAGATGAAATCACCGATGTATTTATAGCTGAGCAAGCAGAAAAAATGCGTGATTCTTTATCTCAACTTTTCAAATTGTAAAATGACTTATTCAGAAAAAGATAAAGCCTTTGTATGGCATCCTTACAGTCAAGAAAAAACTGCTGGAGATAATATTATAATTGTGAAAGGGGAAGGCACTTATCTTTTTGATGAGCAAGGAAACCGTTATATAGACGCTGTTTCAAGCTGGTGGACTAACTTGCATGGGCATGCTCATCCACACATAGCTAAGCGCATAAGTGAACAAGCACATCAATTAGAACAAGTAATTTTTGCTGGATTTTCGCACCCATCTGCTATAGAACTTGCTGAAAAGTTATTGCAACTTTTACCTAGGAATCAAGCTAAAATATTTTACTCTGACAATGGCTCTACCGCTGTAGAAGCTGCCATTAAAATGGCATTGCAGTATTGGAATAATAGCAACCTACCTAAAACTAAAATCATTGCCTTTAAAGATGCATATCATGGCGATACCTTTGGAGCGATGAGTGTAAGTGCCAGAGGCGTTTTCACAGAACCTTTTCAACGGCTCTTGTTTGATGTGGAGTTTATAGAAACACCTGTAAAAGGAAAAGAAGAGGAATCTATAGCATCCTTAAAAGCATTAGTAGCAAAATATCCCGCTCAGATTGCTGCATTCATTTTTGAGCCATTGGTATTGGGTTCTGCTGGTATGCTCATGTACAGCTCAGAAGTGCTAGAGAAACTTGTTTCTATTTGCCAAGAAAATAAGATTCTTACTATAGCCGATGAAGTAATGACGGGCTTTGGCAGAACCGGTAAATTCTTTGCATCAGAAAGACTCAAAACTGCGCCAGATATTCTGTGTATGTCAAAAGGAATTACGGGAGGATTTTTACCCTTTGCTGCTACTAGTTGTAATCAAAAAATATACGATGCCTTTTATAAAGAAGATAAGAAAAAAATGCTTTTTCACGGGCATAGCTACACTGGCAATCCACTAGGGTGTGCAGCAGCATTGGCTTCTTTAGAAGTTTTTGAAAACGAAAAAACATTAGAGAAAATTCAACTAATTGAACAAAGTCATCAACGTTTTTTAGCTAAAATTTCTTTACACCCTGCCTTTGTAGAAGTAAGACAATGGGGAACAATACTAGCTTTAGAAATAAAAACAACTGCCGACAGTGGTTATCTAAATCAAATAAGAGATAATATGTATCAGTTTTTTATAGAAAGAAAAATACTGCTTCGCCCCTTAGGAAATGTGCTGTATATTTTACCTCCGTATTGTATCTCTTTAGAGGATTTAGAAACAACTTATAACGCTATAGAAGATTTTGCTGAAATAACACAAAAAAATTAGAAGTGCTTTTCTACAAAACTATCTATAGCAAAGGCTGTTTCCTCTAAAATAGTTTCTGGTGATTTTTCAATTACCGGCATGCTTCCATAAGCCAAGTTATCTATTGCTTTTTGCAAACTATTAGTTCTAGACATAAAATCACTTTTGTATTTTTTTGGCAATGGTTCACTAAATGCTAGCTTTTGTTGCAATGGGTCTACTTGCTTTCCATCTTTCCAGAAACGATAACAAACATGAGGGCCTGTAGCTAATCCTGTAGCACCTACATAACCTATTACTTCTCCTTGGTGCACCTTTCTACCTGGTCTAATTCCTTTGCCTATTTTACTCATGTGCAGATACTGAGTTTTGTATTGTCCATTGTGGCGAATCTTTACATAGTTTCCATTGTACACACCAAACTTAGCTTCTTCCACTACTCCATCGGCTGTGGCTATTATTGGTGTACCAAAACCTGCTGCATAGTCCGTTCCCAAATGTGCCCGCCAAACCATAGATACTGGATGGAAACGATGTAAATTAAATCGAGAACTAATACGTGCAAATTTTACAGGAGCTTTCAAGAATTGTTTGTGCATACTATTACCATTTTCATCGTAATATTCACCTTCGTGCTCTTTATCTTTTTCATAATAAAATGCTTGATAATCTTTTCCTCTGCTATTAAAAAGAGCCGCACTAATCTCTCCCACTCCTACTGATTTGCCTTCTACAAAATCTTCATCGTAAATAATCTTGAACTTATCGCCTGCTTGAATTTTGTAAAAATCGACTGTACAAGAAAATATCTCTGCAAGGCGCACTGCTAAGGATGGCGGCACGTTGCAGTTGTCAAATGTTTCGTAAAGTGAACCATTAATGATTCCTGCCACTTCTTGGTGCTTGCGTTCTACTTTATTTTCTCCTCTGTAGATATAGAGCGAATCATCTAAATTAAAAATGACATAATTCACTTTGTTTTCTTCGTAGACAATTTTTTTAGGAACAAACCCTGCTTTTGTTTTTTCTCCCAATACGGTATAATTATTTCCAGCCCTTATTTTATTGTAGTTGAAAATATCTTTAGATTCTTTAAGTAAATATTTCACCGACTCATATGCCACATTGTTCTTTAAAAGTATATCTGCAAAAACTTCATTCTTCTCTACCTTTTGGTCTACAACTACAAATTCACTTAGATTGATACCATATTTATAGATAGGTGCTTTAACTTTTTCTACACTGCTTTCTGTTGTATACAGTGCCTCTTGTTCGCTGTTTTTTTCTACAAATATTCCAAACAGAAAAGCAGCAGCAGTCATAGAAAGCCCAGCAATAATTATCAAAAAATTCTTTTTCATTTTCAGCAAAATTTCGCCAAATATACAATATGAATTCACGGATAAATTACCAATACTCCACTCAAATGTGTGGTTTACAGCAAATAGAGTACAATACTGTACAAGAAAGCCTTACATAGTAGGGCAGAAGAATGGCTTAGGCTTTTTGTTCATACAGCCTTGATATACGATAGAAAGCTCTGGCCCTCCGTAAGAGAATGAGGAAGAGGTGAGTTTAGAGATATTCACATCGTAGCTAAAACCTATTCCCAAGCCCTTATAATCTACTCGCGCTTGAAGAATTAAAGCATCTAAAACACGATACTGTAAGCCTGCGTAAATGTATGTTCTGCTAATAGTATTCCCTGCTCGCAATTTCACCAGAGCACCTATATTATACTGTTGAGACGGGCCCTGCAATTGCACTAGAAAATTAGGCATAATCCAAGTTTTAGCACCCAACATAAAGCTACCACCTCCGTGTATATTTGTTTTAATATAAAGACGCTCAGAACCCTTGTCATTAAACAATCCCGAAGAAGCGAAGGAGATATTGGGTTGATTTAAATGGAAAGCTGCAACACCCAAGTAAATATTGTTTCGCTGTCCACTAAAATTAATGGAGTATAAGGCACCGAAACTTGCATCTAAGTAAATCATATTTGCTCTCCCAAAATTTTCATTTGTGGGAAGAGAGGCATCGTACTTTCCGGTAAAAGGATTGTATTGTGCATCCGTAGTGGCTTTATCGGGGTTTATACCACGATGATTGACCCCAAATTGCAATCCTGCTGAAAGTGATTGATTTCCTCTTTTATCTATCATAAAATGATATGCCAAACTTACATCAACTCGATTACTATTAAGCCCGAGTGAGCCAGCTATATCAGAAGACAACATCAACCCCATACCTGCAAAACTGTTGTATTTAGTTACTTTACCGATAGAGAAATCAGCTGCTGCTCCTAATGTTGAATAAGTGTTGCCATTAGAAATTGTATTCCATTGTGTGCGGGCATTTAGCCCAATGCGATAGTCGCAACTATTCAATCCTGCAAAAGCAGGATTTAGTTGTAACGGTGCTGCATTGTATTGTGAAAAATGTATATCCTGAGCAGAAATATGCAAGCCAACAATCAACGAAACAAATAAAAAAATATTCTTTATAAAACTCACTAAATCCAATTTATCTGATTAAAGTTATATTTCCTTTGCCAGGTATTTTCTCACCAGTAATACATTCCACTTCAAATTCATAAACAAAAACACCGGGATTTTCTGGTTTCCCTAAATCATTTTTCAATCCTCCATTCCAAGATGCATCATCTGACTTTGGACTCACATTATTTGCTTCAAAAACTACTTTTCCCCATCTATCAAAAACTCTAAAATGATTGATTTTAGTAATTCCTAATCCTCTTATAATAAATCGATCATTATTTCCATCTGCATTGGGGCTAAAAGTGTTTGGAATGTAAACTGTTTCTCCGTCACAAGACTGAATGACCGTAATGGTTACACTAGCTACATTCGAACAAATGATTCCATCTTTTCCGTAATAAACAGTAGCGGTATAAGTAGTTGTTTCCTTAGGAGTAGCAGTAGGATTTGGACAATTTCTGCAACTTAGTGCAGTATTTGGTGACCAAACAATACTATCTCTTTTACCTAAAATCTCTGATGTGATATTGGAACTTAAACCTAAAATAATTTCTTGCGGAGTTGCTGTAACACTAATTTCTGGGGCCTTAATCACTGTAATCTTAACTGTATCGGTAAAACTAGGACAAGCTCCACTGCTTGCTCTTACTACATATCTAATACTGCTCAATGGAGTTATAATTACAGAAGCTGCATTTGGATTATCTACCCATGTACTAGGTGTCCAAGATATATTATCAAACTGCCCTTGAGCAGAAATTCCTACAGAACTTCCTAAACATATTGTAGTGTCTTTAGTGGTCAAATTAAGAGCCGTAGTATTTATAAATACAGTTTTAATAATAGAATCGGTACATCCATTGTTATCGGTTACAGAAAGTGATACAGGTTGATCTCCACCTTGTGTAAATACAAAACTTGTAGGATTACCAGATTGAGCTGCTGGACCAGGGAAAACCCAATCAAAACTACTAATAGGTGCATCGCCTAAAACTGTAGTACTCGTAAAATCACTCGGAAGATTTAAACAACCAGCATTCACAGAGAAATCTGCAATAGGTAATCTATGAACTAGAACAGATTGATAAGCGGTATCGCTACATCCGTTTTGATCCTTAACAATTAAAGTTATTTTATAGCGATTAGGAGTGGGGTAAGTATAAGAGAAAGTAGTATTAGTATTATCTACCGAACCATCTGAATTTAAATCCCAACCTGTGTTTATAATAGGAGCTGATACACCAGCAGTAGAAGCATCTGTTAAATTAATAGGTACACCTAAACAAACAGTAGAATCATCTATTGTAATTTTGGCTAAAGGGTTATCGAAAACAGATACCGTTTTAGTAATTGAATCTTTACACCCTTTGCTATCAGTAACTTCCAAATGAACTGGATAATTGCCTATGCCGCTAAAAAAATGAGACGGGCTTTGATTAACATCACTTAGAGGTGAAGTTGTAAATTTCCAATCCCAATTTGTGATTGTATTACTACCTACTGTGCTATTATCTGTAAATTGAGTTTGATTTCCATTACAAGCTACAGGGTAAGTAAAATCAGCAACTGGCAAAGCAAAAACAACAGTCTGTTTAGTAATACTGTCTCTACATCCAAATTGATCAATTACTAATAAATTTACATCATGATTGCCCGCATTTGTAAATTGATAGGATGAAGACCCGAAATTTGTGGATGTATCTGTAGAAGGAGATGGGTAATTAAAATCCCAGAAATTGGAAATTATATTTCCAGAACCAATCGCAGAAGTACTTGTGAAATTATTAGGTAATCCAAAACATACAGAATCCATTTGAAAATCAGCTTTTGGAACTGCACGTACAATTACCGACATAGATGTATCGTGAACACAGCCAAATGAATTGGTAGTAGTAAGCCTTACCGTATAAGTATTTGCGGCATTGTACTTATGAACTGGACTAGTTGAAGATGAACCACTTGCATCTCCAAACAACCAATCCCACTTTACAATGTTACCACTTGCAGTAGATGACAAATCAATAAAATGAGTGCTAGCTCCAAAACAAACAGTATCGACAGAAAAGTTAGCAACTGGCAAAGGATTTACTATAACAGGTTTCGTAATAGAGTCTCTACAAAGATTCGCATTTCTTACTACCAATTTTACATTATAAGTATTTGCGGAAGTATAAGTATGTGTTGTGTTTTTTCCACTACCATTAGGGGTTACGTCCCCAAAATTCCAACTATAGCCAGATAAAGTAGCCCCTGTAGAAAGTGAACTATCGCTAAAATGAGTGATTTGGTTTAAACAAACAGTATCGGCTCCAAAATTTGCTTTAATTGTGGAAATTCTGATAGTAAGAGTATCAAATGCAATGCAATTATTTGTATCTCTTACTTCAACGATGTAATCTGTTTGAACTGATGGCCAAAGATTAGGTGTTGTAATATTCTGATTACTTATATTGTAATTTGGTGACCAAAAATATTTTACTCCACCAGTAGCTTTTGGTTGAAAGGTATCTCCTAAGCACAAAGTATGATCTGCACCAGCATTTGCTGTAGGTCCTTTTAAACTTTTTATTATTCTAGAAAAAGAATCTATACATCCAAACGTATCTTTTACTATTAACACAGAGGTATAAGTTCCAGCAGTAGCAAACTGATGAAAGGGATTTTGAAGCGGAGATGATGGTGAACCATCTCCAAACCAATATTGCCAGCTGTTTATAAAAGTTTGAGGATCGGTAGTAGAGGAATCTATATAATTTACTTCAGTAGTAATACATCCTGATGTATCAAAAACTCCAAAATTAGCAACTGGAGAACGAGGGATATAAATACTCTTGGTAGAAAAATTAGTGCAATTTACATTATTCGTTACGGTCAGTTTAATTGTAAAAGATCCACTAGAAAGAAACTTATGACAAGGATTTTTTGAAGTATCGGCTGGTGATCCATCACCAAAATCCCAAATACGAGATGCCGTTTTAGCACTATCAGCACTATAAGTAGTAAGGTCTTGAAAACAAATAACACCAGAATCACATACGGTTGCTTTGGTAAGACCTATTATCACAGTTGGGGTATCTACTACGACAGGGGGAGTCAATCTATCAAAAGCTACTTGGCAACCTAGACTATCGGAAACTACATACTGTGGTATACAAGTACCGACATTACAATATGTAACCGTATCAAATACATAATTAGGACTAGCAGTAGTACCTATTGGAGTTAAAGGGTTATATGATTTAATAGGACTTCCGCAACCTGGCAAAAAGAAAAGGGAAACACTATTCGTTGTACCTATTTTAAAAATCACATCCTTACAAGGGCAATTATTTGAAGCTACAGTATAAGAAACGGTTGCTGTAGGTCCCTGAATTAAAACATTATTATTAGCAAAAGTATCAACACAACCATGACAAGAAGTCACGATTAACTTTATATTAAAATTACCTGGCTTGCTGTAAATAAAGCCAGGGTTAATAAAATTAGATTTATCGTAACTAGCTGTATTGCCATCGCCAAAATCCCAATCCCATTTACAAATATCATTTTGGGAACTATCTGTAAATTGAACAGGAAGAGGAGGACATTGGCCAAAGAATTTATCCTGCCCATATTTTGCAATTGGATTTTTGACTACTACTCTTTTTACAATCGTATCAGCACAAAAGCCATTTGCATCGCTCGCTATTAAAGTAATGTTGTAGGTACCATTAGGCTGTCCGTTAAAATCACAAGCAAAATCAGTACCAGTACCTGAACTAGGATTTCCCTGTGGAGCCGACCAAGTATATTTTAAATTAAAACCAGTTGTCAAATTTGTACATTGAACCAAATCGGTGGCTGTAGAACAAGTGTTTGAATCCACAATTTTAAAATCAGCTTTTACATCATTTGCTATAATAGACCTTACAATTGAATCTTTACACCCTGCACTATTGGTAACAACCAATTTTACATTGTATTGAGCAGAATTTTGAAAAGTGTGTGAATCATTACAATTTGAAGATGTATTATTTACAACATCTCCGAAATTCCATGCACAACTTTGGATAGTAGCTAATGTAGCAGTGCTAGTGCTATTAAAGTTCACGGCAAAGGGGATACACCCTGTGGAATCAGAAACATTGAATGAGGCTGTAGTTCCAGACACTTTAATATATGCAATCTTTCTTATAGTATCTATGCACCCTCCAGAAGCTAAATAGGTTATTTGAGCCGCTACATTATATACACCAGGAGATGGAAATGTGAAAGGAACATTCGACACCCCTACTGCATCTGGAGTATTAAAAGGTACTTTACCTACTGAGGGAGCATTAAAATTCCATCTTACATAGTAAGGCGTTGTTCCAGTTGTCTTTAAATTAAAAACAGCATTTAATGGACCACAACCAAAAGTATCTGGGGTAATTATATCTGTAACAGGACATAAAATAGAAAACGTAGAATCAGATCTCTTGTGTACACAGCCAGTAGTATCGTTGTAAGCTTCTATTGAGATAGGATAAGTACCACAACCAGGATAAATAATACTTGTGTCCATTGCTGTGGTACTGGTAGTATTGTTCCAAAAAGTCCATTTAAAACGATTGTATCCCAGACTTTTGTTTACATACCTAACAGAATATCTATTATTACAATTTGTAATAGTTTGAAAACTGGCAGCAGGCGCTAAAACAGTTACAGAATCAGCACTTGAAGTAGCACAAACCTTTGGACTTCTACAGCCTCCTGCACTTACTTGATAACATGGGGCAAACTTACCAAAGTTTGTGTATTGATAACATATCGCTTTGGACAGATTCCCATTGGTAGTATCTTTTCTTATAATAGATGTATCACTAGGTATTTC
>JBGAVP010000057.1:0-6359 GCA_044228065.1 Chitinophagales bacterium | reverse complement strand
ATAGTACTTCCCTTTACCGGCTGTAAAACCTTTCTCGTCAACAAGGAACTCGGTATTTTGATTTCTTATGCGTAATTTTTCTAGAACACCGCTAACGGTGGTCATTGGTTTCTGTGTCATATATTCTGAATTAGTTATCATTTTATTTTTCTTAACTAATTTCAAAATGTATGCCCCATATAAAACCACCTAAAATGAGCAGATCAAAAAAAGGTTGGGCATATTAATGCCCAACCTGGGTATCTTAGTTAATCCTCGGGGGAATTTATTTGCTCAAAGTATTTTATTTTATTGTACAAGGTTTTTCTATCGATGTTGAGCTTTTCGGCAGCCTTGGTTTTATTAAACTTTACTTCCTGCAACACCTTCATGATTGCTTCATATTCTGCTTGGGCGGCAGCATCTTTAAGATTAGCGGCAGCAATTACTTTCTGTGGAAAGGAGAACAACTCTTGCCCTTTGGCAACATTGGCAGGTGGCTCATCCTCTTCGGGTGAAACAATTTCCCAAGGCAATACGTTTTTGTTGATCAACCCGGTAGATGTGAGCAATGCAGCACGGCGTACTACGTTTTTAAATTCCCGCAAGTTACCTGGCCATTTATACTGCTTGAACAACTCTATTACTTCAGGCTCAAAACCATCCAGCTCTTTAGCCAACTCTTTTTTGGCAATAGCTAAAAAATAATCCGCAAACGCTTCAATATCCTCATCCCGGTCCCTCAAGGCCGGTATCCGAATACTAAACTCGTTAAAGCGGTGGTACAAGTCTTCTCTAAACTTGCCATCACAGTAGGCTTGTTTTAAATCTTCATTGCTAGCTACAACAACCCTTACATCGGTGATCATTTCTTTTGTGCCACCCACTTTTTTATATTTCCTTTCCTGTATTACCCGTAGCAATGCCACTTGTACATCCATCGGTAGGTTGGCAACCTCATCCAAAAATAAAGTGCCTCCTTCCGCTGCCTCAAACATGCCCTGTTTGTCGGTAATAGCTCCTGTAAAGCTTCCTTTTACGTGGCCAAAAAGTTCACTGGCAGCCAATTCTTTGCTCAATGTACCGCAGTCCAGTGCTATAAAAAGGTTTGTTTTTCCGGTTGCTCATGATGGAATGGTTTTGCTACTACCTTCTTTGCCGGTTCCACTCTCCCATAAATAATCACACTATAATTTGTTGGGGCACCGTTTTGATTTCTTCATACATTTTCTTAATGGGTGCCGATTTGCCCACCATAAATTCTGGTAGCGCACCTTCAACTTTTACTTGTTTTGTTGCTGTTAATGAAGGGGCAGTATCCGTAGCCTCATATCGATGTGTAGGTGCATGATTATCTTGGGCCAAGGCCTTGTTGATAATGTTTAAAACCTCATCGGGCAGTAAAGGCTTGGTGATATAATCAAAGGCGCCATGTTTCATTACTGTTACGGCTGTTTTTATATCGCTGTAGCCAGTGATGATGATTACGGGGATATTCGGGTTTTTATGCTTGATTTCTTTTAACACATCGCCACCTTCTTTGTCCCCCAGCCTAAAATCGCACAATACCAAATCATAGGTATCTTCATCAAAAGCTTTCAAACCTTTTGATCCGTTTGTAGCAAAAGTTGTTTCATAGCCGCTACGCTTCAAGAAACGGGTCAACAACTGGCACATATCTATGTCATCATCAATAATTAATATTTTAGTCATACGCTTAAAATTTTGTAGAATAATATCCCTACATAGTAGAATACCGTACCAAATATTACCTGCAAACGCTTGCAGGATAAAAAAATGACACTTGGCCGGAAAATTGTAGTAAAAATACTTGAAATTAAGTACATATAGTTTCAATAACGCATAGATAAATTGTTTGGAGTAGTTAAGCAAAGCAATGGACAAGAAAAAAATTTTAATTGTTGACGACGAGGTGGATATTTCCTATTTTCTAAGCCGTAGCCTTAGAAAAAACAACTACGAAACCTTTGTGGCCCTAAGCCTGGCAGAAGCGGAAGTCCTCATCGGTAAAGAGGTTCCACCTATCGTATTGCTGGATAATCATTTGCCTGATGGCTTTGGTATCGACTTTGCGGCCATTATTAAGCATAAGTTCCCCAATATCAAAATATTGATGATTACCGCCCATAATTCCCCGCAAGACAAGCAAAAGGCCATCAATAATGGAGTAGATGTATTTATTTCCAAACCCTTCAAAGTGGATGAAATTGTTTCCATTGTTATGGGCTTGGAAGCGGAGCCGGATAGGCCCCATGTCTAATTTTTTACCCAAATCGTGGAATTTAGTACACATAAATACCCAACTGCATGATTCTGTTTTTTAGAATTGTGCAGTTATATCATTTATACTTTACAAAATAATTGAAAATTCAGTTCCTTTTCCTGGTGTGCTGGATACATTAATTTGGCCTTTGTGGTTAAGGATGATGTTTTGTGTATTGGTCAATCCTGTTCCATTACCACTTTGCTTATTGGTAAAATACGGTTCAAAAACCCGCTCAACCATGGTGGCATCCATACCCTTTCCATTGTCTTTAATAAGAATAAGCACCTTGTTCATTTTCTTTTTAGTGGTAATTTGCAGCTCTGGTTGTGGCGTGTCTTCCATTGCCTCAATTGCATTTACAATTAAGTTGAGTAGGGCTATTTTCATTTTCTCCGTATCAAGGTTTAGTGGGGCGAGTGTATCATCTAAGTTTGTTACAATTGTTACATTCTTTAGTCCAGCCCTGTCTTTTGAAAGTTCAATGGTCTCCAATATAACTTCATTTATCTGACGTAGCTCAAAATGTAATTCAGCAAATTTGGTACTGCTAAGCAAGTCGGAAATCAATTGATTGATCCGCTCGCTATTCCGGTTGATGATTTCAAACATGTACATGTTTTCTTCGCTGATGTTCGACAAATCTTCCTTTAGTTGACTGGTGGCCAGGTTGATATTTGTTAGCGGATTGCGAACCTCGTGGGCTATTTGGCGGGCTATCCTACCGGTAGCGGCAAATTTTTCCTGCCTTTTCATCTGTACCAATTCTTCGTTGGCAGATTTGAGTTCTACTACTTTTGACTGTAATTCTTCTTGATAGGCTTCAATTTCATGATATGCTTTCTTACGCCATCGATGCTCTTTTTTATAAGTGATAAAGGTAAAAACAATCAAGCCCATCGCAAAGGCCAATGAGGTAAAAGAGATGGCATCAATAAATCTTGTGGTTTTTTCTGTAACTTTTTGCCTTGCTGCCAATAAAAAGTTTTCATGCACCCTAAGGGAATTCACCTGTTTCCTCGCATTTAATATCCAGTTGCGGTTGGATAACAGAAACGCCTTAATAGAATCAGTAAGTCTATAGTTATTGGCAGCATACACCTCGTTAATTTTTTTAAATCAGCAGTCCGCTTTGTTAATATAGCAGCAAATGTATCCGTATGCGCCTTTTGATAAGGATTATCACTGGTTAATTTTTGAAAGGCAAGCATGGTACTGTCCCGCATCTGCATTCCTCTCACATAATCATTATAAAACCCCGTATCACCTGTTATTACGTAGCCGCGGATACCTGTTTCCCCATCTTTGGCATAAGAGAGTACCCTTTCCAAGGTATTGATTACTTCAAAAGTATGCCCTACATTTTTATGTTCTGTGATCAGTTCTTTGTTGTTATAGAGTGATAAAGAAAAGGAACCTAGTAATAGCACACCCGCAATAAAGAACCAAGTCCGGGTCCTTCTATCCGTCTTCTCCATTTGATGTATGCGCCTCATTCGTAAAAAGTTAAGTATGATGTATCTATTTTGTGATAATAATATGCAAGAAAGCCTTATTAGAGCAAAAAAAATGCTAGAATTCTATCTATACTCCTGAAAGCTTGGCACACTCCCCGTTTTTATTTGCAAAAAGTCCTGCCCGTCATTCCAAAATTGGTATTCTCCAAATATAACACCATCTGGGCAACTCGGCTAAGCTCCTATACTAAAAATCACAACAACTTGAGGTGCTTATTCCCCACAATACCACGATAATAGCTTAAAAAATCGCTGAAATACACTGGAATTGATGCTGGCACGAATTTTTAACTATAATCATCAGAAACAAAGAAATTAAAATAAATTATTTAAAACTTTAAAACTTACAATTATGTTACGCTGGACTGTCACTTTTTTAGTTGTTGCTTTAATCGCAGCTTTATTTGGGTTCACGGGAATTGCCGCTGGTGCTGCGAGCATCGCAAAAGTACTGTTTTACTTATTCTTAATCTTGTTTGTGGTAAGCCTTTTGTTCGGCCGGAGGGTAAGCTCATAAGCATCTTCTAAAACAAACTGTTATGAAGAGTATATATTTAGCAATTAGCATATTGCTACTTGCATTCTGGACAATCAACACATTTTTTATAGCCATCGTTTCTGGTTTTAGTGCGATTGCGCTGTTTTTGGCAATGCTGTTTTTCTTCAAGTACATTATAACAGTATCGCAAAAGGGAACATGGTTTGAAAGGGTTTAATATTAATAACAATAAAATTTAACAAAGATGAAAGCGAACAAAGTAGTATTGGGTGTACTGGCAGGAGCTGCCGTAGGAGCCTTAGCAGGTGTCTTGCTTGCACCCGCCAAAGGAAGTGAAACGAGGAGCAAATTGCGCAACAAAACCCGTGAATTGGGCGATGCAGCAAAAGAGCAAATGCACAACGTGGCCGATGTAGTTAAAAATAATTTCTCAAAGGTAAAGGATGAGCTGGTTACTGCCGGAAATCAGCTCTCCGATTCCTTTAACGACTTGAAAGACCAAACCATTGAAGCTGGTAAGGGGATCAAGAATGGCTTAAAGGAATCAAAGGACGAATTAAAAACAGCAATGGCTTAAATTTTGAAGTATGAAGCGTGTCATCCAAAACCTAGAAGGGGTAGTTGAGCAAATAGGCGATCTTGCGGATACAAAGGTTACGATATGGAAGCTGAAAGCTGCCGATACAGTTAATAATTATTTAGCCAGTATTATCGGCATATTCTTATTCATCTTTCTATCGCTCATGGCGGCTCTCTTTTTGGGTTTTGGATTGGCATACTTCCTTGGGCAAGTATTGCACAATACAGGATTAGGCTTTTTGATTACAGGCGGAATATTTGCTATAATAGGGTTGTTCTTTTTTATGCTTAGGCGGAAGATATTTCCCCGCATATTGCACAATTCATTTATGCAGTTGGTTTTTAAAAAGGATGCTCACAAGTACAAAAACCCAGAAGCTGCATTGAATGAAATGCTGGTAGTTGAGCAAACGCAAAAAAATAATATCAAACACCATGTATCAGAAACGGCTAAAGACATTTCATACATGTTTGCGCTAACACGGTTAGTAAAAATGGCCGGAAAGATGGCTGGTTCTTTTTTCAATGGAAAAGATCGTGATAGTGAAAATGAGACCAATAGGCGTCATTCCCGTGGATCAGGTATAAAAAGGATCATTGGTAGCTCGATATGGGGTGCAGCAGTAGAGCTATTGCTCAGTAAAGTTTTTTCAGGAGCAAAAACTAAATAGATGGATGGTATCTCGGCAATTATAGTACACTAAAATCATTGCGTTGAATAAGTTTTTCGAAAGCAGGCTGAAACAGTACAGTATATTACTATTACTGGCAGTTTTAGCCTTTTTTATTTTAAAAAGTTTAAAAGTTTTTATTCCGGGGATTCTTGGAGCTATTACCTTATATATTCTAAGTAGGGAGAATTACTTTCAAATGTTATATACACGTAAGTGGAAACCTAAAACTGCAGCACTCATATACGTGCTGTATTTTTTATTGCTATTGGGCGTCCCTTTTTTCTTTGCTTACTCACTCATCAGTCCTAAAATAGAAGTACTATTGGCCAACCCCGAGGCTGCCATAGCACAAGTAAAAAAAGTAGTTAGTACCGTTGAAGCCAAGTTGGGCTGGAAAATAATGACCCAAGGCAAGTTGGAAACGCAGCTAACATCTATAATGGCAAAAGTGCCCAGTTTCTTAAATGAAACAGCCAACGTAGTGAGCAACTTGGCTATTATGTTATTTCTATTGTACCACATGCTCGGTAACGCCAAGGTGATGGAGAAAAAATTATTCAAAATGATTCCGCTACGTCCTGAAAATATTCAGTTGTTGGCCAGGGAAGGCAAAACAATCATAAAATCCAATGCCATCGGAATACCACTTACTTCCTTGCTACAGGGCATAACGGCAGCCATCGGGTATGCAATTTTTAAAGTGCCAGAGTGGTATATATGGGGCTTTCTCACAGCTATTTTTGCATTCATGCCCATTGTGGGCACTATGTTGGTTTGGGTGCCACTGGTAATTTATATGTACACCATCGGCTCCACGTTTTCTGCTA
>JBGAVP010000056.1:0-7430 GCA_044228065.1 Chitinophagales bacterium | reverse complement strand
TATCGCAAATATTAAAAGAGAATATGACCTCGGATATCTGCAAGATGTAAAAAAGAAAGCTGATAAGTTTTATAAAAATGTGTTGCTTTCAAAAAAGACAGGTAGTAAAAATACGGTGGTTTATTTTGAAAACCCAATAGTAATTCCCAAGACTATTTTTTTGGATTATGATGTGTTACCAAATCGACAATCGGCTTGTTGGAATCTAGCTTACGAAGATTATTTTAAAATAGACGAAGTTAGATTAGAAGGGGATACTATTTTTAAATAAAAAGTAAAATGAAGGCACATCTCAACATATATACCTTTACCTCACTAAGCATAGCTATTGGTTTGTTTTTTGTTTCCTACCAATTACGCAAAGAACCAATGTATCAGTTAAAAAAAACGATAGAATCAGTTTTTAAGTCAGAAAACTTATCCTCTGCATATTCCCCCAAATACTTAAATAGTGTAAAACAAATTTATAATTTAGGGCAATTTCAAGATAGCCTTTCACACCCCAATCCAACAATTATTTCTGATGATTCCATTTTTTTAATTTCATTGCAACAAATAATATCTGCCAGCAATAATTCATATGCTGATTTCCCTATTGTTATTCTTAAAAAAGACACTTTGATCGTTCATTTTCATGCAAAAGCAAAAAAGAATTTTGATATTGTTATCAAACTAGTAAAAGAGAAAGGATATTTTGTGTTTTCCGAAATTTCAAATCTCCATTTGCTATTGTACTTTCACCCAGAATATCGCAAGGCCTTTACTGCAGAATAGCATTAATTTAAGCCTTATTTGTTTATTTTTTGCTTTTAGCCATGATTACCCACGCTATTGTTATTCCATGTTTTAATGAGGCTTTACGTTTAAAAATTTCGATTTTTAAAGCGTTTGTTTTATCTCATCCAGAAGTAATGCTTTGCTTTGTAAATGATGGAAGCACTGACAATACAAGCCAAAAACTACATTTACTCCAAGATCCATTTCCATCTCAAATTTGTATAATTGAAACCAAACACAATGGAGGTAAAAGTGAGGCGGTAAGAATTGGAGTCAATGAGATTTTAAAGCGAAAAGAAATTAGTTATTTAGGATTTCTTGATGCAGACTTATCTACAAGCTTACATGAATACTTTGAGATGCTAGTATCCATAAAAAAAACAGCTAATCTCCTAATATATGCATCACGAAAAGGAAATGAAACTGGAGAAATTTCAAATACATTCTTTAGGAATTCGTTAGGTAAAATAGCTAGTGTAGTGATTAAAAAAATTGTAAAGTTGCCTATTTCCGATACACAATGTGGAGCAAAAATATTTTCACGAGAAGCGGCAACTATTTGTTTTAAAAACGAGTTTCAAACTCGTTGGCTATTTGATGTTGAACTCTTTATTAGGTTAATACAAGCCAAAAGTAAAGAATGTGTCTTGAAAAATAGCAAAGAGTACCCATTAAAGCATTGGAATCATGATCCCAACTCCAAATTGAAAGCAATAGATATCCTTTTAGGACCTATTCTACTTCTTAAAATTATAATTCATTATAAAATAAACCCCTTTTTATAAATTTTATTCTAAAGGTCATCTATCTTTGAATAGTTAATAATACTTTGATTGCAGTAACAGGTTAATGAAAAATGACGACAAAAAATAACACTTCTGATTTTAGGGTATGCCTCATCAATCCTCCAGTGCTAGGAGTATTGGAGCCATGGTATGACACCCCTGATTTTGGCAGAACTGGGTTGGCATATTTAGCTGCATTTTAAGACAGTACTCGGGTTTTTCTATTGAAATAATAGATGCAAAATTTGAAAGACTAAATTTTGAGGAAGTACTTACTAAAATTAAACTCTCAAAGCCAAATCTCATAGGCCTTACTGCATTTACCAATGAGATTAAACCAGCTGCCTACCAAGCTGCAATCATTAAAAGAGAATTTCCTGAAATAATAACAGTGATAGGAGGTGTACATGTAACTGCATTACCTAAAGAAACTTTATCTGAATTTAGTTCTTTTGATATGGGTGTAGTGGGCGAAGGAGAAATAACATTTTATGAATTGTGTGATGCTTTAAAAACAGGAAAAGCCATTTCTACGATTTCTGGTTTAGTATTGCGAGATCAGGAACATATATATGAGACATCTCCCCGAGAAAGAATTCTAAATCAAGATAGTATTCCTTTGCCAGCTTGGGATTTACTACCACCTGCTCAAACTTATTTTGTTCAATCTGTAAGGGGTTGCCCTTTCAATTGTTTGTTTTGCATGAATCCTAATGGCAAGGTAGGTCGAAAACGATCAGTAGAAAATGTAATGAAAGAGTTAAACCTAATTGTAAAAGAATTTAAACCTAAACATCTGCATTTTGGTGATGAGCTTTTCAGTTTAGATATCCCTAGAACCAAAAAGTTATTAGATGCCATGGCGGAAGATAAAATAGGAGAAAAAGTGGGATGGACAGTACAAACCCATGTCCATTATGTAGATTATGAATTGTTTGTTAAATTTAAAAAGGCGAATGTATCTTGGGTGGAGATGGGTATTGAAACTGGTGATGAGATAGCGTTAAAAAAAATGGGGAAAAGCACCCGTATTGAAACAATTTTGTCGGCTTGCGAAGCAGGTAAAAAAGCGGGAGTAAAAATTGGTAGTTTTTTTCTTCTTGGTCATCCAAATGAAACTATAGATACCTTACAAAAAACCGTAGATCTGGCAGTAAAAATAAATCCTGACTTACCCATGTTTGGATTAATGACTCCTTACCCTGGAACTGAAATTTCAAAAATGGCAGCCAAGGGTGAAGGTGGATATAAATTACTATCTACAGATTGGGATGAATACAACAAACAAATAGGTGGTGCCATGGAATTTGCAGGACTAACAAGAACCCAAATTGAATGGTTCCAAGTTAAAGCTTACTTAAAAGTTTATCTTTACAACAATCGATATGGTGACTTAATCAAGTTTTTGTTTGAATATAGAAAAGGGGCATGGGAGGTATTCAAAAAAATTATTTTCAGAAGTAGATCACTGAGTGAACAACTAAACAAACCTACCGATTATGAAACAGTGCTAAAATCAAAATTTAGAATCAATTCTGACGTTTTTATAACAGCACGAGAAAACTGGAAAACCATTCAACATAACGAAGCAAAACGTGCTAAACTAAACGGATATAAAGTTGAAATCGAGTAATGAAAAAAGTACTACTACTTAACTTACCCAATCAAGAACAAATTACTAGAAAGTATATGTCTTCTTATACTTCTCCAGAGAGTTTGATGCCCCCTTTAGAGTTAATTTCCTGTGGAGCAGTGTGTCGAGAGTGGCATCAAGCCGAAGTTCATTTAATTGATGCCATTGCAGAAAAACTAACATTATCAGAAACGGCACAAAAAATTCAACAATTAATGCCTACGATTATCATTTCAATAGTCGGGTTTGAATGCTATCAGGAAGACATTGATGCCGTTGCCTATTTAAAAAATCATAATTTGGATATAACCTATATACTTTTAGGCTACTATCCTACTCAGTTTCCTTCTGAAACACTTTTACATTCTCAAGCTGACTTCGTAATTTTAGGCGAGCCTGAATTGATTCTAAATGACTTATTGAAATCACTTTTTGATCAACAGCCTCTTGCTTTAGTAAATGGAATCGCCTATAAACAAAATGGAATCATTAAAACACAAGGTATTTCTGGAAGAATAAAAGACCCCAATGAATTGCCCGTGCCTGCTTATGATCTACTCCCATCTGGCAAATATTATGAGCCACTTTTTGCCCATCCGTATGGGATGATACAAACCGTAAGGGGCTGTCCTTATCAATGTAATTTTTGCGTAAAATCTTATGGCTCAAAACTTTCACAGCTAAGCACCGAAAGGATTATTGAAGAAATAAAATTGTGGATAGATTTACACGGAGTTAAATCCATTCGATTTATTGACGATACTTTTACAATCAATAAAAGAAGAGTTCTTGAACTTTGTCAAGCTATTATTACTAATAATATTCAAATTGAATGGGCCTGTCTTACACGGACAGATGGAATAGATTTAGAGTTGCTCAATTGGATGAAAAAAGCAGGATGCAAAAGAATTTATTTTGGAATAGAAAGTGGTAGTCAGCGTATGTTAGATATTTATAAAAAAAATATAAATGTACAAGAGGCATTGGCATCTTTAAAGCTTTGCAGAAAAGCCGGAATAGAGACTGCTGCGTTTTTTATGACAGGACATCCTAAAGAAACTGAAAAAGATTTCGAAGAAACGGTGGCATTTGCTAAAGCTGCCAATCTAAGCTATGCCTCCTACAATCCACTTAAACCTTACCCTGGCACTGAAATGTTTAAAGAAGTGAAAGACTTGTTGGAATTCTCCATTTATCCGTACCGAAACAGATGGAAAGACCTTTTAGTAGATAAAAATTACGACCGAAGAAAACAACTTTTTTATAGCGCATTTTATTTGCGATTTAGCTTTTTTACTACTAATTTTCTGGTACTGCTTAAAAATAGTCATCAGATTTTAATACTAGGAGTCAAGCTGTTGAGATATTTATGGTGGGACAAACAATTTATTATTGGTGGAAGAAAAAGTGTATTAGATAAATGAGATTAGGAAAATTCTTTCATACAACGCAAAATCTTATATTTAGATAAAAGTTTCGACAGCATTATTCATGAAAAAAGCATTATTACTTAATCTCCCGAATAAGGAGCGAATTACTAGACGGTATATGTGTTCCTACGTATCGCCTGAGAGTTTGATGCCTCCTTTGGAACTACTCTCTTGTGGGGCTATTTTTAGAGAGTGGCATCATGCCGAGGTTAAATTGATAGATGCCATTGCAGATCAGTTAGGTTTTGCTGAAACTACAGATGCTATTCTAAATTATTCTCCCGATTTGATTATAACAATAACAGGATTTGAATGTTTCGAAGAAGATGTAGATGTTATTCGGCAATTAAAAAAAGAGCATCCTAAGTCACAAGTTGTGGTGTTTGGTCATTATGCCACTCATTTTGTTGAGGAAACATTACAATATTCAGAGGCTGATTTTTTGCTTTTAGGAGAACCCGAGCTGGTGTTAAACGATTTGATGAAAGCGTTGTGGGGTTTTGATAAAGATGTTTCAACGGTAAATGGAATTGCCTACAGAAAAGATGGACAAACAATTGTACAAGGAAGCACAGGAAGAATAAGAGACCCGAACGAATTACCTGCACCTGCTTATGATTTACTTCCAACTGGTAAATATTACGAACCACTAATGGCGCGACCTTATGGGATGATTCAAACAGTTCGAGGGTGTCCATACAAATGCAATTATTGTGTTAAATCTTATGGTACAAAGTTGGCACAACTTTCTACTGATCGAGTAATTGCAGAAATGAAACAATGGATAGCGTTGTATCATGTAAAATCTATTCGTTTTATAGATGATACTTTTACCATAAATAGGCAGCGTGTAATAGACCTTTGCAAAGCTATTTTGGAGAATCAAATCATGGTAGAATGGGCATGCCTAAGCCGAACTGATAATTTAGATGTAGAGGTACTTACTTGGATGAAAAAAGCTGGGTGTGTGCGAATATACTTCGGTATGGAAAGTGGCAGTCAACGTATGCTGGATATTTTTCAGAAGAATGTAAAGGTGGACGAAGCATTAGCCTCATTACATTTGTGCAGGAAAATGGGAATAGAAACAGCCGCCTTTTTTATGAGTGGCCATCCCACTGAAACGGAAAACGATTTTGAAGAAACATTGGTTTTTGCTAAAAAGGCGAAATTAAGTTACGCATCCTTCAATCCATTAACACCATATCCAGGAACTGGCCTTTTCCAAGAAATAAAAGAGCAGATAGCATTTTCGATTTATCCCTATAAAAATGAGTGGAAAGACGAAATGATTTATGATGTGTTCTCTCGAAGAAAATTGCGATTTTACAAAGCATTTTATATGAGATGGGGATACTTCGCAACAAATAGTATTACCCTTCTTAAAAATGCAAATCATATTTTTAGTATGGGAGTAGGCTTACTTCGCTATTTATGGTGGGATAAGCGTTTTGTGATTTCTGGTATAAAAGGGGCGCAAGATAAATGATGAAAAAAGAGAAGGTGATAAAAGGAATAAGTGCAGCACTTATCTTGTTCATTATCTTGTGGTGTTTAGGCTGGTTGTTTACAGGGGCCTATTTTTGCAATCCCAATGCCGAAGACTTATCACTTTGTGCCATCCCACGAGATAGCGGAATTATTTTTTCTATTTCCAATTTGCTAAAAACCTATGATGGTCGATATTTTACTGACTTTCTTCATGGGTTTAATCCATTAGCGTTTAATTGGTTGGAAGGGTACAAACTAATGCCAGTGGTAGGCGTTCTCTTTTTTGTGTTTTCGTTTTGGTTTTTTTTAATTACTGTTTTTGAAACCCCTTCAAAACGTAAGTTTCTTGTTTTCTCTTTTTTGTTTACCGTCATTCATTTTGCGCAAGCACCATCGCTTCCTCACGATCTTTATTGGATGGTAAGTAGCTTTGTTTATCTCTATCCATGGTCGTTTACTTTTTTGTGGCTAGGTTCTTATCTTAGATATATTCATATCGAAAATGATAGTAATGAGTTGTTGTGGTTTTTATTAACGCTACTATTCCTTGTCTGCTGTATTGGCATGAACGAAATGTTTCTTATAACAAATATTGTTTTGCTGATTACGATAGCTTATTGGTCTTATAAAAGAAACAGAGCATCATTCCATAGGACTACACCTATTCTTTTAGTTGGTGTGAGTGCTATTTTATTTTTTATAACCTCGCCTGGCATATCCTTTCGCTTAGAGGCAAATATGGAAAGTAATGCAAGCTTATTTTATGTAAAAGGAATTTCGCAGAGTGTTTATGATTTTGCCTACTCTCTATTCAGTTTTCTAAAGAATGGAATGGTGTTAAGTTTTGCTTTTTGGGTACTGTTACAAGTTGGGGACGTACAAAGTAGATATCAATTAATGATAACTAGTGGGAGTAGGCGTTTTGCGTTTTTGGCAATAGCAGGGTTAATGTTTGTCGCTTATCTGATGACTATGGCCTATTATCTTCCTATGCAGATAGATTTTGGATATCCTTCTCGAATTTTTAATTCAGTAGTTATTTTAATTCAATTAATTGTTGTAATAGTAGCACCATTATTTTTTATAAATAATAAGACAATAGCAACTCTGTCAAAATCAACCTACAGCCATAATGCGATAATGATGATATTGCTTATGTTGTTAATCACTATTGTGTTGAAGTTGCCTAATAATATTGCAACGATGCAAAGCGAGTATAAACTTGGCCGTTTTGACGATTATAACAACAACATGCAAAGTAGATATACGGCCATTCAAGAAGCAAAAAACAGTCAAAAATGCTTGCAGATTGCT
>JBGAVP010000023.1:0-57857 GCA_044228065.1 Chitinophagales bacterium | reverse complement strand
GCAAGAACTAATTGGTAGGTACTATGGGAAGGTGGTGCACAAGGCAAGTATCAATTGGTTGGTACTATGGGAAGGTAGTGCACAAGGCAAGTACCAATTGGTAGGTGCTATGGGAAGGTCGTGCACAAGGCAAGTAACAATTGAATAAGCCCATAAACTATACTCTGCAAGGGTATGAAACAAAATGCTTTGCTTTTTGATTGTTTCTAAAAAGATTACATTTATGGAATGCGAATAAAAACTTAGCAAAGCACCCCAGAATTGGGTGGATAAACGAGGTTTTGTTTCTTATATATGTAAGTTATCTGAAACCAATTGGTGCTCTGATTAAAGATTTTGTGCTAGCCGAAACGGTGGAGGATAAAGCCTGTTTTCCACAGCTTCGTTTAAATGAGTGAAAATGCTTAAAACATTAATTAAAAATTTCTATGTCTGATTGGTGGCTTGAGAAAAAAAATCCGACTTCATCTATACTTCTAACTTCAAACTCAATACTTCAATTAAACCAATTGATAAAATTGTTAGAAGATGTTATACCTGTTGGAAGAAAATTATTAAAGAGTATTCCTACAGATTATTTTTTAGAACCTATGTTCATAAAAATAAACATTTTTGAACGTCATATCAATAGGACAGAAGTAATAATACCTTTGTTGAAACAATGGGAGAAACACCCATTTGTAGAAGATTCAATAGGCCTTATTGTTAGAGCGTGTTTGTCCGATGTTATTTCACAATTCTACATAGAAGATATGCATTCTAAGGTAAAATCTTTCCCTTCGCCAGAGGAAGACGAGTATTTAGAAGTTACGTCTTCTTTATTAGCTGATCACATACATACTGGTCTTAGACATGTGAAAGCTCTTACAGATGCGGGTGTTTTCACAAAAGAGCATAGCATGAAAAGTATAGATTCTTGGAAGGCTCTTTATCCACCATACTTTAACAAGGAGCCACTAAATTATGATAATCCGACAAAGAACATCTTACCTAAACCATTTCCACAAGCAGCGCATATCATAAAGTTAATTCGCAATAGTAATCTGTTAAAGAAGTTTGATTTAGATCATTTATATATTGGATACTTCTTTTATTCAAAATATGAACATTTTGGTGCAACTACTAATTCACTTCAAAACTCTGATATGAATATGTTGTTTTATATAATGATGGATTCATTGACTTATATTCTGTTATCATGTCAGCTATTAAGTATACACTTTGAAGATGCTAATTATAAATATTACAGACAGTTTAACAACGATTTCAAACTTGACAATGAAGGAAGTGGAAAATTATTTTTGATTAGGGAGGAATTTTTACGCATTTTGAATACAGATAGACCTGAGGAGTATATGGATACTATTTAACTTTGATAAAAGAGAAATTACTAATTTTCAAGAGCCCCACGCTCTCGCTAGTATAGCGGAGCGTAACGGTGAGTGTAAATAAGTGATGTTTGTAGCATCATAAAAAAAGAAGTTTAAATAATCCTTTTTATACCAATGCCATCTGTTTAATAAATAACTAACCTTAAAAACAAAAACATGACAAGAAAACTTTCCTTTTACTACTTCTTTTAACAGCAGTTTGTGCTACTACTACTATACAAATACCCCAGACCCCAAACTTAAAATTACTTGGGGCAAGAGTATATGAGCTGCCTTATGGGTGGTAAGGATATAGATTTCTTCGGGAATATAAAGGATGAAGCTTTACAAGTAAGTATAGACCCGAAAAAGAGTTTATCGCTTCAAAAGTTTTCGCCCAGTTTGAAACTGAATCTACCAAGACCATGGATTTAACGGCACTGCCGGAGACCTGAATCTGGAAAAAATTCTGAAAGAAATAGGCGGCAAGCTTTATTTAATGTATAACACCTGGGAAAAAGCAGAAAAAGAACGGCTTTGGATACAGAATTAAATGAAAAGAAAGGAAGTTTTGAGGGCAGTGCTAAACAAATGATAGAAACAGAAAAACTGATAGGAATGGGGATGACCTGGGGTTGGAATGGAAGTTTTTGAACTATGAGAGTAACAGTGCAAGTTCAATGTTTATCTATCTACTGATTCCACTAAAACTAGGTGTAATAGGCAACTACATTAATGATTCGAAAGATGATTCCAAGAATAAGCAGAAATATGGTTTTTGGATGTTTGATAAGCTTAAATACCCTTTGGAAGAAGTGGTACCCTACACCGAAAAGCGTATGGATATTTATAGCAAAACGATTGACCGCGAGGGGAATATTTTGTTTGTAGCCAGGGTGTTTGAAGATGAATCGGAGCGGGAGATAAAAGATGGCAAACCTAATTTCCATTTTGAGATTTTGAAATATACGAAAGATAGCAAGGGAGCGATTGTAATCCCCTTCAAATTTGAAGAGAATTATGTTTCTCAGTTAAGGTTGTTTGAAGATTTTCAAGGAAGGATAGTTTGTACAGGATTTTATGCCAGTAAAAATAGAAAGGGTAAAGTGGAAGCAGATGGCTCAGCAGTAGATGGCACTTTTTTTCTAAAAATAAACCCCGAGGATAATAAGATAAGCAATATCAATAAAGGATTTTACGAAATACCTACAGAGGTTTTAATGCAATACGAAAAAGGAAAAGATCAAAAGAGAATAGAAAAGGAAGAAGCAAAGGGTGGTGTAGCGGCTGCTCATTTAGAGTTGCGCTCTGTAAAGTTTGATGAAGATGGAGGTATCACTTTGTTTGGGGAGCAGTATTATGAAACCACCATATATTCTGGGAAAATTACCTATACCCTGTTTCATTTTAACGACATCATAGTACAACACATAGGTAATAGTGATGCCGATTCTTGGACCAAGAAAATTCCTAAAAATCAGGTACAGGGAAATTGGAAAGGACTTGGTTTTAATGTGTTGAAGACACCTACAGGCTACTCAGTTTTTTTTATGGATAATCTTAAAAATCTTAACCTTACTACCACTCAAGCACCAGAGCCCCATTCTACTGGAATAGATGGAATTTTGATGTGTGTGAGTTTGAGTAATAAAGGAGAAATGAAAAAGACAAAGGTATTTGATACCCGCGAAATGAAAGACAACATTAATATTATAAAAGCAGATCAAGTAGGGAATAATGCGTTTATAGATAGAACTTGGGTAAAGAAAAAAAGTAAGATTTGTTTGATGACCATTGAGTAAGAGTCAATGGAACTTCTTCAAATTTTTACCGATGCCATCGCTCTAAGCGATGGCATCGGTTTTTATCCCATGCGCGATAGCGATTAGTCAGAACAAGGTAAGACTAGTGTTCTGGCACTTCACAAATGAGCTGTGGATTAAGCAAGCTAAAACATGCGGGTATCTGCTTTTATTTGTATGGTGAATTCTCGCATTATTCTCTTTTTGGGGTTTTTGTTTTTAGTCTTATCTGCTGAGGCGCAGAATAATTTTTGGACGCAACAGTACGGTGCTTTATCTACCCTTACGGCTGGGGCACAAGTAGCTGGAGTGCGCGATAACAGTGCTATTTACTACAACCCAGGCGCTATGGGTTTTATTCAAAGTTCTAAGATAAGTTTGAGTGCCAATTTGTATGATTTGGAGCTTATCAAATTAAAAAATGTAGCAGGGGAAGGCTTAGATGCACGTTCTACTCGGGTGTTGTTGTATCCTCAATTTACGGGAGGCTGTTTTGAGTTGAAAAAAACACCTAAACTAAAATTGTTTTATGGGCTGCTGATGCGTAACAGAACGAGTATACGCTACAATGTGGAAACACAAATGTTTTATGATGTAATAAAGGGTGCCCCAGGTAATGAGTTTTACAAAGCACGGCTGGAGTACGATTACAATGCTACCGAAACATGGGCAGGCTTGGGGTTGGGTTATAAGATTAACAACATGTTCTCTGCGGGTATTTCGGTTTTTGGGAGCTATACCAATATAGAAAATAGAATAGCGGTGGCAGCCAATGCCGATGCTATACAAACCGATACCATGGGACATGTAGTACCATATACTGCTACTGTCAATGAGTTGAGCTCATTTAGAATGGATAATATAAACCTGATTTTTAAGATTGGTTTTGCAGCAGAGTTTAATAAGTTGAAATTAGGATTGGCTATCACCTTGCCTTCGGCACGTCTTTTTGGACAAGGAAATATTTCAAAATCGGTAGAGGGATATAATTTGAATGTGTACAGTCCCGATACTACCAGTGTTACATTTAAGTATCCCTCGTTTGTAATTTCTGATGCACAAACGGCTGTTAAAACTTATTACAAAACAGTGCCTAGTTTTGCGTTGGGAGCAGAGTATGCTATCCAAAAATTTCGATTGAGTTTAACAGTAGAATATTTTTTGGGAATTCCTGCTTATGATATTATTCATGGAACAGACAGAGCTGTGCTAAGACCTACTACTGCTTATGGTGGTGGGGTGGTTCAAAATTTTTTGGTGGTGCGAACACAATCGAAAGGAGTTTTGAATGCTGCATTGGGAGTGTCTTATAAGATAAATGATAAGTTTAAAGTGCTCACTGGTTTTAGAACAGACTTTAATAATCGGATGCGTTTCTCCCCCTCTACCAATGGTATTAACTTGAATTCGTTGAATCCTTCTTATTGGCATTTGTTGCATTTTTCTGCGGGCGCTTCTTATAATAGGGGTGCGAATGATATTACCATAGGGGTGAATTATGCTTTTGGGATAGCAGCCGATAGGGGCGAGGCGGTAAACTTTACAGACCCTCAGCAGGAGTTGCTTTTAAGAGGGGAGCCCGTAAAAGATATGCGTACACAAGTGAATTCGGTGAGCTTAATTATAGGCTACACTTACTTTTTTAGAGGTAGCCCTAGGTCGAGTGAGCCAGCTGCTAAGCGTATGATAGATTGGTAAAGTGGGTTTTTAAAATTAGCATACTGAATCTAAAACTTTCTAAAATTCCAAAATTTTCTTTTGCTCAAATAATCTAAATCGTTTTCCATAGTGTATGCTTCGCGTTCAAAAATTATTTCCCGATAAGCTTTGTCGTGGTTTCGGTATTTGAGCAGATTAAAAAAGTAATGTAAAACGTAAGCTAGGTAAAAGAAAAAGAGGAGCAATTCTAACTGCTGGCGCAAATGAATTTTTTCATGATGCACCATGATTTTATTGTGCTTTAATTCTTTTTCCTTTAGCAAAATAAAAGGAAACAAAGCCATGCCAGAGTAGGGAATAAAGCGGGTGATAATGAAGAGGGGTCGCATTTGTTACTCTTTAAAAAGTCCTACTAATTCCTATTACCCATCTAAATTTGAAATGAGCAGGGTCGCTGTAAGGTGTGCTGGACACAAAAAATGGAACATCAAAACGAATGGTGAGTGGTTTAATATTTTGAAGCACCCACCACTTCTTAATAGTAATGGCAGCGCCTACTCCAGCATCTACTCGCACTTGCGAGAATTGCTGTTTGTTCAGCGAGTTGGTGTACACAATAGAACCTACATCTCCAAATAAATAGGAGTTGAAACTGAAAATTTCTCTGAGTTTTGTTGCGAATTTGCTAGCCCTAATTTTATTGATAACAAAGATTTTATTGAAATCAATTTCGGCATTCAAGGCAATACCACTATTGCCTTTGTAGGTAGGCATCACTACTCCATTTTTATCGGTTTCACCTAAAAGATAGCCCGAATAGCCTCTCATATTCATACCTCCTCCGTATTGGAAATGATTGATGTCTGTTCCATAGCCTAACCATTGATGCGGCACAAAGCCCGTGGCACGTAGGTATTTGTTATCGCTCATTTCTTCTGGATTAGCTCCTGCAAAATAAAGTTGCGATTCAGGGGCAGGATTGCTTCCTAAACCAGCGCGGGCATACAATCTTGTGCGAAAATCTAATTTCCAAGCTGTGGCTTTTTGTGTATGAATTAATTCTAAATAGTGGTAATTGTAGTTACTCAAAAAAGCATTGGAGCGAAATTTCAATTGCAATTTTCCGCTTACATTTTGTTTTTGGTAGCTATAAGATGCCGATAGATTTAAAGAGCTATTCCATTGTTTGATTTTCCATTCATTGGGGTACAATAAATAGTTTTTGAATTGCGGTTGAGGAATGTTGAAAGCTTTGATGGAAATATCTGTCAACCACTTATCACCAAAACGTTTGCTGAGCCCTAGTTCGTACAATTCTAAACCATCTAACAGTTTAGATTGTATGTGAATGGTTCCTTTTTTAATGACTTTGTCTATGGCATGATTTACAGTTAAGGAATAGCTTACCCAATCTGCTTTCCGCTTTTCTTCTTTAGTAAGTGAAGGGTTGATGCCTTGTAGTAAATGGGTATTGAGCCATACATTTAAAACGAAGTTGTTTTTTATTTGCATATAGTTTCCTTCGGCATGTAGCCCTACTTTAAATCCATCGTAATTATTCCACCACAAATCAGGACGCAGATACAAAACATATTTTTTCCAAGAAGGTAAACTGTAAATGTGCGAATCGAATTTTACGATGGCATTTCCTTTCTTACGATTGTTCTGCATGTCAATATCTGCAAGCCTTTCGCTAGGGTCTATGATGACATTTTTAATACCGCCTGGAATAGTTACTTCGGCCGTGTATGTAGGTTTTAATTTATCCCATCCGTACCATTTACTTAAAGTTGTCGGTTGTGAGTTGTGAGTTGTCAGAGTATCACAGTGAAACGATTTCTCAAACCATGTATTAGGAATGAAAAAATCATAAACAGAATCTTTTTTTGAAACCACTCGCAGGTCAATAGGCATCTGCATTCTACCTTTTCTTTTTAAGGTAATTTCATATTTATCTTGGAGGGCTGTCTTTTTTATTTTACCAATTTTGTAATCTACATTTTTGGTGGTTTCCATCCATTCATCAAAAAACCAATTCAAATCAGCGTGTGTAAATTGTGATATAGAATTGCGAAAATCTTCGGGATAGGGATGGCAAAATTTCCATTGTTGCACGTAATGTTTCATCGCAGATTGAAAGAGTGAATCGCCTAAAACATATTGCAAATTATAGAGCATGGTAGAGGTCTTAGCATACACATGTCGGTAACCTCCGCCTTGTCCCAGTGCGCCATTGAAGCCATCGCTGTGGGTGTTTAAAGGTTCATCGTTGTATTGTATAGCATCGGAGAGATAACTCAAATAAACTTTCGAATCGCGCACATTGGTAGGCTCTGCAAAATGGCGTACATATTTATTTTTGATGGGCTCATGCACCATGGTATCGCCATCAATATGTTCTAAACCCCATGCCGTAAGAAACTGCGTGAAACCCTCGTCCATCATAGCTCTGTAGGTTTCATTGTTACCGAGCATTCCATAAAACCAATTGTGCCCTACTTCGTGCACCAGCAAACCTCTGTATTCTGGGTCGCGTCCGCCATCTAAAGTTAGCATGGGATATTCCATTCCATCTGCCGCATCTGCCACTACCATTTTAGGGTAATTGTACATGCCAAAATCTTCAGAGAAACACTTTATAATTTTTGCACAATACTGCGCAGCTGTTTGCCAGCCTGCAGCGTGGGGCTCTTGACAAATAGCCACACAGCGCACTCCATTCCAAAAAGTATCGGCTATGCGATACGATGGGTCGGCTGTAAATGCAAAGTCGTGTACGTTATCGGCATGGTATAGCCAGGTCTTTCGTTTGTCTTTTTTGTAGGGAGTAATGATGCTTGGTTTTTCATCCCATTTCTTGTCTTTAAAATTACTGATTTGCAATTTTTGTTTTAATGAATCAGGCAAAACTTCTTTTTCATTTTGCAATGTTCCAGTAGCTTCTATCACATAATTAGCTGCAAAAGTTAAGGCTACATCAAAGCTGCCATAATCTCCATAAAACTCTCTGTTTAAATGTTGGTCAGTATTCCAGCCACTTTTTCGGTCGTAAACACATAGTTTTGGATACCATTGGCAACCGTTGTAATGTGTGTAGCCAAATGCTCTGTATTTTTTCATTCTTCTGCGGGTGCTGCCGCTATCGTAGAAAGTTCGAAACTGAATATCAAAAGCAGTAGATTGATTTGGCAATAATGGTTTTGGTAAGAAAACTTTTAGAATGGTATTGTCTAATTGAGTTTTAAGTTCGGTAGAGCCACTAAATATTTTTTCAATAACAATGCCTTGTTGGCTGCTTTCGTATTTTCCATACGAAGGATGAATGCCATTGTTTTTTTGCAAATCATCTAAATAGGAGCCAGGCAAAAAAGCATTTTGATACAAATTGAAGTACACAAAATAGAGCGTATCTGGGGAATTATTTGTGTAGGTTAGTTGTTCCTCTCCTGTAATGATATCAGTCGTTTCATCTATGTTGGCTTTAATCTTGTAAGCTACATCTTGTTGCCAGTAACCTTCAAATGGTTTTTTGTTTTTCCAATAGTGAATGTTGTCTGCTGATTGGAAAGAAGATTGCGCATGAGAGATAAAGGATGAAACACAAATGACAAAGAATAGATGGAAAGTATGGCTAATTTTTTTCATGTGATATTGAGTTGGAAGCAATCAAATCTAAATATTTTATCTGCTAAAGTACGGTACAAAAATTGCCTAGTATTTTTATTTTTATAAAAATGAACAACGCTTTACTCTATAATGTTGGGCTGACCATGCTACCAAATGTGGGCGGTGTATTGGCGCAAAATTTAATTGCTTATTGTGGAAGTGCGGAAGCGGTTTTTAAAGCATCGAAAGGGAAGTTGCTGAAAGTACCACTGGTAGGCGAGGAGCGAGCGGATGCGATAGTAAAGAGCGAAGTATTGAAACAAGCAGAACAAGAATTGAAGTTTATTGAAGATAATAAAATAACCCCTCTTTTTTTTACCGAAGAGGCATTCCCAAAGCGATTAAAAGAATGTAACGATGCGCCTATTTTGCTTTACTACCAAGGGAATGCGGATTTGAATACGCAGAAAATTGTAGCTATTGTAGGCACTCGGAAAATTTCAGAATACGGAAAAGAGATCACAAAAAAGTTTATTCAAGAATTAGCATTGCAAGATGTTTTGGTGATAAGTGGCTTGGCGTATGGAGTGGATATAGCAGCACATACGGCAGCTTTAGATAATGGACTAAAAACTGTAGGTGTATTAGGACATGGGTTAAATAGAATGTATCCAAATCAACATAAACCCACTGCGAAAAAAATGATAGAGCAGGGAGGCTTGCTCACAGAGTTTACTTCGCAAGATGCATTTGCGCCCCATAATTTTCCCCAGCGGAATAGAATAGTAGCGGGTATGTGCGATGCTTGTGTAGTGATAGAGTCAGCCAAAGAAGGTGGTGCAGTGATTACGGCAAATATTGCGAACTCTTACAACAAAGATGTATTTGCATTGCCCGGAAGAGTGAATGATAAATATAGTAGTGGCTGTAATTTTTTAATCAAAACCTACAAAGCAAATTTGATAGAATCTGGTAAAGATTTATTGGATGCTATGCTTTGGAATGAAGGGGAATTGAAACCCAAAAAGCAGAAACAGTTGTCGTTGATTTTATCTGATAAAGAGCAACTCGTTTATTCTATTTTGCAACAGCATACCGAATTAGAAATCGATAGATTGGTGTTGGAAACTAAACTAGATGCTGGTTCTATGGCTGCCATATTATTGGAGATGGAAATGAATGAAATTGTTTTGTCGTTGCCAGGGAAGCGGTATAAGTTATTAGGATAAACTCACTCAAATATTTATTATGGCTTCTGCATTTTCACACGCTATTGCTGCTGTTGCATTGGGTAAAACCAGTTTTATTCAAAAAACGGATTGGAAATTTTGGTGTGCAGGAATATTTTGTGCGGTTATTCCAGATGCCGATGCTATTGGGTTTTTTATGGGAGTGCCTTATGATTCTATTTTTGGTCACAGAGGGTTTACACATTCTATTTTCTTTGCCGTTTTGCTAAGTGTTTTCTTGAGCTTTTTATTTTTTAGAAATGCTGTGTTGTATTCTAAAAAATGGTGGGCTGTTGTTGCTTTTCTTTTTGTGGCTACACTTTCTCATCCTATCTTAGACGCTATGACTACAGGTGGTTTGGGAGTAGCTTTCTTTGCTCCATTTAATAATCATCGATACTTTTTCCCTTGGCGAGTGATTCAAGTTTCACCTATTGGAGTTACTCAGTTTTTTAGTGAGTGGGGGTGGCGGGTAATTAAAAGTGAATTGGTTTGGGTGTGGTTCCCTTCTTTGGTAATTATTACTGTGATTCAGATTATAAAAAAAGCTTTGATGAAAAAATCTAAATTTGAGCATTAAAATTTAGCAACGTGGCCATCAGTAAAAAAGCAATGAAGCAGCAACAGGCTGCTAAGCAACAACAGCAAGAGGTAATGGAAACCATTCCTCAGCAAGCATTTGATTTTAATCACAAGGCTATTCCGTATATTCTCATTTTTGTTTTTACTTGTTTAATATACTCCAATACTCTTTGGAATAAATACGCTATAGATGACACTATTGTAATTACCGATAATAAATTTACTCAGAAAGGCTTTGCTGGGATTAAAGATTTAATGACACACGATGCCTTTGTGGGTTTCTTTGGTGAACGCGGAAGTAAGTTGGTGAGCGGAGGTCGTTATCGTCCATTGAGTATGGTGACGCTGGCTGTAGAATATCAATTTTTTGGAATGACACCTTCCATCAGTCATGGCATTAATATTTTATTGTTTGCGCTTACTTGTGTGTTGTTGTATTACCTCTTGAGTTATTTGCTACCCCAGCGAAAGGACTCACCTTTCTTTTTAAGTATTGCCTTCATTGCCTCGCTTTTGTTTGCCGCGCATCCTATACATACCGAGGCAGTTTCTAATATAAAAGGGCGTGATGAAATTATGGGACTTTTCTTTGCTTTACTGACTTTGCTAGCTGCTGTTAAGTATGTGAAAACGCAACGTATGGTGCATTTGTTTTGGGGAATGGGAGCATACATTTTGGGTTTACTTTCTAAGGAAAATACGGTTACTTTTTTAGCCATTATTCCTCTTACATTTTACTTTTTTACAAAAGCAAAACCAAAAGATTACCTTGTTACTTTAGGCTTGTATGTATTGCCAGTGGCTTTGTTTCTCTTTATGCGAACCACTTTTACCGCATCTGGACTCACAGAAGATTCTCCCGAAATTTTGAACAACCCTTTTGCTTATTGCAAAGGTTTTGAAGAGCGCTATGCCACTATTATTTACACTTTTTTGTTGTACATAAAATTGTTGATTTTCCCACATCCACTTTCGCACGATTATTATTACAATCAAATACCTTATGTAAAATTTAGCGATGTAGGTTTTATTATTTCATTAATTCTGAATGCTGCTTTACTAATTTATGCTTTGGTAGGTTTCTTTAAAAAATCGTTGCCAGCCTATGCTATTTTGTTTTACTTCATTACGTTCTCCATAGTTTCTAACTTGCTTTTTACGGTGGGTGTTTTAATGAATGAGCGTTTCATGTTTATGAGCTCTTTGGGTTTTTGTATACTACTGGCTTATTTAATTCTAAAAGCAAAAGACTCTTTTAAGTTGAGTCAAAATGCAGTGATGATAAGCCTTTCTATAATTTTGGGATTATATTCACTAAAGACGTTTAGTAGAAATTTTGTTTGGAAAGACAACTTTACACTTTTCAAAACAGATGCAGCTACGAGCCCCAATAGTTCTAAAGTTCAAACTTCTTTAGGGGGTGATTTGACTAAGATGGCAGACGAAGAGAAAGATACGATGAAGCGTAAAGAGTTGCTCAAAGAATCTATAGCTCATTTGAATAAAGCGATTGAAATTTACCCTACCCATTCGAATGCATGGCTGCTATTAGGTAATGCAGATTATAAATTGAATCATGATGCAAAAAATGCCATTAGTATTTATGAAAAAGCGGCTGCTTACAGAGTAGGGGGATATTATGATGCACTTTACAATATGGGGTGTGTGCAGGTAGAGAATGGAATGCCAGCAGATGCTCGCGATAATTTCCTAAAAGCATTAGCTGTTAAGGCTGATGAGTTTACGTGTACTTACAATTTAGCTGAAGCATATTCAAAACTGAATTTGCCCGACTCTTCTATTATTTGGTACAAAAAGACATTAGAACTGAAACCAGATGATGCCAATTGCTATTACAAAATAGGAACGGTGTATGGCAAGCAGCTAAACAATTTGAGTGCTGCTACAGAAAATATAGCTAAGGCAATTTCAATGAATCCTAAAGTAGAAGTGTATTATGAAGACTTAGCGGTAGCTTATGGTATGAGTGGAAGATTTGATGAAGCGATTGCTGTTTCGCAAAAATGCATAGAGCAATTTCCAAATTATGCGCCCGCTTATTTTAATCTTTCGGTTTCGTATCGTAACAAAGGAAACCTGCAATTAGCTGACCAGTATTTACAAAAGGCACAGGCATTAAAAGCGGGTCAGTAAAATTATTTTCCATCAATAATTACAGGGCTATTTCCTTTGCCCATGATTACAATTTTGGCATTATCGGATTTGGCTAATTCTAATTGTGCTTTAATGCCTTCGTATTGTAGTTGTTTATCGGTCAATCCACTGCTAATGATGCGTTGGTAATCGGCTATACCTTGCGCTTCTACACGCTTACGTTCTGCCTCTTGTTTTTCTTTTTGCAAAACGAATTCCATTTTTTGAGCATCTTGTTCTGCATTTATTTTTGACTCAATACTAGCTTTCACAGAATTGGGGAGTGTAATATTTCTCACCAAAAGTTGCTCTAATATCAACCCTCTTTTATTAAAATCGGATTCAATGCTTTTGAAAATTCTGGTTTGAAATTCATCTCTCTTAGTAGAGTATAATGCAACTGCATCGTAGTAAACAGAGTTGTCGCGAATCTTTGTACGGGTAAGCGGGCGAACAATTTTATCTATAAAATCTTCTCCAGTTTGTTGTAATAATCGAGGTGCTTCTCCAGGTACTACTCTAAACAGAACTGTTAAGTCAATTGTAACTTCCAATCCATCAGCAGTCAAGACTCTGATAGCATCATCACCATCTTTATTTCCTTCATCATGCACCCCGCTCATAGTATAGTTGAGTGTTTTAATGTCTATTTCTGTAACTTTTACAAGTGGATTTACTACATGCAATCCACTTTGCAAATAATCTGTTTCTATTTTTCCGAAAAGGGATTTGACCCCAACTTTACCAGCAGGTATTTGTACAAAACAAGCAGTGGCTAATCCTATTAGTATTAGTAATAGACCTAATCCTTGAAGAATAGGCATAATCCGTTTTAACTGATCCATATTTCCTCTTAAAAATAAAGAGCTAATAATTAAGAGAAATCCAAGTATAACTAGTATCATGATTTTGAGTTTTATAATTTTAAAGATAGACGATTTAGTGTTTAAAACATTTTATTTAGGGGTCAACTGTAGAGCGTTTGCCATTTCTAGTTAAATTGGTAAAACTTAGTGGGTTATTAAAATCGCTTTTTTACTTTTGTGTTATCGAAAATGAAATTGTCAATCTTTAGAAATCTTCTCATTCTATTCTTGTTCACAAATGTTGTGTCTTCAGGCTTTGATACGTTTGTGAAATTGAGTGGTAAAAGTTTGCTTACCTCTATTTGTTCAGAAGAGGAGGAGGATGAAAAAACTGAGAAAGAAACGAAGGATGCGAAAAGTCTTTTGGGGTTTTTAAGAATAGACGAATTGTTTTTGACGGCAAATTGTATTTCATCTGAAAGTTTTTTTTCTCGTCCATTGTTTTTGATTTCACATCCACATATCGAAATCAACTGCCCTCCTCCAGATTCTGCTAGAGCTTGATTTTGTATCTCTATTCTATTTTTTTGTGGATTTTTTAAAATCTACAGCCCTTATTTTCTAAATTTTAAATACTCATTTCCATGTCGGAACAAAAATCTTTTATATTAAATCTTAAACAAGATATTCCCGCCTCTATTGTTGTTTTTTTAGTCGCACTTCCATTGTGTTTGGGGATTGCTTTGGCCAGCGGGGCACCTCTTTTTGCTGGTATGATTGCTGGTATAATTGGAGGACTTGTAGTGTCTCAAGTTAGTAATTCTCACTTGAGTGTTACGGGTCCAGCAGCGGGTCTTACAGCCATTGTACTCGCAGCTATTACTCAGTTAGGTTCTTTCGAAGCCTTTTTGCTGGCACTAGTTTTAGCAGGTTTATTACAAATAATTATGGGGCTTTCTAAGTCAGGGATTGTAGCCAATTACTTTCCTTCTAATGTTATAAAAGGAATGCTTACTGCTATTGGTATTATTATTATTATGAAACAAATTCCACACGCTTTTGGATGGGATAAAGATGTGGAAGGTGATTTTACTTTTCTGCAATCAGATGGGGAAAATACATTTACAGAAATACTTGATTTAGTTTCTCACGTAAGTATGGGAGCTAGTCTTATTGCTTTGGCTGGCATTGCTATCATTTTACTCTGGGAACGACCATTTATGAAACGATTGAAAGCTATTCCATCGGGATTGGTAGTGGTAATTGTAGGGATTTTATTGAACAAACTTTTTTTGATAGCACTTCCCGAGTGGGGGTTACGTACTGAGCAATTGGTAAATCTTCCAGTGCCGCATTCGTTTAGGGAATTTACAGCTCAGTTTTCTTTTCCCGACTTCAGTAGAATTACTGATACACATATTTACATGACTGCTGTTACTATTGCCATAGTAGCATCTATAGAAACATTGCTTTCGGTAGAAGCTATAGATAAATTAGACCCTGAAAAAAGATATACTTCCCCCAATAGAGAATTGATAGCACAGGGTATAGGAAACACCTTGTCAGGATTAATAGGTGGACTTCCCATGACTTCGGTAATTGTGCGAAGTTCTGCTAACTTAAATGCTGGGGCAAAAAGTAAGATGTCTGCATTTTTACACGGCTTTTTACTTTTGGTTTGTGCCGCATTTATTCCGTTTTTACTGAATACCATTCCCTTGGCATCTCTTGCTGCTATTTTAATAATGACCGGTTATAAGCTTGCTAAGATTTCGGTGTTTAAAGAAATGTTTGATAAAGGCAGACAGCAATTTATCCCTTTTGTAATCACCGTGCTTGCTGTAGTTTTTACAAATTTACTTACGGGAGTAGCCATAGGAATGGCGGTGAGTGTGGTTTTTATCTTGGTCAGAAATATGAAAAATCCTATCTCATTTTTTGAAAAAACTCATAAGCAGGCCAATAGCATAAAAATGGAGTTGCAATCTGAGATGAGCTTTTTGAATAAGGCAAATATTATGGTATCGCTAGAGAATGTGCCAGAAAATTCTTCCCTCATTTTAGATGCATCCAAAACAAAGTATATAGATTATGACGTGCTGGAAGTAATGCGTGAATTTATAGAAGTGAAAGCCCCTGCCAGAAGTATTCACCTTACTTTAATTGGGTTTAAAGAGGAATATGCGATCGAAAATACTGAATCTATTTACGATGTAATTTTAGCTGACGAAAAAAAGAATGAGCCGAATGATGAATTGCATAGAGAATTGTACCAACAATCGCTTCAAGAGAAGATAACACCTGCACAAGCCCTTCAGGTTTTAAAAGAAGGGAATTTTAGATTTGTGAATAATCTTAAATCGAATCATAATTTACTGGCACAAGTAAATGTGACTAAAGACAATCAATATCCTTTTGCGGCCATTTTGAGTTGTATTGATTCTAGGACTTCGGTGGAACTTATTTTTGACCAAGGGTTAGGAGATGTTTTTAGCATTCGTATAGCTGGAAGTATTTTGAATGACGATATTTTAGGAAGCATGGAGTTTGCTTGCAAGGTGACTGGGTCCAAAATTATTGTAGTGCTGGGGCATACTAAATGTGGAGCCATAAAAGGGGCTTGCGATCATCTTCAGTTAGGTCATATTTCGTCTTTAGTAAATAAAATAAAACCTGCGGTAGATGCTGTGCTTCATATTAGAGATGAAAGGAATTCGCACAACGCTGATTTTGTAGCTGCGGTGGCAGAAAATAATGTAAAGATGGTTGTGGGGCAAGTAAAGGAAAGAAGTCCTATTCTTTATGAAATGATTCAAAAAGGTGAAATAGCCATAGTGGGTGGAATGTATGATGTAGAATCGGGAGTCGTAGATTTTTACGAGGGATGAAAAAAATCACGATGACTGCTTAAAAATAAAAAACCCCGAGTTATCGGGGTTTTTTATTTTAGGATAGTAACTTACTAAATAATCACTACTTGGTATCTTGTTATATCTTAGTTGCGTTCTTCTCTTGGACGAGCCTCGTTTACTACAAGGTTTCTTTCCATGTAATCAGTTCCGTTTAATTGAGCAATCGCTTGGCGACCTTGCTCATCGTTAGGCATTTCCACAAAACCGAAGCCTTTGCTACGTCCTGTCTCTTTGTCTTTAATAATTTTCACGGAAGAAACTTCCCCGAATTGTTCAAATACTTCTTGCAAACCTTGTTCTCTTGCTTTGAAGTTAATGTTAGAAATGTAAATGTTCATTGTGTTAAAAATAACTGGTTAAAAAATACTAGGTCTTTAAAAGACTCGGTATAAATGAAACTAATGTTGGAAGCATTTCAGCCTCACTCTTACCTTGTTTTTAATTACCTAATTGCGAATATAAAGATTAAATTATAATGTGATAAGATTTTTTTTTGAGTTATTTTTTTGAACAGCAACTATTTTACAATTGATAATCTTTTGATAGGATTGTTTTAGCAAAAAAAGCAACTAAAAAGTGGAATATAGGAGATATAAACGGGTGGAGTGCTTCTGTCTACTATGAAAACATCTATTGATAATCAATTGTTTTTGTCAAATTTGCAAACTCGAAATATTTTTTTCACTAAGAATTGTGTATTTCGGGGAATAAACCTATTTTTGCCGTCCCAAAAACAGACTGAATGCCTACAATACAACAGTTAGTAAGAAAATCAAGAGAGATTATTCGCGCAAAATCTAAGAGCCGTGCTTTAGATAGTTGCCCTCAAAGACGTGGAGTATGTACTCGTGTATACACTACTACGCCCAAGAAGCCAAACTCAGCATTGAGAAAAGTGGCTAAAGTAAGATTAACCAACTCCCAAGAGGTGATTGCCTACATTCCAGGTGAAGGTCACAATCTTCAAGAGCACTCCATTGTACTTATCAGAGGAGGTCGTGTGAAAGATTTGCCAGGTGTACGTTACCACATAGTTAGAGGTGCGTTAGATACTGCAGGTGTAGATGGTAGAAAGCAAAGCCGTTCTAAATACGGTGCTAAACGTCCTAAAGCAGGTGCGGCAGCAGCAGCGGCAGCAGGTGCAAAAAAGAAAAAATAATTAATTAAAAGACTCAATACTCAATCTTAACAAAATGAGAAAAGCCAGAGCTCCCAAAAGATATCTTCAACCGGATCCTAAGTTTGGTGATCCGATAGTGACACAATTCGTAAACAATATGATGTATGAAGGCAGAAAATCTGTAGCGTACAAAATATTTTATAGCGCTTTGGATTTGATAGAAGAAAGAACAAAAGAAAATCCATTAGATATATGGAAAAAAGCTGTTCAAAACGTAAGTCCTGCTGTAGAAGTAAAGAGCAAAAGAATTGGTGGTGCAAACTTCCAAGTGCCTATTGAAGTACGTCCAGAGCGTAAACTTTCTGTAAGTATCAAGTGGCTTTTGCAATATGCTCGCCAAAGAAATGGTAAATCCATGGCTGATAAATTAGCCAATGAATTAGTAGCTGCTTCTAAAGGCGAAGGTGGTGCTTATAAAAAGAAAGAAGACGTTCATAGAATGGCAGAAGCTAATAAAGCTTTCTCTCACTTTAAGTTCTAAGCCCTTAAATCCGTAAAGGATTTTAATAAAAAATACAGTTCAGAGAATACTAAAAACAAAATGGGAAAAGATTTAAGTTTTACTAGAAATATAGGTATCGCGGCTCACATTGATGCTGGAAAAACAACTACAACAGAACGTATTTTGTACTACACGGGAGTGAACTACAAAATAGGGGAGGTGCACGAAGGTGCAGCAACTATGGACTGGATGGAGCAAGAGCAAGAGCGTGGTATTACTATTACCTCGGCTGCTACCCGTTGTTCATGGTCTTGGAAAGATAAAAAATACGACATCAATATTATTGATACCCCAGGTCACGTGGATTTTACAGTGGAAGTAAATCGTTCCCTTCGTGTATTGGATGGATTGGTATTTTTGTTTTCAGCAGTAGATGGGGTAGAGCCTCAGTCTGAGACAAACTGGCGTTTGGCAGATAACTACAATGTAGCTCGTTTAGGATTCGTAAATAAAATGGATCGTCAAGGTGCAGATTTCTTTAATGTGGTAACTCAAGTAAATACTATGTTGGGTTCTATTCCTATGGTAATGCAAATTCCTATAGGAAATGAAGAGCACTTTAAAGGAGTGGTAGATTTAGTAACGAATGAGGCTATTATCTGGAATGAAACAGATAAAGGGATGACTTATGATGTTATTGAAACTCCAGCAGAATTAGTAGAAGATGTAAAATTATATCGTGAAAAAATGCTAGAACAAGTAGCAGAATTTGACGATAAATTAATGGAAAAATATTTTGAAGACCCTACTTCTATTTCTGCCGATGAAATTCGTGCAGCAGTAAGAAAAGCAGTAGTGGCACAAAAAGTAGTGCCTATGTTCTGTGGTTCTTCTTTTAAAAATAAAGGAGTACAAGCTGTATTAGATGCAGTTTGTTGGATGTTGCCTTCTCCAGAAGATAAGAAAGAAGTAAATGGTATAGACCCAGATACAGAGGAACCCATCACTCGTAAACCAAGTACAGATGGTCCTTTTGCAGCTTTAGCATTTAAAATTGCTACCGATCCATTCGTAGGTCGTTTGTGTTACTTCCGAGTTTATTCTGGTGGGTTAGATGCAGGTTCTTATGTGTACAACGCACGTACAGGAAAAAACGAGCGTATTTCACGTTTATTCCAAATGCACGCTAATAAGCAAAATTCGGTACCTCGTGTAGAAGCTGGTGATATAGCTGCGGGTGTAGGTTTCAAAGATATTCGTACAGGAGATACTATTTGTGATGAAAAGCACAAAATCATACTTGAAAGTATGAAATTCCCTGAGCCTGTAATTTCTATAGCTGTAGAGCCTAAGACTCAAAAAGATATGGATAAGATGGGTATGTCTTTGGCTAAATTAGCTGAAGAAGATCCTACTTTCAAGGTTCGTTTCGATGAACAAACTTCTCAAACAATTATCTCAGGAATGGGAGAGTTGCACTTAGAAATTTTGGTGGATCGTATGCGTAGAGAGTTTGGTGTAGAATGTAATCAAGGAGCACCGCAAGTAAATTACAGAGAGCGTTTAACTAAAACCGTATCTCACCGTGAGTTATTTAAAAAGCAATCGGGTGGTCGTGGTAAGTTTGCAGATATTCATATTGAAATAGGACCTGCAGATGAGGAAATCACAGAAGGACTTCAATTTGTAAACGATGTATTCGGGGGTGCTATTCCTCGTGAATTTATTCCTTCTGTAGAAAAAGGAATGAAAGAGGCTATGAAAACAGGTGTTTTGGCAGGATATGAATTGGATAATCTTAAAGTGAGATTGTACGATGGTTCTTTCCACCAAGTGGATTCTGATGCATTGTCTTTTGAATTGTGTGCTAAAATGGCGTTTAGAAATGCTTGCAAATTAGCGGGTCCTGTATTGCTAGAACCTATTATGAAGTTGGAAGTAATTACCCCAGAAGAAAACACGGGTGATGTAGTGGGTGACTTGAATAGAAGAAGAGGAATGCTAGAAGGTATGGAAGCTAAAATGAACGCACAAGTAATTAAGGCAAAAGTGCCATTGAGCGAAATGTTTGGTTATGTAACGCAATTGCGTACCTTAACTTCTGGTAGAGCTACTTCTGTAATGGAATTTTACAACTTTGCTCCAGCACCAGATATGGTAGCGAAAGCAGTTATGGCTAAAAATTCAGGAAAATTAAAAGAAATAGAAGAGTAATTTTAAAAATAAAAAAAACGTTCTTTATCATGAGCCAAAGAATCAGAATTAAGTTAAAGTCTTACGATCACAATCTAGTAGATAAGTCTGCTGAAAAAATCGTAAAAACAGTAAAAAACACAGGCGCAGTAGTTAGCGGACCAGTGCCACTTCCTACACACAGAAATGTATTTACGGTTTTGCGTTCACCACACGTAAATGCAAACTCTAAAGAACAATTCCAATTGTGTACTTATAAGAGATTACTCGATATCTATTCTTCTACTTCTAAGACAGTAGATGCATTGATGAAATTAGAATTGCCAAGTGGCGTAGAAGTGGAAATTAAGGCATAACAGCTATTCCATATTGTATCCTTCAGAAGAGGGGATTTTTAAAAATAATTTATGTCTCGTTGGTAATTCAATCAGACCGCTAAAGCAAAGAAGAAATTCAAACGAAACTCCAAAGTTCGTGCTTTAGCATCGCCTTTGGAGTTTTTAGTTGGTATACTTTTAATAAAAATAAAATTCAAAAAAAATGAAAGCAATAATCGGAAAGAAAGTGGGTATGACCAGTATCTTTCAAGAAGGTAAATTTTACGGGGTTACTGTATTAGATGTTTCTGACAACGTGGTTACACAGGTTAAAAAAGAAGATACAGATGGTTATAACGCTGTGCAAGTAGGTTTTGATAGCAAGACAGAGAAAGCTTCGAATAATGCTGAAAAAGGACACTTTAAAAAGGCAAATACTGCTGTGAAAAGAAAAGTAGTAGAGATTAGAGATTATGAATTCGAAAAGAATGTAGGAGAAACTATTTCTGTAGATACTTTTGCTGAAGGTGAAGTAGTAAGCGTAATAGGAACTTCTAAAGGAAAGGGTTTCCAAGGGGTTGTAAAACGTCACGGATTCCATGGAGTAGGAATGGGAACTCACGGTCAGCATGATCGTCAAAGAGCACCAGGTTCATTGGGTGCATCTTCTGACCCAAGCCGTGTAATGCCGGGTATGCGTATGGCAGGAAGAATGGGAGGTGTGCGTGTGAAAACAAAAGGTGTGAAAATTGTAAAGATTATGGCTGATAAGAATTTGATTTTGGTAAACGGTTCTGTGCCGGGTGCTATTGGTTCTTATGTAGTGGTAGAGTCTCTATAAATTTATTTTATAATTCTAAAAAGCCCCAAGGATTTTTTCTTTGGGGCTTTTTTAGTTGATGTGGGTGTGAAAGAGGTGTCAATTTTGTCTGTAATAAAAATTGGATTATGAATTTTTATTTGCGAGAAAATCAATCCAACTTTTTATTTCCAATGGCATGGGAGGAGATTCTTTTTCAATGCCTAATAATTTAAACCCTTCATTCGGTTTTACTTTTCCTTTAGGTCCTCGCACCAATCCAGCAACATATGCTTTTGCGTGAATAGTTTGATTTACATAAAAAAGGTGTTCTAAATAAAATCGCTGGTCGTCCCAATAAACTGCCCGTGTTACTAACGTGACCAAACTAAATGCTTTAATAGGCTTTTTGTAGGTCATGGTTTCTGAAGCAGTTACGGGTACCCAATACCACTTTAATGCTGCTGTTCTGATTTCAGAATTAAACAAAATATTCCAACGGGCTAAGCCCATGTAAAGAGAATAGGTTTGTGTGAATAACTGAGACATATCCGTATCTATAAAAGGAATGGCAATAAAGTGTAATTTAAAATCAGCCAAAAAAGTTTTTTTTGGAGTAAGAAGGCTTTTTAGCATCACATAAATAAATCGTAGGCGATACATGTGTTTCAGAGGTTAATTAGAAATTGGTTTTTATTCTATAAATTTAATAAAAGAAGGTAGTGTTTTCTTAGTCGTGTTTGTCTAAGCAATTTTTCCAGATTCGATTTATTTTTCCATCAATAAATTAGGGTAATCTGAAATGATACCATCTACTCCCAATGCTTTTAAATGTTGCATAGTGGCAGTGTCATTTACCGTCCAGGGAATTACTTTCATTCCCAATCTGTGTGCTTTGTTTATTTGTTTCTTTGAAGTAATCAGAGAATAAGAACTCATAATAGTTGGCTTAAAAGACAATTCTTGAAAACCAATTTTCCATCCATTCGGTAGTGCAAATAGCCAAGCGGTGGAAATGGTGCTATCTAATTTGTGAACAGCTTCTAATGCCCTTCTATCAAACGATTGAACTACAGTCAAAGCTTCCATTTTGTGTGAATGAATAAAATCCACCAACAGCTTGGCAAAGAAAGATACATCGGGGGTATAGGTGCCATCCCATTCAGGTTTTGATTTTATTTCAATGTTATAATGAACCTTTGTGAGTTGCTGTTTTTGAATGTATTTTTCTACTGTATCTACCACTTCGCTGAGAAGTGGTTTACTCACTTTCATTTTTACTTGTTGTGGAAAGCGAGCATTTATTTTACTTCCACAATCATAGTTTCTTATTTCGCTGGTAAAGAGTTTTTGAATCGCTAATTTTTCTTGGCACACACAAATATCTTCACTTATCCAAGGGTCATGACTTACGATTAATTGGCTGTCTTTAGATACTGCCAAATCCATTTCCAATGTAGTCACTCCTATATTTAGGGCTTTTATAAATGCAGGAATTGTGTTTTCTGGCATTAGTCCTCTGCATCCTCTGTGCCCTTCCACATCAAAGGATTGTGAGCATGCGAAAATAGGAAGAAAAAGAAGTAAAATTTTCATGTTTTAAAAGTAGTAGAAACGGTTAATATTGTTTCAAAAAGACTCAGCCAATTTTTGCTGAAAAAATATTTAATGAGATTTATGTTGTTAGTTTTTACCTGAATTTGTAGAGTTTTAAAAAGGAAGAATTTTGTTTAAAAAGACATACAAATTTTAAATAACGCTTCTAAATCAGAGATTACTGACAGCAGACTCAAACCCAATTCTGGTCTTATTTTTACTTATCAATTGCTAATACTTTCATCAGCTTTTGCAATTGCTTTGCAATTTCATATTGTTCATTGTCTGCAACTAATATACGCATAAGAAGTACTCCTTGTGCAGTGGGCGATACAACAGCCATTGAATCTAGTTTGCTTTGCGAAAGATGGAATCTGAATGATTTGGATTTTGATTGCAAATTGTTAATTACACGATAAGGTTGTGCATCATCTCCATAAAATGCAAGAGCGCAGTATTGAGAAGAATCAGGAAATTCACCGCTTATAATTAGGTCGGCTTTGCTTACATCATAGAATACGGCATTGTAAACAAAATCAGGGTTAGGGAGAACCACTTTTCTAAGTTTTGCATCAGTCTTAGGTGCCTGAATAACCGTATTTAATGGTTTCCCAGAACGATATTTTGCTATAGAAAAAACTAAGTCTGGAATAGAGGCAATAAATAAATACTGAACAGCAAAAACAAGTATGCAAAATAGGGTAGCTCCTGTTATAAAACTCCTGATTTTCATATTGCTACTCTTTTGATGACAGGAAGTGCAACCATACTTAGCTGAGAAATAAAAGCTTCATCTCCTTTATAAATTCTTAGTACCAAATTAAATCGCTTATCTTTTTCTATTGGTAACCAATTGCCAGATTGTTTGGCTTCTGAAATAATTATTGAAAAGTTACCTAAACTATCTGTTTGCAAATTGGAGTTATTAAAAGAGTATCGGTTGACTTTATTTGGAATCAAAAACAAATCTTTTCCATAGGCAGTAATACTCCAGTATTTCGCTTTAATCTGAGTGACATTGCCAGTCAGAACATAATCATGATTGCCATTAAGTAACTCTGCATGGTCATCTTTCCTTGAAAAAAGATAGATGGCTTCGTCACTTGGTAAAGCGAATAAACCAAAAAGAGTTACCTGTGCTGTAAGTAGATTGTTTTTTCCGAGTGGCAAAGAATTGCTGCCAATCCAACTTCCATTATGAAAGAAAGCTTTACTGCTGTCTACATCTGCAATTCGATAGACTGCAAGCGCTAATCCCAATGCAATCGCAAGCAATAGAAAGAAAAATTTCTTCATGTAGAAAATTACAAAAGTTCTTTAAAAAAAACTACTTATAAATAGCCACCTCCACTTCTTCATTTCCTTTTATAAAACCGCGATACATACCCGCAGAATTAAAGGAAAGACAAATGTTCCCAGCCGAATCTATCCCTATAAGTCCACCTTCGCCTCCTATGGCTTTAAGTTTGTGGTGTACCACTGTATCGCAAGCCTGCTCTATGGTGTAGCCTTTGTATTCCATGAGGCAGGCAATATCATAAGCCACCAATTGTTTCATGAAATATTCTCCATGACCCGTGCAAGAGATAGCGCAAGTTTGGTTGCAAGCATAAGTGCCCGCGCCTATAATAGGTGTATCGCCTACTCTGCCAAATTTTTTATTGGTCATGCCGCCAGTAGAAGTAGCGGCAGCTAGATTGCCTTCCATATCAAGGGCTACAGCGCCTACAGTTCCGAATTTTTTTTCGTGTTCTGCTGTATGATCTAATTGAATTTTATCTTCTGATTTGGCTTGTTGCCATTGTTCAAATCTAAATGCATCGTAAAAATAATCAGCCGATTGAAATTCGAAATTTTGTGCCTTTGCAAATTCTTCTGCTCCCTTTCCTATCAATAAAATATGTTCTGTTTTTTCCATCACAGCCCGCGCCAATGCTACAGGGTTTTTCACACCACTAATGCCGGCTACAGCTCCACAACTTTTATCGAAACCATTCATAATAGAGGCATCCATTTCGTGAGCGCCTGCTGCATTAAAAACTGCTCCCTTGCCAGCATTAAAAAGCGGACAATCTTCCAACACTTTTACGGCAGCTTCTACAGCATCTAAACTGCTTCCATTTTGTTGTAATATTTTTTGTCCCGCAATCAATGCTTCTTTTAAAGCATTCTTGTATTGTATTTCTTTTTCGGGTGTAAGTAGGTGAGGAAGCAAGGTGCCTGCTCCTCCGTGTACCGCTATGGCAAATGGTTTCATGCTATTTGTTTAGGTGCTTCTACCATTTTAAATTTATGTGAATCGAGGTTGAAAAAATCGCCACTTTCCATAATGTGAACCACTAAATTTTCCACCGAAAAAGGAGAACCTTCTTCTATGTCAGCTATGTTGCTTTGTTCTATTTTTCTACCATCAAATAAAAAAACAGCACCACTTCCAATGGTTTCTAGTTGCGTGCCATTTGTTACAATTACTCCTGTGTCTTCGCTCAAACCTATGCCCACACAAGATGGATTAGCGGCTACAGCTTGCGCTAGGCGAGCAAATCTTCCGCGTTTATTAAAATGGGAATCTATAATTACACCATCTATAAAAGCCAAGCCAGTGGTGATTTTTACTTCCCCTTTTAAATGCGCCCGCTCTGCATCGCCTTGGTAAATCATAGTGCTACTCATAGCCATAGCACCAGCACTGGTTCCTGCTATTACAAAATTTTCTTCGCGATAGCGTCTTTTTAAAATATCTAAAAATTCGGTACCACCAAAAATAGCGGTGAGTCGCAATTGATTACCACCCGTAAACATCAGAGCATCGGTATCTTTAAGGCGCTGAACAGTTTGACTATCCATAGCTTGCTTGCGCTCACGTACATCTATAATGCCTACATTGGTACAACCTATTTTAGTAAGTGCACTCAAATAATTTTCACCTACTTCTACAGGAATAGAAGAAGCGGTAGTGACCACTTCTATGCGGGCATCTAAGCTGCCCACTTCCTTCACAAAGCGTTTTAAAATTCCCATCTCAAAAAAATTGAGATTGTTTCGCTGAATAACTCCCAATTCTAAATCGGTTCCTTTGTCTTCCGCTCCGCCTATTGATATTAATTTTCCCTTCGGATGTTGCATAACACAAATTTGTATTTTCTATTTTAATATTCCATATTACAATATTCAAAACATGTGGAGAAACTTCCTCCATCAAAATATTTAAAAGTATAAGTACATGAAGATAGTTGACATTAAAGTAATGAAAGGCCCAAATTATTGGAGTATAAAGCGTCATAAATTAATTGTGATGGTGTTGGATATAGAGGAGCTGGAACAAAGGCCTACTAATAAGATTGAGGGATTTTCGGAACGCATAGAAAAATTGTTTCCGAGTATGTATGAGCACCGTTGTTCCAAAGAACGCGAGGGCGGATTCTTTGAAAGAGTAAAAGAAGGGACCTGGATGGGGCATGTGATAGAACACATCGCACTAGAGATACAAACATTAGCGGGTATGGACGTGGGTTTTGGGCGCACACGTGAAACAAGCACTAGCGGAGTGTACAATGTAGTGTTTGCCTACATGGAAATTAATGCCGGAAAATATGCCGCTGAGGCGAGTGTAGCTATAGCCCAAGCTTTAGTAGATAATAAACCTATTGATTTGCCAGCGATTATTCAAAAGTTGAGAGAATTGAGAGAAGGTGAAAGGTTAGGACCATCTACGGGTTCTATAGTAGATGAAGCTGTGAAACGCAAAATTCCTTTCATACGTTTGAATAAAAATTCATTGGTGCAATTGGGGTATGGGATTAACCAAAGGCGCATACAGGCTACCGTTGCGAGCACTACCAGTAATATAGCAGTAGAGATTGCATGCGATAAAGAGGATACTAAAAATCTTTTGGAAGCAGCACAAATTCCAGTGCCTCGTGGATTGATTATTTACGATGAAGAGGATTTGCAAAGAGCGATCTCGAAATTAGGATTTCCTTTAGTTACGAAACCAATAGACGGCAATCATGGCAAAGGAGCTACTACCAACTTGCGCACATTAGAAGAGGCTACTGCTGGCTTTTATGCTGCAAAAAAATATTCCAAAGCAGTGATTTGTGAGAAGTTTATTGTAGGGCTGGATCATAGAGTGCTCGTTATAAATTACAAATTTGTAGCGGCTGCATTGCGCACTCCTGCTGCTGTTACGGGCGATGGAGTTTCTACCATTCAGCATTTAATCGATAAAGTAAATAGCGACCCTCGCAGAGGATATGGGCACGAGAAAACCCTTACTGCTATTAAGGTAGACGAGTTTACTGAAAATATTTTGCGCGATAAAAATTTCACGCTCGATACTGTTTTAGAAAAAGATTTAGAGCTGTGGCTGAAGCCTACAGCCAATTTGAGCACAGGGGGAACTGCAACAGATGTTACTGATACTGTGCATCCTTCCAATATTGTAATGGCAGAACGAATTGCTAGAATTATTGGATTGGATATTTGTGGTATCGATATTATGGCGCCAGATTTACGTGACCCAATTACAGAAAATGGCGGTGCAATTATAGAAGTGAATGCCGCACCAGGCTTTAGAATGCACCTAGACCCAACCGCTGGATTGCCAAGGAATGTAGCCGAACCTGTGATAGATATGTTGTATCCTCCAGGAAGTTCTGCGCGTATCCCAATTATTGCTGTTACAGGAACGAACGGTAAAACTACTACCACCCGATTGACAGCCCACATTGTAAAGCAGATGGGAAGGAAAGTTGGGTTTACTACTACTGAAGGGGTGTATATACAAAGTGAAAAATTAATGACTGGCGACTGTACAGGCCCTGTGAGTGCTGAGTTTGTGTTGAAAGACCCTACGGTGGAATTTGCAGTGCTGGAATCGGCTAGGGGCGGAATTTTGAGAGCTGGATTAGGTTTCCATCAATGTAATATTGCTATTGTTACCAACATTGCTCCCGACCATTTAGGCTTGGGGGGTATTGATAATCTAGATCAATTGACAAGGGTAAAAGCAGTAGTTCCGAAATCGGTGTTTCCATCGGGCTATGCTATTTTAAATGCTGATGATGCGCATGTGCTTTCTATGCGGGAAGAATTGGATTGTAAGATTGCATTGTTTTCGTTGGATGAAAAAAATCCACATTTAATAGCACACTGTGAAAAGGGCGGTATAGCTGCGGTGTATGAGCATGGGTACGTTACCATCATGAAAGGAACTTGGAAAATTCGGGTAGATAAAGTGACCAATATCCCCATCACTTTTGGCGGAAAAGCTGCCTTTAATATTGCGAATGTTTTGCCAGCTATGTTGGCTACTTATTTATCTGATTTTAAAATTGAAGACATTCGATTGGCGCTACAAACCTTTGTACCATCGCCTGCTCAGACTCCGGGTCGTATGAATATTTTTCATTTCAAACAGTTTGCAGTGATGGCAGACTATGCGCACAATGCCCATGGAATGGAAGCAATAGGAAAATTTGTAGATAAAATAGAAGCTACCAAAAAAGTAGGTGTGATAGCAGGTGTGGGAGATAGACGCGATGAAGACACGATTGCATTGGGAGCAGAAGCGGCCAAAGTGTTTGATGAGATAGTCATACGTCAAGACAAAAATTTGCGTGGGAAAACCGAAGAGGAAATTATAGCCTTACTCACTACTGGTATTCATTCTGTAAAAAAAGATATCAAGATTACCTCTATTAAAACAGAGAAGGAAGCTATTGATTATGTGATTCGAAATGCAAGCCCTGGTTCGTTTATAGTGATTATACACGATGTAGTGGCTACTGCTTTAGACCAAATTCAGGCACTAAAAGAATTAGAAGATAGTGGTACAAGCAGTATTGATGGTTTGAATGATTGGGTGATTTAAGGGAATGTGAGAATTCGTGAATGTGAGGATGTGAGAATTGGCGAATTTGACAATTTTGGAATGAAGAGATATACTATTTCAGTGGTTACATTTTTTTACATTCGCTAATTAAATAATTCTCACATTCTCAAATTACCTCCACTTCTTTTCCTTCAAATTTCACTTTCATACCTTTGTAGAGTTTGTTTCTTTTTCTCAGTTCTTGTTTGTTGTTTACTTTCACCAGACCTTGCTCTATTACAGAGTTTGCTTCGCCTCCATTTTCTACCAAGCCTGCTAGTTTTAAGAGTTGGTTTAGTTGAATGTATTCTCCAGTGATGCTAATTTTTTCCATAAGTTTTTCTGTTTAATTTAAGATAAGAGTAGATGCTGCAAAACTAAGCACCAACAATAAACTATAAATGAAAAGCGTGCGGAGTGGAATGTATTGCTGCGGTTTTATTTTTTCTTCTTTATACAAAATGATAGTGAGTAACAACTTTTCAAAGACAAAAGCGAGTACTGTACCATAAGCCACACCTATTAATCCAAATTGTTTTGCTAATAAAATACTGGCTATAATATTTACCAGCATTTCTGAAATGGATGCAAAAAGAATCCATTTGTTTTTTTGCAAAGCAGTTAGAATTGTTTGAGGAAAAACCAACCTTGGAATCGTCAGCAAAAGTAAGGCTGCAAATAGTTTCCCACTTTCTTCAAAAGCAGAAGAGAATGCTACAATAAAAATCCATTTGCTACAAATAGTCAGCACTATGGCAATAGGAAAAAAGTAGTGCATGTATTTTTTTGACTGTTCATAGATGGTTGCTATTCCTTGCTTCTTGTCTTTTGCCACCGCAGGAATCAAACTCATGCTCAAGGTACTCGCTAAAATGGTAAAGAGTGGAAACTCTCTGGAGCCAAATCTGAAAACAGAAAAATCAGCTAGTGAAAATTGTGATTTTACAATCCAGCCATCTATATATTCAGCAGAGCCACTTATAAAGAAACTGACTAAAAGCGGTAGAGCCAATTGAATGCTATGTCGGACCATTTCTTTATTAAAATGAAATCGGCTAAATTTTTGGAGTAAATACAAGAGGTAAAGTGCTTTGAATAGAGCTACATAAATCAGAGCTAAAATGGATAGCGATATTCCATATCCTAAATAGATGGGTAGTACACACAGCAGCACTTGAACTAAGGCTACGCTTATGCCGTAGTAGAGGAGTGTTTTCTTTTTGTTGTTTAAGAATAGGATGTATTCTGTAAGGTATGCTACATTATTAAACACCAAATAAATGGCGCCCAATTCAGAAAATGGATAGAGAATGATTGCAGCTACTACACTTAAAAAGGACAAAATGCAAAAGGTATTAAAGAGCAATTCTTTTTTTTCTTCTTCCGATTTTTTAGGATACAAAGTTAGCAGCACATTGATGTTTCCTGCTATCCAGAAGAAGCTAAAAAAACCCACTAGCCATAGAAAAGATTCATAGGTACTAATGTCTTCTTTAGGAACTTGAAGTTTGGCAAATGCAATGCCTATCAGTAAGAAGCTACCATAACGTATGAGCTGAAACAACTGCAAGGCAGATACTTCACTGAAGTTAACAGTAGTTTTTAATTTATGCAGCAGTGTTTTCAGTCGTTAATTTTTGTGCGATAAAACTACTATAAAGATTTTATAGATAGATTTGTCTCCTAAAATAATTTATATGCAAAAGTCATTCTTAATATTCTTATTCTTTTCTATTGGTTTAGTGAATGCTCATTCGCAAACTGCAAATTTTACTGCTGAAAAGAACGGTATTAAATTAACTGGAGTGGAAAATCCTAAAACCTTTATGGATGCAAAGTTGAGCCTAAATGATTCCCTTTTTTTGGAAAAGGATTTATTGGATACAGGCAAGTTTACTTTTTCTTTTGATGTAAAAAACTATCAGTTGGGTGCACAAACACCCGATGCAGATACACGCCTATGCGCTAACTCAGCCAAAGGTCAGCACATTCATTTTATATTAGACAATGCACCATATCAAGCATCTTATGCTAGCAATATCAGCACCAGTTTAAAGGCAGGGCATCATGTGCTGTTGGCATTTCTTTCGCGCTCGTATCATGAAAGTATTAAACACAAAAATGCTTTTATTGTCAAAGAATTTGATGCAGGGAAAAAGGGAGTAGATCAGTTTAATGCAAAATCTCCGCACATCTTTTTTAGCCGACCTAAAGGAGAATACAATGGCAAAAAGGAAACACAAAAATTAATGTTGGATTTTTATTTGTTGAATTGTAATCTTTCTGAGAAAGGCTTTAAAGTGCGCGCTACTATTAATGGCACAGAATTTTTATTGACTAAATGGGAGCCTTATTTTATAGAAGGTTTGCCACTAGGGGAAGTAAAAGTAAAATTAGAATTGCTCGATAAAAATAGCAAGTTGGTGATAAGTCCATTCAACGGTACAGAGAGAATTGTGAAACTTTTGCCTGATGAACCTGGTAAATAAAATTCAATAGACAGAAAATGACCATCAGCGGATTTACTATGGTACGCAATGCTGGGAAATATTATTTCCCAATAAAGGCTTCTATAGAGTCTGCTTTGCCTTTGGTAGATGAATTTATTGTGGCATTGGGCTATGGTGATGAAGGTGATGATACGCTTGCTCAAATTGAATCTATTAATTCTCCCAAAATTAAAATCTTTCACAGAAAGTGGGATGAGCGACTCTTTAAAGACGGAGCTGTTTTTAGAGCTGAAACTACTTTTGCATTACAACAATGCAAGGGTGATTGGTGTTTGTATTTGCAAGCAGATGAGGTGCTGCATGAGAAAGATTTTGCTTCTATAAAATCTTCTTGCGAAAAATATTTGAATGATAAACGAGTGGAGGGAATGCTCTTTAATTATCATCATTTTTTTGGTGATTATAAGCATGTGGTTCGCAGCCATGGCTGGTGTAGCGAAGAAATTCGAATCGTTAGGAGTGGCTTGGGTATTGAGTCCTATAAGGATGCTATTTCATTTAGGCTAAACGATAGAAAGTTGAAAGTAGTAGAAATACCCGTTTCCATTTTTCACTATGGTTGGGTAAGGCCTCCTGCACTTATGGTACAAAAACGTAAGGAACAAGATAGTATGCATCATGGAAAAGAATCGGCTCAACTCATTTTTGAAAAGAAGGCTAAGTCTTTTGATTATGGTCCGCTGGGGCAATTGGAGTTGTTTGAAAAGGAGCATCCAGCAGTAATGAAGGACTGGATAGCGAAACATAATTGGAAGGATGATTTGAATTATGGAAGGAGTTATGCTACTCTTAATCGCCCTCGGTTAAAACACGAGCAGTTGCGCTATCGTATTCAAAGTTTCTTTGAAAATAGATTTATGGGTGGAAAGCAGCTTTTCGGTTTTGAAAACTGGGACCGCTTGTAGCTTTTTTATTTTTTAAACAAGCTATCTTCTTTTAATAAAACCTCCTCAATCTGTTTATATACTTTGGTTTTAAGTTCCTCGGTGTTGGCTTCTGTCATTCCCTTTGTAGCAATAGGAGGAAGAAAACGCATGGTTATTTTTCCTGGGAAAATAAATTTAGTATCCACAGGTTGTAGTGCTCTTAAATTTATGTAGACAAAGGGTGCTACCTCAGCTTCAGCTGCTATGGCTACTTTAAAAGCACCGTCATAAAATTCTTTTAAAGGTTTCTCCGTTCTATTTCTAGTTCCTTCTGGAAAAATAAAAAGAGAGATTCCTTCTTTTAACCATTGCGCCATTTTTTGGGAAGTTTCTTTTCTACTCTCTGCACTTTTTCTATCTACAGCTAAAGAAGTAATGCGCAGCAAAACTCCCATTACAGGCACACTTAGTAATTCTTTTTTCACAAGTGGTTTGTAATAATTGTGTGGAATGCAAGATGCCCCAAACGGTATGTCCAATGCATTGCTGTGATTGCAAACAAATACATACGTTTTATTGGGGTCTATATTTTCGGCACCTTCTACTGTAACCCAAATGCCAGAAAGAGTTGACCAAATTCCTTTTAGGAAAATTCTATTCAGAAAGTAAATGATTCGCATACGAGTACGGTCATTTGAAATCAATAAAAGTGGGATATATAAAATCATGAGAATTGTAAGACAGGTCATAAATAGAACTGCCACATACAAGCTATATGGAATGGATAATATTTTTTTCATACCTGCGAAATTCAACAATTAAAATTTATTGGCACAGATTTTATTAATAGCTTAGTCAAATATTTTTAAACCTAAAAATTTTAAGACATGCCTATAAGAATGGTAGAAGATGAAGATCAGAATTCATCGCAAGACAATAACCCAGGTGGGGGAGGAGGTGGAAACATTGGTGGTGGCGGTGGCGGTGGGTTGGGATGGATTATGATGCTCCTTCCCTTTTTAATTCGCAATCCTAAATTATTACTGTTACTAATTGTAGGCGGAGGTATTTATTTCTTTTTTGGTAAAGGGTGTAATACTGCATTGCCTGGAAATACTCAAGCAGCGTCATTTGTAACTGGTGGTGTTTTGGATCAAAAGCAATTTGACAAGGCCGAAGTTTTTGAAGCATTGGCTGATAACTCCAAAAACCCTTTGCCTGAGAGAGTTTCACTAGAAGAGTTTGCTCCAGAGCGAATGAATCAAGGTTCACAAGGTTCTTGTGTAGCATGGTCGAGTGCTTATGCAGCTCGTACTATTTTAAGAGCAAGACAAACTGGTGAAGACCCGAATCAAATTGCGTTTAGTCCCGCTTATTTGTATAATCAAATTAAGTTGGATGAAAATTGTCAGGGGTCGTATTTGGTAAGAGCTATGGAAACCATGACAAAACAGGGAGTGTTGCCGCTTTCGGAATTTCCTTATGATGATCAGAGCTGCGGAAAATTACCTAACTCCAATGAAGTGCAAGAGGCGGGTCAATTTCGTATGAAAGGTGCAAATCGTTTAACGGTAGGTGGTGATGATTATAAAATTGATTTACTAGCCATGAAGCAAAATTTGGCACAAGGCGCACCTGTAGTGATTGGTATGATGGTGGGAGGTAGTTTTATGCAAGATATGATGGGTAAGAAAGTTTGGATACCTACCCGTGAAGACTACGATATGCAAGGATTTGGGGGGCATGCTATGTGTGTAATGGGTTACGATGATTTTTTAGAGGGTGGTGCTTTTCAAATTATGAATTCCTGGGGAAAAGATTGGGGTGAAAATGGAATAGCTTGGGTGCGTTATAAAGATTTTGAAACCTTTGCAAAAGAAGCGTATGGTACGTACCCTATGGGTAGCAGCGCTAAGCCACAATCTAATTTGCTTGATGTACAAATAGGTTTGGTGAGTAATACTACTAAGCAAAATATTCCATTGACAGCAAAAGGTGACAATCTTTTTGCTACGGTTTCTCCTGTAAAAGTGGGCGATAAATTTAAAATGGAAGTAACCAATACATTGGATTGTTATACTTATATTTTTGGACAAGAGACAGACGGTAGCAGTTATGTTTTGTTTCCATACACTGCTAAACATTCGCCTTATTGCGGCATTACGGGTACTCGTTTATTTCCTAAAGATTACAGCATGCAAGCAGATAATAAAGGAAGTAAAGATTTGATTGCAGTGGTGGTTACGAAAGAGCCTTTAGATTATAAGGCAATGAATGAAAAAATAAACAAAGGAAGCGGAGGCTATGCAGATAAAGTAAATGCCGCTGTAGCTGATATTCAGATAGAGAATGTGCAGTTTAAAACTACTGACAGAGTTGCATTTCAGTGTGACCCACAGGGGAAAAATGCAGTGGCTGTGATTGTGGAGATTGATAAGAAATAGAGCACCCAAATGATATCAAAGAATGCTGTAAGAAGGATTTGTGAAAATTCTTTTTGCAGCATTTTTATTTTTATCCTGCCTGTTACTTTTGTAGTATATTCAATCTTGAGTAATACATTATGCATTCTTCATTTTAATTTTATTTAAGTGAAAGCCTACAACGAAATTCCTACTCCTAAAGAAAAGCATTGGCTTTTTGGAAATGCCATTTTAATGAAAAATGAGCCAGTTAAAGTACTTCGAAAGTTCATAGCTGAAAATGGAGGCATGTTGAGGCTGACCTTGCCTTTTAGGAGAGTGGTGGTAATTACGAAGCCTGACAGTTTGCGTTCTATTTTGCTGGAAAATAACAAACTCTATCGCAAGAGTATGGCGTATGATATGCTAAAACTATTACTGGGGAATGGTTTGCTGACAAGTGAGGGGGATTTTTGGAAAAAGCAACGAAGATTGATTCAGCCAGCATTTGGGAAAAAGAAGTTGGAAGAACTTACATCGGTAATGGTTGCAGAAACCGAGAAAAGTGCTGCACGATTACAAAATGCTGCTGAAAAAAATGAGGTGGTGGATATACTAGCCGAGATGAATGCACTTACATTGGATATCATTTCTAAATCTATGTTCAGCTCGGGAGTGGAAGATAAAGCGCAAATAGTAGGAGAAGAAATTACCCGATTAAACAACTATGCAGTAGATAAAATAAACAGTCCATTTCCAATACCACATTGGATTCCAACTCCATTAAATCGAAAAGAACGCAAATCATTAGACACACTGGATAAGGTAATTTTTGAAATCATAAATACAAGAAGAAAATCAAAAGAGCAGAAAGATGATTTACTTTCTATGTTGCTCGATGTACAAGATGAAGACACAGGTGAGCGCATGTCTGACCAGCAGCTGCGTGATGAAGTGATGACTATTTTTATTGCAGGAAATGAAACATCATCCAATGCGTTGACTTGGACACTGTATTTGCTTTCTCAAAATCCAGATATAGAAAAAAGATTTGTGAAGGAGATTCAAGAACGGTTTACCGATAAGCCTATCACTACTCAAAATATTATGGAGTTTCATTACTCTCGAATGATTTTAGAAGAATCTATGAGGCTCTACCCCCCAGCATGGATTGTAGGCAGAAGACCATTAGAGGATGTAGAAATAGAGGGCTATCAAATTCCTAAAGACACTAATATTTTAATGCCTGTTTTCTATTTGCACAAGAGCCCTTTGTATTGGCAAGAACCCGATAAATTTGACCCTGAAAGATTTGCTCCAGAAACGAGAAATAATATTGATCGTTTTGTTTATCTCCCTTTTGGCGGAGGACCCAGAATGTGTATAGGTAATCATTTTGCTATGCTTGAAATGCAGATTGTGATTACCATGCTCTATAGTCGTTTTACTTTTGAGATGCAAAAAGATTTTGTAGTAGAACTAGACCCACTAATCACTTTGAGACCTAAGAATGGACTGATGATGAAGGTGACTAAAAGAAAAAATTAAAAGTTGTGTTGTTAAGAAAGATATAATAGTATCAGGAAAAATTGTTTTATAAACTAAACCACTATTTTAGTGGTATGAAGCTAAGTTTTCAGAAAAGGACCTTCTTGATGTTACTCACATTTTTTTACAGCCTTTGTGCAGTAGGAATGGATGTGAAGGCACATTATTGTCATGGAAAATTGTCTTCTATTTCTATTGGTTTTAGAGAAGAAAGTTGTTGTTGTAAAAAGAAAACAACATCAAAATGTTGTACTTCTAAAGAAGTTTCCTTAAAAATTCAAGATAAACAAATTAAAACCGCTGATGTTGAATTTTTAGCAAAGAATTTATTTTCAAAAGGAGTTTCAAGAACAACTAATTCCTTTATTTTTTCTTCAAAACTATTTACTGCAAATAGTTTTAGGCTTTTAAATTATCCAGTACACTCCGCACTTTCCCTGTTGCGTTTGAATCAGGTTTTTAGAATTTAGAATTTTTATTTTAAAAATTCTAGCTATTCATTTTCGGTTTGTGTTATGCAAACTGAGTTATCTTAAATTTAATAAAATGAAAAAAATAATCATTGGATTGTTATTGTTGGTATTTGTTTCAGCTGTAGCACAAAGTAATATTCAAAAGGCATCTTTTAAAGTAAATGGAGTTTGTGATTTATGCAAAAAGACAATTGAAAAGTCGCTTCAGATAAATAGTGTGCAGGCAGCTATTTGGAACCCCGATTCTAAAGTGCTGAAAGTAAAATACGATGCTTCTCTAATTTCGCTCGATTCTATTCAAAAGCGAATTGCAGCAGTTGGTTACGATACTGAGAAATATAAGGCTTCCGATTCTACATATACAAACCTGCATAAATGCTGTAAGTATGAAAGGGAGAAATAAAAAGGCACTAACACTTTTACTAAGTGCTCTTTCTGTTTCTTTTATTTATGCTCAAAAAATTGATACTGTCAATCAAATAAAGGAAGTAGAGATAGTTCGCAAGCAAGCTCCCAGAATGGAAATGGCTACTCAAAATGTGGAGCTAATTTCTAGTGCTGATTTGAAAAAAGATGCTTGTTGCAATTTGAGTGAAAGTTTCATGCGTACTGGTGCCGTAGATGTGCAATACAGCGATGGTGTGTCAGGTGCAAAGGAAATACGGATGCTAGGTCTAGCAGGGAATTATTTGCAAACCATGTATGAAAATGTACCTGGTATTCGTGGTATAAACAGTGCTTTTGGTATGGAATATTTGCCTGGAACTTGGATGCAATCAATTCAAATCAACAAAGGTGCAGGTAGTGTGGTAAACGGTTACGATGCCATTACAGGGCAAATGAATGTAGAATTAAAAAAGCCACAAAGTGCTGAAAAGTTTTTCCTAAATGTGTATCTAAACCAAGATGCTCGTGCAGAAATAAATTCTCATTTTTCTTTTAAACTCAAAGACAAAGATTGGTACACGATGGGTTTGGTACATGGTTCTGTGAATTGGTTGAAGATGGATTTCAATAAAGATGGGTTTATAGATAATCCTTTGTTTAATCGATTTGCTGCCATGAATAGGTGGTTTCATGTGAAAAGCGATGGCGGAATGTTTATGATAGCTGGCAGCATTAATTTTGAAGAAAGGAAGGCTGGGCAACTAGCGTATGATTTTAAGAAACCTGTAAATGCACAGCAACAATGGGGCAGTTTGCTAAAAACAAATCATGCAGAACTTTTTGCAAAGACCTCTTTTTTGTTTGAGCATGAGTCTACTTTGGGAATTCAGTATAAATATTCTTATCAGCAGCAGAGTGGTTTTATTGGAAGAAAAGAATTGCTATCATGGGAACATTTTGGGTATATCAATGCTATTTATCAGAATGAATTTTCGGAAGGGAATACCATAAAAGTAGGAGCTTCTTTTTTTGTGAACGATGTGCGGGAACGACTCGATACCTTTGCATTTAAACGGACTGAGCTAGTGCCAGGTGTGTTTGCAGAAGCTACTTTTAGCCCTTTTAAGAAAATGACAATAGTAGCTGGTTTAAGAGTAGATCAACACAATATTTTCGGAACTTTTCTTTCACCCAGATTAAATATTAAATGGGATATTTTGCACGATTTAAGTTTGAGAGTAAGTGGAGGTCGAGGTTATCGTACCCCCAATTTAATAGCTGATAATTATTCTTATTTCTTTAGTAATCGAAATCTTTCCATTGCCCCATTAAAGCCAGAAATAGCCTGGAATTATGGAGCATCGCTTGCTTATAAATTCAATCTTGATTTTAGAGAAGGTTGGGTACACTTTGATTTTTATAGAACAGATTTTACACAACAATTAGTGATAGATTTGGAACAACGAAATCAATTACAGATTTACACCCAGAATGGAAAATCGTTTTCCAATTCATTGCAAGCAGAAGTGAGTTATGAAGTAGTGAAAAATGTAACAGCTAAAATTGCCTATAAATGGGATAATGTGAAAGTGAACTATAGAGATGGTTTTCGGGGGCAATCATTAAAACCCCAGCATAAAATTTTATTGGTATTGGATTATGATTGGAAAAAACCTCGCATTGTTTTAACTACTAATTTTGCTTGGTATAGTAAAGTAAGAGTTCCCGCAATTGCAATTGATGAAAAGATAGTTTCTAAGTATTTGTATCAATGGAATATGCAAATAGCAAAAAAGATAAAAGAGCAATGGGAAGTGTACATAGGCGCTGAAAATATGTTGAATCAAACTCAATCCAATCCTATTCAATCTGCCTTAGAGCCTTTACAGCAAAACTATGATGCCACGCTCATTTGGGGACCAGTGAGAGGAGCTATGGTATATGCTGGCTTTCGGTTTGTTATAAAATGATTGCTCACTTTAAAATTTAAAGTTCCTTAACATTTTCATTTGAACTTCTCTATTATAATTGTGTTTGAGTTTTATGAATAAGTATAATAATTTAGTGGTTATATGTCTTCTTGCACTAGCAACTAGCTCTTGTAGCTTCCAACCGTTTTCAAAATTAATTACAAAGAATGCTTATCCCAAGGAGGCTTATGATGCTGTTATAGTACCTGGATTTCCCTATTATGTTCATTCCCCACACATGATTATTAAGGCTAGAATGCTTTGGGCTAAACATTTGTATGATAATGGGGCAACTAAGAATTTGATTTTTTCTGGTGGAGCAGTTACAACACCTTACATAGAAGGATTAGTAATGAAAAGTATGGCAGATTCAATGGGGATACCTACCCAGTCTTCTTTTGCAGAAACCCGAGCAGATCATAGTAAGGAGAATATTTATTACTCTGTAAAAATGGCTCAGGAAATGGGTTTTAAAAATATTGCTGTTGCTACAGATATTGTACAATCTTTAATGTTACGATCTTATATCAAGGAGAAATTTCCTACTATAAAACTGATTCCTATTGATTTTGAGGCCATAGATTTTAAAGAAACTATTTTGCCATGTGTCGATCATGAATCTACACTTTGTAAAACCTATATACCTTTACATGTTCGTAAGAGTTTCAAAGAAAGAAGAGAGGGTACAAATGGCAATCACATTGCATATGAAGTAGAATAATGGTGTAGTTTAATTTCATTAAAGAATGTGTTACTTTGTGTGGAGTAAAACAATCGTATGAAAGTAGCCGTATTCCGCAAAGCACAGTTTAATGCTGCACATCGCTTGCATCGCAAAGATTGGAGCGATGAAAAAAACAAGGAAGTTTTTGGACTTTGTAGTAACCCCAATTATCATGGACATAATTATAAAATGGAAGTGAAAGTGGTAGGGGAAATTGACCCTGAAACTGGCTATGTAATTGACTTGTCTATTCTGAATAATTTAATTCAAACAGAAGTGATGGATAAATTTGATCACTCCAATTTGAATGAAGATACACTTGAGTTTAAAGACCTGAATCCTACCGGAGAGAATATAGTAGTGGTTCTTTACAACTTGTTGCGAGCTAAACTCGATTCACAATATGAGTTGCAGATAAAGCTTTGGGAAACCGACCGAAATTTTTTCGAGTATCCTGTTAATTAGAAAATTGTTTATGAAAGCAGGATTAAAGAAATCTTATTTTAGAAAATATCATCTTATCCTTTTTGTATTCTTTTCTCTTTTTTCTTCGTTCTCAATTTCTGCTCAAACAAACAAAGTGTTTTCGCCCAATACACTTGAAAAAATAATTGAATCAGAGCAAAGTTTTAAACAAGAGCAAATTACTTCTATTCAATTGGCTCCTACTGGAAATTATGATGTGGTTTATCAGAGATTGGCTGTAGGCTTAAATCCTGAGGTTGTTTATATTCAAGGTAATGTCACCACTTATTTTAAGCCATTGTTAGCTAGCATCGCTTCTGTAGCTTTTGATTTAACTGATAGTTTGGAAGTAGATTCTGTTTGTTATCATCAAATAAAAGTTACTGCATTTACTCAGACCAAAGATGTACTGCAAATCAATTTTCCTAGCCCTGTTAGTCAACTTGATTCTATTTCAGTTTTTTATCATGGTATTCCTCCCAGAACTGGTTTTGGCTCTTTTAATAGAAGTTATCATGATTCTGTGCCTGTGCTTTGGACACTCTCGGAGCCTTATGGAGCAAGGGATTGGTGGCCTTGTAAGATGACACTCACAGATAAAATTGATTCGATTGATATTTTTGTAACGACACTTTCTAAGTACAAAGCTGGCAGTAATGGGCTTTTGGTAGAAACACTACAAGCTAATGATACCAGCACTTACCATTGGAAGCATCGGTATCCTATTGCTACTTATCTAGTTGGAATAGCGGTAACCAATTACAGTGAATTTTCAGACACGGCTCATTGTACCGATGGCGATGTGACCATTTTAAATTATGTATATCCAGAGAAACTTTCTGAGTGGAAAGTGGATGCCCCTTCAGTTGTAAAGTTTATGGAGTTTTATTCTCAAAAATTTGGAGCCTATCCTTTTCAAAAAGAAAAATATGGACAAGCTCAGTTTGAATGGGGTGGTGGTATGGAACATCAAACCATGAGTTTTGTTGTGAATAGTAGCTTTGAACTTGCTGCACATGAAATGGCACATCAATGGTTTGGTGATAAATTGACTTGTGGAAGTTGGCAAGATATATGGCTGAATGAGGGTTTTGCGACTTATCTTTCTGGTTTATGTTACGAAAATATTGCACCAGAATGGTGGATGGCTTTTAAGCAAGATAGGCTTTCGAAAGTAGTACGAAGTCCTAATGGAACTTTGCTGTGTGATGACACCACCAGCGTTGGGAGAATTTTTGATGGGCAGTTGAGTTATAGCAAAGGCGCGTATTTACTGCACATGCTGCGATGGAAATTAGGCGATGTGAAATTTTTTCAAGCCTTGTATAACTATGTAAATGACTCACAATTGGTTTATAGTTTCACCAAAACAGCTTTATTAAAAAAACATTTGGAGAATGTGAGTGGCGAAAATTTGACACAGTTTTTTGATGATTGGTATTATGGGCAAGGCTACCCAACATACGAGTTGGAATGGGCTCAAGGTAAAAATCACAAACTTGATTTTCAATTAGTACAGAGTACATCAGATGCCTCTGTTTCTTTTTTTGCAATGCCTGTACCTATTCAATTTAAAGGGGAGGGGAAAGATTCAACTATAGTCATACAACATACTTTCTCCGGACAAAAAGAAAGTTTTGCATTGCCATTTAAAATTGATTCGGTGTTTATAGACCCATTACTGTGGCTGGTTTCAGCCAATAATACGGTAAGACGAGTGCCTGAAATTGACAAGGATAATTTTTTAATTCTCTTTCCTAATCCTTGTAAAGACGAATTAAAAATTTGGTATGATTCCAGAGATATCAATAAACTATCCTATCAATTTTTTGATGCGATGGGAAGAAATATATTAGAGCAAAAAGTAGAGATAAGTAGTGATGTTATTTCAATTAATACCTCTGGATTTTCATCAGGAGTATATGGTTTGAAACTGTTGACTGATAAGGGAAATTTTACAAAGAAAGTGGTGAAGGAATGAGTTTTAATTACCCTTTCCACTCAGGTGCATTGCTCGGAATTTCTTTTATCACCGAAGCACTGTATTTAAAATAATCTACTTCAATCAAATGCCGTGCAGACTTGGTAAATCCTTTGCGATTGGTTTCCAATTCTTTTTCAATTTCGTTATTCATATCCTTTGGCAATTGATAGTTTCCTGCCAAATAATTAGCTAACAATTTCGATTGAAAATCTGCTAATTTCCAGAAGCATCCACTCGCTTGTATCAAGCCTACAAACATTAAATTGCAGTAGTCAGGATGAAACACACGCTTGAAAAGTCGCACATCTTTATCTTCATAGTTTATCTCTTCCTTTTTGAAGAAAGGGAATGTAACCTTAAAGCCTGTAGATACAATCACTGTGTCAAATTCTTCTTTGCTTCCATCTTTGAAGTGAACTGTTTTTCCTTCAAATTTTGCTACATCTACTTTAGGAGAAATTTCTCCGTGACGGATATAGTACAACAACTCTGAATTAGACACAGGGTGTGATTGTCTGACTCCATGGTCAGGTATTTGTAAACCAAATTTTTTGATATCGCCATTCTCTAATCGAAGCACAACACCATACACTAAATCTAATAAGAAATCAGGCACCCATTGAAATTTATTGGCAATCACATCTGCTGGTTGACCAAACACAAATTTTGGGATAAAGTGATAGCCTCTGCGCATACTGATGGCAGTTTTTTTCGCTACTCTGCAAACCTCTACTGCTGCGTCACAGCCTGAGTTTCCTGCACCTATCACCAGTACTCTTTTGCCAGCAAATGGTTTGTTGTTTTTGAAATAATGAGAGTGAATATATTCTCCTTCAAACTTTCCAGGATAATCAGGATAGCGTGGATTCCAGTGGTGACCATTGGCTACGATGAGCGCATCGTAAACTTCAGTTGTGCTTTCACCTGCTTCATTGGTAGATTCTATTTGCCACTTTCCATCCGATAAGCGTTGAATATCTTTTACAGTAGTATTGAATTTTATCTTTTCATACACACTCGTTTTTCTAGCATAGTTTTCAAAATATTCTGCCATCAGCCATTGTGAAGGATAATCTGGGTAATTATCAGGCATCGGAAAATCTAAGTAATTGCTATGATGCTTAGAAGTAATGATGTGGGTAGTTTCGTACACAGATGAGTGTTTTACATCTTCTGTATAAACCCAGTTGCCACCTACTTTTCCGCTCTGTTCAAAAAGTGTGATGTTTTGAAAACCAACTTGAATTAAATTTTTACCAGCAGCTATACCAGAGGATCCTGCACCAATTATGGCAATTTTAGCATCTTTAGAAAAAGTCATTTTGAAAGGTTTGAAGTAGTTTGAAATTGTTTGAAGTTATTTTGATTTTATCATTATCCATTTTAGATTCCCTTATTCGCCAGCCATTCCGTAATTTTTTCAGCCACCATTTTCCATTTGGTATCTAGCATCATATCATGTGCAATTCCATTCATGTTTTCATAATCAGCTCCAAATCCTTCTGCTGTTTTTTGCCAGTTTTTTTCATCTACCACAAAGTCATGCTCACCTCTTAGAAATAAAGCTGGTACTTTAGTTGGACTAGGTGTGTGTAGATTTAAAAACAACATATCTAAGTATGCCATATACGATTCTGACTGCAAGTTTCGTTTTGTATTTGCTAAAATTTCATGATTTATATCATCAGAAAAACACAACGTTTTTACCGCATATTCTGTTTCTGAAAATGGAGCCGTACTGAGCGTCAAGTTTCCTTTTATAAATTTCCAAGGGAAGTATCTGGCAGTTTTTAAGCTTCCTAACAACATACCATTTGCTGGAACTGAAGAGAGGGTAATGGCTGCAGCTATATTGTTTTGTTTAAGAAGATATTTTTGCAAAGTAAAACCACCCATGGAGTGCCCAATTACTATTGGAGTGCCCCCTATTTTTTGTACTGCCCATTCAACATCTTGCAGGTAATCATTAATTCGCCAGCAGCGTAATTTTTCACTTCCTTCGCTTGCTCCATGTCCTCTTAAACTTAATGTATAACAGTCATAACCTAATTCATTGAAGTAAGGGACAAAGAACCACTCCCAACACCAAGCTGCATGTGCCATTCCATGAATAAACAAAATGGGACTTTCTTTTATCCTTTTCTTTGCCGCAAAATGATTTAATTCGAGTTTCATATAATTAAATGCCAAAATATAAATTTTCGAACAATTGTTTGAATTTTTGAAAAACACATTACTTTTGAGAGCTCATTGAAATGAAGAAACAACTTAAGAAAGAAGAAATATTAAAAGCAGCAGCGCAGGTTTTCAGAAAGAAAGGCTATCATGCCGCTCGTATACAAGATGTGGCAGAAGCGTTAGGAATGCAGAAAGGAAGTTTGTACTACTATATAAAAACAAAAGAAGATTTACTGAAGGGATTGGTAGAAGATATTTTGGAGAAGTCGGTAGAGCTTACTAATAATACACACAACACAACTCTTTCTCCCGCTGATAAACTAGGTCTTTGCATTGAATCTCACTTGCGCTTGTTTCATGAAAACAAAAATGCTTTTGGTGTTTTTATGAGTGAAGATTTACAACTCATAAATAAAACTTCTAGCAGAAATATTTTTGATTTAATAAAAGAGTATGAAACCGGGTGGGAGGAAATTTTTATAGAAGGAATTAAATCAGGTGCATTCAAAAAGGATTTAGATTACAAGATTATAGTTAAATCTATTTTTGGGATGATGAACTGGAGTTATAGATGGTATCATCCTAAAACCGAAAAATCGTTAAAAGAAATTGCAGTAGTAATGACTGAACTAATTTTAAATGGAACAAAAAATAAATAAAATAAAAAAATGAAAGAAGCCTACATCTATGACTCGGTGCGCACTCCGAGAGGAAGAGGAAAGAAAAATGGTTCGCTTTACGAAGTAAAACCGATTGATTTATTAGCAACACTATTTCGCGCTTTATCGGAGCGCAATGGCAATTTTGACACGTCAAAAGTAGATGATGTAGTTTTGGGTTGTGTGACTCCAATAGGTGAGCAAGGTGGTGACTTAGCCAAGTTTGCTCCCATGTATGCTGGCTGGAACGAAATCGTAGCAGGAATGCAGATTAACCGTTTTTGTTCATCTGGTTTGGAGGCCATCAACTTAGCTGCTATGAAAGTTCGTAGCGGATGGGAAGAAATGATTGTAGCGGGAGGTATTGAATCTATGAGTCGTATTCCGATGGGAAGCGATGGTGGAGCTTGGTATTCTGATCCAATGGTGAACTCCGCTTTAGGATTTATTCCGCAAGGAGTAAGTGCCGATTTGATAGCAACTATAGAAGGCTTCACGCGTGAGACAGTTGATAATTATGCACTGCGTTCACATCGTTTGGCGGCATACGCTCGAAAGAATGGATATTTCAATAAATCAATCATTCCTGTAAAAGACCAAAATGGCTTATTGATTTTGGACAACGATGAAACGATTCGGGAAGATGCGACTATGGAAGGGCTTGCAAAACTAAATCCATCTTTTGAAATGATGGGAGACTTTGGATTTGATGCTGTTGCACAATTAAAATATACTTCGGTAGAAAAAATCAATCACGTACATACTCCAGGTAACTCCTCAGGAATTGTAGATGGTGCAGCCTTGACATTGGTAGGTTCTAAAGAAATGGGCGAACAGCTAGGATTGAAGCCACGTGCCAGAATTGTGGCTGGAGCAGTAACTTCTGCTGATTCTACCATCATGCTTACGGGTCCTTCTTTCTCGGCACAAAAGGCTTTACAAAAAGCAGGCATGAATGCAAAAGACATAGACTTGTACGAAATGAATGAAGCGTTTGCTTCAGCTGTTTTGAAATTCCAACGCGAGTTAAATTTAGATGACAATATTCTGAATGTGAATGGTGGAGCCATTGCGATGGGTCACCCACTTGGAGCTACTGGTTCTATTTTGATTGGAACTGTTTTAGATGAGCTAGAGCGTACCAATAAATCTACTGGTTTAATTACACTTTGCGTAGGAGGTGGAATGGGCGTGGCAACTATCATTGAGAGAGTATAAATGAAAGGTACAATGATTTCGAGTGGCTTTATAACTCTATACAAGCTTGTATGTTTCTTACCCTTAACAATATTTTTTGTAGCGGCATACTTTTGTTTAAATGGACATCCTGAAGCTATTCCTATTGTTATTTTTTTCGCTTTAATTTTATTGCATTTATTTACTGCAAATGATGTTTCTGTAACGCAAGAAAAAATTTATGTCAAAGGCTTATTTAAGAAATATGAATTTGATAGTGGCTTATTTGAAAGAATTGAAAAATCTATTTTAGGTTACGGTTGTGTAATTTCATTTAAAGATGGTAAATCATTCTCGTTTGATATAAGCTATAACTATAACTATAGAAGAAAGTCATTCTGGAGAATAATGGAAGATTATGATAGGGTGGTAGAAGAGCATGTTAAATCAATTATCAGAAAAGAGAATTTAAACAATTTATAATTTCAAAAAAACTTATAACAAAACATAATAACATGATAAATTATTCAAAAGACACAGACAACATCGTTACGCTCACACTAGACAATCCTGCTAAAAGTGCGAATGTAATCAACAAAGCATTTGGAGAAGCATTTAAGGAAGTGTTGGGGAAACTGAAAGCAGAAACAGATTTGCGCGGTATCATTGTGACCTCGGCTAAAGATACTTTCTTGGCAGGTGCAGATATTGATGAGATGTTTGCAGAAAGTGATGCACAGAAATTTTTTGACCAAGCACAAGAATTTAAGGCTGGTCTTCGCTGGATAGAGACACAAGGAAAGCCTGTGGTAGCAGCTATTAACGGAACAGCACTTGGTGGTGGTTTGGAAATGACTTTAAATTGCCACAGAAGAATTGTCATCAATAATCCTAAGACACAATTAGGTTTGCCAGAAGTGACACTAGGATTGCTTCCTGGTGGTGGAGGAGTAACTCGTTTTGTTCGTATTTTGGGTTTGCAGCCTGCATTTCCATTATTGACAGAAGGAAAAAAACTTTCACCACAAGAAGCATTGAGCACAGGGTTGATACATGAATTGGTAGCAACGAAAGAAGAATTGTTAGCTAAATCGAAAGAATGGATTTTAGCCAATAAAACAGCTAAGCAACCTTGGGATGTAGATGGTTACAAGATTCCAGGTGGTTCCCCTACAAGCCCTAAAGTAGCAGGTATGCTTCCGGTTGCACCAGCTATGCTGGCAAAAAAAACATACAACAATTACCCAGCTCCATTGGCAATCATGGCTGCGGCTATAGAAGGAGCTATGGTAGATTTTGAAACAGCTACTAGAATTGAATCACGCTATTTCGCAGGACTGGCTACTGGCAAAGTAGCTAAGAATATGATAGGCGTTTTCTGGAAACAATTGAATGAATTGAATGCAGGAAAATCTCGTCCTGCTGTTGCAGAAAAATTCTCATTCAAAAAAGTGGGCGTGTTGGGTGCTGGTATGATGGGCAGCGGTATCGCTTATGCTTGTGCTATGAGTGGGCTAGAAGTAGTACTCAAAGATGTATCGCAAGAAGGTGCGGATAAAGGAAAGGCTTACTCTGAAAACTTGCTCAAGAAAAGAGTAAGCAAAGGAAAGACCACACAAAAAAAGGCGGATGAAATTCTAGATAATATAAAGGCAACAGCTAATGCCAATTATTTATCAGGCTGTGATTTAATTATAGAAGCCGTGTTTGAAAATCGCGAACTAAAAGCAAAAGTAACCGCTGAAGCTGAAGCTGTGATGGATGCTACAGGCGTTTTTGCTTCTAATACTTCTACACTTCCTATCACTGGTCTGGCCGAAAAATCTTCTCGTCCAAAACAGTTTGTCGGTTTGCACTTTTTCTCCCCAGCTGATAGAATGCCGTTGGTAGAAATCATCATTGGTAAAGAAACTTCAGATGAGACACTGGCTCGTGCTTTCGATTTTGTAAAGCAAATCAAGAAAACACCTATCGTGGTAAATGACTCACGTGGTTTCTATACCTCTCGCGTTTTTGCTACGTATGTATTGGAAGGTATCGCTTTGTTAGAAGAAGGCAATCACCCAAGAGCTATAGAGGCTGCGGGATTGCAAGCTGGTATGCCAGTAGGGCCATTGGCTCTGACAGATGAAGTTTCATTATCGCTCATTGCACATATTCGCACACAAACCAATCTTGATTTAGCAGCAGAAGGCAAATCTATTCCTAATCATTCTGCCTACAAAGTGATAGACAAAATGATTGCGTTAGGGAGAGAGGGAAAAGCAAAAGGTGCTGGATTTTATGAGTATCCTAAAGAGAAAGATGCGAAGAAATACCTTTGGTCAGGTCTTTTGGAAAACTTCCCTAATACGGTTGATTTATTTGAAAGAGATATGATAGATCGGATGCTTTTCATTCAAAGTATTGAGACAGTAAGATGTTTTGATGAAAATGTTTTGCTAACAGTACCTGATGCTAACATAGGTTCTATTTTCGGATGGGGATTTGCTCCATTTAAAGGAGGCACTTTGCAGTATATCAATGATTATGGAGTAAAAGCATTTGTAGCTCGTGCCAAAGAGCTAGAATCTAAATACGGTGAACGTTTTGCGGTACCTGCATCTCTAGAAAAAATGGCAGCAGAAGGAAAGGAGTATTGATACTTGTTTTGGATTTTTCGAGTTATTTTTCCTAAGGAAATAGTTTAAGACATTTTTCTATATTTACATAAATCATAAAAAACAAAACAACATGAAAAAAATTGCACTCGTTTTAAGTTTCGTATTTGGAGCTTTCTTTTTATCTAACGCACAATGTACCATTGACACAACATTAGTACCAGCTGGGAAATTCTTTTCACCAGATACTTTTCCTTGTGTAGTTAGAACGGTAGCTTATAATCAAACGCTTCAATTTAAAATTCCTTACAAAGTAAACTTGCAAGACTTTGTAGCTATTCCATTTCCATTGACTGTAACTATTGATTCATTGGAAATTGATTCTATTTCCGGGTTTCCTGCTGGAATTTCTGATTCTATTAATCCATTAAATGGACATTTATTTCCTGGGGTAGGTGGCTGTGCTAAAATATATGGAACTACTACTGCTCCTAAGGGAAACTATCCTTTGACAGCACACGGAAGAATCACTGTAAGTGGAATTCCTGCACAGTTTGTACCTAGTGGTGATACTACTATTTCGTTAGATGCATTGGCATCACTTGGTAATAGCCCTTTCAATTTTTCATTGGATGTAATTAATGTTGGTGACAAATGCAGAGCTACCAATACTGGAATTGCAGAAACAAATTTTAATGCTATTATTAAAACGTATCCAAATCCTGCAACTAATGTTTTAAATTTAGATGTTAATACGGTAGATAGAATAAACGGAGATTTGCTAATTTTTGATGAACTTGGAAGAAAAGTAATGTCTGAAAAAATCGATTGGATTGGATATCAAAACAAACAAATTAATGTTGCTGAATTTTCTAAAGGAATTTACATTTTGCAACTTACTGATGGCAAAACTAAATACAGTTCTAAGTTTTCTGTTGAATAATTAAAGTAAGAATGAAATAAAAAAAGGCGGAAGTAATTCCGCCTTTTTTTATGCTTAACATTCAATCATCACTATTCAATAACAAACTTCTTTGTCTGTTTTGCTTTCCCATCTTGAATCTGCAGAAAATAAAACCCCGAAGGAAGTTTAGTTAAGTCTAACTGTTTTTGAAACGTACCATTTATTTCTATCTTTTCTGAATGTACGGTGCTACCTATAGCATTGATAACGGTAAGGCTCAAATCTTCAGCAGTATTTGATTGTAGCGTTAGCGAAAACTTTCCTTGATTCGGATTTGGGAATAAGCGAATACTCAAATTTTTATTACTGATTTCATTTATGGCAGTTGCAGGTAGTTTACCATAGCAGGCATCGGTAGAATCAATCACTCGCAATTTGATAGGAAAAATGGCACTAAAATTTCCGCTTTGTTTTATAGGGTTTGTACCTACTTTTACCCATGCTGTGCCAAAAACACTGAGTGAGTAACTATCAATTGGGGCGGTAGTGTTACCAAATATTTTGAAACAACCATATTCTCCACCCTTCAATTGTTTTGATAATGGATTCATAGTGTAGCTGATTCCATTGGGAAAACCTGTCACACTGTCTACTCTTACAGAATCTACATTTACCAATAAACCTGCTGGATAAATGGGGTTGATGGCGTTGGCATTAGCTTGAAGAGGAACTTTTATCTGAAGAGTAGTATCATAATTTAGAGTTCTAATTACACATGGTAGCGTATCAGGGTAGGTATATTTTGAACCAGTGAAATGAGTAGTATCAATAACACATTGTGCCGAAAGGTTAGTAAAAACTAGAAACAGTGTAAAAAGGGTAAGCAGATTTTTTTTCATATTGTAAAATTTAAGCATTTAAACTCTTCTTGTCAAATATCGTTCCATGTTCTAAAATTACAAGGATGTAGTTTTTTGCTTATGCTCTATAAATTAAAATTAAGTTTTTTTAGCAGTTAAGTGTTTGAACATTTAAAATTTGTCATTACTATTGTATCATGAAAACAAAATTAATATTACTCGCAATACTTTTTTCTACATCGGTAGTAAAGGCTCAAACAGTTTGGAATTTAGATAAATCCCATTCTTCTGTAAATTTTTCTGTTACACACATGGTGGTGTCTGAAACCGTAGGAAATTTTAGAGATTTTACTGCCAACATTAAATCAGATAAAAGTGATTTTTCAGATTTGAATGTAGATTTTACCATTCAAACAAAATCAATCAATACAGATGATGTCAAAAGAGATGAACACTTAAGAGGGGAAGATTTTTTTGAAGCGGAGAAATATCCCACTATAATTTTCAAAAGTACTTCTTTAAAAAAGATTTCTGAAAAGAAATATGAATTAGAGGGAGACCTCACTATGAAAGCTGTAACTAAGAAAGTGAAATGGGATTTGACTTACAACGGTAGTCTTACCGATAAGAGAGGAACCAGAGCAGGTTTTAAGGCTACTACTGTTATAAATAGAAAAGATTTTGGTGTTTCTTGGAATAAGACATTAGATGCTGGTGGTCTTGCCTTGAGTGACGAAGTAGAAATCAAAGTAAACATAGAAATTAATAAAAAGTAAGATATTTTAAGAATTGGTTTTAGTTTTGAAAGCGGAGTCCTAGTGGCTCCGTTTTCTTTTATAGCGAACTTTTTTCTTCATTAAAATTGTAAAATCAGACAACTTAAATTAAATTTATATTTGTATGGGAATGATAGAGGAACTAATACAACAAAAAAACTTCAGTACCGACCATGAAAAAGCGTCTATTGGTTTGTTGTATGCATCAAATATGCTTTGCGATTTTCATCAAAATTTTCTAAAGAAATTTGACATTACACCCCAACAATACAATGTGCTTCGAATCCTCAGGGGACAACAATCCAAACCCATCACTATCGGGTTATTAAAAGACAGAATGATAGATAGAAATAGCGATATTTCAAGGATGGTGGAAAGATTAAGAAAGGCAGAATTAATACAGCGATTAGTTTCTGAAAATGATAAGCGGGCAGTGGATGTTATTATATCTGAAAAAGGATTGAGCCTGTTGACTCAGATTGACAATTACAAAGAGGAATTATCAGAGCCATTGAAAGCACTAAATATAAATGAGCTAGAGGTCTTTAATGCGTTAATGGATAAATTATTAAAAGACCTTTCAAATCGGCTTAGCTAATTTTTCTGAATCGAGCAAAAGCTCCTAGAGGAAGTTTCTTTTCAAAGGAATCTTTTAAGAATAATTCTCCTATTTCCAGATTAGATGGTTTGAAATTAGTACTTACTAAATTCTCTAAAATCAACGAAGAAAAACCTAGAGAATAGGCATTTAAAATGAGGAAGTGTTCTTGCTCATCTAAAAGTTCGAGTACCGCTTTCATCATCTCGTTTATGTTATCTTCTAGTTTCCATTTTTCTCCAGTAGGCCCATGTCCAAATGCAGGTGGATCTAGGATAATACCGTGATATTTATTGCCCCGTTTCACTTCTCTTCTCACAAACTTTAAAGCATCTTCCACTATCCAGCGGATATTATCTAGTTTGCTCAATTGCATATTTTCATTTGCCCAGGTCACCACTTGTTTTATCGAATCTAAATGCGAAGTTTCTGCACCTGCAGCCCTTGCAGCTAAAGAGGCTCCACCCGTATAGGCAAAAAGGTTTAAAAATTTTGGCTTGTCTGTTTTTAGCAAAGAAATGCTCTCTGCAATATAATTCCAGTTCACAGCTTGCTCAGGAAATACACCCACATGTTTAAAGGAGGTAAGTCCCAGTCGAAATGCTATAGAATTTTTTTCAAGAATAGAATATTGAATATTCCATTGGTCGGGCATTTGTTTTAGTCTTTTCCAATCCCCAGAAGACGAAGATTTTGGAACAAATTTTACGTGAGCCTTTTGTTCCCATTCATTCAAGCTAAGGCTTGCATCCCATACTGCCTGTGGCTCTGGGCGAATGGTGATGTATTTTCCAAAGCGCTCTAGTTTCCAAAAATTACCTGAATCTAACAATTCGTAGTCAACAAAATTTTCAGGAGTTAAGGATAAGATAGAAGCCATTTTTATTTCAGATTTTAGGATAAAAGATGCAGGGTTGTAAAGATGTAATTTTACTTTTTTTCAATGATAAAAACATCCTCATTATCTTTTTTCATCCAATAGTTTTCTCGTGCAAATTTTTCCTGAGAAGCAGCATTGGTGGTGAGTAATTCAAATTTTTCTTGAGCTTTAAAAATTTCATTTTTGTAATAATCTCTTTTCTTTTCTAAATCTATTAATTCTGAGCGTTTACGGTATTGGTTAATCATATTGTTCTCATCTAAAAAAAGCATCCATACTGCAAAAGCGATTGTAGTTAGAAAAAAAATATTTCTAAAAATAGGAGGGAGGTTTAAAAGAAAATTTTGAATACGGTTGTACATGATACGAATGTACAAAGTTGTTGGATAGAAATATAAATTCTGGGGTTACCCTATTGTAAACAACCCAAGTGAATTGTCTAATTTATTGTTGAGAGTTCTCTCTGTTTACTTCTCTCTTCATTTCAGCCAATACATCTTTGTTTCGTTTTATTGAACCCATATCCATTCCTCTAGCTAAAACCAATTTGTTAGTTCCGTATTTTGTTTTTACACTGTCTATTGCTTTGTATAAGTTGTTTTCTTCCTCCTTATCATCAAATAAATCGTACTGAGAGTTTACGAATACTAAACCACTGAAACGAACTCCCAGTAAGCGAACGGGTCTGTCTTTTTCATAGAGCTCGTGAAAAATATTTTGTGCTTGTTCTATTAAATATTTGGAAGAATGAGAGTAGTTAATGGTAAATTGTTTGGATACTGTAGTGAAGTCATTATACCGTAGTTTAATGGCAATGCAGGAGGTAAGCCTATTCAATTTTCGGAGTTCGTGCGATAGTTTTTCTGCTAAAATAAAAATCACTGACCGGTGAAATTCTATATCAGAAGTATCGGTATCAAAAGTTCTTTCGGCAGAAATAGATTTTTCTTCTCGGTAGTTTGAAACAGGAGCGGTGCTCAATCCTCTCGCTCTGTTCCATAAATCTGCACCTGATTTTCCATAATATTTTAGTAATTTTTCTAAAGGAATTTGTCTTAAATCAGCTATGGTTTCTACCTTAATTTTTTGTAGCGACTCATACATTTTTTCGCCCACAAATGGAATTTTGATAACCGAAAGCGGGTCTAGAAATTCTTGTTCTTTTCCCCTCTCTATTTGTAGTTGCCCATTTGGCTTAGCGGCATTAGTAGCCATTTTTGCCATCATTTTATTTACCGATAAACCAAAAGAAATAGGCAAGCCAGTTTCTCTAATAATTTTTTCGCGTAGCTCTGTAGCCCATTTATAGCTTCCGAAAAATTTATCCATGCCTGTAAGGTCTATATAAAACTCATCAATAGATGCCTTTTCAAAAAGAGGCGCGTTGTCTGCAATGATTTGAGTAACCATGCGCGAATACTTACTATACGATGCCATATCACCTCCTATGTAAATGCCATGTGGGCAAAGTTGTCGAGCTTTTACTGCCGACATAGCCGAGTGTACGCCTAGTTTACGAGCCTCGTAACTACAAGAAGATACCACCCCTCTGTTTCCCACAGCACCCACTATCACAGGCTTTCCGTTGAGCGATGGATCTTTTAATCGCTCCACCGAAACAAAAAAGGAATCTAAATCAAGATGTAGAATAGTTCGGGCTTCTTGCATTTTAAAGAAATAGCCATTAAAATTAGCATTTAATTGCTAAAAAAATTAGTTTTGCGTAAATATATTTTATGGAATTTATTCACAGCAATATTAAATTTTTACGCAAGCAAAAAGGCTGGACGCAAGAGGAATTGGCTACTGAGTTAGAAACAAAGCGCTCGCTTATTGGCTCGTATGAAGAAGGAAGAGCAAAGCCCAACTATGAAGTATTGGCGGCACTTTCAAAGCTTTTTAATGTGTCTATTGATAACCTCATTACCAAAGATATTCGCTTGACCGAAAAGGTGCCACTTTTCACAGAGGAACAACTAGATGTGACGGGCAAAAATTTGCGTGTATTGGCAATTACAGTAGATAAAAAGGAAAATGAAAATATAGAAATGGTGCCCGTAAAAGCGGCAGCGGGTTATTTAAGTGGCTTCACAGATCCCACTTTTATAAAGGAGTTGAATCGTTTTCGTTTGCCCTTTTTACCATCAGGAACCTATCGTGCTTTTGAAATTAAGGGAGACTCTATGTTGCCCATTCAGCCTGGCTCTGTGGTGGTAGGCGAGTATGTAGATAACTGGAAAAACATCAAAGATGGCAATACGTACATCGTTTTATCCAAGCACGATGGTATCGTTTACAAGAGGGTTTTTAATCAAATAGAAGAAACTGGAACGCTGATTCTCCGCTCCGATAATACTTCTTACCCTGCCTACCCCATAAAAGTAGAAGAGGTTTTGGAGATTTGGAAAGCCGTATTGCACATGGGTTACCTGAACAAAGGCACCGATGTTTCCTTTCAGAATATTTTAACCATTATGCAAGAATTAAAAAAAGATGTGGAAGAATTAAAGAGTAACTAAATCAATTTAAATTTGGGCGTGCCCCCTCCGCAAAGCTACGGGTCGGGCTATTCGCTACAAGTCCTCTCCGCCTTTGGCGGATGCGGGCTTTACGCTTCTATCCCTCACGCGCGCAAAGCGAAAAAACATAACATGCAAGTTTTCAAAACATACATGGAATCTCCCTTAGGTCTCTTAGAAATTAAGGGAAATGAAAATGAAGTTCAAGAGGTGGGTTTTGTTTTTGAAAAAGGAAAATCTGATTTGCAGATTCCTTTAATTTTGCTGCAGTGTAAAGAAGAATTGGAACAATATTTTGCAGGAGAAAGAAAAAATTTTACAGTCCCTATATCTCAAAGTGGCACAGCCTTTCAGCAACAAGTTTGGAAAGAACTTTTAGAAATACCCTTTGGTAAAACTACCACCTATTTAGCACTCTCTAAGTGTCTGAAAAATGTAGGAGCTATAAGAGCAGTAGGTGCTGCCAATGGTAAAAATCAAATTGCCATTATAGTTCCTTGCCACCGGGTAATTGGCTCTGATGGCTCGCTCACAGGCTATGCCGGTGGTTTAGATAGAAAAAAATGGTTATTAGACCATGAAGCAAAAGTGAATGGAAACTACCTTTCCCTTTTTTGAATTTCAACTTCTCGTAAGTGCTGTAACAACAGCTGCATGAGTAGGGTACTCTTCCATTAGTTCTGCTCTTTTAGCCATTTCAAAATCTTGAAAATCGAAACCGGGTGAAACGGTACATCCCACAAGTGAAAATCCCGAAACATCAGCACATTGGGAAGCAAACCAACAGCCAGCTTTTACCGTAGCTTGAAAGACTTCTCCTTTCTCTAAATCACTTCCCATTTTTATTATTTCTAGCGTTCCATTTTCATGAATTACATAAACATGAAGTGCAGAGCCTGTATAAAAGTGCCAAAGTTCATCTGATTTTATGCGGTGAAAAGCGGAAAAATTAACTCCTTCTAAAAGAAAATAAATAGCCGTGGAGAAATTTCTTCCTGCCGGGAAAGTATTCGAACCACTTTCTAAAGCTATTGTTTCTGTGGCTCTATAGGTTTCTTTATACCAGCCTCCTTCCGGATGTGGTAGCAAATTTAATTTTGAAACGAGCGCTGATATTTCTGTATTCATGAGGTAAAAAGTCTATAAAAGCAAAAACCTCCCTACAACTAGTGTGGGGAGGTTTTTTGCGGAGCGGACGGGACTCGAACCCGCGACCTCTGCCGTGACAGGGCAGCATTCTAACCAACTGAACTACCGCTCCTTTTTGCTTAGGGATTGCAAATATAGTATCTTTTCTTTTCCATCAAAGTAGTTTCAAAAAAAAATAGTAAATCAGCAAAAATAAGTTTCTGAAATTTTTCGAAAGTAAAATAAAAGGTGGTGGGCAGTAAAGCAAACTTATTTGAAGTTTATAATAAGCGTTTCCCTACTAGTGAACTAACTAAAATTTAATTCTTATTAATTGAAATATCATTCGGCATCTTATTTAGTAAATATTATTAATATTTTTTACACAAGGTTTTTTATTTATTTTTGCAGCAAATGCATATAAGCACCTAAATATATATTATGAAATCTAATTACTTTTTGAAATCAATTGTTTTAGTTGTAGTTTTTATTACAGCATTTTCTAGTATTACTTATGCTCAACTTACTGGTGTTAAAACAGTAGGTTCAGGAAAAACATACACCACTCTAGCAGCAGCTATCTCTGCACTTAATACTAGTGGAGTGGGGGCAGGAGGTGTTATTTTTGATATAGATCCAGGGTTTACGGAAACAGCGCCAGGTAGTGGTTTTACAATCAACACAGCTACTGGTTCTTCTACCAATACCATTGTTTTTAGAAAGGCTGCAGGCGCTGGAGCCAATCCTCTTATAACTGCTAGTGGAGCAAATTCCGCTGGAAATGCGTTTGATGCCATCATAAGAGTAGTGGGAACTGATTATGTAACTTTTGATGCTATTGATTTAAGGGAAAATCCTGCAAATAGTCTTGGTGCGGCAGGCACTTACACGGAATTTGGCTATGCATTTTTTGCAAATAGCAATAATGGAGCTAACAACAGCACTGTAAAAAATTGTACTATTACTATGAACAATTTTGCAAGTGGTAGTGAAGGTGAAATTGGTATATATTCTAATACTGCCCACGTTTTCAATGCTAATTCTACTCCAATAACAACTTCTGCTGGGTGCAACAATAATCACGTTTATACTAACAATACTATTTACAATTGTGCATATGGAATAGCACATTTAGGTTTAGGCACTATTTATGACGACAACACAGATGTAGGAGGAAATTCCTATGCACTAGGAAATAAAATTTATGTTTTTGGTAGAACAGCTATGCGAAGTGGCTATAGTGGATTACCAGGTACTTCTCAATGTGGAGTATTAGTAGCTCATAGCACCAATACAAATATTTCTTACAACATTGTATCGGGGAATTCTGCAGTGAATAACAATGGTATTTATTTAAGAAATAGTGGAACGGCACCTGCCACCACCCATGCTTCCAATATTAAGTATAACCAAGTTAATGATACTTGTACAAGTAGCAGTTCTTCTTATCAATTGATAGGAATATTGAATGATATGGGTGGTACAAATCACACCGTAAATATAACGGATAATAAACTTGTGAATTTTAGTACATCTAGTGCTACTTTTCAAGGAGGTGTAATTGGAATTCAATCTTCAGGGGCTATGTTAAATTTGAACATAAATACAGATACCTTTGCTTATGCTGTAGTAGCAGGTTCGGCAATGGCTACATCTACAGCCGCTAGATCTGCGGGTATAAAAGTAACCAATGTACCTACGGGTACAATTAGCGTAAGCAATAACTTA
>JBGAVP010000055.1:0-7441 GCA_044228065.1 Chitinophagales bacterium | reverse complement strand
CAGCACGAAGGGCTACCATATTTTCATACGTTCTTTCATCGCCCATTACCCCAACCGATTTTACAGCCGTAAGCACCACACCCGCCTGCCAAACATGGTCGTAGAGTCCAAATTTCTTAAGATTACTAATGAATATATCATCTGCATCTTGCAGCGTGCGTACTTTCTCTTCGGTAATATCTCCTAAAATACGCACCGCCAAACCAGGACCAGGGAACGGATGACGATGTAAAATATCGGGGTGTAAGCCTAACTCTTTTCCAGCTTTGCGCACTTCGTCTTTAAATAAAAAGCGAAGCGGTTCTACTATTTTTAGTTTTAAGCGCTCTGGCAAACCGCCTACATTGTGGTGCGATTTGATAGTAGCCGAGGGGCCATTTACCGAAACCGATTCTATTACATCGGGGTAAATAGTTCCCTGTGCCAGCCATTTTGCTTCGGGATGTTTTTTCGATTCCTCTTCAAATACTTCTATAAAAACTCTGCCAATTATTTTACGCTTTTGCTCTGGGTCGCTCACGCCCTTTAACTCGCTTAAAAACAAATCGCCCGCTCTTACCCCCACTACATTTAAACCCATATCGCGGTAGTTGTGCAATACCGATTCAAATTCATTTTTACGCAACAAACCATTGTCCACAAAAATGCTGATGAGATTGGTGCCAATTGCTTTCTGAAGTAACATAGCTGCAACTGAAGAATCTACACCGCCCGAAAGCCCCAGTATCACTTTGTCTTCGCCTATCTGCGTTTTTAAATTGCCGATGGTTTCGTTTACAAAAGAAGCAGAAGTCCATTTGGTTTCCAGCTTACAAATGGCAAACAAAAAGTTGTTTAGAATTTTGTGCCCTTCGGTAGAATGGAAAACTTCGGGATGAAATTGAAGTGCATATACGGGGTTTGGAAATACGCCCTCTTTGGCACGAAACGAAGCCATTTCTATAGAATCGGAACCCGCAGTTACTTGAAATTTATCTCCTAAAACTTTAATGGTATCACCGTGACTCATCCATATTTGCGAATGGTTCGAAACATCGGTGTACAATAAATCGTTTTTGTCTTTTATATCTAAATGCGCTCTTCCGTATTCCCGCTTGTCGCTTTTTTCTACCGAGCCACCATAGGTTTGTGCCAGCAACTGCGCTCCATAGCAAACGCCCAGCAAAGGTTTGTGCGCTATTAGTTTTTCTAAATCTACTCTGGGAGAATCGGCATCTCTTACAGAACAAGGGCTGCCAGATAAAATAATTCCTTTTATGGTATCTGTTAACTCAGGAATTTTGTTGTAAGGAACTATTTCGCAGTAAACTTCTGCTTCTCTTACTCTGCGTGCTATAAGCTGGGTGTATTGTGACCCAAAATCTATGATGAGGATTTTTTCTTGCATGGGCGCAAAGGTAAATTTTTTTAGGATGGAGAAATAGGAAAGAAAGCGTATCGGATTTTATTTTTATCTAAAAGCTGCAAGTCACAAGTCGCAAGTTACAAGTCACAATTCTAAACACCAAGAGCACCAAGAACACGAAGCTTTTATTTGGGGAAAGAATGCAAAGGCTGTTGTTCCTCCCTTGAGGGAGGTTAGGTGGGTGTTCTGTATATAATCAGTTCTTTTCTTGCTCTTAAGTAAGAGCTTACCCAAAGCGGATTGTCATCCTGAGCGCAGAGAAGGATCTTATTACAATAAATACAGAGATGTTTCGCTACACTCAACATGACAACTAGGGCTAATGCTTCTTTTACCCCCCCCCTAAACTAAAGACAGCCCGCCAAAGGCGGACTGTCAGTACATTGTATTCCCATATGTCTGCTACGCTGCTAAATCTTGATAGACACCGTATCGCTTTGCAGCCCTACTTCTACATCGTTATCCATGTAGAAAGCATAGTACTCACGATTTTCTGGTGTACCCATTTGCAGATTGGGGCGATTGTCGCTAAACGGAGAGTGCAACACCACCGCTATCAAGCTAAAAGTGCCTTGATTAATACGGCTGTAAATACGCACCGCTTCTGCTGTTTGTTTATCAAAATTTACCTTCACTACACCACCCTCTATTACCGTACTCAGCGATGGTTTGGCAGTAGCCAAATCCACTACATGCTCTTCGCCCACTATACGCAAATCCATCCCTATGGTATCGGTATAGTCTTTATTGGCTTTCATCAAATTTATTAAAGGGCGTAAACCATCTTTAGTACCCATTTTTCTGTTTACTCTAAAATCGTTGAGCAAACTTTTAGCTTCCGCCTTTTTTTGTTGCGCCAAGGTGTATTTAGCACGCAGATTCGTAATACCAGTGGTAATATCTGTCACCTGAGTAGCATCCACACCCAGTGTGGTAGCATAGGTAGGCAGCTTGGTAGCAAAATTATCCAGCCAGGTGTCAAATTCGGCATCCTGAGCCGGGATATAATCCTTTTTCATTTTAATTGTTTTTAAGGGCAAGGCAAGCAGAAACCCGCTATTATCTAATTGCCCAGCGGTTATGAATCCATGATTTCAAATAAAGCGGTCAAAAAATCAATTTTTAGCAAGTGCGCCTCACCACTGCGCGTATCAGCATCCGGTTTGCTGACGGTGAGTTTCCTTGCAGGTTTTACCAAATATGAGCAGGTGGTAAAGGTGGTAGTATCATGCTGTTTTTATTTTAGATAAAACGCAGCTGCTTAGCAGTTTATTGTGCTACCAATTGTGAAGAAATGTCAAAATAATGTCATCTTTTTTTGAAGGTTTTACAACTTTCTAAAAGTTACCAAACCGAACCCCCAAAATATTTTTTTTGGCAGGCTACAACGGTGGAAAATTTTTCTTGGTACTCGTACAAAAATTCTTGGCACTCGTAAAAGTTTTACGAGTACCATAAAATTATTTTTAGGCACTCGTACAATCTTTACGAGTACTCGTACAACTTTTCTTGGCACTCGTACAAAAATTCTTGGTACTCGTACAAGTTGTATTAAGCCACTACAACTTTTCACGGTACTCGTACAAACTTTACGAGTACTCGTATAAATTTTCTTGGCACTCGTATAGCTTTTACGGGCACTCGTACAAACTGTACGAGTACGCTCAAAGGTTGTACGAGTACCTTTAATTTTTTTCAAGGTACTCGTAAAAGTTTTTTTGGTGCTGATAAAGGCGGTACAGAAACCAATATAAAAGGGACGGATTATTTTACTGTTTTGCTGTCTAATATTATGAAGGCTTTCGTTGTGTTTTTATACCCTACCAGTCTATGAGTTTTTTTGATTGGTGGAAAGAGTAGATGAAATGGGAACTTGGAATGTGTAAAAGGGATTACAAATCCTTAGATAAGGTTTCGGAATTACTAATTCGGAAGAGCGGGAAAGTCGCAAAGGAATAAAGAAACTATTGCACTATCTAATAACCTAATTGGTATTATCTCAATAGCGTAAATGTACCCATTTTCTTAAATTCTTTAATCTGACCTGGGTTTGCGATGTCTTCTGCTCTAACTGTTAAGAAGTAGGTGTAGTTTTCACTGGGCTGTTGATTTCCTTGTTTTCTACCATCCCAGCCATGTTGTGGATTATCATGAACAAGCTGCCCCCATCGATTATATATTCGAAAGGAAGTAATCTCTGTATTTTGCTTATTCAAATATATGGGATAGAATGTTTCGTTAAGATTATCACTATTTGGAGTAAAGGCACTAGGAATGGCGAGTGCAAGAATATAGAAACATTTCTGTAAAGTATCCACACACCCGTTATACTTAGTTGCAAATAGAGTAAGGCAATTTGTGCCAGCCGGATTAATAGTGAGATAATTAGGAATGGGCGAAATGGGTTGACCATTTAGTATCGTATATATGGTATCATAATCAGATGAACTGTATTGAACTGGAATAGCCTGATTCACAAGAAAGATACTATCCTCCAAAACAAAGTTTGCTTTGGGTGGAGGTGAAACAGTGATAAGAAAATGAAAGGTATCATCAACTCCACAGAAGCCAGAAGCAATGACTGTATAGGAGGTAGAAGTAGCGGGAGTAAAAGTAATATTGGCAGAATCAACGAGATGAGCCGTTGCTTCTGGCAAAACAGAAACAACATGCCCCCCCGTAATTGTTAAAAAAGCTGCATCTCCTTTACAAATAGAACTATCAGAAAGCTTTGCTGAAAGTGGAGTTATATACTTTACTGAGTTTATGCAATTAGTATCTGGCTCAAATTTCCACATATCCGAAAATCTATTATTAAGGGAATCCATCCCACCCCACACCCAAAGAGTGCCCGTGGGCTGCACCCACATACTAACCCCAAAGCGCGAAGGCGGCATATTGGAAGATGACGGCACATTGATTATTCCGTAACTTCCTAAGTCATTTCCAGTGCTACTGCCACTTACCCAAGTCCATTCATTATTTTGTGTGTTAAAATACCAGAGATCATTACAGGCTTGGTCTAAGTAATTAATTCCCCCAAAGGTACAAAAAACATTAGTGCAACCAAATAGTTGTGCGGTTCTATTCTCAATCCGAGCGGAAGGTGAGGCGTTTCCACCGGCTACACACTTTTGTGTATAATTCCCTGGTGCGTTTGGTGATGAACTACCTGCTATCCAAGTCCATTGATTGTTAGTGGTATTATATTTCCATACATCATTATATTTACCATAATCTGCCCCTCCAGCAAAAATATACAAATTATCGTTAGCATCTTGCCAACTAGTGTAAGTGGATCTTGCAAGGGGTAAATTAGAAATAGATTCTACACCCAAGATACCAAAATCAGATGTAGGTATATTTCCACCACTCATCCAAGTCCATTCATTAGTGGTAATGTCGAATTTCCATACATCATTGAAAAGATTCCCATATTCACTTCCGCCAAAAGTCCATAGTGTGCCATCCGATTTTACCCAGGCTGTATTGCTCTCATCTCTTCCTCCTGGAGTGTTATCAACATATGGAACTTGTAAAGTTCCATATGTTGTAAAAGTAGTTAAAAGACTGTTACTCCCTTTCATCCACGTCCATTGATTGGTTGGAATATCGTACATCCACAAATCATCTAAACGACCAAAATGACCTGTTTCGTCTATCCCACTGCCGCCATGAAGCCATAGTCGTCCCTGTTTATCTGTCCAAGAAGCTACTCCATAGCCACGTGCACCAGGTATGTTATTAGGAGAAGGTACTCCTTGTGTGCCATAACTGCCCCAAATATTTGTTGCTAAAGAACCATTCACCCAGGTCCAAATATTCGTGAGTGGATCATATTTCCAAAGGTCATTGCGTGGCGAAACGGAATTATCCAAGCCTCCAAATATCCAAAAATTGCCGTTGAGGTCTATCCAGTTCACAGATTGGTATCTACCTTCTGGGTAGTTGGCACTATTGGATATACCAATAGTGCCATTATTGCCATGGTCATTTACTGCGTTTGAACCCTTTACCCAAGTCCACGTGCCGCCTTGGGCAGTTGCAAGTGTATAAAATAAGCTAAGCAAGGAGATTAAGAGTATTCTTTTCATACAAATTAGTTTCGTCTTCTGTTGATTGTTTATTTCTGTTTTCTTTCTCTATGCCGCTCTCTATGTTCTTCCTCCTCTTCGGAGTTTTTTAGCTTTTCTAATATATGCCCTTTGCGGTTTATTTTGTAGCGTTCTTTGTCTATACCTACCTGTGCTGTGCCATCTGCCATAAAGCAAGAGGCTTGTTCATATTTAAAAGGTAGAATAGTTTTGCCTCTCGCATCTATGTAGCCCCACCTGCCGTTGGTTTTGACCGCTGCCAAGCCATTCATAAAACCCATTGCTTGTTCGTATTGCAAGGCTATAACTACCGCTCCAGTAGTATTGATAAAGCCTGTCTTTCCATTTTCCACCACCAAAGCCAATCCATTCACAAAATTTTCAGCATAGTCATAAGTAGGTTTTATCAGCATTTTATTGGCCGTGTTTATAAAACCGTATTTACCACCCAGCATCACTGGGGTTATCCCATTTTTGAAGAGTGCGGCATCTTCATACATAAAAGGAATGACCACTTCGCCCTGCGCATTAATGAAACCGCGTTTGCCGTCTTTCAGTACAAGCGCATAACCCTCGCTAAACTCACTGCCGGCAACATAGTTGGGTTGTATGATGATAGTTCCGTTTTTATCTTTATAACCAACGCGGGCATTTTCGTAGAAACGTTCAAGGTTTACAGTTTGCGCGCAGCATGGCAATACTGCCGAAGAAGTGAGAAAGAGGACAAGGAGAAGTAGGATAGATTTGTACATGGCAATTCATTTAAAATGAGTTGTCAAATTTAATTATTTATCAAACATGTTAAGACTTAGTTATGCTGACTAGGTATAACTGTTCGGACGAACTAAAATGGGAACTTCATTCTGAACTAAGAGAAAAAAACCCGCTTGATGTAGTCTCCTGACTACGTTATGGTGGAAATAAATCTCTGATTTATTCATTCGCAAATGTAATTATTGTGGTGTTCATCACAGATTGACAAACCCTTGCTCTTTATAGTTTGTCATTCTACGCTTAGCTGGGCATGACGCGCACTTAGCAATAGAGAAGAAATACTTAAAAGCAACAGGCGGCTACTGTCTTGTCCTGAAATAGGTTTACACAAACGTAAACATAAAATGCAAAAAACACATGAGTATTCAGAGGCCTTGCGGCAGCAAATTGTACAGGAAATTTTATCTGGCAAACTTACCAAATCAGAAGCACGAAGGGTGTATCATATTAAAGGGAATACACGAATCATAGAATGGATGCGTATTTATGAAAAATATGGCGTCTGTAGTATAAGTATAGCCTCTAAAAGGTTTTCTTTGTCTGTTATGTCCAAATCTTCGGAATCTATTTATCCTGACCAACCCAACACCCAGCAAGAGCTTCAGCTTTTAAAGCGGCAGTTAGAGGACGAACGCTTGCTCAAAGAAATGTATCTACAGATGATAACGATAGCGGAAAAGGAGTATAAAATACCTATCCGAAAAAAGCCCAATACCAAGTAATCCGTGAAATAAAAGACAGCTATCCTGGTGTGAGCTTAGGTAGATGCTGTCGATTACTTGGTGTCACAAGACAGGCTTATTATCAATATTTTTGGAACTATGAAGAAGAGAACCTTGCTTCTGATTTGATTATTCAAGAAGTTAAGGCGATTCGATTTTTACACCCAGCAATAGGTGTCCGAAAGTTGTATGTGATGCTACAATCGTTTCTTTTGAATCATCAAATCAAAATAGGTAGAGATGCCTTGTTTGATTTATTAGCAGCCCACAAGCTCTTGGTACGAAAGCGAAAAAGAAATATTCGAACCACTTACTCGAATCATTGGCTACGAAAATATCCTAATCTAATCACAGACATGATAACAAGTCGTCCTAATGAACTCTGGGTAGCAGATATTACGTACTTTAGAGTGGGTCAAAAGCATGTGTATATCAGCTTTATTACA